>CAZYCL010000004.1:0-235213 GCA_964645795.1 uncultured Planctomycetales bacterium
AGGTATCCTTTTGGCAAGCATGCTTTTTCCCGCTCCCGGTGGGCCGATCATCAGGATGTTATGGGCGCCACAAACAGCCACTTCTATGGCCCTTTTGGCAAGATGCTGCCCCTTGATTTCGGCGAAGTCCGAAGACTGATCTGGCATAAGATTTGATGCACTCATAAGGTCTATCCTGTACGGTTTATATAAACCCGGATCGCTCAAGAAGTTAACCGTCTCTTTTAAAGTATTCTGAGGCCAAACATTCACCGAAGTTACAAGCGCGGCCTCCTTGGCATTTGCTATCGGCACTACCAGGTCCTTTGCCGCCTCTTCGGCGCAGGCAACGGCAGCAGGGAGCACGCCCGGAACAGCCCTTAAAGTGCCGTCCAGAGAGAGCTCGCCCATAAATGAATAGCCGCTTAAGGATTCGGCCCTTATCTGGCCGGAAGCCGCCAGTATTGCCAGGGCAATAGGCAGGTCAAACGACGCTCCTTCTTTCTTCAAATTAGACGGGGCCAGGCTTAAGGTTATCCTGTCCTGCGGCCAGCGGAAACCCGAGTTTTTGATTGCGGCCTTTACCCTTTCTTTGCTTTCCCTTATCGCCGTATCCGCAAGCCCTACGATGCTGATACCAGGCAGCCCATTGGTCACGTCAGCCTCGATTTCCACCGGAAAAGACTCAATACCCGCTAAACCCAGACCACGGATCTTTGCCAGCATAAATCCCTCCTTTTACTCTAAATAGACGAATGTCGAGGCGATATCTAACCCAGAAATAGCTTGCAATTTATATCTCGGGTTATATAATAATACTCTATGAAAAAAAGCGTTTTTCAGGATAGATTGATGGTAATTGGGGGTTTTATCCTGCTCCTTCTGCTTATCGCCTATTTTGTGGTAGTAGGTCAGAAGTACCGCTTAAAGGCGGACCTGTCAAAGGTAAAGAAACGGGCCGCAGTGCTTGAAGTCGAGAAGCAAAAATTATTGCGGCAGTTAGAGAAACAGAAAATCGTGCAGAACGAGCTGGATGAACAGAGCGCGTATTTATCCGGGGGCAAGGGAGAGGTGATAATTATTCAACCTGCCGCCGAAGGCCGATATGGCCAGGCGCAGAAGATAGTCGAAGACCTGACCATGAGGCTGGCTAGCCTCAAAATGGAGAACGAGGCGCTTAAAGAAAAGGAGCTCCAGCTTAATGCCGAGATCGCCAATCTTTCTCAGGAGAACTCCATACTAAAGGCAAAGCTTTCATCCATCCCGGAGCTTAAAAAAGCTATTAAAGAGGTAAAGCTGCGCATGCGTAAGATGAGCGCCAGCTTGAAGAGCAAAACCAAGACCGTATATCGTCTTATTGAAGGCAATCGCGGCTATTTGATAAAAGACGGAAAAACGACTGCGCCGGCTAGGGTTAGGATAGAAGTGCGCCCCGCTCCTTAAAAGCTTAGCAATATGGATAATATAATTCAGATTTTTCACAACAAAATATTTATGACAACCTTGGCTGCCTGGGTCATTGCCCAGTCGATCAAGGTAACTATCGGAGTAATAAAGGAAAAAAAGTTTGATTTCCGCTGGTTCGTAGGCACAGGAGGCATGCCTTCCAGCCACGCTGCAGGAGCGTCGTGTCTTGCCGCAGCCATAGGCCTTGAACATGGTTTTGGCAGCGTTGATTTTGCCCTGGCAGCGGCATTTGCCATTGTGGTCATGTTTGACGCCCAGGGCGTGCGCAGGGCTACGGGCAGGCAGGCAAGGATACTTAACAAGATAACCGAAGATATCTACTGGCAGGGAAGAATAAAAGACGACCGGCTGCGTGAGCTTGTGGGGCATACTCCGATCGAGGTCATCGGCGGTTTTCTTCTGGGGGTTTTCATCGCTTTTCTGTCAAGGTGATTTCTGGCTTATAACGAGTAAGGAGGAGAGAGTGAACAAGAAGATGCTGGCGGTCATAGCCGCGATTTTGCTGATTATTGCCGTAGCGGCGGCGTTCTTTTTTACGCGTAAAAGCGGGATGGCGGTTTCCATGCCCAGGATAAATCTCGGATCTTCCTCGAAGCTAGTCAACCAGGCCCGCTCCCTGGAAACAAAAGGTTTGTTGCCGGAGGCAAAAGAGGCCTATCAGAAGCTGGTCGCGGAGTTTCCAAGCTCAAGAGAAGTCATGGATTGGCAGAAGAAAGCCGAAGAGCTTAACATAAAACTGCTTTTTTCTCCGGTGGTGACCTCCGGAAGCACTCTTTATGAGGTACGGCCCGGTGATAACCTCACCAAGATCGCCAAGCACTTTAATACCACTACCGAGCTTTTGGCCAAAGCCAACTCCCTAAAGGATGCAAAGATTTACGCCGGACAGAAGTTAAAAGTTTGGACCGCGCCTTTTAGCCTGCTGGTTTACAAATCGCAGAATATCATGATCCTAAAAAGCAACGAGGAGATAATCAAGACCTATGTCGTCTCTACCGGTAAAGACAACTGCACGCCCGCGGGTAACTTCAAAATAGTCAACAAGCTCACTAATCCTACGTGGTTTAAATCAGGAGCAGTGGTGCCGGCCTCCAGCCCCGATAATATCCTGGGGACGCGCTGGCTGGGTTTTGATCTTGCCGGTTACGGCATCCACGGCACTACCGAACCTCAGTTGTTGGGCAAACAGGTTACTGCCGGGTGCGTGCGCATGTTAAATGCCGACGTAGAAGAGCTCTATACAATTATTCCCATAGGTACTGAAGTAACCGTAGTTGAATAGTTCCAAGAAAGATGCTTCATTGCCGACCGTCAACTGTCAACTGTTAACTGTCAACTAAACTATGGCCGGATTGGATTTTGAAAAACCTATATTAGAGCTGGAAAAGAAGATCGAAGAGCTAAGGCATTTCGTCTCGGAGAAGAAGATAGATCTTTCCGCCGAGGTAAAGAAGCTCGAAGATAAGCTTGAACATCTCAGGAAAGAGACCTACGGCAAGCTTACGGCCTGGCAGAAGGTGCAGCTGGCCCGCCATCCGCAAAGGCCCTACACGCTCGATTACGTCAATATGCTGATGACCGATTTTATGGAGCTGCACGGAGACAGGGCTTTTTCCGACGACAAGGCGCTGGTCTGCGGCCTGGCCAGGTTCCAAGACAACAAGGTTGTGGTCATGGGCCACCAGAAGGGCAGGGATACCAAGGAAAACCTTAGGCGCAATTTCGGCTGCGCCCATCCCGAAGGCTACCGCAAGGCATTAAGGCTCATGCAGCTGGCGGAGCAGTTCGGCATGCCGATAATAATATTCATCGACACTCCAGGCGCATATCCGGGCATAGGGGCGGAGGAACGCGGGCAGTCCCAGGCTATAGCCACGAATTTAAGGGAGATGGCCGGCATCGGCGTGCCTATAATAGCTACGGTCATCGGGGAAGGGGGTTCCGGTGGCGCCCTGGGGATAGGGATCGCAGACAAGGTCTTTGTCCTGGAGAACTCTTATTATTCCGTGATCTCGCCCGAAGGCTGCGCGGCGATACTGTGGAAGAACGGATCCAAGGCCCCGCAGGCTGCCGAAGTGTTGAAGTTGACCGGTCAAGACCTGCTTAAATTCGGAATCATCGAAGGGGTGATCCCTGAGCCGATGGGCGGGGCTCATCGTGATCCACAGCGGGCAGCGCATAACGTAAAGGAAGTCTTAGGCAAGACCCTTAAAGAGCTGATGGGCCTGGATAAAGAGGAGCTTTTAAGGCTCAGGTATAAGAAGTTCAGGGATATCGGGGTCACGGGATGATCGAGCAGGAGTTGATATTTTTAGGGCTGCTTAAGGAAGGGCCAAAGCACGGCTACGATATAAAGACAAAAATCCACGAGATCTTCTCGCTTTTCACCGGAGTAAACCTTAAGTCCATATATTATCCCCTTCAGATACTGGAGAAAAAGGGTTTTATCGCAAAACGCGTGACCAGGATCGGCAAGAGGCCTTTGCGCACGGTGTACTGTCTTACCGAACGCGGGCAGGCCCGTTTCCAGGAGCTTCTAAGCAAGAGCCTGTTGGAGCTTAAACGGCCGCAGTTCAGCCTGGACCTGAGCCTTTATTTTTTGAACTACCTTCAACCGGAGCCCGCCCGCAGGAGATTAAAGGCGAGGATGCATATACTAAAAAAGATCTCCAGGGGCCTGGCCTCCATGCTTAAATCCCACAGCGGCGCGCGGGAGTCTTCGCTGACACGGATCCTCGAGCACAACCTGCAGATGGTCAAAGCCGAGCTGCAGTTCCTGGACAATCTCACCAGAACACTCTAAAAACCCCTCTTTTGTTGCCCCGTAAAAGCTTCTTGACAAGGGGGCATTTTAATATTATACTTAATTCAGTTAATAGTTAACATAATTAAATATTAATGGAGCTAGATATGACCATATCACTCGAGGAGTTCGCGGACAGGATCGCCAGTATCATGCCTGCAGTAGTAAAGGAGTTCATGCGCCGCAACGCCTGCGAGATATACGAAGGCAAGGTCACCTTGCCGCAGCTCTTGATTATGAACTATTTAAACCAGAACGGCGAGTCTAAGATGAGCGACCTGGCGCGTTTTATGAACGTGACCACCCCCGCCACGACCGGTATAGTAAACAGGCTGGTAAAATGCGGCTACGTCAGGAGGGTCTATGATCCGGATGACAGGAGGATCATTAAGGTTAGGCTCATGTCCAAAGGCCTTAAATTGATTAAGAAGATCAATGAACGCAGGCGCCGTTTCGTAATGGATATATTCAGCAGGATCCCGGACGCAGACCGCCAGAGTTACCTGGGCGTGCTTACTCGTGTGCACCAGATGCTTATGGCGGAGAAGGGGGAAGGCTGATGAAGGGCTTGCTATCCGCGCTCATCATAACCATATGCGTATCATTTAGTTTTATCCCAGGTTCATATGCAGAAGAGGTCTCTTTGTCTCTGGATGAAGCAATTGCCCTGGCCCTAAGGGATAACCGCGATATCCTGCTTAAAAATGAAGAAGTAAAGAAGGCCAAGGCAAGGCTTGCCGAGGCAGACGCGGCCTTATTCCCCGAGATAGATGTTTCGGCCACCTGGAACAGGACCTCCGGATATTATAATAAGGACATCAGTCAGAATCAGGCACAGGTCAGCGCCAAGCAATATATCTATAAAGGCGGCAAGACCATTAATACGATAAAGTTCAACGGCTATAACCTTGAAGCAGCCAAAGCAGTTTTAGATAAGGCGAAGCTGGAGGCCGTCTCCGTAGTGAAAAAGGCTTTCTATACCCTGCTTTTGGCGCAAGAATTATCGGAATTGAACAGGCAGATATTGAATAACGCTTCGCAGCATCTTGATTTCTTGAGGGAACGCTACCGCTACGGGCAGGCCTCAGGCGCGGATATCTTAGAGATCGAGGCGTCTTTGGAAGCATCAAAACAGGCCTACGAAGCATCGGTTAACCAGAAGGCCTCAGCCCAAGCGCTGCTTAATAACTTGTTATATCTTGAAAGGGATGTTAAGATAGCGCCTAAGGGTTATCTGAATTATGAGCCGCAGGAGCTTGCATTTGATTCTGCCTTTATTCAGGCAATGTCAAAGCGAGCCGAGATAAAACAGTTTGAGGCAGAGGTCAAGGCAAAAGAGAAGGCTCTCCAGATAGCCAAGGCTGATGCCAGACCCAGTATTTACGCCTCCTGGGATTATTACAGCCGCTCGCACGCTACGGCCGTTTCAGGCCTTACCTCCAACCGTAACGATTACAATGTGGCAGGCGTAACTTTTTCCTGGCCGGTTTTTGACGGATGGCTTACCAAGGCAAAAGTGGAACAGGCCATGGCGGACTTGAAAGAGGCCAGGCTTTCCAAGGAAAAGACGGCAAAGGATATAGCCCTGGAGTTGAAAAACGCTTACCTGGCATTAAGCACTGCCATAGCCAAGCTAAGCTCATCCGATTCTGACCTGAAGTTTTATGACGATAACCTTGAGAGCGCCAAGAAGAAATACAGCCAAGGCCACATAAGCGGGTTGGCTTTGGATGATGCGCAATTGAAGTACTCCGTAGCGTTATTTAATAAAAGACAGTCGGTTTACGATTGCGTTATTGCCAAGGTTGATTTTGAGAAATCAACAGGGGGTATTTAATGTATAGATTAATAACGACTTTCTTCTTATCCTTACTGCTGGCCGGTTGTCAACAGCAAAAGGCTCAAGAGCAGCCGGATTCTATCCCGGTCAAGGTATCAAGGATAGAATATACCAGCCTTGAGCAGTCAATTGATTATGTCGGCAGCATCAAAGCGCAGGATGAAGCCACGATTTATCCCAAGGTGAGCGGGAAGATAATCGAGAAGGCAAAAGAAGACGGCTCCCCCGTGGAAAAGGGCGAGGCGGTTGCCTACATTGACCGCGATGAAGTAGGGCTTAGGTTTGAAAGAGCGCCGGTAGAAACTCCTTTGACTGGAGTTATCGGCAGGGTGTATGTGGACATGGGAGAGAAGGTGACAACGCAGACGCCAATAGCCCTGGTAGTCAATATGGACAAGGTAAAGACGAACCTTGATATTCCCGAGAAATACCTGCCCAGGATATCCGTAGGCCAGGAGGCGCGGATTACGGTCGACGCGTATCCCAAAAAAGATTTTAAAGGCAGCGTAACCAAGGTAAGCCCGGTGCTGGATCAGGCTACCCGCACCGCCCCCGTGGAGATTGTCGTGGACAACACAGAGCACCTTTTGAAGTCAGGGATGTTCGCCAAAGTAAGCTTAGTTATAGATGAGCGTAAGAATATACCCGTGGTCATGAAAGAGGCGATAGTAGGCAAGGATTCGCAGGTATACGTGTACGTGATAGAAAATAAAAAGGCAGTGCTCAAGAAGATAAAATTGGGGATACGCCAAGGGCCTTATTTTGAAGTAACAGAAGGCTTAAAAGATGGCGATCTGGTCGTCATAATCGGTCAGCAAAGGCTCTACGAAGGAGCCCCTGTTTCAGTAGAGGAATAAATTAAGATGAACCTTCCGGAATTCGGGGTTAAGAGGCCGGTCACCAACCTGATGATATTCTGTTCTATCATCGTGCTTGCCGCCTACAGCCTTAGCCGTCTGGGAATAGACTCTATGCCCAAGATAGAGCCGCCGGTGATCAGCGTAATCTCCGCCTATCCCGGGGCCAGCCCCGAAGACGTAGAAGTAAAGGTGAGTGAACCCCTGGAGAACCAGCTTGCCTCTACCCCGGGCCTGGAAAAAATAACCTCCCAGTCCTCTGACGGGCTCTCCGTTATCTCGCTTAAATTCATCTGGGGTACAAACCTGGATGCCGCCTCCAACGACGTGCGCGACAGGATCGAACTTGCCAAGCGCTTCCTGCCGGATATCCCGGATGAAATGGACAACCCCTACATATTTAAATTCAATACCTCCAATATCCCCATTCTTTTTATGGGTGTAACCGCCAAAGAATCTTACAGCGATCTGTATGATTTAATAGATAAACGGGTTGCCGATGCCCTGCGCCAGCTTCCCGGAGTAGGAACGGTGCAAATGTTCGGAGGGCTGGAGCGCCAGATCAATGTCTGGCTTGACCGCCAGCGGCTTGAGGGTTACGGCCTCTCCATACTCGATATAGAGAATGCCATCAGGAAGGAAAACGTTTCCAAGCCGCTGGGGAAACTGAAAAGCGGCCTTACGGATTATCTTATCCGTATCCCGGGAGAGTTCCTGTCCCCGGAAGAGATAAATACCGTGATCCTGGGCAAGAAAAACGGCGGCCTGGTGTATCTTAAAGACGTGGCGCGCGTAGAGGACGGTTTCAAAGAAGTAATGATGAGCGTGCGCATCAACCGGCAGCAGGGGCTGATGCTCATGGTGCTCAAGCAGAGCGACACTAATACGGTTGAAGTCGCAGAGCGTGTAAAGAAAAAGCTCAAAGAGCTGGAGAAGGTCATACCGCGCGACATAAAGATAAACATCATTTTTGATAACTCCAAAGACATTATCAATTCCCTCAATTCGTTAAAATCCACGGTGTGGGTAGGCATATCCCTGGTGGTCCTGGTGGTCTGGTTTTTCCTGCGTCAGCTAATACCCAGCGTCATCATCGCCCTGACCATACCGTTCTCGCTGTTGATATCTTTTATATACCTTTTCTTAAGCGGCAAGACTATTAACGTCATCAGCTTATCCAGCCTGGCGATCGCCGCGGGCATGGTCGTTGATAACGCCATTGTCATAGTGGACAATATCTACCGCAAGCTCGAACGCGCCAACCGTCCTGTTGAGGCGGCGATCTTCGGCGCCCGGGAGATGTTTTTGGCAATTGCTGCCTCTACCTTTACCACCGTAGTCGTATTCATGCCGATGCTTTTTCTGCCCGGCGTAGTAGGGATCATGTTCGGAGAGATGGCAGTCATCGTAACCGTCACCCTGATCGGCTCCCTCTTTACCGCCTCTACTTTTAGCCCTATGCTTGCCTCTAAGCTCATGCGGGTTGCCCAGCCTCAAGAGGAGAAAACGCGGATTATCGGGAGGTTCTACGATTTTTCAGAGAACATGTTCAGGTCCTGGGAGAATTTTTATTCGCGGCAACTCGGCTGGTGCCTGCGCCACAAGAAACTGGTTCTCATCGGATTCGCCTGCATATTTGTTTTTACCATGCTACTTGTGCCATTTGTAGGCAACGAGTTTGCACCGGAGGAAGATACCGGAGACGTGCGGCTTACCATAAATTTAGCCCTGGGCACTCGTTTTGAAGAGACCGCCAAGGTCGCCAGCCGCATCGAAGAGCTGCTGCATAAAGAGGTTCCTGAGGGAAGGTTATATTTTTGCAGGCACGGAGAGATCCCCGGCAGGGCCCGGGCCACCGGCCAGGCCACCGGCACCCACGTAATCCTTGCCGGGGCAAAGTTAGTATCCAAGACAGAAAGGAATCGTTCGGACAAGGATATCGCGCAGTTATTGCGAAATAAGATAAGAGAGATGCCGGGCGTCTTAAAAATAGACATATCCACAGGTAACCCCATCGGCAGGATGATCTCCGGAACAGGAGGCAAGGCCATACAGGTGGAGATAATCGGGAATTCCTTTGAGGATACGGACAGGGTGGCCTCCCAGATAAAGGGGGTAATGGAAAAGATCCCCGGGGCAGTTGATGTGTCTGTCTCGCGCGAATTAAACCGCCCGCAGTTAAACATCGAGATAGACAGGGAAAAGTCCGCAAGCCTGGGGCTGGATATAGATACCATTGCCAACAGCTTAGAGACCTATATTGCCGGCTCCACCTCTACCAGGTATCGCGAAAAAGGAGAGACCTACGATATCGTGGTGCGCCTTGAAGAATCCAGCCGCCAGAAGATAGAAGACCTGGAGAACCTGCCTATTGTCTCACCCTCAACGCAAAAACAGATCCGGCTCTCCAATATCGCCAAGATTGGCGAGATATACGGCCCGGTTTCTATCGAGCGGCAGAACCGCGAAAGGGTCGTGCGCGTGGAATGCAATAATTATAAACGCTCGTCGGGAAAAGTGGTAGAGGATATCAAGAAAGAGCTTGAGAAGATAGCCATCCCTTCAGAGATGATGATCAATTTCGGCGGCCAGGCAGAAGAGCAGAAAAAAGCGTTTAAAGACCTGGGCCTGCTTTTGCTTCTGGGCGTGGCGCTGGTCTACATGATCATGGCAGCCCAATTCGAGTCGCTGCTGGACCCCTTTATCATCATGTTTTCCATACCGTTTACCTTTGTCGGGGTGATCATCGCTTTCCTGGTTACCGGAACGACTTTGAATGTAGTCAGTTACCTGGGCGTAATCATGCTCATGGGCATAGTGGTCAATAACGCCATAGTCCTGATAAGCTACATTATAATGTTGCGGGCGCGCGGCCAAGAGATGTATGAGGCGGTGACCAATGCCGGCAGGGACAGGCTTCGCCCCGTGATGATGACCGCCATTACTACCATGGCAGGGCTCCTGCCGCTGGCGTTCTCGCGGGGGGAGGGCTCGGAGACCTGGCAGCCGCTGGGCATTACCATGTTCGGCGGCCTGGCCATATCGACGCTGATCACCCTGCTTTTCGTGCCGACCATGTACGCGGTGTTCCATAAGGGCAGAAATAAGCAAAACGTAAAGGAAAAATAAATGCACAAGATGCTTTTGGTCGTTTATAATGAAGCCATAGAGCCGGAGGTCATGGAGCTGCTGGATGAGGCAGGGATAAGAAACTATACTCAATTCATAGGGGTATACGGTAGAGGAGAGTCTTCCGGCATGCATATGGGCAACGACATCTGGCCGGGTCGCAATAATATGCTTATTGCCGTATGCGGACCTGATGAGGCAAGGAAGGCGCTGGCGCAGGTGAGCGGCCTTCGCAAAAAACTGGGGAAGGAGGGGGTAAAGGCATTTCTTGTTCCGGTAGAAGAGATGACCTGATGCCGATTATGGGAAGAAGGACTCTAAGGGAAAAGATCCTCTATAAAATGGTGTATCTGGGAGAGGTGGAGAAGAACGGCCAGATCGTCAAAAAATACAAGAAGGTGTCCCGTTTCCCCAGGGCGCAGCGCAAAGACATCCTGGCCTACGTTTTTGTATTTTCGGCGATCCTCATCATCGCTGTTTTTGTAAATATGCTGGTAAGCGGGATGAAGCCCAAGGGTTCTATCGAATACAGCCCCTCAACCCGCCAATTCTAATTCTTGCGCGCCACCCTTCCTGCCGCCTATAGGCTGCCGTAGGGACAAAAGCCATTGCCAGGACAGTAGTTATCTCTATAAACCTTAAACTTGATTTTTCTCTTGACAAGCCCGTTATTTAATTTTAAAATATAAAAAAATTTAAATAGTAAAATTTTACTATATTTGAGGTAAGCTTATGGAATGGGAGGCAGAAGTAAGGGAGCGCTTTAAGGCCTTAACGGCAAAGATCCCTGTTTTTCACCGGCACATTACGCAAGAGGCGGTGACCAAGCGGGCAGAAGAGAACGCACGGGCAAGGCAGTCGCAGTGCGTGGGAGAGGAGGACGTGATAGGCGCCTTCTTCTCCGATGTGCCATCGCCATTTTATAGCATGATGGTCAGGCTTCTTGACCAGACTGGATTCGATTATAAGAAATACGGTTTCCCTAAAAACGGAAGACATAAGTGAAGATCGCGGTCATCGGTGCGGGCGCTATCGGAGGATTAGTTGCGGCTTATCTGGCAAACAAGGGTGAGGATATTGCCCTTGTCGGCCGAAGCGAAGCGGTCAATATCATAAGGGAGCACGGCCTTAAGATCTCCGGCATAAGGGGAGAAAGCAAGATTGCAGTAAAGTCCTATGATACCCTGGTCTACCGGCCCGATATCCTGGTCCTGGCTACCAAAACCCAGGATATCGAACAGGCGATGCGCGACTGCCGGGGTTTTATCGATAAATCGCTGGTTGTCACTGTTCAGAACGGCATCCGGGCAGACGAAATAGTCAGCCGTTTTGTACCCAAGGAAAATATAATCTCCACCATCGTCATGTTCGGCTCAACTTATGTTGAGAGCGGCATAATCGTGCATAACTTCGACGGCCCATGGATACTGGGGAACATGTTCGGGCCCAGCCCTAACGAAAACATCATCAACACAAGCTTGGTCTTTAACCAGGCATTTCAGGTAAGCATCTCCGAGAACATCAAGGGCATGAAGTATTTGAAAATATTTGTCAACGCCAATAACTGCCTTCCGGCGATCCTGGGCAAGAGCATGCAGGAGGTTTTTTCCGACCTGGATATAAGCAGGGTCAGTATCGCTATCTGGAAAGAAGGGTTTGAGGTGATCTCCAGAGCCGGAGTGGAGCTTGTGTCCCTGCCGGGTTTCCCCATAGAGAATGTGACCCGGCTTATTTCCCTGCCCGCGCAGGAAGCAGCCAGGATATTCTCCGGGATCATGACAAAGCTTAGCAAAGACCCGGTATACGGCTCGGTCCTGCAGAGCATAAAAAGAGGCAGGGCTTCGGAGATCGATTATCTTAACGGAGAGTTTTGCGTTTTGGCAGAAAAGATAAACTATCCGGCGCCGCTTAATCAGCGGCTGGTAGACCTGGTGCACCAGGTCGAGAAGACCCAGAGGTTTTTAAGTAAAGACGCATTAATGGCGGAAGTCATCGGTTTAATCGATTAAGATGAGCGAAGTCAACACCCCATTCCCGAAATTAAAGCTCACGGTAACCGGCGTATTCGGAGACTGCTACCACGGTTACAGGATCGGCGATGAGCTGATCCTGGAGGATTTTACCCATCCGCCGAAACATTTCTGCCTGGGTCTGGCGCACGCGCTTTTCCCGGTTATCTACGCGTTAAGCTTCGGCGCCAAGTTTCCCTTTATGGACAACCAGCGTTCCTTGAAGGTCACCTGTCCCGACGGCGGAAAGCTTGAATTCAAGGCCGAGATCCTGGATAAGAACGGCAAGGTTGAAAGCATGCCCAGAGACCCCGACCACAAAGGCCCGAACCCCAAGAAGATGGTTATTGAAGTGGTTAAGGCCAAGGGCAAGTGCGCTTTCGGCTATAAGGTGGGAGATAAGTGGGAGACCCAGGGGTTAAAGTGTATCCCCGGGTTCTGCGGAGCAGCCTTTCATACCGCTTTTCCGGCGCTCTTTGCCCTGAACTTCGGAGCGAAGTTCTTCTTTATGAAAGATCCCGACTCCATCGATACGGTGACTTGTCCGGACGGAGGAAATATCATATTTAAAGTGACAAGGGTCGGAGAAAATAAATCCAACAAGGAATAACCGCCAATGAAAAAAAGAAGAGTAGTGATTACGGGGGTAGGAGTGGTTTCTCCCAACGGGATCGGAAAAGAAAACTGCTATGCGGCAATGATCGCCGGCAAGTCCGGGGTAAAGCGAGTGGACGATGAGTTCGACGTATCCATCTTCAACACCAAGATCGCCGCGGAGGCCAGGGATTTTGACCCTTTTAAGCTCGGGCTTACCCACGAAGAAGCCATGCGCATGGACCGGTATGTCCAGTTCGGGGTAGTGGCCGGAGATATGGCCTTAGAAGACAGCGGCCTTGGCCTCTCCCGGGAGGACCCCTGCCGCATAGGGGTTAGCCTTGCCAACGCAATCTGCGGCACTAAGTATATGGAGGAGGAGTTCGCGCTTGTTACCGAAGACGGTAAGAAACCTATAGACCCCTCGAAAGTGCGCCCGGACCTGTATGACGCAGCGATGTTCAATACGCCCTCAATCGAGCTTAGCTCCAGGCATGGCTTTAAGGGGATATGCAATACCCTTTCTACCGGCTGCACCGCCGGCACTGACTCCCTGGGGTTTGGGCTGGAGACGATACAGGACGGCGAGGCTGATATCATGCTATGCGGAGCGGCAGAGGCACCGATCACGCCGATCACTTTCGGCGCCTTTGATGTGGTAAACGTTCTATCCGCAAGGAACGACGAACCTGAAAAGGCCAGCCGCCCGTTTGATAAGAAGCGCGATGGTTTTGTTCTCTCTGAAGGCGCCGGGATCCTGGTGATGGAGGAGCTGGGCCATGCCCTAAAGCGTAACGCCAGGATCTATGCCGAGGTGTTGGGTTTTGGCACCAGCTGTAATGCCTTTCATATGACTGACCTGCCGGCAGACGGGACAGCCATGGCCAACTGCATAAACCTGGCGCTTCAGGATGCGGGGGTAAAGATCTCCGAGATCGATTACATCAACGCCCACGGCTCATCCACGCGCATGAACGATATCTTCGAGACCAGCGCCTACAAGATGGTCTTCGGCGATTACGCCTATAAAATGCCCATCAGCTCGCTTAAGTCCATGATCGGCCACCCCCTGGCTGCGGCCAATGCCGTGGAACTGGTAGTCTGCATGATGATATATGAAAGGGGTATTATTCCCCCGACGATCAACCAGGAAGAAAAGGATGCGCTCTGCGATCTCGATTACGTGCCCAATACCGCCCGTAGAAAAAAGGTTGATATTATACTGAAGACCAGCAGCGGCTTCTCCGGCGTACATTCATCGTTAGTCATGAGGCGCTACAATGGATAAGATAGCAGTTACAGGTATCGGAGTAGTCAGCCCTTCCGGCATAGGCAAGCGCCAGCTCTGGGCAAATATCAAGAGCGGCCGCTCCTTTGTAAAGAAGATTACCCGTTTTGACGCCTCCAGGTACCCTTCGCATATCGCCGGCCAGATCGACGACCTGGAAAAATACACCCACGTCTCCGAGAGGTTGCTTAAGAAGATTGACGCCTTTTCGCATATGGCGCTTATCGCTTCAGAGCTGGGACTGCAGGACGCCGGAATAGACATAAAAAAAGAAGACCCGAACCTGCTGGGGATATTCCTGGGTAATGCCATAGGCGGTTGGCTTTATGCGGAGACAGAGCTGCGCGATATGTACATCGAGGGCCGCGAAGGGGTCTCTCCTTATATGGCCTCGGCGTGGTTCCCGGCCGCTCCCCAGGGGCAGGTCTCCATCTATTACGGGATAAAGGGCTTTAGCAAGACGGTGGTAGCTGACCGGGCCAGCTCCCTTATGGCCATAGGTTATGCGCGCAAGGTATTGGCCAAAGATAAATTGAACATGATCCTTGCCGGAGGCATGGAGGCGCCGGTTACGCCATACGCCCTTCTCTGCTGCAATACCTATGGGGCGCTTTCCAAGAATAACGCTGACCCTCAGGGCGCGTATCGCCCCTTTGATAAGAGACGCGACGGGTTTGTTATAGGGGAGGGGGCGGGAGTAGTGGTGATGGAGAGCTTGAAGCGCGCTCAGGCCAGAGGCGCACGCCCCCTGGCGTTCATTTCGGGCTACGGCACGACTTGCGACGGAGAGGACCGCATCAATCCAAGCGATGACGGCAAACAGCTGGCTTTGGCGATCAAGACGGCGCTCAAGGATGCCAGGTCCAATATCGATGAGATAAATTACATAAGCCTGGACGGCCTGGCAGTGGATATCTGGGATAACTCCGAGATCCAGGCTTTAAAGATAGTGTTCGGCGATAAATTAAACAGCATTCCCGCAAGCTGCCCAAAGTCGATGTTCGGCAATCTCCTGGGCGCGTCGGGAGCGCTGGATATGATCATTGCCATACAGGCCATGGAGTTTGGGTTGATCCCTCCTACGATAAACCTGGAGGAGCCGGCGGAAAACTCGCTTGATTATGTCGTAAAGGTCGCAAGGGAGCAAAAAGTCAGGAAGGCCCTGATCATCTCCCGCGGCCGCGGGGGGATAAATTCAGCACTGGTAATTGAAAAATCATAGATTCGTATTGCGTAGCGCGTCGTGCGTCGTGCGTTGCGCGTAAAATCTTAAGGCTTTAAAAAATTAAATTAAACAGGGGGTTAAGGTTTTACGCGATACGCATAACGCAATACGCCGTACGCAATAAAGATTTTCATTTTGAATTCTAAAGGAGGAATAATGAAAATTCTATTTGTAATGCCCAAGGTAGGCGCCTGGGCGACTCACGGTGTACACCGTTCCCCAAATCAGCTTTATGCCCATTGGGCCGCATATATCAGGGAGCGCGGCTATGAGGATGTCTCGGTGATCGACGGAAAAGCCCATGAGACCCCTATGGATGAGCTTATCCAGCAGGTAAAGGAGAAAAATCCCGATATCGTGGTGCTGGGTGAGCAGATACACGGCTATGGCGGATACGGGGTGCTGCGCCACTTCAGGGAAGCTGCCCAAAGGGTCAAAAAGCTCCTTCCTAAAACCAAGATCGTGATGGGAGGGCTTTGGTATTCTGCCATGCCTGTGCATACGCTGGAAAATAACCCCGAGATCGACTTCGTGGTAATGGGGGAAGAGGAGTCGTTCGCCGACCTCATCGAGGCGATCGATAAGAAAAAACCGCTTAAGGACGTGGCAGGGGTAACCAGCCGCATTGACGGCGAAATCGTCATGGGGCCGCATAAACCGCTCATGGAAGACCTGGATAAGCTGCCGCTTCCCGCTTACGACCTGTTCCCGATGGATAAATATGTTGGGCATACTTATTGGAAGCCGTTCGTGGATATGGTCACTTCGCGCGGGTGCCCTTCGGCCTGCACCTTCTGTTATGAATGGGACCAGTTTGACCCGCGTTTCCCTTCGGATTTCCTGAAGTGGAGGGCAAAATCACCCGAGCGCGTGATCGAGGAGCTGGAGTTATTGCATAAAAAATACGGGGTCAAAGTCGTAGTCATTCAGGATGATAATTTTAACGTTGACCCCGAGCGCGTCAAGAAGTTCTGCGAGATGAAGAAGGCCAGGGGTATTCCCATCAAATGGGTATCTTTAGGCCGGGCCATTGACTGGGTCAACTGCGAGTCGATACTGCCTTTAATGAAAGAGACCGGCATGTTCATGGGGGTTTTCGGTATCGAAGTCACTACCCAGTCGGAGCTCAAGAAGATCGCCAAGGGCATTACCATCGAGCAGATAAAGAAGACCATCGAGATACTGCGCAAGAACGACATCGCCATTGTCGCCGACATCATGATGGGCTTTGATTATGACACCGAAGCGATCATCAAGCAGCGTTTTGAGTTTACGGATATGGTTGACCCGGACATCCTCTGGGTGGGTTACGTTACTCCTGCCCCGAACTCTCCGATGTGGAGGATCGCCTTGAAGAAGAATTGGGTAGATATAAATAAGGTTGATTTCAGCCAGTGGGATTTCCTGCATCCGGTCATCCCCACCGACCACTTAAGCATTGAAGACCTGGGGCGCCTGGGCTCCTGGTGCATGCGCGAATTCTTTTCCAAGCCCGGCAGGATAAACCGGATCATGGAGAGTAATTTTGACCAACTGGCCAAGCTCTGTTTCCAGGACGTAATGAACGGTATCAACAAGTGGGAAGCAGGGGCGACTAAAGGCGAGGTCCACATATAATAATTTGGGGACGGTTCTGGGGACAGGTCCCAGAACCGTCCCCAGGTCCAGATGGAGGAGGAGCATGGCAAACAAGGAAAAGATCAAGGAAGTATTGGTCAAGCTTTTGAAGGTGAAGCCCGATGAGCTAAAGGATGATGTTTCTTTGGTGGATTCTATCGGGGTGGATTCCACCGAAATGGTTGAGACGGTCATCGCCCTGGAGAAGGCCTTCGGCACCAAGATCAGCCCCAAAGAGGTGACCAAGAGCTCGACGATCAACGAGATCGAACAGGTGCTCAACTCCAAGCTCAACGCCAATAAATAAGCGGGTGCGCCGTGCAGATCATTGACTTAAGTCTCCCGATAGATGAAAAAGCCTTTGAGGTCCACCATGTGGCAATCGAACGCATCTGCCATAAGGACGGCATAGAGAAGTTTAACCGCGTTATCATGGGTAAAACCCTGGCCGGCCGCATCAAATACCTCTTGGGAAAACGCATCCTTAAGAAAGAAGATCTCCCGGATGAGGAGTTTCTGTCCCTGGAAGTAGTGCACTCTCCGGTGCATATCGGAACCCACCTTGATTACTCCTTTCATTACGGCTCAAGATCCGAGGGCCGGCCTTCCAAGACCGCCGAAGAAATACCACTGGAATGGTGCTACTCGGACGGAGTGTGCCTTGACCTTCGGCACAAAAAACCCAATGACGTCATAACTGGCGCTGACCTTAAAGAGGCGCTGGCAAAGATAAGTTACAGATTAAAAGAATGCGATATTGTGCTTCTTCAGACCGGCGCGGATAAGCTTTACGGCGGCCCGAAGTACTTTTCGGATTACCCGGGCGTGGATATTTCGGCTATTGACTTTTTGCTTGATCAGGGGATAAAGATCTTTGGCACCGACACCATGGGCATTGACCGGCCTTATAAATATATGCTCTCGGATTTTCTTAAAGATAAGAAGAAAAACCCCCTGTATCCTTCGCATTTTTACGGCAGGAAGAGGGAGTTCATACATATCGAGCGCCTGGCAAATTTAGATAAGCTGCCCCGGGCTTTCGGCTTTAAGATTAACTGTTTCCCGGTAAAGATCAAGGGCACAGGAGCTGCCTGGGCCAGAGTCGTAGCGATAGCGTAAGGCACGCGGCCTTATAGGATAGGCCGGTGTTTAGCCTTCTGCGGAAAGGAAAGAATGGGCCACACCTGCAATTCAATAGTCATTAACGCCCCCTACGATAAAGTATTCGATATCTCCAACGATATCCCGCGCTGGACCGAGCTCTTCGGCAGCGAGTATAAAAAAGCCGAAGTAGTGAAAAAAGAGAACAATAAAATCACCTTTAAGCTCACCGATGACGAGGATAAATCCTGGCAGTCCTGGCGGCTATTGTTCAAAGATAAATACTTTGCCTACGCCGAAAGGGAGGAGCCGAAGTTCCCCTTTAAATTCATGAAGATCATCTGGCTCTATACCCCCAGGCCCGAAGGCACCGAGATGACCTGGATACAGCATTTTGAGATGGATGATAAGGCCAAATTTAACGACGAGCAGGTCGAAGGGTTCATCAATAAGCACTCAAAAGACAACCTGTTGATATTCAAGTCGGTGATCGAGAAAGCAGCCGGCAATAAGAGTTGAGTAACCTTACGTTTTTAATACTAAGCCTGGAAGGGGCGATCCTTTCCTTTAATGTCGCGGCAACCGCGGCTTTAGTGCCTTCGATCGCCGCGGATTTCGGCGTATCGCAGTTTCTGGCAGGCAAGGTCATCTGGCTTTATATGCTCCCGTACGGGGCAGCCGCTCTTTTATACGGGCCGCTGGTAAGAAGGATCGATGCCAAGAAGGTTGAGCTCTTCTGCATGCTTTTCTTCTCGCTGGCCAACCTTCTGGCTACGCTTTCAACCCGGGTATACGCCCTGTTTCTGGGCAGGTTCCTAATGGGAGCGTTCGGGGCTTCAGTCATCCCCCTGGGGATTATCCTTATTGCCAGGCATGTAGAGGCCGGCAAGCGCGGCAAATACGTGGGCAACTTCTTTGCCATCACCTTTGTGGCATCCTTAGCCGGGCTTATATTAAGCGGGCTCATCCACTGGCGCTATATTTACCTGATACCGGCGATCAGCGGGCTAATACTTTGTATCCCGATGATCATTTTTCTTCCGAGCTTTAAGCCCAATGCCGCTCTTTTAAAAATAAGCTATCTGGATAGCTTCAGGAACAAAAAGATACTGTATCTATTTACCTATATATTCATTATAAGCCTGCTTTATCACGGAGCGCAGCAGTGGCTGGGGGTGTATTTTTCAACTAAATACGGCTTTAGCCAGTTTGTTATCAGCAGCCTGATAACCCTGACGAGCCTGAGCGGCATCTTCGGCGAAGTCCTGGGAGGCCATTTTGCCGATTCGTTCGGTAGGGTGCGCACGATCAACCTGGGGATCGCATTTATGATAGTAAGCATATTTACGCTGCAGGCAAGGCTTCCGTTTTTGATGCTGGCGGTGCTGATGGTCGCCTGGGGATTAGGATGGACGTTGAATCACGCGGGGATGTCCACGATACTGACGGACCTGCCGGATAAGTTTTTAAACGAAGCAGCCAGCCTTAATTCGAGCGTGCGTTTTGTCGCAGGTGGCGCAGGGGTGGCTTTGGCCGGGGTGTTGATGCAGAAAAGCTTCGTTATCGGATACGGGGCATTCGGCGCCTGTCTTTTGATCTTGTTGGCTTTTAGCCGCAAGTTATTGGTGAATAATTCTATATGATTTCAGTGATCGGGGGAATGATTGCAGTGATCAAGTTTTTGAAGGCCTAATCACCGTAATCAATTTCAGAATTTCTTTAATCATTCCAAAGAGCTTTTAATAGGAGGACGTATGTCTAATGATTTAAAAGGAAAAGTCGCCATCGTTACCGGCGCCAGCCGCGGCATCGGCAAGGCCCTGGCTTCCACAGCTGCAGGCCTCGGGATAAACCTGGTTATTGCTGCCAGGCAGGAGGGGCCGCTAAAAGAAGCAGCGGATGAGATAGCCGGGCAATATAAAGTAAAGGTTATCCCCGTCGCCTGCGATGTGACGAAACTCGGTGATCTGGAGAATTTAGTGCAGAAGGCCAAGGATGCCTTTGGCCGGATCGATATTTTAATCAATAACGCCGGTGTTTCCAGCCAGCATCCTTTCGAAAAGCAGCCGCTTGAAGATTTCGAGAAGCTGGCGCATACAAATTATTTGGGGTATGTGCGCCTGATCAGGCTGGTGATTAACGAGATGATCGAGCGCAAATCCGGCGCGATCATCAACATGGTTTCCGGCTCTACCTTGTGTGACCCTGTTCCGCGCAGCTTCATAGTCTATAGCTCTCTAAAAGTAGGCTTGCGCGCCTTCTCAAAAGGCCTGTTCTGGGAGCTGCGCGACCACGGGATCAAGGTCACTTCTATATTGCCCGGGGTCACGGATACGGATCTGACCGGAAAACTGCAGGAGGTCACCCAGGATAGCTCAAGGCTGATGACTACCGAGGCGATCGAGAATGCGCTAAAGTTCGCCCTCACCGTGCCGGCAAACGTCTGCCCATTGGAGATCGCGGTTATCAATCAGCAGACTCCGTGGACCGCTCCGGTAATACCGTATAAGCAGAAGCATCCGGATAAGTAGAGCTGATTGACAGGAGAATAATATGGATAAATTAGATGAGATAAATTTAAAGAAACGGTACCTTATCTGGCTGTATAAGACCACCAAGGAGGAATTCGATAAGTACGAGCGTAAATTCACCCAGCTGGATATCGACGAGGAGCTCTTAAAGGAGATCGAGGCGGCCTTTAAAGATACCTATCTTCCCAGTGAAAAGAAAGACCTGGAGAAGCTCGTAGAGGATTTGCGTAAATACATAGCCGAAAAGGAAGAGGCCTGCTTTAAGCTAAAGCACAAGGGAAAAAAGACCAATCCCGAATTCATCTTCCTGGATGCCAAGCTTAACGCCATTGAAAGCATCATCAAGAAAATGTTCGGCAAGAAGTTTTTGGATGGGGTAAAGAACCTTTATGAAGAAGAGATGGTCCAGAGGATAATGGAAGAGAGACAAGAGCACAAATGATCATTGACGCGCACAGCCACTGGCTGCCGGAAGAGATAATCAAAAGCGCCCATTTTTACCATAAGGGCTGGTCAGATCTTGAGGCGCACATGAAGTTCATGCAGGCCTCAGGGATCTCGCGGGCAGTGCTAAGTTATCCTACTTCCGATGCGCATCTAAAGCTTGGCGGGCCGGCTGAAGTGGCGCGGATATTCAACGACAACATCGGCCAGATACTAAAAAAATTCGGCAGCAAGTTCATAGGCGCAGCGGTCCTGCCGGTGGGCAAATCCAAAGAGATGGTTGAGGAGCTAAAGCGTGCTCAGGATTCTCTTGGATTCAAGATGGTTTCTTTGGCATCAAGCTACGATGGGATATATCTGGATGACGCGATGTTCCATTCCCTTTATAAAGAGGCGCAGGCAAAGATGGTGCCGATATTCGTGCACTCGCAGATCGTCAACCCAATTGGCTTTGAAAAGGTAAAAGACCCGCTGCTTACGCCGGTAGTAGAGTATGTTTTTGATACCACCATTTGCATCGGTAAGCTCCTGATGTCGGATATACTGCGTGAGTATCCGGACCTGAAGTTCATCTTTGCATACTTTGGCGGGGTTGCGCCGCATTTAGCGCACCGCTTTGATACTACTTATTCGATGCTGCGGGGGATAAACTTCGTCAAAGACCTGAAGGCCAAGCCTACGGAGCTTCTAAAGAATATCTACGTGGATACCAGCGGAGATACGATCAAGACCAACTTTGAGGCAGCGCTCAATCTTTTGGGCGCGTCGCATATCCTCTGGGGCAGCGATTGGCCGGCTAAAAAGGATGCTTCGGCTGGGATGCAGGCGGTGCGCGAGCTTGCAATCCCGGATAAAGATAAAGCTAATATCCTGGGTGACAATTTAGCCCAGCTGTTAAATCTTTGAAATAATGAATCTGACAAGCTTCGAGCGAATGGAGCTTTTAGGCAAAGCAGCTTGAGCGATTTCGGGAACGCCGGTGGAGCGCCAGCGACAAAACCGGCGCGGCGATGCTGTTTGAGCGGCTTTTGTTAGAACAAAAGCCGCGAGTTCAGCAGCCGCCGAAAACGCGAAAGACCTTTGCCGGCACCGCCAAAGGCGGTGTAAAAGCGACCTGAGCGAGAAGCTTGGCAGATTCATTTAAAAGTAAATTGCTTTCAGGAGGTGCTTATGTGCCTTTGCAATACGCTCAACAAAATAATGAAACCTTTTGTTAATAAAATAGCCGTGCGATATTATGCTCAGCGTCAAAAAAAGTCACAACAGGAAGATGATTGGATTAAGGCGGAGGCTGAGGTTAAAAGGAGTTTAGCTGGTTTGTTATATTTGTTCGCGGGAGCTTTATTAATCATAAAAGTGCCTCTTGTGTCCGAAAATATTATAAAGTTAATTGGCTGGTTAATTAAGTTGATTGGGAAAATACCCAGTAACCAGGAAGTCTATGTTTGGTGTATAGGTTGGTCAGCCATCGGCTTGGGGGCCGGTTTAATCAATACTCGAAATCACCAATATGGAAATTGGTATACGCAACATTTAGGATATTGTGGATTTGTGTTAATAGTTATATCGACCTTAGCATACACGCTTCCTTTGTACTTTAATAATAATTTAGCTAGCCCGGGAGATAAATACTATTTGTTTTCCATGTTAATTGGTTTAATAGGAGGGTTCTTAGGAGATAGCCTCCATTCAATAGCAGAAAGATTTGTAGGTAAAAAGTAAAATAGATTTATTTTGTATGGATTACGCCATAAGATAAATAACTGAAGTTTCTAGTTACGGCAACGATTAATGATAGGCAAACTGGCAAAAGAATTGGCCAATGGGGTAATGCCCAAGGGGGGCTATGGGGCAGGCTACTTCCGGATATAATGTGTTAGGAAGCCAGATAATGTTCTACGGGGGCGTCGGGCTGATGCTCGCATTAGCCGTGGGCGCGCTTGTATTCGCTTATAAGCTGATACCCAGGACAATAAAATCCAGGGTATGCCCGGTGGAAGATTTTATGCGCGCAGCCAAAATCGCCATTTACCTGCCGCGGGATAGCGATATTATTATTAAACCGGATTCTAAATATTTCTCCGAGTTGATCGGAAATTTTATTGCCGATAAAAAGCCGCCAGCCGGGTCGGTTGTTTACCGCGGCAAATTATCCTTGTGGGTAAAAGGCAGGCGCTATGCGATAGAGGTGTCGCCGGAGGGATGGAATTTTGAAGGAGAAGAGCCGGGTACCAGGAGCTTACGTAATCCCGCGCGGGCGATGGAAATTATAGATTCGATCAAAGAAGAGCATTCCAAGAAATAATCGACGGTGCGCTTACTCACTAACGCATAATAACGGAGCGACAAAATGGAAATGAAGAAAGATGTGCATCTGACAGGCAAGGACCTGACGGCGATGGTGCAATTGCGGCCGCAGGATGTGGGAAAATACGCGATCGTGCCCGGGCCGCGGGACAGGCTTGAGGTCTTACTGAAGAAGATCGAGAATCCGGTGAAGAACTTCTCTTTTATGGAATATTCCATGTATACCGGAACGCTTGGCGGGATAAAGGTCAGCGCTATAAATGGAGGAAGGTTCTCTACCGATACCTCCATAACTACCGAAGTAATGTGTAACGCCCAAATCCCCAATATTATCCGTATCGGCACCTGCGGGGCCCTCGATGAGAATATCAAGGTCGGAGACCTGATCGTGGTGGATAAGGTGCTGCGCGGAGACGGGGTGACCCCTTATTATGTGGATTCTAAATTCGAGACTAAAGCCGATAGAAAAATCGCCGATACTTTATTTGAAGTAGCTAAGGGTATGGGCGTCAATGTTCACCGCGGCACAACCTGGACCACCGATGCGCTTTTGCGCGAAACCAGGGAGTTAGTCGAGGCCAAGCGCAAAGAAGGCGCGATAGCAGTAGATATGGTATCATCGACGCTGATAACCATAGCCCAGACTTACAACATCAAGGCTGGCTCGATTTTGGCGGTAAGCGATAACGTGATCACCGCAGAGATGGGCTTCATGAACCCGCTCTATTATATGGCGGAGTCGAACCTGATCACGATAGCGCTGGAGGCAGTTAAGAAGCTGGAAGGAAAGTAACATTCGTTTGTATCGCGTATTGTGTTGTGCGTATTGTGTAAAATCTTAAAGCCTTTAAGTTTTACGCACGACGCAAAACACATGATGCAATACGGAACAGGAATAAAAGATGAACTATTCACCTTTATTCTGGCCGATAAAATTGGAAGGCAGCGTCATCCATATCCTGGATGAAACGCAGCTGCCAAAGAAGCTTGTCTATATCAAGGCCCGGGATCATAAGCAGGCCATAAAGGCCATAAAAGAGATGAAGACCCGGGCAGTGGGCCAGGTGCTTTTGGTGATGTATATCTTCCTATTGGTAGCCAGGAAAAATAAAGGCAAGAAGAATCTTATTTCTACGTTAGAGAAGCTCGCTTCCCAGATAAATTCCAGCCGTCCGACGCTGCCTTTTAAAGTCCTGACAGATATGGTGTTGGGCTGGGCAGCGGGCGAGGCGCCTTTAGAGAAAAGCATCCAGGGTTTTCTTGAAGGCCTGAAGGCCAGGCGCCTGGAGCAGGCCAGGAAAGCCGCCCAGATGCTCGATAATAAAGATGCGGTGCTTACTCACTGCAATATCAGCGGACTGATGCCGCTAATAGGAGAGTTGGCGCGCCAGCAGGGAAAGTCCATAAGCTTCTTTGTCACCGAGACCCGCCCCTATCTGCAGGGGTCGCGCCTCACCGCCTGGGAGTTGCAGCGCGCGGGCTTTGACGTGACGGTGATCTGCGACAATATGGTAGCCCAGGTGATGCACGAGGCCAAGATAAAGAAAGTTATCGTGGGTGCGGACCACCTGGCCAGAAACGGCGATATCGCCAATAAGATCGGCACCTACCAGATAGCCCTGCTTGCCAGGCATTTTCATATACCTTTTTATGTGATATGCCCTCCGGCATCAAAGGCGGAGAGCGGGCGCGATATCGTCATTGAAGTGCGCCCGGATAAAGAAGTGCTGGAGTATAAGGGGATGGCCTTTGCGCCAAAAGGGGCAAAGGCGTATTATCCGGCCTTTGACGTTACGCCGCGCGAACTTATTACCATGCATATCTATTTATAGGAAGGGAGAATGATGTTTTCAAGCAGAGAAAGGAAATTAAGGAAAGAGCTTATCGTGACAGGCAGAGAAATTTATAAAATGCGCCTTGTAGCGGCAAGCTCGGGCAACCTAAGCGTGCGTCTTGATGACGAGCATATTTTGATCACCTCTACGGGTTCGATGCTGGGGAGGCTTGCTCCCGGAGACGTCTTGAAGGTAAATTTTATTTCAGCCACCAAAGACGCAAAAAAGCGCGTTACTTCGGAGTTCCCGCTGCATCAGCTTATCCATAAGAACTTCCCCGGCAAGGCCGTAGTGCACTGCCATCCGGCCCTGACTAACGGATATTTTGCGGTATGCTCCGATATCAAAATGCTTACCTTTGAAGGCAAGCTGTATCTGTCGAGCGTGCCGGTAGTCATTCAAGAAACGCCGGCGGTGACCAGGCCCGAAGAGGTAGTCGAAGCATTGAAGTCCAGCAATATCGTGATGCTTAAGAACCACGGGGTTTTAAGCATTGCAGAAAACTTCCATAGCGCGCTTAATCTGGTTGAGATGTTGGAGGAGGCGGTAAGGAGCGCGGGGCTGGCTCGTCTGTTCAAAAAAAATATCCTGGATGAACTTGATAAAGAGTTAAAAGAAGATTTTGCGCAGGATGCGGCATATCCGATGTTCAGCCACCAACACATCCAGGCAATCGTCGATTTGGTCAATAGAGATGAGTTTATCTCACAAAAGGGTAAAGAGATGGACCTCACCGTAGAGCTGGCGATATGCCTGGACGGCACGGATAAAACCTTTAAGTTCAGCTTTGAAAAAGGTAGAATAGTGAAGTTAGAGAACGACGCGCAGGCGCCGTTCGTCATCTCGGCGCCGGCGGAAGTCTGGCAGCAGGTGTTTTTGGGAAAGCTCGATTCGTTTGTCGCGGTGACTCAGGGCAAGATGAAGCTTAAAGGAGAGCTGGGCAAGCTTTCGCGCTGGTATGTGCCTTTTAGCAGGCTCTTTGAGCTATTTAGAAAAGTAAAGATCAGCCTTTAAAATTACGGAGGTGCGATAATGGATTGGGGTATGAAGAACCGGCTGCAGAGGCTTATTCCCGACGGCAAGTGTTTTTTTATGCCGATAGACCACGGCTACTTTCAGGGGCCGACCCGCTGCCTGGAGAAGCCAGGGGAGACTATCAAGCCTTTGCTTAAGTATTGTGACGGGCTGTTTGTCAGCCGCGGGGTATTGCGCTCATGCGTGGATACTGCAATTGAAAAGCCGATAATCCTGCGCGTTTCCGGAGGGACAAGCATGGCCGGAAAAGACTTGGCCAACGAAGTGATCACTACCTCTATCGAAGAGATCGTGCGGCTTAATGCCAGTGCCGTAGGCGTATCGGTATTTGTGGGCAGCGATTACGAAAAACAAACCCTGCAGAACCTGGCGGGCCTGGTAAATGAATGCGAAGGTTACGGCATACCGGTCATGGCTGTAACGGCAGTAGGAAAAGAGATGGAGAAGCGCGAAGCCCGTTACCTTGCCCTTGCCTGCCGCATCTGCGCCGAGCTTGGCGCCAAGGTCGTCAAGACCTACTGGTGCGAAAAGGATTTTGACAAAGTGGTAGCGGGGTGTCCGGTGCCGGTAGTTGTTGCCGGCGGGCCGAAGTGCGAGAGCGAAAAAGAAGTGTTTGAGTTCGTCCATGACGGGATGCAAAAAGGGGCGATAGGTATAAACCTGGGCAGGAATGTCTGGCAGAGCCCGCATCCGGCGGCAGTTGCCAAAGCCTTAAGGGCGATAGTGCACGAAAAAGCATCGGTGAAGCAGGCGCTGGGTATATTCGCTGAAGCAAAAAAGAGCTAAATTCCATGAAAGTAGCAATGTACTACAACAACCGGGATGTGCGCATCCAGGAGATGCCCAAGCCCGAGATCGGCCCTGACGAGCTCCTGGTAAAGGTCGTCTCCAGCGGTATCTGCGGCAGCGATGTCCTGGAGTGGTACAGGCTGAAAAAAGCGCCGCTGGTCCTGGGGCATGAGATATCCGGCGAGATCGCGGAAGTAGGCAGCGAGGTGAGCGGCCATAAAGTAGGTGAGCGCGTTTTTGTCTCCCATCATGTACCCTGCAACCGCTGCCGTTATTGCCTCAGCGGCAATCACACCGTCTGCTCAACCCTGCATACTACCAACTTCTATCCCGGCGGATTCGCAGAATACCTGCGTGTGCCGGCGCTTAACGTTGACCGTGGGACATTTATATTACCCGAAGAGGTATCTTTTGACGAAGCTACTTTCATCGAGCCGTTGGGTTGCGTCATACGCGGCCAGAGGCTCGCAGAGCTTAAGACCGGCCAGACAGTATTGATACTGGGAGCGGGGATCTCCGGGCTCCTGCATTTATTGACTGCCAAGATTAACGGCGCCGCAAGGATTTTGGCTACCGATATCAGCGACTTTAGGTTGAAAACCGCCAAAAACCTGGGGGCTGATGCGGTAATCAACGCCCAGGAAGACGTGCTGGAAATATTGCGGGAGCTAAATGACGGACGGGGCGCAGACCTGGTGATCATCTGCACGGGCGCGTATCCTGCGTTTCTGCAGGGGCTGCAGTGCGTAGATAAGGCCGGCACCATACTTTGTTTTGCCGCAACCGAACCCGAAGTGACCCTGCCCGTGCCGGTAAATGATTTCTGGCGCCAGAGCATAAAAATAATCCATTCTTACGGCGCAGCACCCCTTGATCTACAGACCGCTATCGACCTTTTATCCGGCAAAAAAGTTGCGGTAGAAGATCTTATTACCCATAGACTGCCGCTTGCTCAGACAGGACTGGGGTTCAAATTAGTCGCCGAGGCTAAAGACTGCATCAAGGTGATCATTCGGCCGCACAAAACCGCATAAACATGAGCCTTAAACAAAAGATAACGAACCCTTCGAACGCAGAAACGATCGCTGAGGTTGATCTTCTGGAGGGTAAAGGAATCCTGCAGAAGCTCTCTGCTGCCAGAAAGGCCTTTGACAAAGGGCCGTGGAGCGGGTTTTCGCTTTCGCAAAGGAAAGAGGTGATCTTAAAGATCAGCCAGGGTATACTGGATAAGGCAGCAGAGCTTGCTGCCTTAGAGACGCGCAACTCCGGCAAACCCATAAAAGAGACTACTTTTATGGATATACCTTCCAGCTCCAAGACCTTTGAATACTTCGGCAATAACCTCGAAAGGCTTTTGGCGGATGAAGAAGTGGGGATATCCGCGGAGGCAGAGGCCCGGCTCCTGCGTCAGCCCCACGGGGTTGTAGTCCTGATCGTCCCGTGGAATTATCCTCTGCTTATTGCCTCCTGGAAAGCGGCGCAGGCGCTTGCCGCCGGCAATACCGTGCTTTTAAAACCATCAGGCCTTACTCCGCTAACCGCTATGGAATTGGAAAAGATAATTCTTGAAAGCGGGATCCCTGAAGGGGTATTTAGCGTAGTCAATGCTACCGGAGATATGGTGGGTGAGCTTCTGTGCGCCGACAAGCATGTTGATATGGTGTCCTTTACCGGTTCAAACGAGGTGGGCAGGAAGATCGTCGCCTACGGCACAAGGTTTGCCAAGAAGATGATCATGGAGCTTGGCGGGAAATCCGCCTCCATCGTTATGGATGACGCGGATATCGAGGTGGCGGTGAACAGCTCGCTTTGTTCCATATTCCTGAACCAGGGGCAGATGTGCACGGCGATGTCGCGTATATTGGTGGATGCCAGGATTTACGATAGGTTTCTGGAGAGCTTTGCGGCCAAGGCCCGGCGCATCAAGCTGGGCCCCGCAGATGATTTCGAAACCCAGATGGGGCCGCTTATTTCGCATAATCAGCGCCTTAAAGTTTTAGATTTTATAGAGAGGGCCAAGAGGGAAGGCGCCAGGGTTGTTTCTGGAGGCAGGATCCCGGAAGCCCCCGCCCTGAAAAAGGGTTTTTTCTTCGAGCCTACGGTATTGTCCGAGACAACTTCAGCAATGCATATCTTCCAGGAGGAGGTCTTCGGGCCGGTGGCCTGCGTGAGCAAATTCTCAAGCGTCAATGAAGCAGTTGAGTTAGCCAACTTTACCGATTATGGCCTGGCAGCCTGTGTATGGTCGGCGGATAAATCAAAGGCTCAAAGCATCGGGGCGCGCATAAATGCCGGGATCTGCTGGATAAATACTTACGGCATGTTCTTCAATGAACTCCCTTACGGCGGGTTCAAACAGAGCGGTTTCGGAAAAGAGCTGGGCCGCGAGGGCTTCTTGGAGTATAGCCGCCTTAAGAACATGGTCATCGATAAGAGCAAGGATGGCAGGCCCCTGGTGAATTATTGGTACGGTTTCTAGGCCATGGCGAGATTTCCGGATAAAAGAAAAAAGATACTCGTTATTCTCCTTTCCCTGGCGGTGCTTGGGCTGATATGGTTGCTGGATCATGTCAGCTGGCAGGGCCTGTCTTTTATCATGTTATACCTGGGGCCGATATTCATCGCTACCTGGTTTGCCGGGGCCATGGCAGGGGCGGGGATATCCCTATGTTCTTCGGCGATTTGGTCCTTCGATGATTTCGTAGTCTGCCGCAGCGGGGAAGGTTTACACATACCGTTTATAAACACCGCGGTCACATTCCTTTTCTTTCTGCTTTTGGTATTTTTCATTAGCCGCATCAAGCGTACGCTCGTCCTGGAGGAAGAGTACGCCAACACCGATTATCTTACCAAGGCATATAACGGGAGGTTCTTTCGCTAGGTGGCCGGTATCGAGATCAAAAAGGCGCGCCGCTTTAAACGCCCCTTTACGATTATGTACTTTGACCTGGATAATTTCAAAGGCGTCAACGATAACTTCGGCCACAGTGAGGGGGATGCGCTACTGAAAAGGGTGGCGGAGATGGTGAAGCTGGCTGTGCGCTCGATCGATATATTTGCCCGTATCGGAGGGGATGAGTTTGCCGTGCTTATGCCGGATACGGATTATAACGGCTCGGAGCTTGTGGCCAAGCGCATCCAGGAATGGGTCTTCAGGGTCGCCCAGGAGAAGAACTGGCCGGTCACCGCCAGCATCGGGCTGGTTACCTGCATCGAAACCCCCGCTACTGCCGATGAGATGATCAAATGGGCGGATACTGTAATGTACCGGGCAAAAAACGGCGGGAAAAACAGGATCGTACATGAAGAGTGCAAGGCTTGATATGGATATCGCCAAATTATTGGAAGAAAAAGCGGCAGGGCTCGGCGAGAAGCCGGCAATAATCTTCAAGGGCCAGCGTACCAGCTTTTTGCAGCTCAAAGAGTCGTCGTTTAAGCTTGCCAACGCGCTAAAGGGTATCGGTATCGGCAAGGGCGACAAGGTCGCCATATACCTGCCTAACTGGCCCCAATACTGCATAAGCTACCTTGCCTGCTGGTCAATAGGGGCGGCCTGCGTGCCGCTGGATTTTATGCTTACGGAGGATGAGCTGGTTTCCTGTATTAATCATTCCGAGGCCAAGGCCCTGATCGCTAAAAGCAAAGCCAGCCTTTCCTTAGAGAAGATCAAATCCAGGTCCGAACGGCTGGAAAATATAATCGTCTGCCAGCAGGAGAAAGAGGGTTTTTTCTCATTCGAAGAGCTTATCGAAAAAAGCAGCGCAAATAACCCTCAAGTGCATATTGAGCCGAAAGATTACGCGATAATCTTTTACACTTCAGGCACCACAGGAAAGCCGAAAGGGGTCTTGATAAATTACCAACAGTTGGAGGCGCCTCCCAAGTCCATGACCTTCTTTGTGGATTTAAAACATGAAGATATCGCTTTAAGCGCGCTCCCTTTTTCCCATCTGGGAGGGCTTATCTATCTGCAGAACTGTATAGTCTACGGGATCACCGTAGTTCTGATGGACAGGTTTTCTACGCACGAGTTTCTTAAAAACGTGCAGGATTACCGCGTCAGCTGTTTCTGGCTGGTTCCCTCGATGTACTACGCGCTGTTGCAGCTAAAGGATTTTGAGAGTTTTAATATGGAAAGCGTGCGCTGGATGGTGATATTCGGCGCTCCAAGCTCTGCGGATGCGCTGAGGAGATTCCATGCCCACTGCCCAAAGACCATCCTTCTTAACGGCTGGGGCATGACCGAGACCAATGCCCCGACCTGTGTTATCCCCATGGGCTCAGAAAAGATTGAGAGCGTAGGCCGCCCCGTGCCTTGGGTTGAGGTCAAGATATTCGATGATAACGATAAGGAATTACAGCAGGGCCAGGCCGGAGAGATAGTGGTTAGAGGCTGGGTGGTTACCGACGGATACTTCAAGGACCCTGAGCTTACGGCCCAGACGATGCGCAACGGGTGGTTTCATACCGGTGACTTGGGCAGATTTGACCGTGACGGATACCTTTACATCGTGGGCAGGAAGAAGGAGATGATCAAGGTAGCCGGTGAGATCGTCTTTGAACCGGAGGTGGAGAGCGTGATCCTTAAGCATCAGGCAGTGGCCGAGGCAGCGGTAATCGGCGTGCCGGACAAGCTCAGAGGCGAAGTGCCCAAGGCATTTGTGGTGCGCAAGGAAGGCTCGAGCCTCAGTGAAGAAGAGCTGCGCTCTTTCTTAAAAGAGCATCTTGCGCATTACAAGATCCCGCATTATTTTGAATTCCCTTCCCAGCTCCCCAAGAACCGCACGGGTAAGACCGATAAGGAGATCCTGAGGAAATAAGAGATTTAAAACATGGTGGCGGTTATTTTAGTAAGTCCGCACCTATTACACTGAAGATAGGCAAGAAATATGAGAGATATTAAAGAATTAAGCCTTCAGGAATTGCAGACAGTTCTCAAGCAATGGGGTGAGAAAGATTTTCGGGCCAAGCAGATCCTTGAGTGGATATACTCAAAGGCCAAGCTTGATTTTAGCGGGATGAGCAGCCTTTCTGGGCCTTTGCGTAAAAAGCTGGAGCAGCAGTTTTTTATCAGCGGATTGTCCCTGGTAGAGGCTTTAAGCGCGCGCGACGGGACCGAGAAGCTGCTTTTTAAGACGCGGGATGCAAATTTTATCGAATCCGTGATCATCCCTGCCGAGGGCAGGGTCAGCGTATGCCTGTCTACCCAGGCAGGCTGCAGGTTTGCCTGCAAATTTTGCGCCAGCGGCGCCGGCGGATTCAAAAGGAACCTCTCTTGGCAGGAGATCATCGATCAACTGCTGCATATAAAATCCCGCTCTCCGAAGCTCTCTCATGTGGTATTCATGGGGACTGGCGAGCCGCTGGACAATTACGACAATCTGCTGCGGGCGATAAGGCTGATTAATTCAAGCCAGGGTTTTGCCATCGGGGCACGCCGGATCACGATTTCTACCTGCGGCCTGATTCCTCAGATCAGGAAGCTGGCAGGAGAGGGGCTGCAGATCGAGTTATCCGTTTCGCTGCATGCCTCCAGCGACGCCCAGAGGAGCACAGTCATGCCGGTAAACAAAAAATATCCGCTCAAACTTTTACTGGACGCCTGCAGGGATTATATAAAACAGACTCACCGCCAGGTGACTTTCGAGTACTGCCTTATCGAAGGGTTTAATTCGGATTTGCAAAATGCCCGGGATTTGAGTAAAATGCTTAAGGGCCTGAACTGCAAGGTCAACATAATCGCGGTCAACCCCATAAAGGAGTCCGGCGCCAGGGTTTGTAACAAGATGCAGGCGATATTTTTCCGCGACCGTCTTTTAAAAGAAGGAATAACGGCGACAATCAGGAAGTCGCGCGGCGATGATATCAACGCTGCCTGCGGGCAGCTGAGGCTGCGGTATGAAAAGAAATAGGCTTATCGGCGTAATCTTATGTTTTATAGGGTTTTCGGCCTACCTAATCTTTAGCCCTGCCGGCTGCGGCAGGAAAACGATAAAGAACGTCGGCTCATCCGGCTCTACCATTGTCTGCTTCGGGGACAGCCTTACTTTCGGTTACGGCGTGCCCGGCGGGGATGATTACCCGGCGGCGCTTTCGAAGATGCTGAACATGCCGGTAATCAACGCCGGCATCGATGGAGATTCTTCTGGCGAGGCGCTTAAGCGCATCCAATCGGATGTCCTGGACCGCAACCCGATGCTGGTGATCATTGAGTTCGGGGGAAACGATTTTTTAAGGAAAGTGCCCCTCGAGAACACGATCGCCAATATCAGCCAGATGGCGGATATGGTGCAGGAGAAAGGCGCGATGGCCGCCATTGTGGATATAAGCTCGGGGATATTCATGGCTACTTACCGTAAGGCCCTTCGCGCTCTTGCGGAGAACAAGCAGGCGATATTCGTGCCTTCGGTGTTAAGCGGCATCATCACTAATCCCGAAATGAAAAGCGATTTTCTCCATCCCAATGCCGAAGGCTACAGGCTGATAGCCCAGAGGGTGCACAAGGAGGTCGCCGGCTACCTCAGGCGCAATAGCCCGCCTGCCGTCCAAGCGGATAAAAATTAAGGTTTTGAGGGAGGCTGATATGAAAAAGATTCTGGTGATAGACGACGACATTAATTTCCTTAAGTTCGTCAAGGCAAGTCTTGAGAAAAAAGGGGGGTTTGAGGTCGCTGTCTGCAGCGAAGGCCGGCTGGGGTTTGATACGGCCAGGTCCGTCTCGCCCGGATTAATACTCCTGGACGTGATGATGCCGGATATGGAGGGGCCGGATGTCGCCGCGAAGCTGCGCGCCGACCCGCAGCTAAAAAATATTCCTCTTTTGTTTCTGACCAGCGCCATAACCGAAAAAGAAGAACAGCGCCTTAAGGATAACCGCGGCTGGCAGTATCTTTCCAAGCCCATAGATGCGGCAAAGCTGTTGGAAGCGGTGAGCGTGTTCTTTAAGTAGCGATTAAAAAATAAAGAGGGCTTTCTATTTCTAGAAAGCCCTCTTTATTGTTCTTGCAAATTTTTCCTTGTCGCAAAAAATGAACCTAGGCACCACGCTCGCTGCTCGCCTTGTTAATGAGCAGATAACTTACGCAGCGCAGTAAGCGCGACGTAAGTTATAGGCCGAAGGCCGCCTGCGAATTAATCCCGCCGCCTTTTGGCGGGATCTGCCTCGTGATGGCCGCTTAACGCTTGAGCACCTTAAGCATTTATCCAGCGAAATACTTGTGAGCGCAAGCGAACAAGTACGCTTTGGTGCCACCAAATTTTTCCTTGTCGGAAAAAATGAACCTAGGCACCACACTCGCTGCTCGCCTTGTCGGCTCGCTTAACGCTCGCTTTGGTGCCACCAAATTTTTCCTTGTCGGAAAAATTTGGTGGAGCAGAAGAGATTTGAACTCTCGACCCCTTGCATGCCATGCAAGTGCTCTCCCAGCTGAGCTACTGCCCCAAACCCAATTTTACTTATTGTCTTGGGGCATCCTACTGAGTTCAACTTCAGGAGGATTGTCCCCCAAATACCATATTCCTTGGTCTATATTTATCTGTTGACCGTAGCTATTTTAGACTATAAAATATTGTCCGTCAATGAATTTTGCGCCGAAGTGGTGGAATGGCATACACGTCGGTCTCAAAAACCGATGGGCTCACGCCCGTAAGGGTTCAACTCCCTTCTTCGGCACTTACTCTAACGGGTTCTCCCGCAAAAATCGTGCGGGATTCCCGCTTACGCGGGATTTCGCCGTACAGAGCTTTAAGGAGCTCATAATTCGGCCATACAACTTACGTTCGCTGGCGCTCCGTAAGTTGTGGCCTCATTGAAACTCCCTTCTTCGGCACTTAAAAATCAGGGACGGTTCTCAAGACAATCTAAAAGTGTCCCCTTTAGGGGGACAGTTCTAAATCAGCTTGAGAACCGTCCCTGATTTTTAGGGGAGGAGCAGGTTGATCTGGCTGAAGAGCTCTTCGAAGTTGCAGGGTTTCATTAGGTGTTTTATGGAAGCCCCTGCAAGGCTTTCAAAAGCGCTCAAGTCTGCCAGTTGCTGTGCAGAGAAAATGATGATCGGTATTGCCTGGGTCTCGGAGTTGGCGCGCAGCCTTCTGCATGCTTCGAAGCCGTCCATCTCCGGCATGTTTATATCCAGGAGGATCAGGTCCGGCCTGCCGCGTGAGACCTTCTCCAACGCCTCCCGTCCGTTAGTCGCGATCTCGGTATTAAAACCCCTGTTCTCCAAAAAATACCCTACGGTCGCCCTTATGGTTTCTTCGTCATCCGCTATGAGCACCTTTTTCATATTGCCTCCTGTTTAAGTTTATTGCATTTTATCGCCAAAATCAAGAGCGAATAGGTAGTCTGATCAGGGTCGGATATGGTATAATTAGCGCATGTCCATTGAGCCAAAAACCTTAGCGCTGCGCTTTTTTTCTGCGGCGATGTTTTTGCTTTGCGTTCTCGCGTTGGCCGGAGTATTTCTTTATGTGTTCTTGAACATGGCCCAGGAGCTGCACGATCCTGACATATGGCTGCATTTGAAGAGTGGCCAATACATAATTGAAAACAAGGCTGTGCCCAAGGCAGATATTTTTTCCGTGGCGCTGGAGGGAAAAGATTGGATCGATCACTCCTGGCTTACTCAGGTGGCCTATTACCTTATTTTTCGTTCCGGAGGCGCTGACGCCCTGCTTATCTTCTCCGCCTGGGTGATGGCGGGGGCTTTTTTGGTGTTATCATTGGCTATCCTGCCCGGCCGGGGGCATTTGGCTTTAAGCACCTGCATCGTTGCCGCGTCAATATTTGCCTGTTCTTTACGTCTTAATCTGCGTCCGGAGAACATATCGATTTTGTTCTTCGCTCTGTATCTGTTGATCATTACCAGGGGCCTGGGAACGCGATGGGCGTATTTGTTAATCCCGCTGCAGGTATTATGGGTGAATATGCACGGGTTCTTCATCCTTGGGCCCCTCCTGCTGGGTCTTTATTTAGCCGCGGATTATCTTCTTCGTTTAAAGCCCCTGGCCAAGTTGCTCAAGGCCCCGCCCCTCCAGAGGCATCAGTTACGGTCAATGCTGGTCATATTTCCCCTGGTTGTCGCCGCGTCCCTGCTTAATCCTTATGGCCATAAAGGAGCGCTTTATCCGCTTGGGATAATTCATCAAAGCTTGATCTCCTCGAAATCTTTTTTGTATCTTTACATCACGGAGCTTGAGCCGGTATCCCTGCTTTTTAACAGCGGGTATCCGGTTTTCGCGTATTATTTACTTTTGGCCCTGACGTCGGTATTGGTAGCAGTGCGTTTTCTCCGGCTGCATCTTTTTTATCCTGCATGTTGGCTTGCGCTTGCGGCAGGATCATTAGCCGTCAACCGTAATATGGCGTATTTCAGCTTATTTTCTGCCGTCGTCCTGGGCATGGCGGTCTTTGGCCTCATCCAGGAGTACAAGGTAAAGAGAGCGCTATATCAGGGCGCGGCGGCCGTCATACTGGCCCTAGTTTTGCATATCTCCTGGAGCGCCGATATACAAATGCTTTCCGCAAGCTATCGCAGCGCGCAGGATAATCGCCTGAAAGGCGCGCTTCTGGGCGTAAACCCCCGCTTTTATCCCGTGAAGGCCGCGGATTTCCTGGCAAAGAACGCCCTGCCCGCCAACATATTCAATCTTTTTGACCACGGCGCTTACCTGATTTACCGCCTCTATCCCAAGTACAAGGTGTTCATTGACGGCAGGACAGAGCTTTACGGCCAGGAGCTTTTTTGCGAATCGCTCAAGATGCTTTATGGAAACCAGGAGTCAATAGAGAGGCTTTGTTCTGAATACCGGATCAATACCGTGCTCGTAAGCGATGTATCCGCATCCTACCGCGATTGCTTTAAATATTTCTTAACCAGCTCCGAATGGGCACTGGTATACCTGGACTGGGACGGGCTCATATTCGTGCGGCGAAAGGCCATGGATAAGAAAAAGCTGGCCTCTCTGGTCATGGATCCGGCAAAACGCAGGACGCCGAGGGCAAATCTGCCTGGATTTTCAGGGAACAGGGCTTACGCCGAGCAGTATCTTCTGCGCGGTCAGCTCCTTTACAGCCTGGGTTTTTATGATCAGGCGCTTTCCGAGGTCGCTGAGGCACTGCGCATTTTTCCCAGGCAGGCTTTCGCATATATCATTATGGCGAAGGTGCATCTGGCCAGGGGCTTGCTGCAGCAGGCTTATGAGGATATACGCCGCGCCAGCGCCTGTTCCCCTCAAGACAGGTCCGTGTTTATCCTGCTGGCAGAGTATTACGCGGCGCGCGGCGACAGCCAAGCGGCAATAAAGATTTACCGGGGCCTGCTCAAGCGCCGCCCGCGTCTTTCAAGGGATTATTACCGTCTGGGCAGGGAGTACGCGCGCATCAAAGAATACGCTCAAGCATCCGAGGTTTTAAGGAAGGCCGTAGCATTGCATCCCCTTCAGGCCGCCTATTATAAGGAGCTGGGCCAGGCGCTGGCTGCTGATGACCGCGCGCAGGAGGCGATAAAGTTATATGAAGAGGCTGTGGTGCTGGGGCTGGATGCCCATTTTTTCCGCCGCAAGATCATCGATCTGATTGACGCTCGTCAAGGGCTGGGGTATAATTGAAACCAATGCGTTTGGGTGTGCACATCAGCGGATTCAAGGATTTCCCTGAAAGCCTGGAGAAAGCCAGGGGCCTAAAGACCAACACCATGCAGATATTTACCCATAGCCCCCGGGTCTGGCAGGGCAAGTCGCCCTCGGAAGAATCGGCAAACGCATTCCGAGAAGCTCGCAAAAATACGGGGATCTCCCCGGTATTTATCCACGCTTCGTATCTGATAAACCCGGCTTCTCCGGATAAAAAGCTCTACGCTGCCTCCATATCCGCCTGCATCCGCGAGGTCAGGGATGCCGGCAGGCTCGGAGCAGATTATTATGTCACCCATATGGGCAGCCACAAGCAGACTTCAGAGGCCGAAGGCATAGAAAGGCTGGTGGCAGCCCTTAACAAGGTGGCTGAGGCGACATCCGATAGCGGGGTAGTGATCCTTTTGGAGAATACCGCCGGAGGAGGCTCCAGCCTCGGCTACAGCTTCGCACATCATAAAGAGATCCTGCGCGGCCTCGGGAATAAAGACAGGTTCGGCTTGTGTTTCGATACCTGTCACGCCTATGCCGCCGGTTATAATATAGGCGATAATAACGGACTGCAGGCTTGCGTCGAAGAAGTCCGGGAGTGCGCGGGATTAGAGCGTTTGAAGCTCATACATTTAAACGATTGCTCCGGCAAACTAGGCTCGCATCTTGATCGGCACGAGCACCTGGGCAAAGGAGCGCTCGGCAACAAGGGGATAACTCGCATCATAAACCATGCAGAGCTGCGGGATAAGCCGTTTATACTGGAGACCCCCAAAGATACGCCGAGAAGCGACATTATCAATCTTAATAAGGTAAGGAAGATGAGAGAAGGCTGATTATGGCTTACGATTTCAAGAAGATAGAAGAAAAATGGCAGAAGGCCTGGGAAGCCGATAAGGCTTTTCGGGCTAAACCCGATGCGGGGCGCAAAAAATATTACCTGCTGGAGATGTTCCCCTATCCTTCGGGTAAGATCCATATGGGCCATGTGCGTAACTATACTATCGGAGACGTGGCCGCGCGCTTCAGGTCCATGCAGGGTTACAATGTGCTTCACCCCATGGGATTCGACGCATTCGGCCAGCCCGCCGAGAACGCCGCAATAAAAAACAAGACCAAGCCCGACGTCTGGACGCATAAATGCATAAGCCAAATGCAGAAAGAGCTCAAGCGCATGGGCTTCTCTTATGATTGGGAGAGGGAGGTGTCTACCTGTGACAGCGGGTATTACAGGTGGAACCAGTGGATATTCCTTAAGATGTATGAGAGGGGGCTGGCTTATCGAAAGGCCTCCGCGGTAAACTGGTGCCCTTCGTGTCAGACGACCCTGGCCAACGAAGAGGTCATCGACGGCGGTTGCTGGCGATGCCACTCCGGCGTAGAGCAGAAAGAACTCGAGCAGTGGTATCTGAAGATCTCCGAATATAAAGAAAGGCTCCTTGATGACCTGGATAAGCTTCAGCATTGGCCGGAGAGGGTCAGGGCCATGCAGACTCATTGGATAGGGAAAAGCCAGGGCGTGATAATTTATTTTAGGCTCAAGGACGATAACTCGGTGATCCCGGTTTTTACTACCCGTGCAGATACCATCTTTGGCGCCACCTATGTGGTGCTTGCCCCGGAACACCCTCTGGTAGCAGGGCTTATCAAGGGCAGGCCGCAGGAGAGGGAGGTGTTGCGTTTCATCGAAAAAGTTTCCAAGCAGAGCAAGGTAAGCCGCGCTTCTTCATCCGAGCTTGAGAAGGAAGGGGTTTTTACCGGCGCCTATGCCGTAAATCCGGTTAACAATGAGGCCATCCCGATATGGGTGGCCGATTACGTGCTTATGGAGTATGGGACGGGCGCTATAATGGCAGTGCCCACGCACGACCAGCGCGATTTCCTTTTTGCCAGGAGACATAAGCTGGCGATGCGGGTAGTAATAAAGTCACCAGGACACCAGGACACCAGGACACCGGAAGAAATGGATGAGGCTTATGAGGGGGACGGGATTCAGGTGAACTCCGCTCAGTTTGACGGCCTGCCTAATAATGAGGCCAAAGAGAAGATCTCTCAGTGGATGGAAAAGAACGCAACCGGAAAGATCCAGGCCCACTGGCGGCTTCGCGACTGGCTGATCTCGCGCCAGCGCTACTGGGGCACGCCCATCCCGGTTATCTATTGTGCGTCTTGCGGGGTAGTGCCTGTTGCATATGAGGAGCTCCCGGTAAAATTACCGGCGCAGGCGCCTTTTACCGGCGAAGGAGGAAGCCCCCTGGGGAAGGTGAAAGAGTTTGTGGAAACCGTCTGCCCCAAGTGCAAAGGGCCTGCACGCCGCGAAACCGATACCATGGCCACCTTCTTTGACTCTTCCTGGTATTTTCTAAGATTCTGTTCTCCCGGATTCAAGGATGCGCCGTTTGAGCAGAAAGAAGCCTCCTACTGGATGCCGGTCGACCAGTACATCGGCGGTATCGAGCATGCCATCCTGCACCTTTTGTATTCGCGATTTTTTACCAAATTCTTCAAAGACCTGGGGTTGACGGGGCTTGACGAACCGTTCAGCCGCCTGCTTACCCAGGGCATGGTTTTGAAAGACGGCGAAGTCATGTCCAAGTCAAAAGGCAACACCGTGGACCCCGATTCGATTATCGAGAATTATGGCGCCGACACCATGAGGCTCTTCATATTGTTCGCCGCACCCCCGGAGACCGAGCTGGAATGGGATGACCGCGGCATAGAAGGGGCCTTTAGGTTCCTTAACCGCGTCTGGCGCATACAGGAGAACCTGAAAGATAAAGCTGACGAGGGGCTGATAAGATCGTTGCATAAGACCATCAAGAAAGTGACGGAGGATATCGCGGAATTCAAGTTCAATACCGCCATCGCCAGCCTTATGGAGCTGACCAACGCGATATACCAGGCGGGAGCAGATAAGAAGGTATTTTGCGATCTTATACTAATGTTGGCCCCGATCGTCCCGCACTTCAGCCAGGAGCTTTGGCACCTTCAGGGTAACGGCGGAAGCGTATTACAGGCGCCCTGGCCTAAGTATGATGAGAGGCTTTTGGTAGAAGATACGGTTACTCTTGTAGTTCAGATAAACGGCAAGCTGCGCGCCAAGTTAGAGCTGGCCGCCGGCTTAAGTCAGGAAAAGATTAAAGAGAGCGTTTTCGCAGACGATAAGGTAAAACAGTGGTTGGCCGATAAGCCCGTAAAGAATTTTATAGTCGTAGGGGATAAGCTTGTCAATATCGTCGTTTAGTTACTTCTGGAGGGCTTCGTGCATCAGATGCAGGAGCCTGGCGTAATCTATCGGTTTTTCCACGTACTCCATTATCCCGCTCTTTAGGGCCACGTGCTTATCGATATCCTCCTTTTTCAGGGATACCGCGATGATGGGGATGTTCTCGCACATGGGGATGTTTTTTAGCTGCTGGGCGATCTTAAAGCCGCTCTGGTCCGGCAGCACCAGGTCCAGCAGGATCAGGTCAGGTTTAATGATCCTTAATTTCCTTAAGCCTTCCTGGCCGTTTGCAGCCGAGAGCACTTCGTAATCGCCCTGGTTGAGCAGCTTCTTGGTTTCCTGGCAGGTGGTCGGATCATCGTCAATGATAAGGATCCTTTTGCCCATAGAAATAAGTATACCCGATTAAAGGCTTTTTTTCAAAGCCGAAGCAAAAACGCCTTCCTTGAGGAAGGCGTTTTTTACCGCAACTAAACCGGATTACTTGATCAGGCGCAGGTTTATCGGGTACTTATAATCCTGGCCGTTAGAGGCTTTTATCGCGGCCTGGATGACGCAGATCACATCGGTGACATAAAGGGCGATCCCGCCGATCATGGCGATGGGCAGGCCTATAACGGTAAATCCGATGATCATCAGCACTACGCCGTAAATAGTAAGCGAGATCTGGAAGTTCACCGCTTCTTTGCCCTGGGTCTCTATGAGCCCGGATTCGTTCTTTTTGATCAACCAGATCGCCGCGGGGATGATCAGGTTCATAAGATACACGGGTATAATGCCTCCGAGATGGCAGAATACCAGCCAATTCCGCGCTTCCTTTTCCTTCATCTTCTCCATCTGAGCCCTCCTTGTTAACCGTTACAGGCATATTTTATCATCTGGGCGGCTGGCATTCAACTATTTTCGTAAGATTCGCCGGCTTGTTCCGTCTATTAGTTGCGGGAGGAGGATAGCCGGATGGATCTCACCGAGCAGGAGCGCAGGGCTTTATTGTTTATAAGCGTCGTTGTCGCGTCGGGCCTGTTCATAAGTTTTCTGTCGCGCAAACTCTCCGGCAAAGAGAGTGTATCCGAATTCAACAAAGACGTCTGCAAGATCGACATTAACCGCGCCAGCCCCCAAGAGCTTACCAGGATAAAGGGCATAGGAGAGAGGCTCGCCCGCAGGATCGTAGAATACCGACAGGAGAAGGGCGGGATAAGCGATATTGGGCAGCTAAGGCAGATAAAAGGCCTGCAGGGCGAACGTTTCAAAAAGCTGGAGGATTCGGTTTTCCTGCGATGAAGAGCGCGCTGGGGTATGTCACTGCGAGTTTTGCCGCCGGGGTTTTCGCCGCTTCGGCATTGAAGCTGCCCGCGCGCTTTTACTGCGCGCTATTGGCGGCCTTGGCCGCCTTGTTGCCGCTCTTAGTAAAGAGAAGATTGGATTTTAGGGTGTTGGCGGCTTTCTGGCTTATTCTGGGCGCCGTGCGCCTGCTTGACACTGCGGTGATTGCCAGAAATCATTTTTCCGCGTACCTGGAAGGCAGGGGTGCGCGTGATTATATCGTTAGAGGACGGGTTCTAGGGAGGGAGTTCATGCCGCGGCAGGGAAATTGTTACAGGCTGCGGGTAAGCCAGATCGGCGATCAGGAAAAGGCCCGTCTTTGCAGCGGGGAGTTGTTAGCTTGTCTGGGCAGGCCGGAGAGCCTGGAATTTTCCGAGACGATCATCCTTAAAGGGAGATTATCCGAGCTCGATGGCAAAATGAGGCCGTTTTCCAGACAGGGGCCTACCGGCTATGTATTGGAGGCGGATAAAGCATCCCGCATCGTAAGGGAAACCGGAGCCAGCGGAGTTAGGGGCCCGGCGGCGCGTTTAAAAAAAAGGCTCTCTGGCATCTTATCCGACAACTTCTCCGGAGTTTGCGCCGGGGTGCTTAAGGCGATGGTCCTGGGGGACGAAAAGGAGGTGCCCGCGATGCTCTACCGGGCGATGATCCGCTCAGGCACGGTGCATGTGCTGGTAGTAAGCGGGTTTAACGTCGCCTTGGTGGCGCTGTCAGCCGAGATCTTGTTGAAGGCGCTCAGGTTTAAACGGCGCCTGCGCTGGGTAGCGGTTTTGCCCGTGTTGGTCTTTTACTGTTTTATAACCGGGGCGTCCCCTCCGGTGGTACGCGCAACGATCATGGCTACCGCTTTTATTATCTCCTTAATATTAAAGCGGGAGCTGCAGGTATTCAATTCTTTGAGCCTGGCCGTCTTGGTCATGCTTTTAGCCGACCCGCGCCAGCTCTTTGATATAGGATTTCAGCTTTCCTTCTTAAGCGTGCTGGGGATAGCTTGTGCCGCAACCAGGCTCTTGCGTTTGGATTGGCCAGCCTTTTTCACGCGGCCTTTAAGATTCTTCGCGGAGGTGGCGGTAATATCGTTTTGCGCCTGGGCCTTCACTGCGCCGGCTGTATTTTATCATTTCAGGGCGGTGAGCCTGATCGCGGTCTTTGCCAATATGCTGGTCGTGCCGCTGGCCACCCTGATAACCCTCTGCGGGTTTGCCTTCCTGTTCTTGCATCTGGCGCATTTAAGCTTTTTTGCCGCACAGTTGGCCTCATGCATAGAAGCAGCGGTATTTATCCTTGCCAGGAGCGTGCTGCTGCTGGCAAACCTGCCGTTCGCGTATCTTAATTGACAAAAGCCCCCATCCATGTTAGAGTTATCCTATTATGAAACGAGCGATCATACTTATAATCATTTTTATGTGGCTGTCTGCGCCCGCGGCCTATCCTTATTGGATATGGACCCCCAAGACAGGCAAGTGGGTCAATCCCAAGAACAACCCTAAGTCCACCCCTAAGGAGCAGTTTGACTACGCCAAGGCCCTGCTCGATGCCAAGAAGTACGAAGAGGCCAAGCGGGAGTTCAGGCGGTTGATGAAGTTCTACCCCAAGTCATTTGAGGCCTCTGAAGGCCAGTACTACCTGGGCTTGATCGAAGAGGCGCAGGATAACCTCTACGAGGCATACCTCGCCTACCAAAAAGTCATCGATAAGTACCCTTTTTCCGAAAGGATCCAGCAGATCATAGAGAAGGAGTACAGGATAGCCGAAGCGTTCATGCGCGGCTATAAGCGCAAGGCTATGGGCGTAGTCCTGCCCGTGGAAAACCCGGCGATAGAGATATTCAGCAAGATCATCGAGAACTCCACTTACGGTCCCCTGGCCCCGAAAGCGCAATACCAGCTGGGCCTGGTTTTTAAAAGCCTGATGCGCTATTATGAGGCCGAAGAAGCTTTCAGTAAAGTCCTGACCAATTATCCGGATAGCGAGTGGGTGGAGCCGGCGCAATTCCAGATCGCCGCCTGCCGCCAGGCCCTTTCACGCAGCCCCGAGTATGACCAGGGTGCGACCGAAGAGGCAAAAGACAAATTCGAACAGTTCGTTCGGGATCACCCGGATGCGGTACTGTCGGCAGAGGCCGAACAGAACATATCCCAGCTTAAGGAGAAAGAAGCGGAGAGCAATTACAATATCGGGCGTTTCTACGAGAGGCAGAACAATATTGAATCAGCCAAAATATACTATAAGGCGGTATTGGAAGGCGCCCCGGAAAGCGCCTGGGCGTCTAAAGCGGTAGCAAGGCTGCGGATGATCGAGAAGAACAGTCTCAACAAGGCGGAGAAGAGAAAATGAGGCTATTGCGTTGTTGCGTCCTTATGTTGGCGGGCATATCGATTTTGAGTTTGGCCGGCTGCGGCTATACCAGCCGTTCTGCGATACGCGAGAAATACACAACCATATATGTCGCCGCCTTTGCCAACAAAACCGACATAACCCAGGAGTCCTACACCGCCAGCAGGCACCGTATCTACCGGCCTACCATCGAGACCGATATTACCCGTGCGGTCATTGACAGGTTCCTTTCCGACGGCAACCTTAAGCTTGTCGGCGAAAGCGAATCGGACCTTGCTCTTACGGGCGAGGTCGTCGACTACCGCCGCGACCCGCTGCGTTACGACAACAATGACGAGGTGCTGGAGTACAGGATAAACCTTGTGGTCAACATCCGCCTCTTCGACAAGCTGGGCAATACCCTGCTGTGGGAAGAAAATAATTTTACGGGAGATACTACGTATTTGACCAGAGGCGCCAATTCCAAGTCCGAAAATACCGCGGTGTCGGACGCCCTTAAAGACCTCGCCCGCCGGATAGTAGAGCGCACCGTAGAGATGTGGTAAACCGAAGAGATGGTCTATCTTTTTATCGGTCAAGACAGCCCCGCCAAAGATACTCAGTTCAATAAGATCAAGCAGGATCTCCTTGCCAAAGAGGTCGAGGATTTTAACCTCGATATACTTTTTGCACGGGATCTCACCCTCAAGAAACTCCAGGAGCGGATCCTCTGTCTTCCCGTAAAAAGCCCCGCCAGGATCGTGCTGATAAGAGAGGCTGAATCGCTGAAAGAGGAGATCAAGGAGTTCGTTCTCAGGTACGCGGCCAAGCCCCAGAAGAGATTATGCCTGATACTGGACATGCATTCCCCGTTGAAAGAGCGCAAAGACGGCTTTTTAAACCGCCTCCTGCCTTACGTCAAGATAATGCGTTTTAAGCAAGAGCCGGAGATCGACGCCTTCACCCTTGCCAGGCAAATAGGCTCAAGGCAGGCGGATTCCGCACTCAGGGTTTTGAGCCGCCTGCTTTCGCAAGGGGAGCGTCCGGAGCGGATATTGGGAGGTTTGAGGTTTGCTTTCGAAAAAGAGGGCTTCGGCTGGCCGCAGGCACGAAAAAGGCTGAAGCTCCTTCTCGCCTGCGATATCGACATGAAGAGCGGAAGGCTTAAACCGGATTTTGCGCTGGAAAAACTGGTGGTAAGCTTATGCGGTCTTGGAAAGCCGCAGCATTAAACGGGATTTCTTCCTGTCGGCGCTACCCGGATGGATGACCCTTTTCTTCGCTGCCTTGTCCAGCTGGGAAAAGACCTTTTGGATAAGCGCCCTGGCTTCGGCGGATTTCTTGGCTAAGAGTAGTTCGTTGAATTGCTTCAAGCTTTTCTTCAGTGCCTTTTTAACTATCAGGTTTCTGACCCTTTTTTTCTTATCGGCACGTGTTTTCTTTACGGAAGTCCTGCGTCTGGGCATATTCGTTCTCCTTGAGCGACAATACCCACAGCGTCTGTGCGGGTTGAATTAACCTTATAGCATAATTCGTTGCCCATGTCAACAAACAAATCCATTTTCAAATCCGCCGTATTCATAGGCCTGGCAACCCTGTGCTCGCGCGTCTTAGGATTTTGCCGAGACCTGGTCATCGCCAGGATATTCGGAGTTTACCTCTACGCCCAGGCTTTCGTGGTAGCCTTCAAGATCCCGAATCTCTTCCGTGATTTTGTGGCGGAAGGCGCCACTAATTCCGCCCTCGTCCCGGTCTTCAGCCAGTACAACCAAAGGCAGAGTAAAGAGGAGTTCTGGGAGCTGGCCAATGTAGTGCTTAATCTGCTTCTGGTGATCGTAAGCGCCATAGTCCTTTTGGGGGTGGTGTTGGCGCCGCTGGTTATTCGTCTGGTAGCTCCGGGTTTTGCCAATGACCCCGCCAAGTTTGAAGCCACCGTAAGGCTCACAAGGCTGGTTTTCCCTTATTTGCTGCTGGTAAGCCTGTCTGCTTACTGCATGGGCATCTTAAACTCCCTGAAAGATTTTGTTGTATCCGCCTTTGCCCCCTGTTTTTTGAATATCGCGATAATCATCTGCGCGATGCTCTGGGGAGAGGGTATAAAAGGATTGGCCTTCGGCGTTCTTTTGGGCGGAGCGCTGCAGCTGCTTGTTCAGATCCCGAAGCTGAGATCAAAGGGCATGCGGCTTAAGCTGTTGCGGCGCTTCAGGCACCCTGCGGCAAGCGAAATCTGGGTCCTGATGGCCCCCCGATTGCTTAGCTCCGGAATATACCAGGTCAATAATTTCGTGGATACGATGTTCGCATCCCTGGGGTTCATCGTGGGTGACGCAGCGGTGGCTGTCCTGTATTTTTCCTACAGGCTCGTGCAGTTCCCTCTGGGCATATTCAGTACCGCCCTTTCCCAGGCACTATTGCCGACTCTTTCGGCCCAGGCGCTTGAGCAGGACGACTATCTTCAACTTAAGGATACCTTTTGCTGGGGCCTGCGCATGACTTTCTTTATGCTTGTGCCGGCTACCGTAGGGCTGTTGACCCTGTCCGGGCCGATAGTCAGCTTCCTCTTTGAGGGGGGCAGATTCGACTCCCAGGCATCACGCCTTACCGCGCAGGCGCTGTTTTTCTATAGCCTGGGGTTAAGTGCCTTCGGCGCCACCAAAATCCTGCAGTCATGTTTTTTTGCCTTAAAGGACACGGCAACTCCTGCCAAGGCCGCTTTCCTGGGCTTGATAGTAAATATAATCCTTAATGCGCTTTTGATGTTTCCACTAAAGGCGGCGGGGTTGGCCCTGGCAACGTCTTTATCCGGCATATTCACCTTTTCGGCGCTTTTTATGTGGCTTAAGAAAAAGCTGCCGGGCTTTAAGAGCGACGAGATTGTCCGGTCGTTTTTAAGGATACTGATCTCTGCGGTCCTTATGGGGTTGGTGTGCGTGGGTGCGGCAGCCCTACTGCCCTGCACAGACAGCTACCTGCTGCGGCTGGCGAGCCTCTTCTTCTTGTTGTGCGCGGCGGTTTTATCCTATATTTTGTTCTGTTTTTTGTTAAGGGTGCGTGAAATAAGAGAGATCCGCCGATGGGCCAGCCAGAGATTATGGCAAAGACAGTGATGTCCTAGCAAAGCCTGCCGTCCGATGGATGAAAAAGCGAAGAATGCCGTAGGGCAGTTCCCCGATTCTCCCGGTGTCTACATCTTCAGGGATGCCTCGGGCAGGATAATCTATATCGGTAAGGCCGCCTCCCTTAAGAAAAGGGCGCAGTCTTATTTTTCCCGGGGCCTGTCTTCGAAAACCCGGGCTATGGTCTCCAGGATATCCTCTGTCCAATACAAGGCGACGCCTTCCGAAAGCCAGGCCGAGATCCTTGAGGCCGAACTTATAAAACGACATCGTCCCCAGTACAACACAAGCCTTAAAGACGACAAGTCGTTCCCCTATATCCAGATCACCAAAGAGGATTTTCCCCGGATAATCGTGTCCAGGAGAAGGAAAAAGGGTAATGATGATCCGGATATTTATTTAGGCCCCTATACGGACGCGCTGCATCTGCGCCAGGCGGTAAAAGCGATCCGCAGGATATTCGGTTTTCGTTCATGCAAAAAGATGCCTTCGAGGCGCTGTCTTTACGGACGTCTGGGCTTGTGTCCGGCTCCCTGCGTCGGCAATATCTCAAAAGACAGCTATGCTCAGATAATCGCCAACGTAATCCTTCTGCTCGAAGGCAAGACCGAAAATCTTATCGGCGAGCTTCTCAGGCAGATGCGCCAAAGCTCCGGGCAGATGCGCTATGAGGAGGCGGCGCGGCTCAGGGACCAGGTAAATGCCCTTACGGCAGTCACAAGAGAGGGGCGGGGAGGGTTGTTGGCAGACGGGCTTGAAGGGCTTAAGAGGCTTGCCGGCATGGGCAGATCTCCGGACAGGATAGAGGGTTTTGATATCTCCGATATCGGCGGCCAAGAGGCTTGCGGGGCGATGGTTAGCTTTTATAAAGGCCGTCCGGATAAGGATAATTACCGCAGGTTCCGCATCAAGGCCGTTAAGGGTATAGACGATTACGGGATGCTGGCGGAGGTGGTTAGCAGGAGGTACTCCAGGCGCATAAAGGAAGGCCTGCCTTTGCCGGACATGATCCTGATTGACGGAGGTAGCGGGCATCTGGCGGTCGCCAGAAAAGAATTAAAGGGGCTGGGCCTGGATATCGCGCTTGTAGGGATTGCCAAAGAACAGGAGAATATTTACGTCGGTTCAAGGCGTAAGCCGGTGAGGCTTAGCAGCGAATCTCCCGTGCTTAATCTGATCAGGCGCATAAGGGACGAGGCGCACAGGTTTGCGCAAAGCTATCATCATGTTTTGAGGAGAAAGAAGATAATCGGCAGATGAAACCGTTCGCAAAGAAGGTATTAAGGGTCGTTGCGGATATTCCTTTGGGTGAGGTGCGCAGCTACAGGTGGGTTGCCAAGAAGGCCGGTTTTCCCCGGGCCTGGCGCGCGGTAGGCACAGCGCTGCGCAATAACCCCTGGCCGCTGCTCATCCCATGCCACAGGGTGGTAAAGAGCTGCGGTGACCCCGGAGATTACAGCCGCGGGAAAAACAAGAAAAGGACGCTTATCAAACTCGAACAGGAAATCAAGAGATGTCTGCGGAACAAAGAATAAGGGGTATCTTGTTTTATTTGAGCGTAGGCGCCTTCTTTGCCGGCCTGCCGTTCATCCTTTCTTTTGCCCTGGGTTATAAGTTCGACGCGCGCAAGCTTAAATTCATGAAAGCCGGGATAATAATGCTCAGGACCCAGCCTTCGGGGGCCAGCGTCTGGCTTAACGGAAGGCCGGAAAATGAAAAGACCCCCATGACTATCGATGAGCTTATGCCGGGAAATTATAATCTTGAGGTCAGGCTTGAAAAGCATTACCCCTGGTCGGCCGCGGTGGCGGTAGAGCCGGGCAGGGTCAGCCGCCTGGATAAGATCATCCTTTTTCCCTTACGCCCCAACACCAAACAGATCAACAGATTCCAGTTTTCCGCGTTCTGGCTGGACAAGGAGGCCAACGAAATCTACTACCTGAGCCTTGACCGCAAAAGTATTTATAGGTCGAATCTGGAAGGGGGGCAGCTTGAGAGGGTGGGAGACTTCCTTGAGATAAAACCCTCACCGAAGAAGTGGCTAGTCTCGGAAGACAGGGAAAAGCTTCTTTATTTTAACCGTCAGCAGATAGCGGTGGTATATTTAAACAAGGCATTCCAGGACAGCCCCCCGCGGGAGGCATTCGTCATAGATTATCCCAGGGCCCAGGTCCTGGACGTCTTCTGGCACTCCAACAGCTATCACTTGATTGTCGCCACCGACAGGGGGATAGAGGCGCGCGAAGCCCGTCCCCAAGGGCATTCGGTGAATTTAGTCAATCTTAACAAGCCCAAGGCCTTCTCTTACTACGACGCCAGGACCGATACCCTCTATTTCGTGGATACCGAACGGGCCTCCGACGGCAATGTTTACGATAACCTCTATACATTACAGCTTAATAACAAGCTCTTTTCATTCCAGGAGCTGATGAGACTGGCTCCCGGTTTTGAAAAGACAAAACTTAAGACAGGTCCAAAAGATGAAGAAAGATAGGGCGCTTGAAATATTGCCCGGCCTGATATCATGGAGCACGATCGTTTTTTTCGTGGTGCTGGCGTTCTTTAATCCTGTCGCCTGCGCGGTGTCGATCATCGTCTTTGATTTCTACTGGATCATCCGCACCGTCTATCTTACTACCATGCTGGTCCTGGCCTACCGCAAGCTTTCCGAAGAGGAGAATAAAGATTGGTTTGCCGCCTGCTCTGCCCTGGGGCGGGGGGATGAGCTGAAAAGGATATACCAGCTTGTGATCTTTCCCATATATAAAGAAAGCCCGGATATCATGCGCCCGTCCCTGGAAGCGCTTAAGGCCAGCCACTACCCCAGGGACCGGATAATTGTGGTCCTGGCTTTTGAAGAGCGAAATGCCGATGCCCGGGCCAATGCCGCGGCCCTTGAACGGGAATTCAGGCAGGCGTTTTTTGCCTTCGTTTCGACTTTTCATCCCGACGGCATAGAAGGGGAAAGGCGCACCAAAGGGGCTAACGCCACCTGGGCAGCAAGGCGCGCCAGGGAGTTCCTGGATAAAGAAGGGATACGTTATGAAAACGTCATCGTCTCCTGCTTCGACGCCGATACCTGCGTCAACCGCCAGTATTTCGGATGCCTGACCTATCATTTCATGACCGCGGCCCTGCCTCATCAGGCCAGTTATCAGCCCATGCCCGTCTATAACAACAACATCTGGTATGCGCCGTCACTGGCCAGGCTTGTCGAGGTCAGCGCATCATTCTGTCAGCTTATCGAGAGCATGCGCCTGGAAAAATTCGTCACCTTCTCCAGCCACAGCATGAGCTTCAAGACACTGGTCGATATTGATTACTGGCCTACGGACATGGTATCCGACGACTCCGTAGTCTACTGGAAGGCGTTTTTGCATTATAAAGGCAAATACCGCGTCCTGCCCCTGTATATTACGGTATCCATGGATGTGGCCTACGGGAGCAGTTTTATCAAGACCCTGCTTATACAATACAGGCAAAAAAGAAGGTGGGCATGGGGCGTGGAGAATTTTCCGTTTGTGGCCGGCAGGTTCATGCGCGATTCCGAAATGCCTTTTTGGCTCAAAGCCAGAAGGGCCTTTCATCTTCTGGAGAGCCACGTAAGCTGGGCGGTATGGGCGGTGGTAATAATTTTCATGCCTTCCATGTCGATGCTCCTGGGCGGGGCGTACTTTTCGCAGTTGACCGCCATCGGCTATAACCTGCCGCGCGTGACCGGCTACCTTTTTAACCTCACGATCATTACCAGCCTTATCTGGATAATCCTGAGCTGGACGATACTGCCTCCCCGGCCCAAAGACGTCAGGTGGACCAAGATCCTGGTGATGGTCCTGGAATGGCTGATGGTCCCCTTCCTGATAGCGATACTGGGCTCCGTGCCGGCGCTTGATGCCCAGACAAGGCTGATGCTGGGCAGGTACATGGAATTTAATCCTACCGAAAAAAGAAAAAAATGATATAATAAGGCCATGGGTATCAAAGAGCTGCTCAAATATATGGTGGATAAAGGCGCATCCGACCTTTTCTACAGGGCCGGAGGGACCAGCCGTCTGCGCCTGGACGGCAAAGTCATCAGCCTCGACAATAAAGAGCTTTCCGTGGATGACGTGATGAAGGCGGTAGGGGAATTGACCTCTGCCCAGCAGAAAGAGGTTTTTAAGCAGTCCCTGGACATCGACTTCGCTTACTATTATCCGGAGATAGACCGGCGTTTCCGGGTGAGCGTGTTCATGCAGCGCAACTGGCCTTCTATCGTGGTCAGGAACGTTCGCAACCAGGCCTACACCTTTGAAGAGTTGAATCTTCCGGCGGACATCCTGAAGAAACTTTCCATGGAGAAAAGGGGGTTGGTGCTTTTGACCGGGACGATGGGCAGCGGCAAATCCACTACCATCGCCAGCATGATAGAATATATCAACGCCAACTTTCACAAGCACATCCTTACGGTAGAGGAACCCATAGAGTTCACCTTCAAGGATAAGCAGTCCATCGTCAACCAAAGAGAGCTGGGTTTGGACGTGTCCAGCTATTCGGTGGCCCTTAGGGCGTTTACCCTGCAGAGCCCGGACGTGATCTTTATCGGCAACATCCGCGATTACGAGACGATGTCCGCGGCTGTCACCGCGGCCGAGACCGGGGTCCTGGTCTTAAGCACCCTGCATACGGTAAATGCCGTCCAGAGCGTGGAAAGGATCATTAATTTTTTCCCGCCCCACGAGCACCAGGAAAAGAGAAACCAGCTCTCCAGCCTCTTAAAAGGGGTGATATCCCTGAGGCTTATACCCTGCAAGGACGGCAAGGGCCGGGTGCCTGCCTACGAGACGATGTTATTGACCCCTACCATCAGCCGCCTTATCCGGGAAGGCAAGGTCTGGGAGATCCCGCAGTTTATCTCCGACGGAGAGGTCTTCGGCATGCAGAGCTTTGACCAGTCGCTGGTAAAGCTGGTAAATAGCGGCAAGATCAGCCCCGAAGAGGCCTTCGATTTCGCCGATAACAAAGACGAGTTCGCCCTTTCCCTGAAAGGCATAAAACGCTAACGCCATCATAAGGAGTGGATATGCTCGAAGATGCTTTAAAGAACCTCGGTTTAGTGCACGCGCGACTGGAACAACTCCGAGGTTATCTTTGACATAGATGCCAAAAACAAGAGGGCCGCGCAGTTATCGCAGCAGATGACGCAGGAAGGCTTCTGGAACGACAGCGATAGCTCCACCAAAACGGTAAAGGAATTAAAGAGCCTCAAATCTTCAGTCGAGGCCTGGGAAGCGGCCGTTAAAAAACATAAGGACTTAAAGGAGCTTGCCGAAATACTCTCCCCCCAGGATAACGACCTCGTTAAGGACCTGTCCAGCAATATAAACGCCCTTTTAAAAGACACCGAAGAGCTGGAGTTCAAGACTCTCTTGAGCGGTGAATACGATTCCAACAGCGCGATATTGAGCATCAATGCCGGCGCAGGCGGGACAGAGTCATGCGATTGGGCGAGTATGCTTTTCAGGATGTACGCGCGTTTTGCCGAGGCCCACGGCTACAGCACAAAGACCATCGATGTGCTGGAAGGGGAGGAGGCGGGGATAAAGAACGTGACCATGCTTGTTGAGGGGGAGTATGCCTACGGGTATCTCAAGACGGAGCGCGGTGTGCACAGGCTGGTTCGCATCTCGCCTTTTGATTCCAATAAGCGCCGGCACACTTCTTTTGCCTCCGTGGACGTCATCCCCGAAGTTGCCGATGATACAAATATAAAGCTCGAAGAAAAAGAGCTGCGCATAGAAGTATACCGTTCTAAGGGGGCCGGAGGCCAGAGCGTAAACACCACAGACTCGGCGGTAAGGATCACCCATGTCCCTACCGGGATAGTAGCGCAGTGCCAGAACGAGCGCTCGCAGTATCAGAACAAGCAGACGGCATTTAAGATACTCAAGGCCCGTCTTTATGAGTTTGAGCGCCAGAAAAAAGACGAGGAGTTGGCGAAGCAGTTCGGGGGGGTCAAGAAAAAGATAGAATGGGGAAGCCAGATACGCTCTTATGTGCTGCATCCCTATAATATGGTAAAGGACCACCGCACGGACCACGAGACCGGCGATACCGCCAGGGTCATGGACGGGGGGCTGGATGATTTTATCGAGGCCAGCCTTAAGGCGCAAAAGCTCCAGAATAAAGAAGGATAGCGCAGATGCTGGGATTTATCAAAAGAGGATTACTCAAGCATAAGCAGGGTATCATCAGAAAAAGGTATCCCGGAGTCAATATTACGCTTCATTTGGATATGCCGGCTTCTTCCATGAACAAGATGGTAGAGATGGCCAGGATCGTAGAGAAAATCAACTCTTTTGAGCCGGAAATGAAAAGCTGCACCGATGCCGAGCTGAGACAGAAGAGCCAGGCGTTCAGGCAGATCATATTGGCTAAGGACAAAGAGCGCGCTCAGGAGATCCTGGGGCTTAAGGAGTCGATGGCTGCCGCCGCTATCCCCGAGGAGAAGGAGAGGATGAGGCGAAAGCTGCGTGATGCGCGCAACAGGATATTTGAAGATGTCCTGCCCGAGGCCTTTGCCCTGGTGCGTGAAGCCTCCAGGAGGACGATAGGCCTTCGACACTTTGACGTGCAGCTGGCCGGCGGCATCATCCTGCATGAGGGCAAGATCTCCGAGATGTCCACCGGAGAAGGCAAGACCCTCGTGGCGACACTGCCCGCCTGCCTCAATGCCCTGTTGGGCCGGGGCGTGCATATAGTGACGGTAAATGATTACCTGGCCCGCCGCGACCGCGAATGGATGGGGCCGGTGTTCGAGTTTCTGGGGCTTACGGTAGGGGTGATACAGCATGAGATGTCCGACGACCAGAGACGGCTGGCCTACGCCTGCGATATTACTTACGGCACCAATAATGAGTTCGGCTTCGACTATTTGCGCGATAACATGAAGTACTCCGGCGAAGACCTGGTGCAGAGGCCGTTTTACTACGCTATCGTCGATGAAGTCGATTCTATCCTGATCGATGAAGCCCGCACCCCGCTTATTATCTCCGGGCCAAGCGAGGAGTCCACCGATAAATACTATACCGCCAGGCAAATCGGCGAACAGCTTAAAGGCAGGCGGGTCACCGAATCCGACGAGATAGACGCCAAGCATAAAGGCCTGGACCTGGCCAAGGGTTTTGATTATACGGCGGACGAAAAGAACCAGACTATTGCCCTGACCGAAGACGGGGAAGCCAAGGCCACCAGGTTCTGGGGAGTGGAAAGCCTCCACAGCCTTGAGACTATTGAGTACCGGCATCACACCATTCAGGCCCTTAGGGCCAAGGAGTTCTATGACAGGGACGTGGACTATGTGGTAAAAGACGGCCAGGTGGTCATCGTAGATGAGTTTACGGGCAGGTTGATGCCGGGCAGGCGCTGGTCCGACGGGCTGCATCAGGCAGTAGAGGCTAAAGAGGGTTTAAAGATCGAAAGGGAGAACCAGACCCTGGCCACCATCACCTTCCAGAATTACTTCCGCATGTATGAGAAGCTGGCCGGGATGACCGGTACGGCTTTTACCGAGGCCGCAGAATTCGAAAATATCTACCAGCTTGAAGTCGAGGTAATCCCTACCAACAGGAAGCTTTGCAGGGTAAACCAGGCCGACAGGATTTACAAGACCGAGAAAGAGAAGTTCGCCGCGGTTGTCGATGAGATCGCCGACTGCCACCAGAAGGGGCAGCCGGTGCTGGTAGGGACGATCTCCATAGAGAAATCCGAAAAGATCTCGGAGATGCTCAAGAAACGGGGTATAGCCCATCAGGTGCTTAACGCCAAGTATCACGAGATGGAGGCCCAGATCATCGCCCAGGCAGGCAGGTACAAAGGGGTGACCATTGCCACCAATATGGCCGGGCGGGGCACGGATATACTGTTGGGCGGGAACCCGGATTTCATCGCCCGCAGCGTTGCCAAGCAGAAGCTTAAAGACGATGATCCGGATTACCAACAAGAGTACGGTAGGCTTCTGGAAAGATTCAGAAAAGAGGCGCAGGCCGAGCACGATAAGGTGGTAGAGGTGGGAGGGCTGCATGTGTTAGGCACGGAGCGCCACGAAGCCCGCCGTATCGACAATCAGCTGCGCGGCCGCTCCGGCCGGCAGGGCGATCCCGGTTCATCGAGGTTTTATGTATCGCTGGGGGATGACCTGATGCGCTTATTCGTCGATTCCAACCGGATGGTAGCGATGATGGAAAAGCTGGGCCTGGAGGACGGCCAGGTGATAGAGCATTCCTGGATCACTCACTCCATCGAAAGGGCGCAGCGCCGCGTGGAACAGCATAACTTTGAGATCAGAAAGCAGCTTCTTGAGTATGACAATGTAATGAATAAACAGAGGGAGATCATCTACGGTCAGCGCCGGCAGGTGCTGGAAGGGGCCAGCTTAAAGGAGAATATCATCGAGATGGCCTCCGGCATGCTTGAGCGGATCATCGATAGTTATAGCGCCAACAAAGCGATAGGAGAAGAGCTGGATACGGCGGGTCTGCTGCAGGCGCTAAGATCCGCGTTTGGCCTGGAGCACGAAAATATTCCGCTAGATCCTTCCGGTGATATCAAAGAGCAGCTGGCTGCCGTATTGATAAAAGCCTATGAGGAGAAAGAGCGCCTCATCGGTTCGGAGCTTCTGCGCTACATGGAGCGGATGCTCTTTTTGCAGATAATCGACACCAAATGGAAGGATCACCTGTATGCCATGGATAACCTGAGAGAAGGTATTGGGCTGCGCGCCTACGGCCAGCGCGACCCGCTGGTAGAGTACAAGCGGGAGGCATTCCACATGTTCAGCGAGATGATGTCCCTGATCGAGGGGGAAGTAGTTGAGGCCGCTTTCAGGTTGAAGGCCGCAAGGCAGGAGCGGGTAAAGACCGTATTCGGCGCCTCCGGCCAGCAGATGATCCACCCCGAAGCCAGGAAGCTTGAGCCTGCCGCCCTTCATGCCGCAGAAGATGCCCAGGACCCGGATGCAGCCGCGCCGAGACCAAAGCCGGTACAGCTGTCCGGACCCAAGGTCGGGCGAAATGATCCCTGTCCCTGCGGTTCAGGGAAAAAATATAAGAAATGTTGCGGGCAATAAAAAAAGTCATCCAGCTAAAGAGCAAAGATATCGGTTTGTGTTTGGCCAGCGCGCTTATGCTGGCCTTTTCATTTCCCCGCGCCAATATCTGGATCCTGGCCTGGGTCGCTTTTGTCCCGCTGTTTTTGGCGCTGGAGAACAAAAACCTCATTCAATCTTTTTTGCTGGGTTTTATCACCGGGATCGCCTTTTGGTGGCTGGCCATTTATTGGCTGGTACACGTCACCTTCATCGGTACGTTCGTATTGGTCTTATATCTGGCCTTGTACTTTGGGCTGTTTTGTTTGATCCTTAGGCCGTTTACCAGATGCTCCAGGCTTTATGTTTTGATACTTGCTCCTTCAGTCTGGGTGCTGCTTGAGTATGCCCGGTCGCATCTTCTGACGGGTTTTCCCTGGGCCCTGCTCGGCCATTCCCAGTATTTAAACCTTGCGGCCATCCAGGTTTCCGATTTCAGCGGGGCATTCGGTGTTTCATTCCTGGTCGTTATGGCCAATGCCGCGGCGACGGAGTCTGTCTGGGCGATCAGAAGGCGGCTATGGGGCAGGCTTGTCAAGGCCGTTATTTTAATGCTCGCCTTCTTGCTGCCCGCGCTATATTACGGGCATCTCCGGTTGGCTGAGCAGCCACAGGCCGGCGGCAAGAGGTCTTTACGCGTATCGGCGGTCCAGGGCAATATCCCGCAGGAGTTAAAATGGGAGCCTCGCGCGCGCTCTCCTATCGTAAACAAATACCTTTCTCTCTCGAAGGGTTCGCTGGATAGCCGGCCGGAGCTGGTCATCTGGCCGGAAGCAAGCTTTCCTGAACCGGTCGAGCCCGGGGCGCGCTATCTTGACAGGGTAAAAGAGTTCTGCGCCAAAAATAAGGTAGCCCTGCTTATGGGCGCGGTGACCGTATCCGCGGGCGGTTATTATAACAGCGCCATGCTTATATCCGGCTCCGGCAAAGAGGAAGGCCGTTATAATAAGATACACCTTGTGCCTTTCGGCGAGTACATACCACTTAAAAAGATATTTCCGTTCCTGGAAGTAGTCGTGCCTATCGGAGACATTTCGGCGGGGAAAGACTATACTATATTTAAGTTAGCCGGCAGCCCGGGGCGCCAGCCATTGAAGTTCGGGGTGCTTATTTGTTTTGAAGATCTTTTCCCCGGGCTTTCCAGAAGCCTCGTGGGCAAGGGCGCGGATTTCCTGGTCAACATCACCAATGATGCCTGGTATAAGGATACCAGCGCTGCCGAGCAGCACTTTCAGTCCTCGGTATTCCGGGCGGTAGAGAACCGCAGGCCGGTCATCCGCTCTGCCAACACGGGCATATCCGGGTTTATTTTACCTTCAGGAAGGCATGTTTGGCTCAAAAGCGAAAGCGGCAAAGAATTATTTGTCGAAGGATTTCTGACACAGGAGGTCTGGAAAGCCAAAAACGGACAAAGCTTTTACTGCCGTTACGGCGATATCTTTGTTTTGCTGTGCCTGGCAGCGTTCATCGCGGCTCCATGTGCACTACCACGTCGGTTACTTCCGGGATCCCCTTCTTGATCGCCCCCTCAATACTATAACTTATTTTGTGCGCGTCTTGCATGTGCATGCTGGGATTTACCTGCACATGCAGGTCTACGTGTATATCATCGGGCCTGCCGCGGGAGCGTATCTTATGGCATGCCTTGACGCCTTTGACCGCCAGCACGATATCGCTGATCTTCTTTTCGTCGATTATCGCCGCCGTATCGCAGAGAATCTGCGAGCTTTTTTTCATGATTTCGAAACCCGCATGCGCGATCAAAAGGGCGATAAGGATGGTAATTACGGGGTCAAAGACCGGATACCCCGCTTTGATAAAGAAAAGGGCGGCAATGACCGACAGAGACGTCATTATATCGGCGCGGGTGTGCATCGCGTCCGATACCAGGATATCGCTTTTTAACTGGATGCCTTTTTTGCGCTCGTAAAGCATTACCCAGATGTTCAGTGCCAAAGTGACCAGCATTATCGCAAAACTCACCCTGTCGACATCGGGCCAGACGGGCGAGCGCAAGCGTTCGATGCTTTCGTTGATGAGATTGAAGGCAAGCAAAAAAAGCAACATCGCTATCCCGAGGGAAAAGAATGTTTCGTATTTTTTGTGTCCGTAGGGATGGTCCTTGTCCTTTGGCTGGCAGGCAAAGTGAATGCCTGCCAGGCCTATGATATTGGATGCCCCATCGGAAAGCGAGTGGAACCCGTCGGCGGTCATACTGGAGCAGCGGGTCATCAGGCCGTAAACTATCTTTGCCAGCGCGACTGCCCAGTTAAGCGACAGGATGACCAGCAGTATGCGGGTAATTTGGCGGTAATAGTTTTTAATTGCCTTTTCTTCCATAATAATAAGTATAGGTTTTTTAGGGGCGATTGCAAATCCTTTTTGGCCAAATTAATGATAAAAGTTTGCTTTAAGAAGGCGCGGCTTTGTGTTAGAATAGACCGCCCATGAAAAGAATACTGGCTTGTGCCATCATTTTGGCCCTTTTTTACGGATGTTGCGGCCGCACCGTAGAACCAAAGGACAGGGGTCCCGTGAAGGGGGTCCCCCACATCAAGCACTTTATAAAGGCAGACCGGGTTTTGATCCTTGCCCCGCACCCCGACGACGAGGCTATAGGTTGCGCCGGGATAATCCAGGATGCTTTGGGCTCGGGGGCCAGGGTGCGCGTATGCTTTCTTACCAACGGGGATCATAACCAGGTCGCTTTCATAATCTATGAGAAGAGGCTGGTCCTGAGGAAGAACGAGTTTATATATCTTGGCCAGGTGCGCCGCAAGGAATCCGTCAAGGCGATGGCGTCCCTGGGCCTGGAAGAAAAAGACCTGGTGTTTTTGGGATATCCGGATTTCGGCACCTTTACTATTTTTTCCCAATACTGGCAGAGCCGCAAGCCCTTTAAGAGCTGGCTTACGCGCATATCGCAGGTGCCCTACAAAAACAATCTTTCCTACGGGGCCCCGTATGTCGCAGAGAGCATATTAGAAGACCTAAAGCAAGTGCTTGCCGCTTACAAGCCGACGAAGATCTTTGTATCGCATCCGGCCGACGTCAATTGTGACCACCGTTCCTTCTATCTTTTCCTGCAGATCGCGCTAAGGGATCTTAAGGGCAAGATCCCGCCCCCCGAAGTTTACCCCTACCTTATCCACTGCGTGGGTTGGCCATCCCCAAGGTCTTATCATCCCAAACTTGACCTTTTGCCTCCGCAGAAATTCAAGAATTCGCGGATCAACTGGCTGGTGTCGGCTTTGGACCGCCAACAGCTTGAGAAGAAACACAAGGCGATACTCGCTTATAAGAGCCAGACGCAATCAAGCGCATTTTATCTTTTGGCATTTGCGCGCAAGAACGAGCTGTTCGGTGATTATCCGGCGATAGAACTGACCAGGCAAAGACAGGAGGGGGCGCGAGGCATCAGCTATTCGGAGGAGTCGGTAATTTATCATGAAGCCGCGGGAGGCTTGACAGACGGCAGGCAGGAGGAGGGAAAGCTTGGCACGGTAAGCTACGCGGTAGTAAACGACCAGCTGCTCATCCGTATCCAGAAAGACCAGGAGACGCATTCGACTTTCAGCTTCATGGCCTACCTCTTCGGATATAATAAGAACGTGCCTTTTGCCAAGATGCCCAAGATCCGCATACAGACCAGGAATCGCAGTTTCAGGGTGTTTGAAGGCAAGAGGGCCGTGGCCGCCGAAGGCGTATGGTTTAAGCAGGAGCACCGGTCAGCTACCCTCGGGGTGCCGCTTGAGCTTTTGGGCGAACCTGATTTTATATTGGCTTCGCTTAAGGTGCGCCGGGGCATCCTGCCGGTGGATGCCTCGGCTTTCAGGAAGATAGAGATCAAAAGATAGTGACGGCAGGGCAAGGAGCAAGGAGGTGGTCGGCATGGAGCTTAAAAGCATAAAGATAAAAAAGCCGGATGAGGTAAATCTCATATTAGGGCAAAGCCATTTTATCAAAACGGTAGAGGACCTGTTTGAGGCTTTGGTTGCATCCGTCGACGGAATAAAATTCGGATTTGCCTTCGCGGAATCAAGCGGCGCCTGCAAAATACGCTGCGAAGGGACTGATCCGGAGCTAAAAGCCCTGGCAGCCCAGAATATGCTTGAGATCGGCGCGGGGCATGCCTTCCTGGTATTGTTGCGTAACGCCTACCCCATCAACGTGTTGAATGCAGTAAAGAACATCCACGAGGTCTGCGGGATTTACTGCGCCACCGCTAATCCCGTGGAGGTGATCGTAGCAGAGGGCAAATCCGGCGGCAGGGGCATATTAGGAGTGATCGACGGTGCAAGGCCCGAGGGGATAGAGACGCAGGATGATATCAAGTGGCGCAAAGACCTGTTGCGCAAGATCGGATACAAGCTCTAAAAGCCATATCCAGCTTGATTACTTGTTCAATTCTGATATAATTATAGCCGGTTAGCGGCATCATGGATAATAAGAAGATAAGAAAAGCATTAAGTCATTTCGCCGGACGCGCAGGCCTGGGTTTCTGTTCTTTGATAGTAAAGTTCACGCCGCAGCGCTGCCTCTATGGCCTGGCTGAAGGGCTGGCCTCGATAGGTTATACCTTTGCCAAAAGACAAAGGAATATCGCCCTGGACAGCCTCTCCAAAGCCTTCGGAAAAGATCTGCCCAGGCAGAAGCTGGAGGCCATAGCCAGAGACTGCTTTCGCGATATGGCCAAATCTGCGCTGGAGCTGCTTTTTCTCATGGACCGGCCCGGGCTGCTTAAGAGGAGCGTAAGCTTCAAGGGGCTTGATAACCTGAAGGCCGCTCTTCTAAGGGGAAAAGGGGCGGTCCTGGTAAGCGCCCACTTCGGCAACTTCCCGCTTTTGATGGCAAAGCTGGCCCTTGAGGATTACGATATCTCGGGGATAATGCGGCCGATGCGCGACAGCCGGGTGGAAAAGCTGTTTATGGAAAAACGCCAGAGGCTCAAGGTCAAGACCATCTACAGCCAGCCCAGGGACACCTGCGTAAACGCCACTATCCAGTCGCTCAGGGCCAACGGCCTTGTTTTCATACCCCTTGACCAGAACTTCGGCACGGCGGGAGTATTCGTAGATTTCTTCGGCCAGAAGGCGGCGACTGCTACCGGCCCGGTGATATTCGCTCAGCGCACAGACGCGGCCTTGATCCCATGTTTTATAGTAAGGAAGCCGGATAATACCCATGAGATCATCTTTGAGCCGCAGCTGGAGCTGGAAGAGGTTAAGGAAGGCCAGAACGCCGTGCGCATCAATGTCCAGAGGATAACGGATGTTATCGAAAGATATATAAGAAAGTACCCGCATCAATGGGGATGGATCCATAGAAGGTGGAAGAGCAGGCCAAAAGAGGAAAGTTAAAAGGAGGGCGAGATGGCAGAAGAGGTAAAAAAACCGGAGGGAAAGAACGTTTTTTCCGTGATCATCAAGGTCATCTTGGGGCTGGGGTTCTTGACTCTGGGGGTTATGGCGGTAATGAGGTGGTGGATGCTTATCCTCTGGGTAGCCAAGGCTTGCGTAGGCCCGTTTCTTATCCTGGCAGGCATAATCACCCTGGCCATAGCCAAGGAGTAACGGCTGGATACCGGTCAAGTGTCATTTAAGGGGGCCCGAAGACAGACGTGGCCCCCCTTATTTTTTATTCCTTGACATCAAAGTTATTTCTGATATAGTATTGACAATTCACCCTGGAAAAGGGTGAATTTTTTGTTTTTTAGGCATATGAGCTACGAAAACACGCTTAAATTAATAATAATAATTCCTGTTATAGGCGCTTTCCTGCTGCCGCTTCTGGGCCGCCTAAGCGCAGGCTTAAGGAATGGCCTTGCCCTGGCTTTTACCTCTTCTTCTTTTGCCCTTTCTCTTTCCCTGGTGCCCCTGGTTATGGGGGGAGGTTCGGTTTCGTTCTTTAAGGGGCTGCCCCTGGGATTCGACCTTTACTTCATGGCGGATGGCCTGGCGGTATTTATGGCCTGCGTTTCTTCACTGGTCAGTTCCGTCATAGTCCTTTACTCTTTCGGTTATATAAACCACTACCGTAACCAGAACGAATACTACTGCATGGTAGTCCTGTTCATGGGCGCCATGATGGGGCTGGTCTTTTCCGCAAACCTGATCATACTCTACGTTTTTTGGGAGATCACCGCTATTACCAGCTGGAGGCTGATAGGGTTCTTTCGCAAGAAAGAGTATGTGCTAAAAGCCGACAAATCATTTCTGGTTACGGTCTTTGGAGCCGTAGCTATGCTTTTAGGGCTGGTCGCGATCTACCAGCAGACAGGCTCGTTTAATATCGTCGACCTTCAGGATATGAAGCTAGGGAATCTGGCCGCGCTCCTGATCCTTGCCGGCATACTCTCCAAATCCGCGACGCTGCCCTTCCATACCTGGCTTCCCGATGCGGGTGTGGCGCCGTCTCCGGTGACCGCCCTTCTTCACGCCGCGGTGCTGGTTAAGATCGGAGTTTATGTATTCGCGCGCCTTTTTATCGTCGTTTTCGGACTGGAGGGTTTTTGGCAGGCCGTTGTCCTGCTCATCGCAGTTGCCAGCACCCTGATCTCTGCCGGCGCCGCCCTTATCGAGACGGACCTTAAGCGTATCATCGCCTACTCTACCATCAGTCAGATCGGCTTTATATTCTTCGGCCTGGCTAGCGATAACCCGCTGGGCGTAGCCGGGGCGATGCTTTATATACTTATGCACGGTATTGCCAAAGCGGGGCTGTTCCTCTGCGCCGGCATAGTCGAACAGAACACCAAGAACAAAGATATCACCAGGCTCGGCGGCCTCATCCGGACCATGCCGGTAACCGCAGTGTCGTTTTTGGTCTGCGCATTTTCGGTCATGGGCATCCCTCCCTTAGGCGGTTTTTTCAGCAAATACATGGTGTTCGCCGGAGCTATAAACGCTCGCCAGTTTTTCATTTCCTTTGTATTCTTGGCCGGCGCGATCATGACGGTGGTTTATCTGTTCAGGGTCTTTAACCTGGTCTTCCTGGGAGAAGAGAAGGCCCCTTTTGCCAAGGAGAGGCAGCCGGTAATGGTCTTTTCGGTAGCGTTATTGGCGCTGCTGTCCGTCCTGGGAGGGGTATTCATTAATTATCCCGCCGGTTTTGCGCAAGAGTGCGCGCGGCAGATGCTGGGGTTTGTGCAATGAGCGTTGATTATTTGCTGTTACCCGTTTTAATACCGCTGGGCGGCTCTATCTTGGCGCTTATCTTTAACAGGGTTAGAGGCGCAAGGGAAGCGGTAGTGCTTTCCGCCACACTTCTCAACCTCCTGACAGGGATCTTCCTTTTTAATAAAGAGCTCTATTATGGCCGCGCATGGTTCTCGGGGTTTGATTTTCTGCTCAGGCTCTATCCTTTCAGCTCATTTGGGATACTGGCAATATCGTTCTTTGTTTTTCTTATAAGCCTCTATTCCTGTGGGTTCCTTAAGGGCAAGCTTTATGCCGGCTATTTCTATTTCTACCTGTTGCTGTGCACAGCCTTTGCCCAGGGGGCGATGCTGGCGGACCACCTTATTGTCCTGCTCTTTTTTTGGGAAGGCCTGCTTATATCGCTGTTCGGGATGATCGCCATCACCGGGCCTGGCGCGTTTAAGACCGCTACCAAGGCTTTTATCATCGTCGGTATCGCAGACCTCTGTATGATGGTAGGCATTGCCATCACGGGGTTTTTGGCCAAAACGCTTACTATTTCCAAGCTTCATCTGGGGATTGAGGGTTGGGGGGCGGCGGCATTCCTACTTTTATTCATAGGCGCCATATCCAAGGCCGGCTCCATGCCGTTTCACACCTGGATACCCGATGCCGCAACAGATGCGCCGCTGCCGTTCATGGCGCTTATCCCGGGCGCGCTGGAAAAGCTCGTAGGGATATACTTGCTTACCCGGATATCCCTGGACATGTTCAGGCTCGATCCGCATTCGGGCATGAGCATACTGATGATGGCCGTCGGGGCGGCTACGATCCTGTTGGCGGTGATGATGGCGCTTATCCAGAAGGATTACAAAAGGCTGCTTTCATATCATGCCATAAGCCAGGTGGGCTACATGGTCCTGGGCATAGGCACGGCGCTGCCCGTGGGTATAATCGGCGGGCTTTTTCACATGCTCAACAACGCTTTGTACAAAAGCTGCCTGTTCCTCACCGCCGGTGCCGTGGAAAGACAGGCGGGGACCACTAGCCTCTCAAAACTCGGTGGTTTGCGCTTCGGGATGCCGGTGACGTTTGTTTGTTTCGTGGTAACCGCCGCCTCCATATCGGGAGTCCCGCCTTTTAACGGGTTCTTCTCCAAGGAGCTGGTATATGAGGCGGCACTGGAAAGGGGGCTGTTATTTTATCTGGCGGCCCTGGCCGGCTCATTTTTTACCGCTGCCTCTTTCCTGAAATTAGGGCACGCCGCTTTTATCGGTAAAACCGCCGGGCAATACCAGGAAGTAAAGGAAGCGCCCTGGGGGATGCTTTTACCGATGATAATGATCGCATTTCTATGTACGGCCTTCGGGTTGTTCAACTCCCTGCCGATAAACAGCTTCTTTATGGGCGTCCTGGGAGAGGAAGCCAGAGCCGCCCATCATTTTTCCGGCTGGCCGCAGAACCCGGTGTTAGTGGTTTCAAGCCTTGCAGTGCTGCTGGGGGCGGCCCTCAATCATTACTTCGGAGTCAGATCCACGGGAAGCGGCTTGAAGGCCTCGGATCACATACATTATGCCCCGTTTTTACATGCCTTATACGATAAAGCCGAGCAGAGGCGGTTCGATCCTTTCGAGTGGGGCATGAGTCTCATGGGCGTTGTTTCACGGGCGGCGCTGGCTTTAGACCGTATCATAGACTGGATATATGACGGGCTGGCCGTCGGGCTTACGGGTTTTTGCGCAAGGCAAATCAAGGGGCTTCACTCCGGGAGTTATTCCCTTTATCTGGGGTGGGGTTTGATCGCTACAGCCGCCGTGATATTTTTCATTCTCGGCGTATAGGTTATAAGAAAGGCGCAAGTGTCGATCCTTTTTATTTTACTCCCGTTTTTGTGCGTTATACTGCTTAACCTTCTGCCTAGAAGGTCGGCTGGTAGAGCCGCCGCTGCCGTGGCGGCGTTATTCTGCCTTGCCCAGACAGCGGTAGTGTCGTCGGGTAAGCTTTTGGGGCTGCTGTCGGCCCGGGCGGCAGGCATATCCGGTTTTGACCCGAAGCTGGATGCCCTGACAAGATTGGTGCTTTTGTGCATCGGTATAGTGGCCTGCGTTAGCGTTGTCGCAGGAGAAGCGCTTATCAAAGATGAGAAAAGAAGGTTCAACTTTGCCTGCCTGGTGCTTTTGGCAGTCGCGGGGATGAACGGGGTGGCCACGGTTGGCGACATATTTTCCCTTTATGTGTATCTGGAGATTACCGCAGTCGTTTCGTTTGTTCTTATCGCCTTTGAGCGAAAGCTCGACGCCCTGGAAGGGGCTTTCAAATATATCGTGATGTCGGCACTGGCTACGGTCATGATGCTTAGTGCCATATCCATAATGTTTTTTTGCTGCGGCTCAACCTCTTTTGACGCCCTTTACGCCGCGCTAAAAGTGCAGACCCATAACCAGCTGTTGATGCTTGCTGTGGGGTTGTTAGTCTGCGGTTTCTTCATAAAAAGCGGGCTTATCCCTTTCCACGGCTGGCTGCCGGACGCTTACTCCGCTTGCCCGTCATGCGTCTCGATCCTTTTGGCCGGCATAATCACCAAGGTTTGCGGTGTCTATGTGCTGATGCGGCTGGTTATTTCAGTGTTCGGTTTTACCTTAGCCGTCGGTCAGGCGCTTTTATTCATCGGGGCGTTATCTGTGGTTGCCGGCGCTTTAGCAAGCCTGGCCCAGAACGACTTTAAAAGGATGCTTGCGTATTCTAGCATCAGCCAGATGGGCTACATAATCATGGGCCTGGGATGCGGCTCTCCTTTAGGCCTTTGCGGGGCGGCCTTCCATCTTTTTAACCACGCGGTCTTTAAGTCTTTATTATTTGTCAACGCCGCGGCAGTAGAAGAGCAGTCCGGCACCGGGGACCTGGATAAGATATCGGGGCTTGCGGAGAAGATGCCCATTACCGGCCTGACTTGCGCCCTGGCCAGCCTTTCCACCGCCGGGATACCTCCGCTATCGGGTTTCTGGAGCAAGCTTGTTATCATCATGGCGCTCTGGGCCGGCGGCTTTAGGGCATATGCTGCGATCGCCGTTTTTGCCAGCGTTATAACGCTGGCGTACTTTCTTTCGTTGCAGAGGAGGGCGTTCTTCGGTATCTTGCCGGATGAGCTTAGCGACATCAAGGAAGCGGGTCTTGCGCTGAGCCTAGTGGCGCTGCTTTTGGCCTGCATTACCGTAGGCGCAGGAATATTCTTTCCTGTGCTGTTAAATAACTTTATCATGCCCGTAGCGGTAGAAGTCTTAGGAGGTTAGTTTTGTTTCTGTTCATCGTTTTATTGGCGCTTTTGGTCTTGGCATCCCTCTGGACCATAATGACAAGCACTTTATTGTTTTCGGCTATCGGGCTGGCCCTGACCAGCGTAGTTTTGACCATTCTGATCTTCAGTATGGGTTCCTCGCTGGCAGCGGTTTTTGAGCTTTCTGTCTGCGCGGGGCTGATCTCGGTGCTGTTTATCAGCGCCATAAGCCTGACCGAAGCTGCCAGCCCCAAGCGGCTGCTTGAGCTGGCCAAAGAAAAGGCCGCCCGTTACCGCCTGCTCCCCCTGGCGATCATCGTTTTGGCGGCGCTGGCCTATTTTGTGCGGCCCGAGTTCGATGCGATAAAGGTTTCAATGGCTTCCGGGATCGACGATGCGCGCCTCATCCTGTGGGGGAACAGGCAGCTGGATATCCTCGGCCAGATAATCATCCTTATCTGCGGGGTCTTTGGCGTACTCATACTCTTTAAGGAAGGGCATAAGAAATGAGCCTGAACCAGCCGGTTTTATTTTATCTGGCCTGTATTGCAGCGCTGATGCTGGCGGTTGCCGGCCTTTATTGTCTTTTGGTAACCCGCAATTTGATCAGGGCGCTGATAGGCCTGGAGATCATCATCAAGGCGGTTACGTTATTGATCATCACCGTGGGTTTTTACTCGGGGCAATCCGCCTTTGCCCAGGCCATGGTCATAACCCTGATCGTTGTCGAAGTGGTTATAATGACCGTGGCCGTGGGAGTGGTTATCGGGATACACCGCAGGTGCGGCTCATTGGATACGCATAATATAAGGAACCTCAAAGGTTGAACATGACCAGCTTATTGAAAAATCCGGCTTCCGCCTTTTTAATGGTCCTGGCGGTTTCTTATCTGGCGGCCCTATTTTTCTCGCGTCTTTCCTGGCGCGGCAAAGATGTCAGTGCGGCAGGCAAGAAGCCGTATGCCTGCGGAGAGGATTCTTATGACCATCAGGCCAATCCCGATTACAGCAGCTTTTTCCCGTTCGCATTTTTCTTTACTCTGGCCCACGTTGCCTGCATGATCATTACCATTCTGCCCAAGGCCGATCATGGGGCATTTGTGTTGGCAGCGGTTTTTATCCTCGCGACATTGGCGGGGCTGCGCATACTGCTTAAGGGGTAAGCGTTATGGAGATTATAAAAAAGGTCGTTATCTGGGCCCGCCTGAAATCGCCCTGGATAATCCATTTTAACAGCGGCGCCTGCAACGGCTGCGACATCGAGATAATCGCCGCCCTTACCCCAAGCTATGATTTGGAGAGGTTCGGGATACAGCTTAAAGGGACTCCCCGCCACGCCGACATCCTGATATGCACCGGGCCCGTTACCAGGCAGATCGAAGACAGGCTTGTAAGAATATACGAGCAGATGACCGAGCCAAAGTTTGTGGTAGCTGTCGGGACCTGTGCCTGCACCGGAGGGGTTTTTGCCGGTCTCTATAATATCAAGGGCGGGATAAACACGGTTATCCCGGTTTCGGCTTATATACCGGGATGCCCGGCCAGCCCCAAGGCGATCATTGACGGAGTAGTCAAGCTTTTGGCCGGCTATGAGACCAGCCGGGAGGATCATCCTGGACCCTAAGAGGAGCCTTATGTTTTCGGAAGACCAGATCCAGCAGGAGTTGGTCAAAAAATTCAATTTCCTGGAGGGCAAGGTTCTTATTCTGCGCCCCAGAAGGATAAAGCTGGAGGTTTCCCCGGAGAATTTCTTTGAAGTATTGGAGTTCGTGCTCTATGAGCTGGAATTTAGGCATCTGTGCACGATTACGGGGCTGGATGATAAGGACAGGCTTTCTATTTTGTATCATCTGGCTCAGGAAAAGGGCAAGATGCTTAATATCAAGTTGAGCGTTCCCAAAAGCGATCCGGTGATCAAGTCTATTATAAGCTACTTTCCCGGCGCGGAGGTTTATGAGAGGGAGCTGGTAGACCTTTTAGGCGCTAGGGTCGAAGGCCTGCCGCCGGGTAACCGCTATCCCCTTACCGATGATTGGCCTGCAGGCGAGTATCCTTTACGTAAAGACTGGCGCCCGAAGTATGGCGCCGAGAAAGGGTCCTAAAAATGCATAATCAGCGCGATTTTAAAATACCCATCGGCCCGCAGCATCCTGCTTTAAAGGAGCCGGAGGGCTTCAGCATCGCCCTTAAAGGCGAAAAGATCCTGGGGGTTGATGTCCGGTTAGGCTACAACCACCGCGGTATCGAGAAGGCCTGTGAAGAGAGGAGTTATGTGCAGGATGTCTACCTTATCGAGCGCGTCTGCGGGATATGCTCGCATGCCCACTCGACCGCTTTTGTCCAGGCGGTGGAGGAGATCGCCGGTATTGAAGTGCCTGCCAGGGCTAAATATATCCGCGTCCTGATCGGAGAGCTAGAACGCGTCCACAGCCATCTGCTTTGGCTTGGCGTTGCGGGCCACGAGATAGGTTTTGATACGCTGCTTATGTATAGTTGGCGTGACCGCGAGATCGTCATGGACCTTTTCGCCGAGATCACCGGCAACCGGGTGCATTACGGGATGAATACCATAGGCGGGGTGAGGCGCGACGTAGACAAGGAGCAGCTTGAGGGCGTCCTGAAAGCCCTGGATAAGCTCGAAGAGCGGACCAAATATTATATTGAACTTGCGATGGAAGAGCCCACGTTGATCAAGAGGTTAAAAGGCGTAGGAATGCTCTTGCGGGAGGACGCGCTTAGGCTTGATGCCGTAGGGCCCACGGCCAGGGCTTCGATGGTCGAGCGCGACGTAAGAAAGGACGATCCCTACGCCGCATATGCAGAGCTCGATTTTAAGGTGATCACCGACGATCACTGCGATGTATACGGCCGCACCATCGTGCGCGTTAAAGAGCTGCTTGAGGCCTATAATATAATGCGCCAGGTCATAAAGAAGATTCCCGAAGGCCCCATCTCGGTAAGGGCCCCGCGCAAGATTCCCGAAGGAGAGGCTACCAGCCGCTATGAAGCGCCGCGCGGTGAAGACGTACATTACGTGCTTTCTAACGGCACGGAGAAGCCCGAAAGGGTAAAGGTCAGGGCCCCCACTTTAGCTAATGTCCAGGCAGTAAAACATATGTTAAGGGACAGGTATTTGGCTGATATGCCCATAGTCATCGCGGCGATCGACCCGTGCTTTTCCTGTACGGACAGGTTGGTATCTATAAAAAAGCAAGGCCCGGCCCATAAAAAGACCTTTACCTGGGGGCAGCTTCATGAATACAGCATCGGCTGGTACAAGGAGCACGGAATAGATTTCAGCCGTCTTAACCGAAAGTATAGGGACAGGTTGGGTTAGTTAACAGCTGACAGTTCAGGGCATAATATCAAGCGACAGGAACAGATAAAATGATCGAGACGGTTTTCTATATACTGATTTTCCCGGGTTTTGTGTTCGTAAGCATCTTCGGGCTGCTCGCCGAATTCGTGGACCGCAAGCTTTACGCCCGCCTGCAGAACCGTATCGGCCCGCCGTGGTTCCAGCCGTTGGCGGATTTCATAAAATTATCATCCAAAGAGGAGCTCATCCCCTCCGCCGCCAATCCGGTCGTCTTTACCCTGGCGCCGCTCATGGCTTTCTCCGCCTCTGTCAGCGCTTTTTTATATATTCCGCTCTGGAATCCGCAGCCACTCGCGTCTTTTACGGGCGACGTCATCGTCGTTTTATACCTGTTGACCATTCCCACCCTTTGTTTCTTCATCGGAGGCTGGTACTCGACTTCACTTTTTTCCAAAATAGGCTCGGCGCGCGCCTTAACGCAGCTTTTTTCCTACGAGGTCCCGCTTTTCATGAGCATCCTCTCGGCAGCCATGCCTGCCGATTCCTGGTCATTAAAAGAAATTTCCCAGTTTTATATCGGCCATCCCTGGTTCTGCTTTTTTAACTCCATAGGGTTTTTTGTGGCCCTGGTAGCCCTCCTGGGAAAGCTTGAGAAGGTCCCTTTTGATATACCGGAGGCAGAGACCGAAGTCGTGGCCGGGGCGTTTACCGAGTATAGCGGCAGGCTTTATGCCTTCCTCAGGCTGGCGGTGAACGTCGAGATGGTGGTCGGCGCCTCGCTTATGTCGGCGGTCTTCATCCCGTTTGGAATGGCATTTGCCCCGCCCTATGCTTTCCTGGCCTACATATTGAAAGTGCTGTTTATCGTAGGGCTCCTGTCTCTTATCAGGGCGGTGGTAGCGCGTTTGCGTATCGATCAGATGGTCAGCTTCTGCTGGAAGTACCTGGTGCCGCTTTCGGTCATCCAGCTGGTAATAAGCCTGGCATTCAAAGGAGCGATCCTTAAATGAAGATGAAGCCTGGAAAGATGATACCTGAGGTTTTGCGCAGCGCCGTAAGAAAACCGGCTACCAACCTATATCCTCACGAAAAGCTTGAGATGCCGGCTAAATTCCGTGGGAAGCTCAAGTTTTATCCAGAGAAATGCATCGGCTGTAAGCTATGCATGCGCGACTGTCCGTCCGCGGCGATCGTAATCAATAAGCTGGAAGACGGCAGCTTTGAGGCAGCCATTAACCTGGGCAGATGTATTTATTGCGCCCAGTGCGTCGATACCTGCCCCAAGAAGGCGCTGGAGGCTACGCGTGAAGTGGAGCTTGCGCAACTCGACGCCAAAAAACTTAAAGTAACCTATAATGCGGGCACTCTCCCTCCAGCTAAAAAACAGGATAAAAAAGAAGAGTAGGCTTTGTTTTTTGTGTATCGGCTCGCGGCTGCGGGCAGATGACGCTGCAGGGATGCTGGTCTACGAAAGGCTCTGGCGCTTCGTGCAAAGCCGCGGTTTTTCCAAGCGCGTGCTGGTTATCGCGGCTGATACAGCGCCCGAGAATTTTACCGGCCAGATCAGGAGATTCCGGCCTTCCTGCCTGGTAATGGTCGATGCGGCTGACACCGGTAAAGTACCCGGCGAGATCAGCGTGCTTGGCCACGAAGAGATAGCGGGGCTGTCGTTTTGCACGCATAAGCTGCCGCTTAAGATACTGGCGGATTACCTGGTTAATTCGACGGGCTGCCAAGTCGTGGCCATCGGCATCAAGCCGGGGAAGATAAAATTTGCTCACCGCGTATCAGCCAGGGTAAATAAGGCTGCGGGCAAGGTTGCGGCAGCCATAAAGGAGCTTTTAACTCAAATAATGTCATGAACGAGACTGCCCTGCAAGACCAGATGATGCGCCTGATCGCGGAGTTCCAGGACCTGGGCCTGTTCCTGGCGATGTTTTTGGAGTCAAGCATCGTACCGATACCTTCGGAGGTGGTGGTGATCGGCGCCGGGGCCATAGGGATACCGGTATTATCCATTGTCATTTTCGGTTCGCTCGGCTCTACTTTCGGTGCGATGGTCGGCTACCTGCTGGGCAGATACGCGGCGATGCCCGTGATAATAAAGTTCGGCAAATACATCCTGATCAAGCCCCACCATATCCACCGGGCCGAAGCCTTTGCCAAGAAGTACGGAGTCCCTGGTGTGCTTTTGGGCAGGATGCTGCCGGTGGTCCCATTTAAAGTTTTTTCCATAGCCGCCGGTATAACCAATATGTCCGTGGTCCCGTTTTTGGTATGCACTCTCATCGGGGTCGTGCCGCGGATGTACGTGCTTGCGGTATTCGGTTCCCTGCTCTTAAAGTACAAGAAGCCGGCGCTGGTAATTATCCTGGCCGCGGTCCTATTAATTTTCGCTTTTAAAATCAGCAAAATGTTTTACAATAATAAACAAGATACAACAAGAGGAGAGAATAATGGAAGCCATACTTAGAAGAGAGATAATCAAGGACAAGCTAATCTGCCGTCTGTTGGCAGCGGCGGCCTTTACTGCGCTGACCGCGCTGGGGGCCTATATCCGCATTCCCTTGCCTTTTACCCCCGTACCGCTGACACTGCAGACGTTTTTTGTTTTGCTGGCCGCGCTGATGATCGGGCCGAGGCTTGCTTCTGCCAGCCAGGTTGCCTACATCGCCTTAGGAGTAATGGGATTGCCGCTTTTTACGCTTTCCGGAAGCGGCTGGTCGTATCTTTGCGGCCCGACCACGGGTTATCTTTTTGGGTTTATCGGCGCAACCGTCTTTATCGGCAGGCTTTCAGCGCGCGCCGGACAAAGCCACCTGAGGCTTTTCGTCCTGTTATGCGCCGCGCAATTAATCTTGTTGGCCTGTGGGGCCCTGTGGCTTAAGTTTATAACCGGGGTTTCCTGGCAAAAGGCATTTTTCATGGGGTTTTTGCCGTTTCTGGCAGGGGATATTCTTAAGGCGGCGGCAGCATCCGCCATCTACCTGAGGATAAGGAGCAGGGCAAGAGAGATATTCTAAACCCGTAACCGACGGCTTCGGGGCAGGAGCGTTTTTATTTTAAGGAGGTGGCTCGTGATTAAAAAGTGCTTAATCGTGAGCATGGTTTTTGTTTTGGTGTCTGCTTCCGGGCTTTTGGCTTTCAACAGCACGGGGCAGGACGGCAGCGATACGGTGGCGCAAGAGGAGCCTGAAATACAATGGGTGTGGGGTGAGGTCGTCCTGGCCGACCCCGTGAGCAACAGGCTCACCGTTAAGTACTTGGATTATGACACTGACCAGGAGAACGAGATGGTCTTTGCGGTCAACGACAAGACCACATACGAGAATGCCGTTTTTCTCGGCGACATCAAGCCAGGGTCTCCGGTAGGGGTTGATTACATAATTGACGAAGAAGGTAACGGTATTGCCGTTAATATAAGCATCGAAAATATCGACTCTTTATCCGCGGAAGCCAACCCCTTGGAAAAGCTGCCTGAGAAAGACGCGCAGGAGATCTGCGCCCAAGACAGGTAGGCAGGATGCGCCAGGTTCAAGGGTCCTTAATGAGGCAGGGTCTCCCTGCCTCTGTACTTTCGCGGCTAAAAGTTTAACTCCTTAAGTCCTGGTAGAGCGAAATCCTTGTGCGTAGCGCAAGGACCCTGCCTTTTAGGGCAAGGGCGGTTACTGGCCGCTTCAAGTATTCCGCTTCTGGCAACTCCGTGCCTTAGCCCGGATAGGGGCTCCATTTTTTAAGAGGAGGCCTTATTTGAGAGACGTGAAACTGGTGATATTCGATCTGGACGGCACGCTTGCCGATGCCTACACGTCAATAGCCAGAAGCACCAACTTTGTCCTGCGCGCCCTGGGTTATCCGGACCAGGACCCTGCCAATATCCGCAGGTCAGTCGGCTGGGGGGACAGGAACCTGATGTCTTTCTTTGTGCAAGACAAAGATGCCGGCAAGGCCTTGTCTTTGTACCGCCGGCACCATGCCATGGCCCTGCGCAAGCACTCCAAGCTCATGCCCGGCGCCAGGCCAATCCTGGACTACCTAAAGAAGAAAGGTTATAAGCTTGCCTTGGCCACTAACCGTCCGACTAGATTCTCCCATATCTTGCTAAGGCAGCTTGGAATACGCAGTTACTTTAGTTGTGTGCTATGCGCGGATAAAATCAAACGCCCAAAACCTGACCCCGAGATCCTGCGCTTGGTAATGGCCAGGCTTGGAGTGCCCGCGGCCAAGACCCTCTATGTAGGGGATATGGCAATTGATGCGCTCACCGGCAGGCGCGCGCATGTCAAGACCGTGATCGTTACCACCGGCTCTGACACCAGGGCCGCGATCAGGAAAGCAAAGCCGTTTAGCATCATCCGCGGCATCGGCTCGCTCGCCGGTATCCTGTGACCCGGTTTAAAATAACTTGCCCAGGCAATACCTTTATGATATTTTATAAGGACCAGCTTCGCCCCAACCCATAAAACCCCTATGGAAAGAATACTGATCACCGGCGGTGCCGGCTACATCGGTTCAGTATTGACCGGTTTTCTCCTTCGGCACAAGCATAAAGTGACGGTATTAGACAATCTTTGCTTCCAGCAATCAAGCCTTTTTCATTGCGCCTCAGATGCAAATTTTGATTTTGTAAGAGGGGATGTCCGCGATGAACGACTGATGCAGGAGATCATCCCCAAGCACGACGTGATCCTGCCTTTGGCGGCACTGGTAGGCATGCCCATTTGCGAAAAGGACAAGCCCGGCGCCCGCTCAGTAAACCTCGATGCGATTATCATGCTTAACCGTCTGCGCTCTCGCCAGCAGAAGGTGATCTTGCCTTGCACCAATAGCGGATACGGCACCAAATCCGGGCAGGTATCTTGTGATGAAGAGACTCCTCTGGAGCCGGTCTCGCTTTACGGCGAAACTAAAGTAAAGGCGGAAGAGGAGCTTTTAGGCTCTCCTAACGCCATATCCTTGAGGCTGGCAACGGTCTTTGGCCCGTCGCCGCGCATGCGCACCGACCTTTTAGTAAATGATTTTGTCTTAAGGGCCCTGACTGACCGGTATCTGGTGATATTCGAAAAGGAGTTCAGGCGCAATTACGTGCACATTGAGGACGTCGCCGAGTGCTTCCTGTTTTGCCTCAATAATTTTGATTCCATGAAGGGCCAGGCTTATAACGTCGGTCTTAACGACGCCAGCCTCTCCAAGGCAGAGCTCGCCTTAAAGATCAAAGAGCAGATGCCTGAGCTTTACATCCATTACGCAGAGGTCGGTTACGATCCCGACAAAAGAAACTACGTCGTCTCCAACGCCAAGATCAACCAGAAGGGTTTTTACGCCAAGCGTTCGCTTGAAGAAGGGATAGGGCAGTTGATAAAACTCTATCGCATGCTGCCGAGAGCGGATTTCAAGAATGTCTGAAGGTTATACGCTTGACAGATGCCGCGTCTGCGAAGGCCGCCAGTTAAGACCCGTTCTCGATCTGGGCGATCAACCCTGGTGCAACAACTTCTTAAAGCCCGATGAGCTGGGTAAAGAGCCGCTTTATCCCTTGCGCCTTGTTTACTGCAGCGGTTGTTCGGCCGCGCAGTTGGATTATACCGTGCCCAAAGAGGTGATGTTCGCCGACCACACGTATCTGTCGGGGATCACCAGGTCCCTGGACGAGCATTTTAAATCAGTGGCCGGGGAGGTGGACAGGGAATTTTTCAGGCAAGAGAAAGAGAAGTCCGTCCTGGATATCGGCTCCAACGACGGCACGCAGCTAAGGCATTACCGGGATCTCGGCTACGAAGTCTTAGGGGTGGAGCCTGCCATGACCCCCTGCTCAATAGCCGTTGACAAAGGCATCCCCACCATTAACGCGTTCTTTAACCTGGAGTTATCCAGAAAGCTGGCCAGGAAGTTCCATGTGGTAAACGCCTCGGGAGTACTTTTTCACCTCGAGGAGCTTCATTCCGTTATCGAGGGCATACGCCTGGCGCTGCGGCCGGACGGGGTGTTGGTTGCGCAGTTTATATATATGAAGGCGGTCATGGCTAACTGCGCCTTCGACCAGATATACCACGAGCACTTGCTCTATTATACCCTCTGGACCATAAACAGGCTTTTAAGGCTGCATGGCCTGGAGTTGTTCGATGCTTACATAAGCCCCATACACGGCGGCTCGGTCATAGGCTTTATTACTCATGCCGCAAGACGGCCGGTTACCGGCCGTCTGATGCGGCTATTCAGGGAGGAAGAGGCAAGCGGGGCAAATGATTTCGGCGGCTACAGCGAATTTTCCTCGAGGGTGGCGGGGATGAAAGATAAGAACATCGCCTACCTTCAGGCCGCCAGAAAAAACAAAAAGAAAGTGTTCGGTTTCGGCGCCCCGGCCAAAGGAAACACCCTTCTGAATTATTTCGGGATAGGCAGCGCTCATATCTGTTGCCTTGTGGAAAAGAACAGATTGCGCAAAGGCCTTTATTCTCCCGGCGCCCACATACCGGTGGTAATGGAAGAAGAATTAGCGGATACGCCGGATATCTATTACGTGCTGGCCTGGAACTTCAAGGACGAAATACTCTCAAATAATAAACACCTCCTGGAAAAAGGCGTAGAGTTCTATTTTCCCGTAAACCCTCAAACTTAAGCCAAGAATGAATATCATTGTCACCGGGGCAAGCGGATTTCTGGGTAGACACCTTTGCAGGCAGCTTAAGGCAGAGGGGCAGAGCCTTACAGAGCTGGATTCAAAGAACTGCGATCTGACAAAGGGCGAATCGCTGCTCGGTTTTAACGGCGCAAGATACGACCAGATCTATCACCTTGCGGCCTGGACGCAGGCAGGCGATTTCTGCATGCGCCACTGCGGCCAGCAGTGGCTCGTTAACCAGAAGATCAATACCAGCGTTCTTTCCTGGTGGCAGGAGCATCAGCCGCAGGCAAAGCTTATCTGTATAGGCTCCAGCTGTGCCTACGATCCGCGCTTACCTTTAAGCGAAGATAATTATCTGCTTGGTTCTGCGGAGAACAGCCTTTACGGCTACGCCATGACCAAGCGAATGCTGTATGTAGGCCTGGTTTCCCTGCGGCGGCAATTCGGCTTGACCTATCTTTGCGTCGTCCCGGCCACGCTCTACGGCCCGGATTACCATACAGACCAGAGGCAGGCGCATTTCATCTTTGATATAATGCATAAGCTTATCAGGGCTAAATTCAGAGACGAGCCGGCCGTATTGTGGGGAGACGGCCATCAGAAAAGGGAGCTGATTTTCGTCGAAGACTTCGTAAGGCTGCTCCTGAGGCTTAATCAGACCTGTTCCAACGAGCTGGTGAATATCGGCACAGGCCGCCAGTACAGCATCCGCCATTATGCCGGGCTTATCTGCGAATACCTGGATTACGATATTAATAAGATCCGTTTTGATGCTTCGGCATACGTGGGCGCGCGATCAAAATGCCTGTCCGTAAAAAAACTCAGGCGCCTGATAAAAGACGCCTCCTTTATGAGCCTGGAGGCGGGGCTCAAGATCACTCTTGATTGGTGTAAATCCATTCAACTTGGCCGCTAATATATGATCATCGCTCAAACGCCTTCCCGGGTCAGCTTTTTAGGCGGCGGAACGGATTATCCCGCGTATTTTCGTTCCTGCGGCGGCGGCGCCACGCTGGCAGCGGCGATCAACCAGTTCGTCACCATTACCGTCCATCCGCTTACCAGGTTCGTCGACTGCCGCCTGCGCATACATTATTCAAAGCTTGAATCCGTGGCAAGCATCGACGATATTCAGCACCCTTCGGCGCGCGAATGCCTCAGGTTCATGAATATTGACGGTGGGGTCGAGATACATTATATAAACGACCTGCCGGCGCGTACCGGGCTTGGTTCTTCATCCGCCGCTACCGTCGGCCTGCTTCTGGCCCTGCACGCCTTTAAGGGGGAGAGCGTCTCTCAGGAAGAAGTCGCCCGCGAAGCCCTGCATGTCGAACAGGAGATGATCCGGGAGAATGTCGGCTGCCAGGACCAGTATATATGCTCCCTGGGAGGCTTTCTGCATCTAAGGTTTCTTGAAGACGGCAAGGTAATCTACGAGCGCTTAGCCCTGGAGCAGCAACGGCTTGAAGAGCTGCGCCGTAACCTGGTGCTTTTCTATACGGGAGTGCAGAGAGACGCGCATCTGGTGCTTGGCGAACAGATAAATAACACTCTCTGCGGCCGCAACTGCGCTCAGCTTGACAAGATGAAAGAGCTGGTGGGCCAGGGCCTTGAGTTGTTAAAGGGCAGCGCCGACCTTAGGGAATTCGGTAAGCTCCTCGATCAAACCTGGGCGCTTAAAAGACTTCTCTCCGCCAAGATCAGTACTCCTCTGATAGACCAGGCGTATAAAGCGGCAAGGGATGCCGGGGCATTGGGAGGAAAGCTTCTGGGAGCCGGGGCTGGCGGGTTTCTTTTGTTCTACGTTGAACCGGAGTCTCAAGAGAAAGTGCGCCGGGCGCTTTCCGGATTAAACGAAGCTGATTTTTCATTTGAACATTCAGGCAGCAGGATAATCTTTTCCCAGGGAAAGCAGACGCGATGAACCACCAGATACCCGCAGTAATTCTTGCCGGAGGGCAAGGCAGGAGGCTTCGCCGGGCCTTGCCTGAAGGTTTGCCCAAGCCCATGGCCCCTGTCCGCGGCAGGCCTTTTCTGGAGTACAAGATCCAACAGCTGCGCTGCGCTGGATTCCTCAACCTCATACTTTCTCTGGGGTACGGATCAGAACTCATCCGTAACCATTTTGGGGACGGTTCAGATTTTGGCGTGCGCATCTCTTATGCCCTAGAAGACCAGCCTTTGGATACCGCAGGCGCCCTTTCCCACGCCCAAGATCTTATAAAATCCGAAGACTTCCTGGTTACCAATGCCGACACTTACTGCCGGCTGGATTTCCGGGCGCTGCTCAATCAGCATGCATCGACTAATGCCGTGGTAACGATGGCGGTGGTATTTTCTGATACCGGGGTCAAAGATTTTGGGCTGGTAGAGCTATCCGGCAATGGTCAGATCGTAAAATTTGGCGAAAAAGATGGCGGGCAGGAAAGCGGATTTGTGAGCTGCGGTGTCTATGTATGCAGCCGCGGGATCTTTAAGCTTATTCCTGGCGGTCAAAGGTGCTCGTTAGAAACGGAGGTATTCCCCGCATTGGCGGGCAAGGGCTTGCACGCCTTTAAGACCAGCGGCACCTTTATAGATATAGGGACGCCCGAGCAGTGGAGGGCGGCGCAAGATATCCTCGGCGAGATCCCCTCCGGCAAGCCCGATACGGACAAACGCGCATGACAGGCACCGGTCCGAAAAATCCCCTGCTTTCCTTTGTTATACCCGGGCGCAATGATGATTTCATGGGCAACTTTCGATGGCGCTTTGAGACGTCATTGAATTACCTGGCGGATAACCTGCTGCGGACCGGAAAGCTTGAGCAGGCCGAGATTATCGTCTGCGACTGGGGCAGCAAGGTGCCCTTATATCAAAGCCTGACCTTGGGCGCCGCCGCCAGGAAGCTTGTGCGTTTTGTCCTTGTCCCGGAGCAGCTGACTTGCCAGTTGCAAAAAGACAGCGATTTCCCTGTGGTATTCGCCTATAACATAGGGGTCAGGCGCGCCAGGGGCAAGTTCATCGCCCAGACGGACTCCGACATCCTGTTTACCGCAAAAGCACTCGGGCTTTTGTTTGGGGTCCTGGAGGGAGAACGCGGCCTGTCAACGCCTTTGCCAGAGACGTTTTTTTACGCCTGGAGAAGGATGGTGCCCTGCAGGTATGTGTTAAGCAGCCCCAGGGTCGAGGAGCTTGATTGGCTGGTGTGCAATTGCGCAAAGCTCCTGCCGCTGTATTCGGATTTCAACCGCAAGTTCTGCAATACCGGTTTTGTTTTGATGCACCGCAACCTCTGGGAAGAGTCTTCCGGATTCGACGAGCGCCTAATTTACTGGGGTTGGATGGAAACCGATCTTGGCCTGCGCATGAGCCGCAGGTATCCGACATTTAACATGTATAAGCTGGGAATGGAGCTGTTTCATTTGGAGCACTATCAAAGGCAGCTGCGGCGCCTGACTTCGCGCAAATGCAACAGGCAGGAACAGGAAAATGTCTTTTGCCCCGGAGGCAAGGATTGGGGGTTGGCGGGTTTTGAGTTTATGGAGTATGTATTTGTGCAGCCGGGACCGATGCCTCCGGCCTGCCCCCCGAGAACGATGCTTTTGCCCGGACCCGGGATGGTTTTAGCGCTTTTCGATGCCATCGCCGAGTCGGCTTTACGCTCCCTGAAGAATGCTTGCGCCGGGCTCCAGCATTACTGTGTCAGGGGTTTGCAGATATGCCGGGATAAGATCGTCAATCTCTGCCGGCAGGTTTGACAGGGGCTTATTCTCTTGACACCCATTGGTTTTGGTAATATATTATCTAAAAAAGGAGAAGGAATGAGGAAGCTGTTTTTGGTCTCCATCATGGCGTTGGCGGTTTTTGGGATCGCCGCTGCCCAGAAGGCGCAGCCCGGGGCAAGAAGCCCGAAAGTGATCCTGTTGATCAGCGAACAGAATATCGGAGGCCCTCAGCGGGCCTGGTGGGCCAGCGAAGTCGACCTTTCCACTACCGAAGTAAAGGTGGCCCAGGCTCTTATGCAGGCCGGTTTTGAGGTTCTGGAGCCTTCTTATTTGAGTAAAGCGGTAAAGCAGGATAAGGCATTCAGGGTAGTGAATATTTCAGATGGCAAATCCGTTAAGCTCGGCAATCTTTCCAGGGCCGATTATGTGGTGCTGGGAAAGGCGGTTGCTTCTGCGGGAGGCAGCGTGCCGCAATCCAGCATGAGATCATGCTTTGCCAATGCCACTGCCAAGCTTATTAAGGTAAAAGACGGTAAGGTCTTGGCTTATCTGGATGCCAGCGGTAACTCCGCGCATATGGATATCATAACCGGAGGCAGAGAGGCGCTGGCTAATGCCGGAGAGGATTTGGGATTAAAGTTAGCAGATGCCATAAACAAGCAAGGAGGTAAGTAAGATGAAGAGGCTCGGGGCTTTATTTTTCTGTTTTTTACTGTTCTTTACTTCTGCGGGATGCGCCGGGTTTGATTCGATGCTTCAACCCACGGCCCAGGTGGATAATTACGCGGGGGCACAGCCTCTTCCGCCTTACTCGGGGCCTAAGGCGCGCATAGCGGTCGCAGACTTCGACGTAAAAGCCGCCAAGGCAGGAGGCGAGATTGGCACGGGCCTGCGCGAGATGCTGGTCACCGCCCTTATCAACAGCAGCCGTTTCTCCGTGGTTGAGCGCCAGGTATTGGGGGCGTTGATGCAGGAGCAGGAGCTGGCGGCCTCAGGTGCCGCGCAGCAGGGGGCAGGCGGTGCGCAGCGCGGCAAAATCAAGACCGCGGACCTTATCATTACTGCCGCAGTCACGGAGTTTGAGCCTCAGGCTTCAGGCGGCGGAGCGGGTATCGGCGGAGGCGGCGGGGTAGGCAGCGGAGTATTGGGAGGCCTGCTGGGCGCGGCGATGAACAAAGCGCATATGGCCCTGGATATCCGTCTTATCGATGCTTCTACTTCCGAAGTTTTGGCGGCGACCCGCGTTCAGGGACAGGCCTCGGATGTCGCCGGAGGCTTTGCGATGGGCTTTATGGGCAGCTGGGCATTAGGCGGCGGGCTTGGTGCTTACGCTAACACCCCTATGGAGAAGGCGATCCGTATTTGCATAATCGAGGCAGTACGTTATATCTCGCAGACGATACCTGCGACATATTACAAATATTAAAAAGGACATCACGCAATGGGAAAAAGAAAACGCAGAGGAAAATTGAACTGGCGCTCCAAAAGGGCCAATAAAGGCAGAAAACCCTGCTTGGGCTAATATGCATCCATGGTTTTAGTCTGGATATTGGCGAGCACGTTTCTGGTAAGCATTGTTTCCTTGGCAGGGGTTTTTACCCTGTCCATAAAAGAAAGATTGTTGCATCGGCTGCTTTTTTGCCTTATCGGCTTCTCCGCCGGGGCCCTCATCGGAGGGGCTTTCCTGCATATCCTTCCCGAAGCGCTGGAGAACTCCCCCAGTAATTACGTGTTCTCCAGCCTTATCCTGGGTATAGTGATTTTCTTTGCCTTGGAAAGATACCTCTATTGGCGCCACTGCCACGAAGGCGTCTGCGAGGTGCACGCGTTCTCCTACCTTAACCTTGTCGGGGACGGGTTCCACAACTTTATAGACGGGATACTCATCGCCGTCAGTTACCTGGTGTCGGTAAAGCTGGGGATAATTACCACCATTGCCATTATCCTGCATGAGATACCGCAGGAACTGGGTGATTTTGGCGTGCTGGTGTACGGCGGCTTCTCCAAGCAAAAGGCGCTTTTCTACAACTTCGTCAGCGCCATCACCGCCATCTTCGGCGCCATCCTGGGTTATTTTATAACCGACCTTGCCAAGGGTTTCTCGGCCTTCATGCTACCGGTTACCGCCGGAGGTTTTATTTATATCGCCACCAGCGACCTCATCCCCGAGATCCATAAGGAGAAAAGCCTGAAGCGTTCGACCATCGCCTTCATTGCATTTCTTATAGGAATAATCTTCATGGCCCTGGCCAAACACCTCCTGTCCGAATAAGCCTTAAATCCCCGGTTCTTTCCTTGATTTAGCGTCATGCTTAGGTTAGAATAGTACTCTATGAAGAAACTCTCATTGATCCAGTTGAAAGAGAACCAGAAGGGCATCGTGGCGGAGATATCCGCAGGCCACGGGCTCACGGGGCGCTTTATGAGCATGGGTATCTATAAAGGAAGGGAGATCACTAAGCTGAGCAACTTTGCACTTAGGGGGCCGATAGCCATCAAAGTGGGCAGGTCGGTGCTTGCCTTAGGCTTTGGCATGGCCTCCAAGATAATCGTCGAGACCAATGATTAAGAAGATATTCCTTATCGGCAACCCCAACGTCGGTAAAAGCGTGGTTTTCTCTCGTCTTACCGGGGTCAACGTCATTACTTCTAATTATCCGGGGACCACCGTTGAGGTGACCAAGGGATATCTGAGGCAGTCAAACGGGGAAGTGGAGGTAGTCGATCTTCCCGGGACCTATTCGCTGGAACCGTCATCCAAGGCAGAAGGGGTGGCGGTAACCTTCCTTAAGGGCGAAGACAAAAACGATTTCGTAATCATTAATGTCATCGATTCCACAAATCTTGAAAGAAACCTCTATCTGACCCTAAGCCTTATCGAAGAGGGCTATCCCGTGATCGTTTCCCTGAACATGTGCGACGATACCGCGCACCGGGGTATAAGCATAGATGCCGCAAAGCTTGAGAAGATATTAGGCGTGCCGGTAATCCCGACGTGCGCGGTGACCGGAGTAGGGATAAGGATCCTGTCCGAAAGGTTAGGTGAGGCTAGCCTGCGGCAGGAGAAGAGGCTTAGCCATCAGGACAGGTGGCTGAGGATCTGTCAGATAATTGATGAAGTCCAGCATTTAAGCCACCGGCACCACAACGTAAGGGAACTCCTGGAGGATGCATCGGTCAGGCCATTGTCCGGCGCAGCCATGGCCCTGGCAGTGGTCTTTGCCTCTTTCCATGTCATACGCTTTATCGGAGAATGGCTGATAGAGAAGGTCTGCGATCCGGTATTTACAAATTTCTATCAGCCTTTACTGGAAAAGGTCGGTATCGTCCTGGGAGGCGACGGATTCTGGCACCATCTTCTGATCGGCGACCTCATCAACGGGCAGATCGATTTTAAACAATCGCTGGGGCTCTTGACCACGGCTCCCTACATAGAGTTTGCGATGGTCTTGCCTTACGTCGTCGCTTTTTACCTGGTGCTGGGCATATTGGAGGATGTGGGTTTCCTGCCGCGCCTGGCAATGCTTTTGGATAACATAATGCACAGGGTAGGCCTGCACGGTTTTGCCATAATCCCGGTGCTTCTGGGTTTTGGCTGCAATGTCCCGGGTATACTGGCTACGCGGGTCCTTGAGTCAAAAAGGGAAAGGTTCATCGCCGCCACACTTATCTCCATCGCCGTACCATGCGTGCCGCTTCAAGCGATGATCTTCGGTTTGCTGGGGAGCATCTCCGGATACTATGTGGCCGGGGTTTATTTCGTCCTGTTCTGCGTATGGCTGGTCCTTGGTTTTGTCCTGAACAGGATCCTTAAAGGGCATAGCCCGGAGTTCCTGCTCGAAATACCTCCGTACAGGTTCCCGCCTTTATCTGCCCTGACGCAGAAGCTATTTTTCCGCATCAAGGGTTTTATTTTCGAAGCCCTCCCTTTTGTTTTCCTGGGTATATTGGTAATAAACATCCTTATATACTTGCGCGCCTTTGACCTGGTAACCGGATTTTTCTCTCCGGTCATCACCGGGCTGTTCGGCCTGCCGAAGGAGGCGGTAGTCGCGCTCTCCGTGGGGTTCTTCAGGAAAGATGTTGCCGTAGGCCTGCTTATGCCGCTGGGTTTGGACGCCAACCAGCTTTTCATTTCCGTCGTGCTTCTAGCGATGACATTCCCCTGTGTCGCCACCTTCGCCATACTCTTCAAGGAGTTAGGCCTGCGCTCGCTGTTGAAATCCACCAGCATTATGGTCGCCTCCGGAATCATAGTCGGAGGATTCCTGCATTTAGCGGTATTGCGTTAGCCGGTATGAAAGCAATAGCCCTGATCTCAGGAGGCCTGGATAGCATCCTGGCCGCCAGGCTCATTCAGGAGCAGGGGGTGGAAGTATCCCCCGTTTATTTCAGGATCCCTTTTTGCAGCCGGTCGGCCGCTTCTGTTTTTAATCTGGAGAAGTACCTGGGTAAGCCGATCCTCAACTGCGACATCAGCGCAGATTTTTTAAAGATCGTCGAGAGTCCACGCCACGGCTTCGGTTCGAATCTCAACCCTTGCATCGATTGCAAGATCCTTATGCTTTCAAGGGCCAGAGAGATGATGCCGCAAGAGAATGCGCAGTTTGTGGTTACCGGAGAAGTGCTGGCGCAGAGGCCGATGTCGCAAAACAGGCAGGCGCTGGATACCATTGAAAGAAGCTCCGGCCTCCAAGGGTTAGTGGTTCGGCCGCTTTCGGCAAGATTGCTGGCCGAAAGCCTGCCCGAATCAAAAGGGTGGATCGACCGCCGCAGGCTTTTGAAGTTTTCCGGCCGGCAGCGCCGGCAACAGATAGAATTGGCCGAGAAGCTGGGCGTCAGAGATTACGCCCAGCCAGCCGGCGGATGTTTATTGACCGACCCAGCCTTTGCCGCAAGGCTCGACGATCTGGTAAGCCATAAAGAGCTGGACCTGGATAATGTAGAGCTGTTGAAGCTCGGGCGGCACTTCCGGATTTCGGAAAATGCAAAACTGGCGGTTGGGCGCAACCAGGCCGAGAACGAAGCGATTGTTTCTCTGGCAAAAGACGGCGATTATTTGTTCATGCCTGACGAATCGACCGCCGGCCCCACTTCCCTGGGCAGAGGGAGCTTCAGCCAGGGCCTCATCGAATTGGCAGCAAAAATAACCTGCCGTTATTGTGACCCGAAGGGCAAAGATCTGGCCATACTTTACAGGAGGGTGCCCGGCAAGGAAAGCTCGGTCAATGTAGCTGCCGCGGATGAAAGAGAGCTTTGTGCACTGCGCTTATGAGAGAAGCCCTGCTTTATAAGAAACAGGAACAGAACCTGGTTTATTGCTATCTTTGCGGCCATCGCTGCCGCATCGCCGATAAAAAATTCGGTTTTTGCGGGGTAAGGCAGAACCTGGGAGGCACCTTATATACTTACGCCTACGGGGCGGTGATCGCTTCCCATGTCGATCCCGTTGAAAAGAAACCCTTGTACCATTTTCTCCCCGGTTCTACAACTTTCTCTATCGCTACCATCGGCTGCAACTTCCGCTGCGGCTTCTGTCAAAACTGGGAGATCTCCCAGGCGTCGTTTAAGGAGGGAGCCGGGTTGGGAGGGGAGGAGCTGGCGCCGGATGAGATCGTGGAGCAGGCCGAGCGTTCGGGCTGCAGAAGCATTTCTTATACCTACACCGAACCCACGGTTTTCTTTGAATACGCCCTGGATACATCCAGGATCGCCAAAGAAAAAGGGCTCTATAATATTTTCGTAACCAACGGTTATATGAGCAAAGAAGCGGTTGAATTGATCAGGCCGTATCTGGATGCGGCAAACATCGATTTGAAGTTCTTTTGCGAAGATACCTACAAGAAAGTTTGCGGCGCATCTTTGGAGCCGGTCCTGGATTCGATCAGGATGATGAAGGAGGCAGGCATCTGGGTCGAAGTAACTACGCTCATCGTGCCCACGTTAAACGATTCTGAGGCCGAGCTGACCGATGTAGCAAGGTTTATCGCCGGAGTGGACAAGGATATCCCCTGGCATATCTCCCGTTATCATCCGGATTATAAATTCACCAAAGAGCCGCCCACTCCCGAAGATACACTTAGAGCCGCGGAGAGGCTGGGTAAAGAAACGGGCCTTAATTATATTTATGCCGGCAATGTCTACGGCTGGGGCAGCGATACGTATTGCCCGGTCTGCAAGAAGCTGGTTATCAGGCGCAAGGGGTTTTCCGTCTACGATTACAATATCAAAGACGGCAAGTGCAAGTTTTGCCTTGCCCCGATTGCCGGGTTATTTGACAGATAGAGTAATGCTGCTGGCGGGATTTGTTCGCGCACGAAAATTTTTGCCGCGCACTGCGGTTTACTCCTCGCTTTCGCAGCTGCGTATGCGTATTCTCAGTGCTTTCGCTCGTCGTAATCCCTTGTGCACTTCAACTAAGAGTCCAGTGCCAAAAATTTTCTAATGTGCGCTCACAAATCCCGACAGCGGCATCAACTGTGTTCGAAATTGGCCGCAGGACGCAAGCGTTTATCCACAGTAATTAAATACCTCTGTCAGGTTTCGAGCGTATGGAGCTTTTAGGCAAAGCAGCTTGAGCAGTTGAGGGAATGCCTGTGGAGCGCCAGCGACAACACAGGCACGGCGATGCTGTTTGAGCACCTTTTGCTAGAGCAAAAGGTGCGAGTTCAGCAGCCGCCGAGACTGCGAAAGACCTTTGCCGGCACCGCCAAAAGCGGTGTAAAAGCGACCTGAGCGAGAAAGCTGACAGAGGTATTGAAGAGAGGTGATGGAAATGAGGTTCAAGAAGGCATTGATAGTGGTGGACGTGCAGAATGATTTCTGCCCCAGGGGCGCGCTGGCCGTAAAAGAAGGCGATAAGATCATTCCCGCGATAAACAGGTACATAGAATTCTTCAGGAAAAATAAATTGCCGATATTTTTATCGCGCGACTGGCACCCCAAGAAGACCGATCATTTCAAGAAGTTCGGAGGGCAGTGGCCTCCCCATTGCATCGAGAACACCAGGGGCGTGCAGTTCCACCCCAAGCTAAAAACCCCCAAAGAGGCCTTCCTGGTTTATAAAGGTATGGACCCGGAGAAAGACAGTTATTCCGCTTTCCAGGCCGAGGACAAGTACCGCAACAGCCTCTCCAACCTCCTTAAGATGCTTAAAGTGCAGGAGCTTTATATCGCGGGGTTAGCTACGGATTACTGCGTACGTTTCACGGCCCGCGATGCGTTGAGGGGCGGCTATCGGGTTAAAATATTGACCGATGCGATAAAGGGGGTTAACTTGAAGCCTCATGACTCTGAAGATGCCATCCGGGAGTTGGTCGAGGCAGGCGTAAAAACCTGCACCCTGAAGGACCTGGTTAAGAAATGATCAAGGGGTTTTATTTGGTTACCGATCCGGACCTAAGCCGCCAAGGCCTGCTTTCGGATGTAAAAAATGCCTTGAAATCCGGGGTAGGTGTTATACAATATCGTAATAAAACCGGGCAGTTCAGGCAGCAGTATAAAGAGGCCTTGAGGCTTCGTAAGCTTTGCCGCAAGGTCATTTTTTTGGTCAATGACCGCCTGGACGTAGCCCAGGCAGTCGGTGCCGACGGCCTGCATATCGGGCAACGCGATATCCCGGCCGGACTTTGCCGCGCGGTGCTGGGCGCCGGTAAGATCATCGGAGTTACGGTCAATTCTTTGGAAGAAGCAAAGAAGGCGGCGCAGGAAGGCGCGGATTATTTGGGAGTGGGCCCGATATTCCAGACCGCTACCAAAAAAGACGCCAAGGCGCCGGTTGGTCCGGTCCTGATACGCAGGATCAAACAAGCGCTGAATCTGCCGGTTGTGGCCATCGGAGGGATAAACCTCAATAATGCCGCAGGCATCATAAAGGCCGGGGCAGACGGGGTTTGCGCCATTTCGGCGGTCATGGGAAGCCGGGACATAAAGAAAGAGATAGCTTCCTACCAGAAGCTTTTTAAAATACGGAGAGAGCCATGAAGCTGGATGACATAAAGATATCGCGCGCAATAATCGAAAGCTACAGCAACAAACTGATCAAGGCCCTGGACGTGGAGGTAGCTATTGTCGGGGCCGGCCCTGCAGGCATGAGCTGCGCCTATTACCTGGCCAGGCAGAAGAAAAACGTCGTTATCTTCGAAAGTAAATTATCCGTCGGAGGCGGGATGTGGGGGGGCGGGGTGATGTTTAATGAAATAGTGGTCCAGGATAAGGCCATGCCGATCATGGATGAATTCGGAATAAGATGCACGACTTATGAAAAAGGCTATTATATCGCCGACTCTATCGAATCGGTGTCTACCATATGTTCTAAGACCGTAAAGGCCGGGGCCAGGATATTCAATTTATTGAGCGCCGAAGACGTGATGATCAGGCGCGGCCGCATCTGTGGCCTGGTGCTCAACTGGACGGCCGTTGATATCGCCAGGCTCCATGTTGACCCGATCACCATGCGCGCGAAGTTCGTGGTAGACGCTACGGGGCACGCCGCGGAAGTAATCCATATCGCCGAGAGAAAGTCAGGGCTGAGATTAAAGACCAGGACCGGCAAGATCATGGGGGAGCAGTCCATGTGGGCCGAGGCAGGGGAGGAGACGATCGTTAAAAACTCCAGGGAGGTTATGCCCGGTTTATACGCCTGCGGCATGTGCGCCAATGCCGTCTATGGCGCCCCGCGCATGGGGCCGATATTCGGCGGAATGCTTTTGTCTGGCAGAAAAGTCGCCTGCGAACTGTTAAAGAGGCTCTAAATCCGCATGTACCGTCCGCTTAAGCTAAAAGTCCGCCCTTCTAAGGCCGTAGTTTTCTTCGATTTCGACAGGACCATCGCCAGCATCGATACCTTTGACGACCTGATCTTGCGCTACTCCGTTGACAAAAGATGGGTCAAGATCGAAGAGGACTGGAAGGAAGGCTTGATCGGTTCAAGGGTCTGCCTTTCAGAGCAGCTTAAGGGTGTCAGGATCCGCAAAAAAGAGCTGGATGCCTACCTCAAAAGGATCAAGATCGACCCCGGATTTAAGATGCTGCTGGGGTTCCTAAAGAAAAAAAAGATAAAGACATTCATCCTGAGCGATAACTTCGACTACATCCTTAAGAGCATACTTAAGAATAACGGGATCGGCCGCTTAAAGGTTTATTGCAATAAGCTTAAGATCCAGGGAGACAGGCTTGTGCCGTCTTTCCCGATGCAAAACAAAAAATGCCGCAAGTGCGGCCATTGCAAGGAAAAAAACCTCTTGGCAAATACAGGCGTGGATTCTATAATATATTATATAGGTGATGGACGTTGTGATATCTGCCCGGCTTTACAGGCAGATTTTGTTTTTGCCAAGGACAGCCTCCTTCAATACTTCAGGGGCGCGGGGCTGGAGTGCAGTCCTTTCGCAAACCTTGGTAGCGTGCACAGAGAATTGAAGAGGAGCATCGCATGAGCCAAAGACAGCTTCAGAAAACAGCCAAAAACGGTCAACAGCAAAAAAACAACAACCTGCTCGATATAGAAGCGCGTTACTGCTCCTGGGGAGATACTGTCCATTACTCCCCCAATCCCACTATCTTCAAATCTTGCCAGGGAAGTTTTCTTTATGACCGGGAAGGCACGCCGTATCTTGACCTGCAGATGTGGTATTCGGCGGTCAACTTCGGCTACCGCAACAAAAGGCTTAATTCAGCGCTTAAGAAACAGATCGATACCCTGCCGCAGCTGGCCTGTCAGTACCTGCATGAAGAAAAGATACGGCTGGCAACCAAGCTCTGTCAGAAGAACGAGATGGCCTTTGAAGAGAAAGGTAGGGTGCATTTTAACGTCGGCGGTTCCAGCGCCCTGGAAGATTCCCTGAAGCTGGTCAGGAACTACACCGGCAGAAGCCTGGTGTTTGCCTTTATGGGCGGCTACCACGGCAGGACCCTGGCAGCATCCGCTATCACCTCAAGCTTCCGCTACCGCGAGCGCTTCGGGCATTTCGGGGAGCGGGCCTTGTTTGTGCCTTATCCCTATTGTTTCCGTTGCCCCTACGATAAGAAGAGGGAGTTCTGTAATTTTTACTGCCTTAAGCAGTTCGCCAGGCTTTTTGAGACCGAGTACCACGCGGTGGTCAACAAAAAGAACAACAAATGCGAGTTCGCCGCCTTTTATGTCGAGCCGGTGCAGGGGACCGGCGGCTATATCGTGCCGCCCCAGGATTATTTTACCGGCCTGAAGGAGATCCTGGATGCCTACAACATTCTGTTGGTAGACGACGAGATCCAGATGGGCATATGCAGGACCGGCAAGTTCTGGGCCATCGAGCATTTCGGCGTTACTCCCGATATCATCGTTTTCGGCAAGGCCCTCACCAACGGACTTAATCCCTTGTCCGGGGTATGGGCCAAAGATAAGCTTATCTCTCCGCAGGTTTTTCCTCCGGGGTCCACCCACTCTACCTTCTCTTCTAATCCGCTGGGGACAGCAGTAGCCCTGGAGACCATGAAGCTTATAGAGGAGTCGAACTTTTCGGTATCCATCCCCAAAAAGGGGGAGTATTTTATCGCCCGCCTTAAGAAGCTTCAGAAAAAATATCCCCAGATAGGGGACGTAGACGGCCTTGGGCTGGCCTTAAGGGTCGAGATCTGCCAGAAAGACGGCTACACTCCCAATAAGGAGCTGACCGACGCCATCACCGAGATAGGCCTGGGCGGCAGGCTCTCTGCCGGCGGAAAGCGCAAGGGTCTGATACTGGATGTCGGAGGATACTATAAGAACGTCTTTACCCTGGCCCCCTCTTTCTACATCAGCGAAAAAGAGATCGACCTTGGCGTTGAGCTCTTTGAAGAAGCCTTGATTAAGGCGCTAAAGGGTCTTTAGGGTTTGCCTTCTTCGCACTTCATGATAGATTTTCCCGCCAAAAATTTCGCTTCGTACGAATTAAAGGGAGGATTGTTCTGGAAAAGGCCATTCTTACCATAGCGGGCATGCATTGCGCTTCCTGCGCCGTTAATATCGAACGGGTGTTAAAAAATACTCCGGGCATTGAAACTGCGGCGGTAAACTTCGCGCTTGAGAAGGCCTATATCAAGTTTGACCCGCAGGCAATAACGCTCGCGGGCATAAAGAAAAAGATCGAGAATGCCGGGTATCTGGCGGTATTTGCGTATAGGCACGATGCCGGCGATCCCCTTGACGCCGAAAGCCTCCTGCAGTCCAGAGAAATATCTTCATTAAAGTCAAAGTTCATCTCCTCGTTTTTGCTTTCCCTGCCCCTGGCTTTTATGGCTTTATCGGAAAGCTTCAACATCCGCCTTCCCGCCTTCTTTTCTCATAATGCCATACTGGCGCAATTCGCCCTGGCCAGCGCGGTCATGCTTTTAGGCCACCAGTTCTTTATCCGCGGACTGGTCTCGGTGTTAAAGACAAGACTGGCGAACATGGATACCCTTATCAGCCTGGGCGTAGGCTCTGCCTATCTTTACAGCCTTATAGTCTCATTGCTTATCTGGTCCGGCTCAAGAGACAAGGGCCACCTCTATTATGACAGCGCCGCTTTTCTTATCAGTTTTATCCTCCTGGGCAAGTTTTTAGAGTCGGTGGCCCGCGGTAAAGCATCCGAGGCGATAAAAAAGCTTATTGATCTAAGGCCTAAGACCGCCCTGGTTATACGTCAGGGCAAGGAGGAAGAGATAGCGGTTAGTGATGTGGTAGCCGGGGATATCATAGTGGTCAAGCCCGGGCAAAGGATACCTGTCGACGGAGTGATCCTTGAAGGGCATTCCCGGGTGGATGAGTCGATGATCACCGGGGAGAGCATGCCGGTGGAAAAGCTCATCGGTCATGAGGTTATAGGCGCCACTATCAATAAGACCGGATCTTTTAAATTTAAGGCCGGGAAAGTAGGCAAAGATACGGTGCTTGCCCAGATCATAAAGCTGGTACAGGAGGCGCAGGGGTCAAAGGCGGCGATCCAGGAGATCGCCGATAAGGTCTCGGCGTATTTCGTGCCTTCGGTGCTGGTAATAGGGATAATTACTTTTTACGTATGGTTTTTGTCCGGCAAGGGCATTGCCTTTGCCCTGGACAACTTTATTTCGGTTTTGATCATCGCCTGCCCGTGCGCTTTGGGGCTGGCAACCCCCACTGCGGTTATCGTAGGTACGGCAGTTGCCGCGCGTAACGGCATCCTGATAAAGAATGCGCGCAGCCTGGAGCTGGCCCATAAGATACGTTCGGTGGTATTTGATAAGACCGGGACCCTGACGGAGGGCAAGCCCGTGGTCACCGACGTCATCGCGCTCCCCGGTCACGACCGCAAGGCGCTCTTGAAGTATGCAGCCATAGCCGAAAAGCGTTCGCAGCACCCTTTGGCAGAAGCGGTAGTGGCCGCGGCTAAAGAAGAAGGGCTGGATATCGAAGAGCCGGACGCATTTAATTCTCTCACCGCCAAAGGGGTGATCGCCCGTTTCAAAGGGGACATAATCCTTTTGGGTAACCGCGTGCTTTTCTCGGAAAGAAAAGTCGATATTGCGCCCATCCAGGATGAGCTGAAGAACTTGGAGTTACAGGGAAAGACTACGGTCGCGGTGTCTTTTAAAAATGAACTGCTGGGGGCGATCGCCTGCAGGGACGTGCTTAAAAAACAGGCTAAGAGGGCGGTAGATGTTCTTAAGAAATCCGCAAGGCAAGTATCTATGATCACCGGAGATAATTTCTCTACAGCCGCAGTCATAGCCAAAGAGGCCGGGATAACCGAAGTTTATGCCCAGCTTCTCCCGCAGGACAAGGTTGCCCAGATCAAGAAGCTGCAGGGTATGGGGCTGGAGGTAGCTATGGTAGGGGACGGGATCAATGATGCCCCGGCCCTGGCTGCCGCGGACATCGGTATTGCCATAGGCGCAGGTACCGATGTGGCGCTGGAGTCCGCAGACATTATCCTGATGAAAGATGACCCCATGGATGTTGCGGTGGCCCTGGACCTGTCGCGTTACTGCATGAAGAAGATAAAGCAGAATCTTTTTTGGGCCTTTGTCTATAATTTGACCGCTATTCCCCTGGCCGCAGGCTTGCTCTATCCCTTTACGGGCTTTCTTCTCAACCCCGTTATTGCCGCCGCGGCCATGGCTTTCAGTTCGGTAAGCGTAGTGACCAACTCGCTTTTTATGTATGGGTACAGAAAAAATACTTGACAAGTAGTATATTTTGGTCTATACTCTACTATGTTGATAGGGATTATAGGAGTTAGCTATGCGCATTACTTACAAAGGCGATTACGCCCTGAAGACCTTATTGAACCTGGCCCAGCATTACGGGGAGAGGCCGATAAGCATATCTGATTTGGCGGAGCGCGCGGATATCCCGATAAAGTTCCTGGAGCAGATATTGCTCGATCTTAAAAGAGGCGGATTTGTGGACAGCAGAAGAGGCAAGGTCGGAGGCTATCTCTTAGCCAGGCATCCGGGGAAGATAAAGCTGGGAGAGGTCATACGTTTTGTGGACGGGCCGATCGAGCCGGTTGCCTGCGTTAACGCCAAGTACAAAGGCTGCAACGATATCGGCAGGTGCGTGTTCCGCAGTATATGGAGAAAGATACATGACTCTACTTCACACATTGTCGATCAGATCAGCTTTGAGGAGCTGGTAAAAAGAGCAGGCACCAACAGCGTTAAATACGACTACCAGATCTGATTATGAAAATAGCCAAAGATATAACCAGGCTTATCGGCTCCACGCCGCTGGTGCGCCTGAACAGGATAACGGGAGGCTGCCTTGCGCAGGTGGTGGCAAAGCTTGAGTCTTTTAACCCCTGTTCTTCGGTCAAGGACCGGATTGGCTTGGCCATGATCGAGCAGGCAGAGAAGGACGCAAGGTTGCGCCAGGATTCCGTTATAGTCGAGCCTACCTCGGGCAATACGGGCATTGCACTGGCATTTGTAGCGGCGGTTAAGGGGTATAAATTGATACTGACCATGCCCGAGACGATGAGCATCGAGCGCCGCAAGCTCCTGTCCGCTTTTGGCGCCGAAATAATCCTGACCCCGGGGCCTGAAGGGATGCTGGGTGCGGTGCGCAAGGCAGAAGAGATCGCCCGCGGAAATAAGAAATATTTTATGCTTCAACAGTTTGAGAATCCGGCAAATCCAGATATCCACCGCAAGACCACGGCTTTGGAGATCTGGAAGGATACGCAAGGCAAAGTGGATATAGTAGTGGCGGGAGTGGGAACCGGAGGCACAATTACAGGCATCTCCCAGGTATTAAAAAAGAAAAAGCCTTCTTTGAAGGTCTTTGCTGTGGAGCCTGCCGATTCTCCTGTTTTATCAGGGGGTAAGGCATCTACGCACAAAATACAGGGTATCGGCGCCGGCTTTATCCCCAAAGTGCTCGACCGCAGCGTTATCGATGAAGTTATACAGGTCGGCAATGACGAAGCCATAGATACCAGCCGGCAGCTTGCCAGGCAGGAGGGGATACTTGCCGGTATATCTTCGGGGGCGGCAGCCGCGGCTGCGATAAGGGTCGCTAAAAGAAAAGAATTCAAGGATAGGCTAATAGTGGTAATCTTTCCGGACTCCGCAGAAAGGTATTTGAGTACGGAGTTGTTCGTTTAACAAAGGAGGCGGTTATGTTAAGGGAAAAAATCGAAAAAGCCCTGGACAGGGTCAGGCCGATGCTGGCAGCAGACGGCGGCAATGTAGAGTTTGTGGATGTGAGCGAGGCGGGAGTGGTGAAACTGAGGCTTAAAGGCGCCTGCGGAAGTTGCCCGATGAGCCAGATGACCCTTAAGATGGGCATAGAAAAGGTATTAAAGCAGGAGGTCCCTGAAGTAAAAGAGGTTATCGCGGTTTAGCAAACGCTAAAGGAGTAGCGGCCATGAAGACGATCAAAGAGATAAATGAGAAGATAAAGAAAGGCCAGGCAGTGGTGGTGACTGCCGAAGAGATCATTGAGCTCGTAGAGAAAAAGGGCGCCAGGAAAGCCGCCCAGGAAGTCGACGTGGTCACTACCGGCACGTTCGGACCGATGTGTTCTTCGGGGGCATACTTCAATATCGGCCACTCCAAGCCCAGGATAAAGCTGGGTGGCGGGGTTTGCAAGTTGAACGATGTCCCTGCCTACTGCGGTTTTGCGGCCGCGGACATTTACCTGGGGGCCACAGCCATACCGGATGATGACCCGCGCAACAAAGTCTTTCCCGGCGAGTTTAAATACGGCGGCGGCCATGTCATCCAGGAGCTGGTAGAGGGAAAAGAGATCAGGCTTGAGGCCGCAACCTATGGGACAGACTGTTACCCGCGTAAAAAGCTGGCTACCTATATAGACCTGAAAGGTTTGAATGAGGCGGTCCTTTTTAATATCCGCAACTGTTATCAAAACTATAATGTCGCAGTCAACTTATCGGAAAAGATGATCTATACCTATATGGGAGCCCTAAAGCCGAACCTCGGCAATGCCAATTATTGCTCCGCCGGCCAACTTTCTCCTTTATTGAAGGACCCGTACTATAAGACCATCGGAGTAGGCTCCAGGATATTTCTCGCAGGAGGAGTCGGATATGTTGCCTGGCACGGCACACAGCATAATCCTTCGGTTGCCAGAAAGGCAAACGGCGTTCCCCAGGCAGGTGCCGGGACTCTTGCAGTAATCGGCGACCTAAAACAAATGAAACCGGAGTGGCTTTTAGGCACAAGCATGCTTGGTTATGGCTCCAGCCTTATAGTCGGCATCGGAGTGCCCATACCCGTGCTTGACGAGGAGGTAGCCAGGTTTGCGGCAGCCAAAGACGAAGAGATCTATGCCCAGGTTATCGACTACAGCAATAATTACCCGAATTGTATCGCCGGTTCCCTGGCCGAGGTAAATTACGCCCAGCTTCGTTCGGGCAAGATCGTCGTTAACGGCAAGTCCGCGCCCACCGGAACGCTCTCCAGTTACTCCAAGGCACGCCAGATCTGTGAAGAGCTTAAGTCTTGGATCAAGAGAGGAGAGTTCTTGCTTACCGAACCGGTAGCGCCTCTGCCCGGGGCAGAATCAGGCTATACCTTCAGGATGTTGGATGAAAAACCGTTAAGTTAAAGGGGGAGAGCCAAGATGGTTTCCACGAGGATCGTTCTGCATTTTCCTTACCGGCTGGTAGACCAGCCCATAGTTTATAAGCTGGTCAAAGAGTATGACCTAAGCTTCAATATCCTGAAGGCCTATGTTACTCCCCAGGAAGAGGGGCTGATGGTTTTGGAGCTTACGGGCGAGAAGGACAACTTTGACAAGGGGATAGAGTATCTGCAGAGCTGCGGGGTAAGGATCCAGCCCTTAAGCCAGGATGTCATCCGCAACCAGGCCAAATGTACCGATTGCGGCGTCTGCGTCCCCATATGTCCGGCAGAGGCATTGGTGGTCGATCCCAAATCCAAAAAAGTACTTTTCTACGATAATAAGTGCATCGCTTGCGAGCTCTGTGTCAAGATCTGTCCCACCCGGGCCATGGAAGTCAGATTTTAGTAATGAAGGCCGCCGTCAGAAAACTAGCCAAGCTTGAGCGTATAATCAAGGGGTGCGGTTCCTGCGTGGTCGCTTATTCCGGAGGCCTGGACAGCAGTTTTCTTCTCCACGTCGCCAGCCGCCTGCTGGCTGCCCGTAGCGTCTTGGCAGTAACAGCCGACTCCGAACTTTACCCCTCCAAAGAGCTGGAGTTCGCAAAATCAGTATGCGGCAAGCTCGGCATCAGGCAGAAGGTAATAAGAACAAGGCAGCTGCAAAACAAGGCTTTTATCAAAAATAGCCCCCAGCGCTGTTATATATGCAAAAAAGGGCTTTTGAAAGAATGCTGGAAGATCGCCAGGGCCAAGCGCCTAAAATACGTCTTTGATGCCGCCAATATTTCCGATAGGGCCGATTTTCGCCCCGGAGAAAAGGCAAAGAAAGAGCTTAGGGTCCGCTCTCCTCTGGTCGAGGCCCGGATAAATAAAGACGAGATACGTTATCTTAGCCGCAGGCTAGGCCTTGCGACCTGGGATAAACCTGCACTGGCCTGCCTTGCCTCCAGGATACCTTATGGCAGACAGATAACTCATGCGGCGCTGTCACGGATAGGCAAGGCCGAGGATTATTTGCTCCGGCAAGGCTTCAGCCAGGCAAGGGCCAGGGACTATGGAGACATCTGCAGGATCGAAGTGCCAGTAAATAAATTAAAACAGCTGTTAAGAAAGAAAAACGCGGTGGTAAAGACCCTTAAGAAAGCAGGATATAAATATGTTACGGCGGATCTGGAAGGCTACCGCCAAGGCAGCCTGAATGAGGCGTTTAAAAAATGAAAAAGATATATTTTGATTACGCCGCCACCACCCCAACAGACCCGGAAGTCACAAGGGCCATGGAGCCTTACTACTTTGAGAAGTTCGGCAACGCCTCCAGCTTCCACGGGTTCGGGCAAGAGGCAAAAAAAGGCGTGGAAGACGCACGGGAGGCGCTGGCTTCATTTCTGGGGGCCAGGCCCGAAGAGATAATCTTTACTTGCGGCGGGACAGAATCGAATAATTTCGTAATTCAGGGGGTTAGCGCGGCAATGAAAGAGAAGGGCAACCATATCATAACCAGCGCTATCGAACACCATTCTGTCGGCGAGCCCTGCCAGCACTTGGAGAAGAAGGGTTTTAAAGTGACTTATGTCGGCGTGGATAAGTACGGAGTGGTCTCTGCGCAGGAGATAAAACAAGCGATAACCGATAAGACCATACTTATAAGCGTAATGCACGCCAATAATGAGATCGGTTCGATACAACCTATTGCCCAGATCGGCCGGATAGCCAGGGAAAAGGGGGTGTATTTCCATACTGATGCGGTGCAGACCGTCGGCCATATCCCTACCGACGTAAACGAGCTTAATGTGGATTTTTTGTCGCTTTCAGCGCATAAATTCTACGGCCCCAAGGGCGTCGGCGCCTTATATGTAAGAAAGGGGAGTAAAATCCATCCGTATTTGCGCGGAGGGGGCCAGGAGAGAGGCAGGCGCGCATCAACGCTTAACAGCCCCGGTATCGTAGGCCTGGGTAAGGCTATCCAGATATGCGCCAAAGAAATGGAAAAGGAAGCCGGTTTTCAGTCCGGCCTTCGCGACAAGATCATCTTTGAGGTAAAAAAGCGCATCCCCGAGGTGTATCTTAACGGCCATCCGACCGAAAGGCTGCCCAATAACGTAAATTTTTCGGTCAAATACATAGAAGGGGAGTCGATGCTTTTACGCCTTGATATGCAGGGTATCGCTGCTTCCAGTGGTTCGGCCTGCACTTCGGCTACGCTTGAGCCTTCGCACGTGCTCTTGGCAACGGGTCTGGAGCATGATCTGGCCCACGGCTCATTAAGGGTGACTCTGGGCAGGTGGAGCTGCCGGGAAGAAGTAGATTATTTTCTGGAGTGTTTTCCCGGGATAGTGGACAAGCTGCGCCGGATGTCGCCGCTTTACGAAGAAAAATAAACCGCATGCCGTGGCGCTCAAACATCCTCGCCGTGCCGAGATCGCCCCGCCTATGGCGGGGCCTTAGTCTATGTGAAAGGGCACTTTTAAATTTAGACCAACATGAACGAGAAGATAATTGAGTTTTTGAAGAAAAAAGAAGGGTATGTATCCGGGGACCAGATCGCCCACAGGCTCGGGATCAGCCGGCAGGCGCTCTGGAAGCATATTCAGGAGCTCAAAGATTTAGGTTACGATATTGTAGCCGTGCCGCATTTGGGTTACCGCCTGGACGCCGCTCCTGACCGGCTTTTTGATTTTGAAATAAAGAGCGCTCTCAATACCAGGTTCGTCGGCAGGCAAATACACTATTTTGAGAACGCTGCTTCCACGATGGAGATCGCCACAAGGCTTGCCCTTGGAGGCTGTCCGGAAGGGACGCTGGTCATAGCCGAAAGCCAGACTAGAGGCAAGGGGAGGATGGGCAGGAGTTGGTTTTCGCCCAGACATAAAGGGATTTATGCATCCCTGATATTAAGGCCCAATACGCTGCCATCCCAGGTATCGGTCCTGACCTTATTAGCCGCGGTCAGTATCGTGGAGGCGCTAAACGAATTCTGCGGCGTCCCTTCAAAGATCAAGTGGCCAAACGATGTGGTCCTGGAGGGCAGGAAATTAGCCGGGATACTTACCGAGCTTAACGCCGAGATGGACAGGGTCAACTTCGTGGTCCTTGGGATAGGCATTAATGTAAATAACGATAAAAAATCCCTGATAAGCGGGGCGGCATCCCTCAAGAGTTTCCTTGGCCATAGCCTAAATTTGAACAGGGTGGGGCTCCTGCAGGCGATACTGCGCAGGATCGAAGACAATTATTCCTCTTTTCAAAAAGGCCATCTGCAGGGCATCCTGGAAAAATGGAAGCAGATGTCGGTAACGCTGGGCACAAGGGTCAAGGTCTATTGCCAGAATGAGCAGGTGGAGGGAGAGGCGGTGGATATAGATTCTGACGGGGGGCTCCTGGTAAGGCGCGACAGCGGGATCACCGAAAAGATAACCGCGGGCGATGTGGTGGCCTGCCGTTAACCATAGAATGTAAACTAATAATAATATCCGGGTTGACATTTATATCGGCGCCTATTATAATAGGCGCCGATATTTTATGCGCTACTTATTTACCATGGGCATCCTGCTGTATTTATCGGTATTTATCCTTGCCTTTGCGGCTGTGGGCCTGGGGGCAGAAGGCGGCGATCTGGGCAGGATCGTGGTCAGGTCCCGAGCCATTGACGCAGAGGATGCCATTGGTCACTGTGCAATCGCCAAAGAATCGATAACCGGCCGGCAGCTCGAACAGGCCCATATCGGCTCGCTACAGGAAGCCCTTGATTATGTAAGCGGAGTTGATCTACGCGTGCGCTCTAGCCGCGGCATACAGGCGGATCTGTCCATGCGCGGCTCTACCTACGAGCAGGTAGCCGTGCTTATAGACGGGGTAAGGGTCGGGGACCCCCAAACCGGCCATCATAATCTGGACATACCGCTCACCGTAGCCGACATCGAGCGCATAGACGTGATCAAGGAGCCCGCCTCTTCGCTTTATGGACCGGGTGCCTTTGCCGGGGCCGTCAATATCATAACTAAGAAATCCGGCAAAAGCTCTTTGAGGGCGGAGTCAGTTTTCGGGGAGCATGCCCTCCGAGAGCAGGGCATATATTGCGATCTGAACGCCGCCGGCTCTTTCTTTAAAAGCTCGTTTGAAAATAAATCTGCCAAGGCCGCGCGCCCCGATACCGATTTCGATTATCATACCGGGACAGTATCGTTTAGCAGGCAGGAAGGCAGTTTTGATATCGATTCCTTCTTTGGCTACCAGGAAAAGGATTTTGGCGCAGGCAGCTTTTACTCCAACCTCTTCCCCGAAGAAGAGGAGCATACCCGGACCCTCTTTACCCGGACAGCCGTTAACTACGATCTTAAGCCCGGCGTATTCAAAAACAACCTCTATTTCAGGAGGCATTGGGATAAATTTATCCTGCGCCGCAGCATGCCCACAGGGGCCAATTACCACACCACTTATGTCTACGGCCTGGACTCCCAACTGCGCCTGCCCTTTGATTATGGAGAGCTTATCCTGGGGGCAGAAGAGCATGAGGAGCGCATAGTTTCCAATAATCTGGGCAGGCATTCGAGGTTTAACCAGGGATTGGCTATCGGCCTTATCCCAGATCTGGGCAAGGATTGGCGGGCGGCCGTTCGTTTCAGGGATGATTATCTGCAGGGTTGGGGCTGGAATGAATCTTTTAACTGCGGCCTGGGTTATAGGCTCATCGATGGATTATGGCTGCGGTCTTCTGCCGGGCGCGCCTGGCGTATCCCCAGCTTTACCGAGCTTTATTACAATGATGCCGCCAACAAAGGCAACCCCAGCCTCGGGGCAGAGACCAGCGACAGCTTCTCGCTGGGGTTGGAGTTTGGGCGCGGGCCCTTCAAAATGTCCCTGGACCGCTACCTTCGACGGGCAAGGGATCTTATTGACTGGACGCGGGCTGATGCTTCCGGGCCCTGGCAGGCCTCGAATATCGGCAAGGCGGATTTTCAAGGGCTGGAGCTGGGCTTGTCATGGACCGGGGCGTTTGAAGCCGGGCTGATCAGAGTAAATAAAATCCAGTTTTTCTACAATAACCTCGATACGCAAAATAAGCAGCAGGGTTTTTCCTCCAAGTATGCCCTTGATACGCTAAAACACCAGCTGGTCCTTAAAAGCAGCGCCGGCCTTTGCGGTATTGACTTCAACCTCCATCTTTCCTACAATCAGAGGTGTTTGGGGGAGAGCTACTTTGTGGGCAGCCTTTCCGTCTCGCGCCGCTTCAAATGCAAAGCTGTTCATTTTGAGCCGTTCGTCAAGGCAGACAATTTTACCGATACAGAATATTCCGAGATCGGGGGAGTTATCCAGCCAGGCAGATGGCTTAAGTCGGGGGTAAAGTTCGAGTGGTGAAGTTGAGCGGTAAATATGGAAAAATATTTTGAACTTCCCAGGATCAATCCGCAATACGTGCGCTCTAAGGATTACTTTTTTCTTTTTGAGACCTCTCGATGCAGCCGCCAGGATTTCATGAGCTATATTTTTAGTGATCCCGTAGAGGTCATAGTGGCGAGCGCTCCCCAGGATATAGAAGAGGCATTCGCCCGGCTCCAGAGGCGCTGTGAAAGGTTTTATCTCTGCGGCTGGATTGCCTATGAGCTGGGGTATATTTTTGAGCGCGCGTCATTTTCTCATTCAGGCGTCTCTGGAAAACCCCTGGTCTGTTTTTGCGTTTTTAAAGATGCCCTAAGCTTTGACCATAGGAATGGCGAGGTTTGCGCAAATACCAAAGGCCTGTTTTCGCGCTCGTCCCGGCGCGCCGATTTTAGTGTGCGCCGGTTAAGGTTTGACATCGGCGAAGAAGATTACCGCAGAAAGGTCTCCAGGATCAAAGATTACATAAGAAAAGGCGATGCTTACCAGGTCAACTTCACCAGCCGCTTTAACTTTAGATTTGCCGGCCAGCCTCTGGCTTTATACGAATCCCTAAGGGCCAGCCAAAGCGTTGCCTTCGGGGCTTTTTGTAAACTCAAGGACAGCTACGTTATATCTTTATCTCCGGAGTTGTTCTTCAGGATCGAAGGCAACCGCATCTATTCCAGGCCGATGAAAGGGACTATCTCGCGCGGCCCTAGCTGCGAGCTAGACGCTATCCAGGCAAAAAAACTTTTCTCCAGCGCCAAAGACCGCGCGGAAAATCTGATGATCACGGACCTGGTGCGTAACGACCTGGGCAGGATCTGCCGCACCGGCAGCGTAAAGACGGAGAATCTTTTTGATATCGAAAAGTACAACACGGTTTTTCAAATGACCTCGACCGTCAAAGGCAAGCTCAAGAGCAGCGTTTCCTATTACGACATATTCAAAAACATCTTTCCCGGCGGTTCGGTGACCGGCGCGCCGAAAATACGCTCGATGCAGATCATCAGGGAGCTGGAGAGAGGCAGGAGAGGCATTTACTGCGGGGCGCTGGGGATGATCTTTCCCGGCAAGAAGGCGGTGTTCAATCTTCCTATCCGCACGCTGGTATTATCAAAAGGCAGGGGGCATATGGGGGCAGGAAGCGGTGTGGTCATTGATTCCCGGGCAGAGGATGAGTTTCGCGAGTGCCTGCTTAAAGGCAGGTTCCTTAGCCACAGGTGCAAGGAGTTCGATCTTATTGAAACCATGCTTTGGGACAGAGAATACCGGCTTCTTGCCCTGCATCTAAGACGGCTTGCTTCTTCCGCGGCCTACTTCGGATTTAACTTTGACCGCGGATACATTTTGTCGCGCCTGCGCAATGCCGAAGCAGGATTTAGCCGGGCACGCAAACATAGGGTCAGGCTTATTCTCGACAGGTCCGGCAGGGTTGAAATCACGGCCTCTGCCATAGGCGTCCAGGATCCTGCGCCGGCAAAGAAGGCAGCCGTATCCAGGCACAGGACAGATCCGCAGGATCCATTCCTTTACCATAAAACAACCAACCGTTTGTTATACGAACGCGAGCACGCCGTTTATAAGAAGAAAGGATTTTACGACGCGGTATTCCTTAATAAAAGAAATGAATTTACAGAAGGCGCCATTTCCAATATAATTGTGGAAATAGGCGGCAATCTTTATACGCCGCCAGTTAGTTGCGGTTGCCTTCCCGGAGTATTCCGGCAGCATCTGCTGAGCCAGGGAAAACTGAAAGAAAGAATCATTAAACCTCAGGACCTCAATAAGGCAGACAGGGTGTTTTTGGCTAATTCCGTCAGAGGCCTGGTCGAGGTTAAAATCGATGTTCATCCATACCGTCCTCTTCGAGATAAAACCAAAAGAAGTCGCCGCTTACCGTAAAGACAGCCTGATGTGGGCGCGCTACGCCAAAAAAGCCAAAGGGTTTGTAGCGTATTTTACCATGAAGCGCTTCGGCCATAAGGGCCAGTATGCCTCAGTCTATGAGTGGCGCTCCAAGGCCGACCACGACCGCTTCATGAGCAAATTCCACGATTGGCTCGTCGCAAAATCCAGGGCCAAGGTGAAAGTCCTAGGCTACTATAATCTCAAGAACATCGACCGCCTGCGCAACGGTTTCATCCAATAACGAATAGCAGGGACGGTTCCCAAGCCAATTTAGAACTGTCCCCTGAGTTAGGCACCCAAGCCTATCGGATGGCTTGGTGCCCGCTCGTGCGGGACAGTTTTAGATTGTCCCAAGAACCGTCCCTAATTTACATATGAGAAAACGTGTAGTTGTAGCGATGAGTGGAGGGGTGGACTCTTCGGTAGCCGCGGCGCTTCTTCAAAAAGAAGGCCATGAAGTCATCGGGATGACCATGTGCTTTGGCGTCGCCTCATCCGATGAAAAACCCGGCTGTTGCGGCATGCAGGCAATAGAAGACGCCCGGCGCATCTGTCACAGGCTTGGCATCAGGCATTATGTAGTGGACCTGCAGAAGGTTTTTAAAGAAAAGGTGATAGGCCAGTTCTTGCAGGAGTATGCCGCCGGACGCACGCCCAACCCTTGCATAAGGTGCAACCAATTCGTCAAGTTCGATGCGCTCATGAAGAAGGCCCTGGCCCTGGATGCGGATTATCTGGCCACCGGCCATTACGCTCGGATCACAAAGCAGGCCGGTATCTTCCGGCTTAAAAAGGGTGTCGACAAGTTTAAGGACCAGTCGTATTTTCTTTACCGGTTTACCCAAAAACAACTGCGGCATACGCTTTTTCCGGTAGGCATTTACACCAAGGCTGAAGTCAGGAGCCTGGCAAGGGAGTTTGAGCTGCCGGTAGCAGATAAAAGGGAGAGCCAGGAGATATGTTTTTTAGGGGATGAGGGTTTAAAAGATTTTTTGCGCCGCCGGTTAACGGCCGGGGTTTCGGCCGGTCATATCAAGGATAAATACGGCAGGCATCTGGGCAGGCACCAAGGCATAGCTTTTTATACCGTGGGCCAGCGCGAGGGCCTGGGCATTGCCGCAGGCTATCCGGTTTATATCAGCTCTATCAATGCCGCATCCAACCTGATAACCATAGGTCCCCGCAAAGACTGCCATGCCAGGGAGTTTCTGGTGAGGCAAGCCAATTTTATAACGGGCAGGCCAAAAAAGAAGGTTGTCCTCAAAGTCAAGATACGTTATAATCACAAGGAGTCGGCGGCAGAAGTCTTTGCCGTTGATAGCTGCGTCAAGGTCATATTCGGGAAACCTCAATTCGCCATAACTGCGGGGCAATCCGCGGTATTTTATGACCGGGATACAGTGGTCGGGGGAGGGATAATTAACAGGGTGATCAAATGACAAAGACCAAAAGCGATGAGCTGGAAAAAAAGATAGCGGAGCTTAAGAAGAAGCGCGACGCGGTTATCCTGGCGCATAATTACCAGCTGCCAGAAGTCCAGGATATCGCGGATTACCGCGGGGATTCCCTGGAGCTGTCCCGTATCGCCGCCCGAACGGAGGCCAAGGTCATTGTATTTTGCGGGGTGCACTTCATGGCCGAGACCGCATCCATCCTCTGTCCGGATAAAAAAGTTATTATGCCGGATAAGCTCTCCGGCTGCCCCATGGCAAATATGATCACCGCGCTAGATCTGCGCAGGCTCAAAAAAGAACACCCCGAAGCCGTGGCCGTCGGCTACGTAAATACCTCCGCAGAAGTAAAAGCGGAGCTTGATTACTGCTGCACTTCTACCAACGCAGTAGCAGTGGTCAACGCCCTTAAAGACAAGAAAGAGATAATCTTCGTGCCGGACAAGTACCTGGCGGATTTTACGGCTAAAAAGACCGGCCGCAAGCTGATCGTCTGGGACGGATTCTGCCCGACGCACATAAAGATACTTCCCGAAGACATCAAGCATGAGAAAAAGTTCCATCCTTTCGCCAAAGTAATGGTGCACCCGGAGTGCATCCCCGCGGTGCTCGACTTGGCGGATGCGGTGCTATCCACCAGCCAAATGGCCAAGTTCACCAAGGACAGCGACGCGCACGAGTTTATCGTAGGGACCGAAGTGGGGATTATCTATCGCCTGAAACAGGACAATCCCAGGAAAGAGTTTTATCCGGCCTCCGAAAGGGCGGTCTGCCCCAATATGAAGCGAACCACGCAGGAGAAGGTGCTCTGGGCACTTGAGGAGCTCAAAGACGAAGTAAGGGTCTCTGATGATATACGCCAGCGTGCCCGCAAGGCCATTGACCGGATGATGGAGATCGTCTAAGGGTGAACATCCCGATTGTCTTTGAAGATGATTGGATCATGGTCCTGGATAAACCCGCCGGGCTGCTGGTCATACCCACCCCACGCAAAGAAGCCCGCACCCTTACCAGCATATTAAACGATCATGCCGCATCACAAAATAAGAGCTACCGTCTTCATCCCTGCCATCGCCTTGACCGCGAGACTTCCGGTTTGATCATCTATGCCAAGGGCAAGGGGGCGCAGCAGAAAGTAATGGAGGAGTTCAAAAACAGGCGCGTGGAAAAAAAATATATTGCCCTGGTGCAGGGGAGGCTTTCTCCAAGACAGGGGCAGATAAGCTCGCCTATCGAAGGAAAGAACGCCCTGACCGCCTACTCAACCGTTAAGGAGAAGGAGAAGTTGAGCGTAGTGGAGTTGTATGCCGTTACAGGCCGCACCAACCAGCTGCGCATACACCTGCAGAGGGCCGGCCATCCACTCGTCGGCGAGGCCAAGTTTGCCCGCCGCAGAGAATCTTCCGTGAAAGCAAAAAGGGCCTGCTTGCACGCAAAGTCCCTGTCGTTAGTCCACCCTTTTACCGGCAAGAAGATCTTTCTTGATAGCGAGCTGCCCGCAGACATGAAGGCGCTATTGGGCGAGGAGGGCATAAGATGAGGCCAACTCCCAGGCAATGGCTCGTGTCTGTGCTGCTTGCCTTTTCCGCGGCCCTGCTCTGGCTTAAGCTTGAATACCCGGCTTACATATTCATGGATTTTTCCGTTGGCAGGGAAAAGGCATTAGCGCTTTCCCGGGATTATCTAAGGTCTTTGGGGGTCAAAGACCGGGATTACTCCAGCGCCGTTGTCTTCGGCGCGGATGACTGGGCAGACAGGTATCTGCAAAGGTCGGTCGGCCTTGATGCGCAGGAAAAGTTTTTGCGCAGCCACGGCTTTGAAATATTCTACTGGCAGGTCAGGTTCTTCCGGCCGCAGGAAAAAGAGGAGTATCAGCTTTACATAAGCCCCGCTACAGGCAAGGTCAACAGGTTCAGGCATTTTATCGAAGATACCGAGCGCCGAGTGGATTTAAAAAAAGACCAGGCGCGGGCCCTGGCCTGGGATTTCCTTCGCCGCAGCTTCGGGTTAGACCCCGGGGATTACGATTTCCATCAGGAGAATGTCCAGCGCCACGACAACAGGACCGACTACAGGTTTTCATGGGAGAAAAAAGGCGTCTACGTGCCTTGGGGCAAAGACAAAGGGGGAGCCAAGCTCTTGGCAGAGGCCACCGTCTCGGGCAGGGAGATCCGGGAGTTTCGCAAGGGCAGCCTCGAGATCCCCGAGAAGTTCCACCGCTACATCAACGACCAGTTGATGCTGGGGGAAGTCCTTTACGGGCTGGGGTTCGTGGTGATAGTAGCGATGCTGGGCTGGGCCGTGCTTATTTTGGTTGGCCGCAAGGACGAGCTGGCCATACGCTCAAGCTCTAGATGCTATTACCTGTTTGGGGCGGCTTTTGTCATCATTTATCTGGCTGCGCAGGCAAATAACTTCCAGTCCGCGGTCATGTTCTACCCCACAAGCGTAAAACCCTCCTCTTACCTGGCTTACTATTTACTCAATGTATTTATGAACGCCGCTTTCATGGCCGCTTCCTTTATAATATTTGCCGGGGTAGGAGAGTTTATTCTTAGTCTCAGGCCTTCGGCAGACCGTTACGCGAGCATGCTCCATTTTATAAGGTCCAGCTTCCTAAACCGCAGCCTCGCTAATTCCATAATGCTGGGTTACCTCTTTTTCATCATGATAGCCGGGATACAGGCAGCGGTTTACTGGGCGGGACAGGAGTTCTGCGGGGTCTGGAAGGAATGGGAACGCTTAAGCGAATTTTCCAGCGCCTACATCCCGTTTTTAAGCGTTTTTGCCCTGGGTTTTACTGCCGCGACCAGCGAAGAGCTTAGTTACCGGCTTTTCGGCATAAACTTCGCCACAAGATACCTGCGTAAACGCTGGCTGGCGGTGATATTGGTCTCGGTGATCTGGGGGCTGGAGCATTCAAATTATCCGGTTTTCCCGGTGTGGTTCAGGATAATCGAGATATCGCTGGTCGGGATATTCCTGGGCCTGGTGTATCTGAGGTTCGGCCTGATCGCCGTTTTGGCAGCGCACTACCTTTTTGACGTGTTCCTGTCTACCGCCGCGCATCTGTTCGGGCGCAGCCACCCCTATCTTTTTATAAGCGCCCTGGCCGCCCTGCTTATCCCGCTTGTTTTGGCCGCCGCCGCTTTTATGCTCAACAGGACGGAAAAAGAAAGAGAGTGCGGCCAGATGTTAAGCCCGGCCCAGAAGTACAATCTCCGGATACTCGAGGTCTTTATCGCCGACAGGAAGGGCCGCGGCTCGGATGCAGGGCAGCTGCGCAAGGAGCTCTTAAGCAATAATTGGGATCCCCTGCTCGTAGATTTTGCCCTCAAGAAGGATGCGGAGGCCGGACAATGATCAAATACGCATTATTGGGAGTAGCTCAGGGGCTTACGGAGTTCTTGCCGGTGAGCAGCTCCGGGCACCTGGTTGTCATGCAGCAGCTTCTGGGTATGCGCGGGGAGGAGGTCGCCGTCTCCCTTATCCTGCATTTGGGCACGATACTTTCCTTGCTGGTTTTTTTCTTTAAGGATATCCTTGCGGCGCTGCGCCAGCGCAGGACGCTGCTTCTTATCCTTCTGGTGACGCTGGTTACCGGTGCGGTAGGGTTAGCGGGTAAAGATTTTTTCGAAAGCCTGTTCTCTTCGGCCCGTTATGTGGCGGCGGCGTGGCTGGTGACGGGGGCGGTGATGATTTTGACCAGGCGGGCAATGGAGGGCAAAAGAACTGTGCTGACAGCCAAAGATGCCCTGGTGCTGGGCTTAAGCCAGGCAGCGGCGATAATCCCGAGCCTGTCGCGCTCAGGACTGACCATCGCCTCGCTGTTATTTAGAAAGATCGATAAGGAAGCCGCCTTTAAGTTTTCCTTCCTTGCCGGCATGCCGGCGATAATGGGCGCGGCAATACTTGAGGCTAAAGAGATCGACCTGGCCCTGCGGTTGAACCCCCTGAATCTTGCCGCGGGGTTTATTTTTAGCTTTTTAAGCGGCCTGCTTGCCCTATGCCTGTTGCGCCAGGCGATAAATAAAGCACGGTTGCATTATTTCGGATATTATTGTATAGTAGTTGCGATAGCAGCTTTTCTCTTCGTAAGATAATATGAGCATAATCGTTTTAGGCACAGTAGCGCTGGATACGGTAAAGACCGCCTTTGGCATGCGCCGCCAGATGCTCGGCGGCTCGGCGGTGCATTTTTCCATGTCCTGTCGGCTTTTTACCAAAGTGCACCTGGTGGCGATTGTCGGAAAAGATTTTCCCCAGAGGCATATAAGGTTTTTGGAGCAAAAAAGCCTGGACCTGACCAGCCTGATCCGCACCGAAGGAAAGACCTTTCAGTGGTCGGGCGAATACCGGCCGCACGATTTAAACAGCGCCCTTACTTTAAGCACCGAGCTGGGGGTGTTGACCGGTTTCCGTCCCGCGGTCTGCGCCAGCCAGAAGTGCATACCGAATATTTTTCTGGCCAATATCGACCCCGAACTTCAAGATTGTCTATTGAGCGGCATGTGCAAGAGGCGCCTGGTGGCCATGGATAGCATGAACTATTGGATACACAACAAGCGTAAGCCCCTTTTGAGGCTCTTAAAAAAGGTGGATATATATGTGGCCAACGATCAGGAGGCCAGGGACCTTTCGGGAGAATGCAATCTTATTATGGCGGGGAAAAAACTGAAATCCCTCGGCCCGAAGATGGTGCTGATAAAAAAGGGCGAACACGGCGTCTTGTTCTGCGGGGCGGATTTTATTTTCTCGCTTCCCGCTTATCCGGTGGACAGGGTAGTCGATCCCACCGGCGCCGGAGACACCTTTGCCGGAGCCTTTATGGGTTACCTTTGCGCAGCCCCCAGGATATCAGCCGAAAGGATAAAGAAGGCCCTGGCCTACGGGACAGTGGCCGCATCTTTTAACATCGAAGGATTTGGCGTGGATAAGACATCCAGGCTGACCCGCAGCCACCTCGATAAGAGATTGGCGTGCTTTAAGAGGTGTTTTGATTTTTAACCCGCAAGAGGTAAAGATGTCTTTTGAAGAAAAGCTGCTCAACGATTATAAAGAAGCGATGAAGGCCAGGGACAGCCTTAAGTCCGGGGTGTTGAATTTCCTGCGCGCGGAGATGATCAACGTCGCCCTCGCCAAAAAGAAGGGCAAGCTCGATGACAGCGAGGCCCTGACAGTGGTCAGAAAGCAGATCAAGTCGCGCCAGGATTCCATCGAGCAGTTTACCAAAGGCGGCCGTCTGGATTTGGCGGAAAAGGAGAAAAAAGAGGCCGAGATCCTGAAGGCTTATCTGCCCCGGCAGCTGGATATCGAACAGCTCAATAAGATCATAGATGAAGCCGCGGCCGAAACAGGCGCCTGCGAGTTAAAAGACATGGGGAGGTTAATGAAGGAAGTAAATACCAGGGTAGCCGGACAGGCCGACGGAAAGCTGATAAGCGACCTGGTCCGCAAGAAACTCTCTAAGGTAGCTGGATAACCCTTAAGTTTTTATTTGGGATTCATAGCGAGCCGCCTGATGGTCAAGGCGGCTTTTTTGTTGGCCGGTGCAAGGAGCAAGTAATGAAGATCTATGCCAAGTCTGTGACGCTGCTTGTCCTTTTTGCCGTTTTTTTGACCACAGGCATCTTTTTGGATTTAAAAGCCGCAGGCCAGCCCGCAGGCAATAGCCGCTGTCTTGTGCATGCGGTATTTTACGGTCTTAGCTTAGCGGTATTTACGGCATTTGTCCTGGGCGTGGCGCGCAAGCTAAGGTTGGTTGCGGCCGGGTTAAAATCCCAAGATGCGCCCCTCTTTGCCAGGATGCGGGAAGGCAAAGACGAGTTCGCGGATATCGCCGGAACACTTACCCTGTATTTCTGGCAGAAGGAAGAGTTGGCCAGGCGGACCCAGGAGCGCATGACCACCGAGGAGGCCCTGCGTGATTCCGAGGTAAAGTACTCGGTGCTGGTGGAGTATGCCAAGGACGGGGTGGTCATAGTCCAGGACGGGCTGCTTAAGTTCACCAACCGCGCTATTGAAAACATACTCGGATATAATAATCAGGAGCTGGTAGACATGCCTCTGGAGGCGGTGCTGGCTCCGGAGTACCGGCAGATGACCATACGCATGTATATGCTGCGCATGGCCGGCGATAACGTGCCGAACTTTTACGAGGCCAGGATGCTCTGTAAGGACGGCACGGTCAAAGACATCGAGATATCGGCCTCTATTATCCGTTATCAGGGAAAGAACGCGAGCATGGCGATATTAAGGGACGTCACGGAACGGAAAAAAATGGAGAACGAATTGCGGCAGGCAAAGGAGCAGGCGGAGTTTGCCAGCCGCGCCAAGAGCCAGTTCCTGGCGAACATGTCGCATGAGATACGCACTCCCATGAACGCCATCGTGGGCTTCGCGGACCTCCTGCGTTACTCCAGCCTTGACCGGACCCAGAAATCATATCTGGATACGATCTGCGCCAGCGGCGAAGCTTTGCTTACCGTCATAGACGATATACTGGATATCTCCAAGATCGAAGCCGGCAAGATACAGCTCGATAACATAGATTTTAACCTTGAATATCTGGTCGAAAGCGTGATCAAAATAGTCAGCCACAGGCTTAAAAGCGGGCAGGTCGAGCTGTTCTATGAGTTCGCAGAAGATACGCCGCGGGATTACAAGGGGGATCCGGCCCGCGTACGTCAGATACTGCTTAACATCCTAAGCAATGCGGTCAAGTTCACGGAGAAGGGGGTGATCTCGGTCAGGGTCAGCCTCGAAGAGCCGATACCCGCGCCTCAAGAAGGCCCCTGCAGGCTACGCGTCTGCATCAAGGATACGGGCATAGGGATCGCCCGCGACAAGCAGGCCAAAATATTCCAGGCCTTCAGCCAGGCAGACGCTTCTACCGCCAAAGAATACGGAGGCACGGGGCTGGGGCTCTATATTTGCAAGACATTGGTTGAGCTGATGAGCGGCAGGATCTGGCTGGAATCGCAGGAGGGCTCGGGCAGCGAGTTCATATTCACCGTCATGCTCACTAAGGCGCTGCCTGTAGTTGATAAAGACATCGCGCCGGTAAAGCCGCAGCTTTTAAAGGACAAAAAGGTAGCGATCATTGAGGCCAACCGGACGCTGCAGGGGCTGCTGGAGGACCACTGCCGCAATGCCCAGATGCGGGTATGCTTTAAATCCTCGAACATCAAAGACGCCCTGGAGTGGCTTTGCGCCCAGGCAGAGCTGCCCGATATCATGCTCTGCGACGTGCGGCTGGACAGCAGCGAAGGATACGCCCTGGCCAGGGTCCTAAAGCGGGAGGTAAAGTATAAGGACATAAAACTGGTCGCCATAACGACAGAAGCCAAGACCGGAGCCGCGCGCAGCCTTCAGGAAGCGGGCTTTGACGCGTATCTGCCCAAGCCCGTGATAAAGAACGACCTGATGAGCGTTATCCAGATCGTGCTGGGAGACAAGCGCGCTGAAAAGCAGATCATCACCCGGCACATGGCCCAGGAGCTGCTGTTAAAGGGCATAAGGGTGCTGGTAGTCGAAGACAACGAAGTGAATTCAAGGCTTATCAATATCATGCTGGCCAATCTCGGATGCATCGTTGAGACGGCGGTAAACGGCAGGGAGGCGATAGAAAAGATCAAGGCGGCTAACTTCGACATCATACTAATGGATATCCAGATGCCGGAGCTTGACGGCATAGAAACTACCAAGTTTATCCGCAACCAGCTTAAAAGCAAGATCCCGGTAGTGGCATTTACTGCCGCGGTGATGAAGGACGACGAGCAGAAGGCGCTATCTGCCGGCATGGACGGGTTCCTCAGCAAACCCATCACCGTGGAAAAGCTTAAGAACATGTTCATCCAGCAGCAGATCATCCTGCGCTCGCAAGAATGATGTTATAACCCCATTGACTTTGCCCTCTGGCTGGAGTAGAATTCCTATTATTGTCGCAGCAGCCGGCCGGGGAGGATATGAGGCTTAGAGTATATTTATCACTGGCGTTGTTTCTATTATTGATTACCAGCCAGGTTTTCGCCCTTGAGCCGGAGGTGGAGCTGGAAAAGATACTGGTTACTAATCGCCGGGCGGACAGCTTTTTATCGCAAGCCACTGAGAATATTGAAGTTTTAAACGCGGGTAAGATCGAGAAGATACCCGCGCAAAACCTTTCCGAGGTCTTAAAGAGGATCGGCGCAGTGGACATCCAGCCGCGCCAGGGCTTTGGCCGGGCGACATCGATCAGTATCCAAGGCTGTGAAAGCCGGCAGGTCAAGATGCTCATTGACGGCATCCCCCTGAATACTCAATCCTCAGGCCAGGTCAACCCCGCTGAATTCCCCGTTGAATACATAAAGCGCATCGAGGTCATTAAGGGCGCTGCTTCCAGCCTTTGGGGTTCGGGGCTGGGAGGGGTGATCAATATCGTCACCAAAGACACGGGTAAAGAGCTTGTTCCTACGGGAAGCATTACTTCGTCTTTTGCCGAGCATCGCAGCCGCAGGCAGGCCCTGGACCTGGCAGGCGCAGCCGGGGGCCTCGGTTATTATCTTTTTTCCAGCCTGACGGAATCGGGCGGCCGCGGCCGGCACGATGACGTTTTGGAGAAAAAGGCCTTTGGCAAAATATCCTACGACCTGAAAGAAGCGGGAAAACTCCTCTGTTCTTTCGGTTTCAGCCAGGCCGATGTCAACAGCGGCATATACCCTGACGGAAGCTGGGATTCCCAGCCTTACCGCGACCGTTACGGTAAAATAAGCTGGGAGAATAATATCGGAGCGGCTGACCTGAAGATAGAGGCAAAGCATTTCCGCAAGGATATCGTCACCAAATACTTCGCCACCGCCGAAGACAACGATGCGTATATGCTGTTGCGTTTCAAAGACGTGTTGTATCAGTTGAGCGTCAGTTCGAGTTGGAAGCCCAGGGACAAAGACCTCCTGGTAATAGGCGCGGATTTCGATTGCGATAATGTCAAAAGCGACGCTTATCTGGATAAGGCTAAAACAGTGCGCACGCAGGCGCCTTATCTTAACTATACCCTTGAATTAGGCCCATGGAGCCTTAACGCCGGGGCGCGTTACGATAATAACAGCGAATTCGGCGAAGCGCTCAGCCCTTCTCTGGGAGCGGTCTACCGTATTCAGGGTTTACCGGCTACCCTTATCCGCGCAAGCGTATCGCGCGCCTTTACTGCTCCGCCCCTGCTCTGGAAGCACAACCAGAATCCCAATCTATGGACCCTTCCCGCAACAGGCCTTAAGCCGGAAAGGGCCTGGGTATACGAACTGGGAGGGGAGAGTGAGCTTCAGCCCTGGCTGTGGGTCAAGCTCGGCCTTTACCGCGCCGACATTAAGGACGCCATAGACGATGATTATACCGAGACCGGCGAGCGCTATAAAAGAAATTACTATAAATTCTTAAGGCAGGGCGCAGAGCTGCAGCTGCGCTGGAAGCTTAGCGAAGAATTCAGCTTCATGGGAGGGGCAGCCTTTAACGATATCAAGGACAAGACCACTAAACAAACCCTGCGCGGCGCAGGCAGGCCCAGGCAGAGCTTTGACGCCGGGTTCGAGTATCAAAATAAATGGGGGCTGTCTATCGGGATATTCGGCAGCTATGACCGTTTCGGCGAGCCGCCGGCCTTTGAGCCCAATGACCGCAAGATGCTCTGGGATATGAAGATATCCTGGGAGAACAAGCACATCAAACCGTTCCTTAATATTTATAACCTTGGAAACAGCTCTTATTGGGATGATTACTGGTTCCCCGTTCCGGAAAGATACTTCGAAGGCGGGATCACCATTAAGTGGTAAGGCTTAGCGTTTAATTACAGGAGCCGCATGTTAAGAGCAATCCCCTGTCTTTTCCTGATCCTGGTCCTTCCTTTTAATATCAGCGCCAAAGATATCAATACGCAGTCCGGTCCTTACGGCGGCACCCTTGTCTGGGGCAGCTGTTATCCTCCGACGATAATCAACCCTATCCTTACGACCCACAGTATTTCGATGACCCTGCAGGACCTTATTTTTAATAAGCTGATCCGCCTGAATTCTAAAGGAGAGCTGGAAGGCGACCTGGCTGAAAAGTGGGAAGTATCCGAAGACGGGCTGACCTACACTTTTTATCTGCGCCGGGGAGTGCGTTTTCATGACGGGGCAGAGCTGAGCTCCCAAGATGTGAAGTTTACCTTCGATAAGATCACTGATCCCCAAACCAGCTCGCCTTTTCGTTCGCTTTTTGACCTGGTCAAGGAGTTTAGAGCCAAAGATAAATACGTCTTCCAGGTCGAGCTGACCAAGGCCAGCCCTTCATTCATTTACCGGCTGATAAAGGAGATCGCGCCCAGGCATCTTCTGGAGAATAAAGATTTGAATAAAGCCGCCTTTAATCGCTCACCCGTAGGCACCGGGCCGTTTAGATTCAGAGAGTGGAGCAAGGACGGAGAGATCATCCTTGAGTACAACCCGGATTATTATGAGGGCAGGCCGTATTTAGACAGGATAATCGTAAAGACCTATCCTGATTCGCACAAGCTCTGCGCGGCAATGATGCGCCAGGAGGCAGACCTGGCTTTTTACATCGATAAAGATGATTATGAGATGATAAAGAAAGATCCTTCGTTTCACGCTTATGCCCTTGCGGTGGATACGTATTACGCCATGGTCTATAATCTTGAGGATCCTATCCTGTCTGATATAAGGGTAAGGCAGGCAATCGTCCATGCTGTTAACCGTAAAGCCCTGATCGAAGAGGTAGCTTCCGGTTACGGTGAAGAGAGTATTGGGCCGTTTTCTTTCGCCTCCCCGGCTTTTAACCGCGGGATAAAACCTTTTGAGTTTGATCCGCAAAAGGCAAAGGCGCTCTTGGATACTGCGGGATGGAGGCATAGGGATGGAGACGGCATACGCGAAAAAAAAGGCATAAAGTTAGAATTACGGGTTTTAGTTGATTCCCGTCAGCCAGTGCTTAAACGTATTGCAATGGTCTTAAGGCAACAGCTACAGTCCGTGGGGCTGAAGCTTACCGTTCATTTGTACAATGATGATACTGAACTGACAGAGGATCGTTTGCAGAATAATGCGCAAGCTCAAATAATAACATTGATTTCAACAAGAGAAGACCCCGGGCAATTATTAGATTGGTCTCCAGAGGAGTACTCCGAGACTTATTGTCTGTGGATGTATAAAAACCCAGAAATAGCGAGATATTTTAGTTTAGGCAGGATTTGTAAAAGCGCAGAGAAAAGAAAACGGATTTATCAAAAAATCCACAACATCATTTATGCAGATCAGCCCGCCTGCTTTCTTTATTTCCCATCCTCTTTCTTTGCTTCTTCATCAAGAATCCAAAATATTGATGAGCTTTTTACGCATACCGTGCCGGTTTACACAATTAAAAACTGCACAATTAAAGAAGGTAGTTTGTCTCAAGACAGAAGGGAGGTGAGAAAATGGAGGTAATCAGGTTTGGGTCAGATGTAGTTTCGCAGATGACTCCAAGAGGTTGTTGTTACCCCGTAGGTTCAATGTCAGTTCGCGTAAGGTAAGAAAAGCATCCAAGTAGCGGATGGATAAGGCTCTCGAAAGAGAGGCTTACCATCCTAAAAAATCAATTATGGAGCTTTCAAGGTTTAATTGCTGGGTCAAGGATCATCCGGGTAAGGGAGATTACCTGCTTTTTAACTGCCGCACGCAGGGCCTGATCAGGGTTAATCCGGAGTTTAAAGCCGCGTTAGAGTCGTTAGGGGCGGGCATTGTCCCGGAGCTATTAACCCCACATATTTTAGCGCTCAAGCAGAACGGGATGATCGTGGAGGACAGGGCTGAGGACGAGTCGAAGCTACGTGATTTTTTCCGGCAGCTAAAGGCCGGCCCCTGCGGCCTGAGCTTCGAGGTAAACATCCTTACCACTTATAACTGCAACTTCCGCTGCGTTTACTGCTTCGAAGAAGGCGCAAGGAGCAGGGCCAGGCTTAATAAAAAAACCAGCGAGCTTGTCGTCAGATGGCTTAAGGATTATATCCTTGCCAGGGGCCTGACAAAGCTTTACGTCGTCTATTACGGAGGCGAGCCGCTCTTAAATACGTTCCCGATTTACGGGATCTCCGGAGAATTAAAAGAGTGGGCCGGCGTCAATAAAATAGATTTTGCTTTCGGCATCATCACTAACGGCAGCCTGATCACCCCTAAGCTTGTCGAAGAGCTGCTGCCTTTGGGCTTACGCGACATCCGCGTAACCCTCGACGGCCCTGCCGAGGTGCACGACCGCATGCGGCCGTTCTGCGACGGCTCGGCTACTTTTAACCGGATAATCGAGAATATCAAGAGCGTCATCGGCAAGGTGAACGTCGGCATTGCGGGAAACTTTGACCGCCGGAGCTTTCCGGCTATTCCCAGGCTTCTTGATTATTTAAAAGAAGAAGGATTATTCGAGCGCCTGGGTGAGCTCAACTTCGCCCCCATTACTCCCAGGCTCGGCCCGAAAGGCAGTCCCGCATCCATAGAGCTGTCCGAGTGCATGAGCTTTATCGATGATAAAGACGGGCTGTTCGAAGAGACGGTCCTTATGAAAAGAGAGCTGGCCAGAAGAGGGAAGACGCCTGCCAGCGGGCTGAATATCAATGCCTGCCCTTTGTTCATGCAGGACATCGGTCTGACCATCGACCCCAAGGGCGATATCTATAAATGCAACTCCCTGCTTGGGCACCAAGAGTTCAGCGTCGGTAACGTCCGCCAAAAAGGCTTTAACGGCAAGTTTGAAATGTTTCGCAATATCGATGCCTGGGAGAAGTGCAGCGATGACTGCCCTTATGTGCCGATGTGCCAGGGCGGCTGCCGCTTCTTTTCCTATATCGAGAACAAAAACTTCACCGACCTTTTCTGCCGCAGGGAGTACTTTGACAGGATCATACCCGAGCTCATTAAATTAGAGTATAATAACCTGGCGCAGGCAAGGCAGGCGGCCGCAGGCAAACAATGAAAAACTCCAAGACTCTCCTTAAACTGCTCTCCCCGTATAAAAAACACCTATTTCTGATCCTGCTTTCCGTGATCATCGCCAATGCCGCCGGCCTGTTTTTGCCCTGGGCGCTAAAGCTCATTGTCGATGAGGTGGTAATAAAGAAGGAATTCGCGGCGCTGAACATGATCTGCCTGGCGCTTATCCTGGCATTTTTGGCCAGGTTCTGCTTCGGCTACCTTAGGGAGTACCTGTCTTCTTTTGTGGGGGAGAAGGTCGTCTGCGACCTGCGCGAAAAGATATACTGGCAGCTGCAGCGGCTCTCGGTGCATTACGTTGACAGCACCCCGAAGGGCAGGATCATCTCGGGTATCACTTCGGATGTAGAGGATATCCGCGATTTTTTGTTCGGCGGGGCAATGGATTTCATATATGGGATTTTTAACATTGTTTTTGTCTTTACGGTCCTGGCAGCGCTTGACCGCGAACTGGCCCTGATCTCTTTCCTATATCTGCCTGTTTTTATCCTGGTTTTTCATCACGTCGCCCCGCAGCTCAAAGAAAGACACGGCCGGATCAGGGAGCATTTTAGCGCGCTGACTTCTACCGTTAACGAGTTCCTGCAGGGCATACGCGTAGTCGCCGGGTTCTCATCCCATGAAGCCGAAGCCAAAAAGTTTTGCAGCCGGCAAAGGGAGTTGTTCGGCGCCAGCATCGAGAGCCACAGGATGAGCATCCTTCTATGGGTCGGCGCCGAGTTCCTTAGCTCTCTGGCCCTGGCAACCGTAGTATGGTTCGGGGCCAGGCGCGTGATGAGCGGCTCGATCACCGTAGGAACGCTCATAGCGTTTTATTCGTACCTGGCGATGTTATTCTATCCCGTTGTCAGGATGGCGATCATCAACGATTATTACCAGCAGGCAAGCGCGGGGATCGAGCGGGTCCGCCAGATCCTGGAAGCCCGGCCCCGGGTAGTTGAGCCAAAAAACCCCGTCCGCCTGTCCGCGATAGACAAGGGCATAGTATTCTCGGGGGTAAGCTTTGGCTACAATGAGGCTAAAGAGGCGCTCTCGGATATAAACCTTAAGATAGATAAATCGCAGGTTGTGGCAATAGTCGGAAAGAGCGGCGCCGGAAAGACCACGCTTATCAACCTCCTCCTGAGATTCTACGATCCGCAAAAAGGGGAGATCCTCATCGACGGGCATGACCTGAAGCACCTGGACCTGGGTTGTTACCGCCGCCGCATCGCCATGGTCATCCAGGACGATTATCTTTTTGCGGCGACCGTCAGGGAGAACATCTCCTACGGCCGCCCCGACGCCACGCAAGAACAGGTCGTCGAGGCAGCCAGGAAGGCCAATGCCCATGATTTTATCATGCAGCTGGAATCGGGTTACTCTACCGGCATCGGCGAGCGCGGGGTCAGGCTTTCTTACGGGCAGAGGCAGCGCATCTCCATCGCCCGGGCAATACTCAGGGACCCGGAGATACTTATCCTCGATGAAGCCACCTCCAACGTAGATACCGAAACCGAAAAGGCGATCATCGAGCAGGCCTTCCGCAATCTGATTAAAGACAGGACTACGCTGATAGTCGCTCACCGGATGTCCGCGATCAGCTATGCAAACAGAGTTGTATTTTTGGACGGCGGCAGGATAACCGAAGCAGGCTCGCCTTCCGAGCTGATCAGCAAGAAGGGTGATTATTGGAGGATGCTTTCCGGCCAGCAGGAGGCCGCAGCCATTTAAACCAGGATGAAAATACCGAATCTCCAAAAGGCCTTCCTAAAGTTAGTAGTAAAGGTTTTTTACCGGCAAAGGCAGCTTAAGGCAGCGGCCCTGATATTTATCGTCATCGGCTCGGCGATCGTTTTCGGCGGTCTTATCTTTATGGGCGCTTTTTACTCCGCCGGCAAAAAAGCGATAATGGATAAACACGAGGCTATCGCCTCCAGCGCATCAGAAGAGATAAGGCATATACTAAGGCGGCACGAGGATTTACTCGGTTCGGCCGCCTCGATCATCGGCAGCCTTGATAACGATCCCTGGCAACAGGAGACGATCTTGGTGGAGCTGGTGCTTAGAAATCCGGCGTTCCTGCGCGTCTCTTCATTTGACCTTAAATGCCGCCTCACCGCTACCTCCGATCTGGGCGAGGCGCCGCGATGCCCTGACGAAGACAAGGTGCTCGGCGGCATCACCGCGGGCAACAGCTATGTCTCTGAGGCGCGGTTTTACAACAACGGCATCCCTTATGTCTCGATGGCCCTGCCCATAAAGAGGTCGGGAGAGGTCCGCGCCTTTTTATTGGCGGACATCGACATAAAGGAGGTCTGGAGCGCGATGGATAACGTGCATGTGGGCAGGAGTGGCTATATCGCGGTCGTTTCAAAAGACGGCTCCCTGATAACGCATAAGGATAAGAAGCTGGTGTTCAAGAAGGCCAATATCATCACAGATAAGGACGCTTCCTCGGTCCTGCAGGGCGAAGCCGCAAGCAAGGAGTGGTTTGACGATAAGGCTAAGACGCGCTGGCTAAGCAGTTACGTGCCGATAGGCAGCACCCCCTGGGGGCTTATGCTGCGCCAGGCCAGCGATGAGGCGTTCTTTTCTTTGAGGTTGCTGAGGATCCAGATGAGCGTGATCATTATTCTCGGCCTCATCATTGCGGCGGGGCTGTCTTTTTATTTAGGCAACCTCTTTGTTAAGCCGCTTCAGCTTTTGATCCTTCAGGCGCGCGGCATGGGCCTGGCCCCCCGGCCGGAAAAGGGTAATAGCGAAGACGAGCTAAGACAGCTGACCAGCATATTCGACCGCCTCTCCTCAAGGCTAAAGGAGGCCGAAGCCACCCAGAGGTTTTCCGGGATCGGAGAGGCCACTGCCTGGGTGGCGCATGAGCTGAAGAACTCTCTTTTCTCCATAAAATCGTTTGTCCGTCTTTTTCCGCAGCGCCAGAATGACGAGCAGTTCGTCAGGAAGTTCAACACCCTTGTCCCCGAAGAGATCGAAAGGCTGGAGCGCATTTTAAGGGACCTGACATACTTCTCTGCGTCCGGGGAGATCGTCCGGGTGCCGGTGGATATCAGGGAGGTGATAACGCAGGTCGTGGGCCTTACCGAGGAGACGCTCAGGCAAAGGCATGTCTGCCTGCAGTGCAAGTTGCAATCCGCAGAGCTCATACTTGAGGCAGACGCGGAATTATTGAAGCAGGTATTCCTCAACCTTATCATCAATGCCGTCCATGCCATGCCCCAGGGCGGCGAGATTACCATATCCGCCGAGCCGATAAATGCCGCCTATCTGCAGTTAAGGGTCAGCGATACGGGCTGCGGTATCCCGCAAGAGCGCCTGAAAGATATCTTTGAGCCTTTTCGCTCCACCAAAAAAGACGGCTTCGGCTTGGGGCTCTTGATATGCCGCAAGATCATCCAGCAGCACGGCGGCTCGGTAGAGGTGGCAAGCCGCCCCAACCAGGGAACGACGTTTACGATAACCCTGCCCGTTAAGAACGTCCCGGAGTTCAATAAGCGCTTCGATCCGGTAACCGATAAAGACAGCGTCCATGGTTAAGAACCCGCGGCAAGATACGGCAACAAAGATAACCGTACTGCTGATAGATGACCACAAGATGATCAGGGAAGGCCTGCGTTTACTGCTGGAGGGGTCTTCGCATTTTGAGATCATCGCAGAGGCCGATAACGGCCGGGACGGGGTTGAGGCCGCTTGCAGGCTTCTGCCCGAAGCGGTAGTGATGGATGTGTCTATGCCCGACCTTAACGGCATGGAAGCCTGCCGTAAAATATCAGAGAGGGTCCCCAAGACCAAAATAATCGCCCTTTCCATGCACGCCGAGCGCCGGTTCGTCGAAGAGATGCTCAAGGCCGGCGCCAGCGCCTACGTGCTTAAGGATAACGCCTTCGATGAGCTGCTTCTGGCGATACGGGCTTCCCTTAACGGAGACTCCTACCTTTCTCCGGAGATCACCAGGTTAATGGTTTCCGAGTTCATCAGCCCCCGGGATAACGCCGGCCGCAAAAGCCCCGGGGCGCACGAGGCCCTGACTGCGCGGGAGAGGGAAGTGCTGCAGCTTGTTGCCGAAGGCGTCTCCACCAAGCTTATAGCCCGCAAGCTAAAAGTAAGCGTCAAGACCGTTGAAAGCCACCGTCAGCAGATCATGCACAAGCTCAAGCTCTACAGCGTCGCCGAGCTTACCAAATACGCCATCCGCGAAGGCATTACCTCCGTCTAACTTGCCCTAAGGTTTTTCGAACCCCCAAACAGGGAATACCCCGATTGCCTGCCCGTCAAAGTTAAAGTAAATTATGATCAGAGGATAGTCTATATATGCCAAAGAAACGCGTGTCTGTCTTCCACGGGATGCTTTTCTCTTATCTGCTTGTAGGCCTGGTAGCTGGCCTGGCCATCGGGCTGTGGCAGGGCCACCGCGTAGTTTCGATAACCGCTATCCTGATTTTTGCATATTTCCTGGCCATATTTGTTTCCCGCAAACTTTTACTGCCCCTTAACAAGATCTCCGATTATCTGGGGGAAGTGGCCGAAGGCAATTTCCTTAACCGGATCAATTTCAGGAGCTGGAAGGAGATAGAGGCGCTGACTTGCGGATTCAACAGGATGGCGGAGAAGCTCAACAGGCGCTTTATCCTGCGCGAAGAGCTGGCTAAAGAGGCCGAAGAGCGCAAGCGGCTGGAATCGGCGTTCCTTGAAAATGAGGCGCTAAACCGCGCGCTCTTCGAATATTCCGGGGACGGCATACTGCTGATCTATAAGGATATGATCGTCGACTGCAACGGCCGGAGCCTGGAGATGCTCGGCTGCCGGCGTCAGGATCTGATCGCCAGGCCCCTCTATTCATTTTCCCCGTTAATACAGCCGGACGGCTGTTCTTCCGAAGGCAAGGCCAGGAGGATGCTGGAAGAGGCGTTTTTAGGCAGGCGGCAGTCTTTTGAATGGGTCTACGACAGGCCTGACGGCCAGACGCTCTACGTAGAGCTGGCTTTAAACAGGGTTGAGGCAGGCAACAAAGCGATGGTCCAGGTAATACTGCGCGATATAACAAGGCGTAAGCTCTGCGAAGAGAAGATGCGCAAAATCAGCCTTCTGCAGGCAGAGATGCTTAAGCCCGGTTCGATAAAGGAAAAGACCGCGGTCGTAGCACAGGAAGTGTCCAAGATGTTTAAGGCGCAGCTATGCTGCATCTGGATAGCGGGGCCGGCGGATATATGCGAGCGCGGCTGCGCGTACGCATCAGCAAAAGAAGGCTGCCCCTGCAGTAGCCGCCGGCAGTGCCTTCATCTGGCCGCCAGCGCCGGTGATCATGAGGATGCCGTGCAGGAGTGGGCCCGGCGGCTGCCCCTGGAGTCATCCAGGATTGGCGCCGTCGCCACCGGTCATCAGCGCGGTTTCTTTAGCAATGATCCTGCCGGATGGCCCCTGCCCGGCGCAGTTGAATGGGCAAGCGGGCTGGGCATCGAGTCTTGCGCCGCCTGCCAGCTTTGTCCTTGCGAGGATAATCTGGCCGGGGCGCTGGCCATATTTTGCCGCAGCGAAATATCAGCCGAAGATTACCGGCTTATCGAGGGGCTGAGCAATACCGTCGCCCTTATGGTGCAGTCAGCGCGAGCGCAGGAATCCGTCATTAATTACGCCTGCCGGATCCAGGCGGTTAACCGGGAGCTGGATGATTTTACCTACATCGTCAGCCACGACCTGAAAGAGCCGCTTAGGAGTATCAACGCCTTCTCCAAATTCCTGGAGGATGATTACGGCCCCGCGTTCGACGAGAACGCCAGGCGATACATCCAGCGCATCAAGGCCAATACCGATCATATGCACGCGCTGATCGAGGACCTGCTTGAGATATCGCGCATCGAAAGGAAGTTAAATCCGATGGAGGAGGCCGACATCGGCGCCATCATCGATGAGGCAAGGCGCCGTCTTGAGTATTCGATCCAGGAAAAAAATGTCGTCGTCGACATCAAAGGCGATCTGCCCAGGATTTACTGCGACAGGACAAGGATCACCGAGGTCTTCGCCAACCTTTTTTCCAACGCCATCAAGTTTAACGACAAGCCCGAGCCGCGCATAGAAGTAGGCTATTCGCTGGAGGGCGCATACCACCAGTTTTACGTCAGGGACAACGGCCCGGGCATCGAGGAGCAGTATTTTGAGAAGATATTCTCCATTTTTCAGAGGCTGGTCAAGAAGGAGGATTACGAGGGCACCGGGGCCGGGCTTACGATAGTCAAAAAGATCATAGGTATGCACCGGGGCAGGGTTTGGGTAGAATCAAGACCCGGAGAGTTCAGCGCGTTTTATTTTACTATACCGGCGGCAAAAGAAGCGATATACGCCAGGAAAAAGCTGGGAGAGATACTGCTGGACAAAAAGATGGTCACCGAAACACAGCTTAACCTGGCGCTGGAGGAACAGGCCGGTTTATAGCCTGAAGGAGGAGAATCCCATGGCGCAAAAGATCAGGGGCGCGGTGAAGATCCTGCTGGTAGAGGATACGCCCGATGATGTCATGATCACGCAGAGGGCGCTCAAAGAGGCTAAGCTCCTCAACAGGCTGCACGTTGCCAGGGACGGGCAGGAGGCCCTGGATTACCTCTGGCATTGCGAGGCAGCGGATAAGGACGCCGGCCCCCTTCCCGGATTGATACTTTTGGATATCAATATGCCCAAGATGAGCGGATTGGATGTCCTCAGGCGCATAAAAAGCGACAATAATCTGAAGAAGATACCGACGGTGATCCTCACCGTCTCCCAGAAAGAGGAGGACATCGAAAAGGGTTACTACTACGGCTGCAACAGCTTTATCCAGAAACCTGTGGAGTTTGAGAAGTTCGTGGAGGTAGTCAAGCAAATCGGTCTCTATTGGGGTTTTATAAACGTGAATATACCGGAAGGCCTGGAAAGGGGGGCGCCCAAGTCATGATCGTTTCTGCTCATCAACCGCAGTATTTGCCGTGGTCAGGCTACTTCGATAAGATAGCCAAAAGCGACTGCTTTGTTTTCCTGGATCAGGTGCAGTACAAACAACGCGAATTTCAGAATCGTAATAAGATAAAGGTCAAAGACGGATGGGCGTGGCTGACCGTGCCGGTAAAGACCAAGTACAGGTACAAGCAGCCGATCCGGGATGCCCTTGTTGATAATGGGCTAAGCTGGGGCAGGGAGCATTTGCATCTGATCAAGGCCTGGTACGCCGATGCGCCGTATTTTGGCCGCTACAAGGCTTTTCTCGAAGATGTGTATTGGCGTTCGTGGGAGAAGCTCAGAGATTTGAATGCATTCCTGATCAAATACGTGATGAAGGAGCTTGATATAGACAGGCCAGTATACTTTGAATCTGAGCTGAGCATATCCAGCGACAGGACGGATAGGATCATCGATATCTGCAGGCGCCTCGGGGCCAACACGTATCTGGCGGGCGTCGGTTGCAGGGCCTACCTTCAGGAGGATAAGTTCATCTCTGCCGGCATAAAGCTGGTATACCACGAGTTTAAGCATCCGGAATATAAACAGCTGCACGGCGCAAGGTTTATCCCGTGCCTGTCGGTCTTCGACCTGCTTTTGAACGAAGGCGATAACGCAAAAAGCATACTCGGCTTAAAACAGGCCACTGCGGTCTAAGGCATAAAATTCCCGGCCGGCTTCAGGCGAAGCCGCATTTCTTGTTTGAAGTATCCGATCTTTATGTTAAAATGAAAGCGTCCTTTCCCCGATCAAGAACCTACATACCTTATAGAGATGCGGAAAAACCCGAAGACCCTTTCTTTGATAATCGCAGTCTTTCTCTATTTTACCCTGGCCGCAGTTCTTGCGATCGCCTTTCTCTACTTGCGGAATGTTCTATCCGGATTCATCCGCGAAAACCCTGATATAAACTGGTCTTCTTTTTCGGCAAGCCTCCAGCAGTTACAGCTCATAGGCGCGGTTTTGCTGGCATCGGCGGCGTTGCTGGTCTTTTTCCGTTTTCGGGCAGCCGCTAAGGCCGTTAGCAATAGGCAGGTGCCGGCAGAGGATCGCGCCGGCATACAACAGCCTTTGGTCAAGCAGGCGGTCAAGGGTGAGGCAGTTGACCAGGGGCGGGAAGACAGCTTTGACTTGTACGCCAGCCTCATTGAGCATTCGCCGGTCAGCATGCTGGTCGTGCAGGGCGGTGCGCTGCAATTTTCCAACAAAGCCCTTTCCCAAATGCTGGGTTACTCTGGCAGCGAACTTTCGAGCATGCCCTTAGAGAACATTTTCGTTGACTCCGACCGAAAAGTCGTCATCGGCATGTATACGCTGCGCATGGCCGGCAGGAACCCCCCCTACTCTTATGAAGCAAGGATCCAGTGTAAAGACGGCTCATCCCGGGTAGTCGAAGTGCTGGCCTCTTTGATCGAGTATAAAGGCAAGCCTGCGGACCTGGTGATGCTGCGCGATATTACAGAGAAGAAAAAACTTGAGGACGAGCTTAAGCGCGCCAGGGATCATGCGGAGCTAAGCAACCGGCAGAAGAGCAGGTTCTTTGCCAGCATCTCCCATGAGATCCGCAACCCCATGAACGCCATAATCGGTTTTACCGACCTCTTGAAGGGGTCGGAGCTCAACAACCTGCAAAAAAGATACCTCGATATCATTTCGGAGAGCGGCCAGATGATCATCGCCGTCATCAACGATATCCTGGATATCTCCAAGATCGAGGCAGGAAAGATCCAGCTTGAAACGATAGATTTTAACCTGGAGTACCTTATCGATAGTGCGATCAAGATCGTCAGCCCGCGCCTGAACAGGGAGATGGTGGAGTTGGTCTATGATTATCCTCAGAGCCTGCCGCGCAACTTCCGCGGGGATCCGGGGAGGCTGCGCCAAATACTGGTCAACCTCCTGGGCAATGCCGCTAAATTCACCGAAAAGGGGGGGATTTTCATCAGCGTCTCATCACCCGAACCGCAGGAGCTGCTTTCTCAGGATGGAACGCACTTCATGCGCATATCGGTAAGGGATACCGGAATAGGCATCCCTAAAGACAAACTCACAGACATCTTCGATGCCTTCAGCCAGAAAGAGGCATCTGTCGCCAGGGAGTACGGAGGTACGGGCCTGGGGCTTTATATCTGCAGGAATATGGTCGAGCTTATGGGCGGGGAGATCTCCGTCTCTTCCGAAGAAGGAAAGGGCAGCGAGTTTGTTTTTAGCGTGAAGCTTTTTAAGATCGATCCCGCCATAGACAGGGAGGCTTCATCGGCAGCCACCGACCTGCTTAAGGATAAAAAGGTCCTTATTATCGAAGAGGGCAGGGATGTCTTGAATTTGCTTGAGCAGTACTGTCAGAATGCGGGTATGCAGGTCTGCTCCAAGGCCCCGAGCATAAAAGACGGGCTGGAGTGGCTGTGTTTTCAGTCGGAGCTGCCGGATGCGGTCATCTGCGCTCTCAAATCCCGCAATCCCGAAGGTTACGCCTTTGCCAAGGTTTTAAAGCGCGAATCCAGGTATAAAAAGATAAAGCTGGTGGCGCTGGTGATGGACGCAGACGCGGGGACCGCCAGGCTCCTGCAGGATGCCGGCTTCGACGGGTATCTGCCCAAGCCCGTAACCCGGACCGACCTTATCCAGGTTATGCATCTGCTATTCGGAGAGAAGAGAAGGAGCATCGAGATCATCACCCGGCACATGGCCCAGGAAGCCATCCTTAAAGGGCTACGGGCCCTGATCGTCGATGACAACTCCATTAATGTAAAGCTTTTACAGAACGTCCTGCACAGCTTCGGCTGTCAGACCGAATCGGCCTCCAACGGAAAGGAAGCGATAAGTTTGCTTGGCAGCCGCAGCTTTGACGTCATATTCATGGATGTGAATATGCCGGTGATGGACGGGGTAGAGGCCACCCGCTTCATCCGTTCGCGCATGGACCGCGATATACCGATAATTGCGCTTAGCGGTTCGGCCACAGAGCCTGCCAGGGAAAGGGTCATAGACGCCGGCATGACCGATCTCCTGGCCAAGCCTATAACGCTGGCGCAGCTAAAAGAGATGTTCGTCAAGATCAAGTTGATAAGGAGCTAGGGTATGGACGCGCGGGAGAAAGAGAAGATTCTGAAAGAGCTGGGGGATATTCCGCAGGAGACTTACGATGAGCTGGTGCGTTTTTTCATAGGGCAGCTTGCCCAGGCCATCCCGCAGTTAAAGGGCCTGGTTGCTTGCGGTGACTGGCAGTCTTTGGCAAAGGCCGCCCACTCCCTCAAGGGCTCCTCCGGCAATCTGCGTCTTTCCAGGGTCTACGAGGCTGCCATCCGTATCAATGACCTGGCAAAACAGTGCAGGGGCAAAGACGATATCATCAAGGATATTGCACTCCTGGAAGAGTCCATCCCGCAGCTTAAGAATGAGTTCGGGGTCGGTCAATAAAATAAAAGGGGGGTTTATGTGGAAGATACTGGTAGTCGATGATAACTTCGTGGACAGAAAACTGATCGTTGAGATCCTTAAAAACAGGGCTGATTGCGATATTGCCGCCAGCGCCCGCGAGGCGGTGGAGGCCTGCAATCTTGCTATCAATGAAAAGAAGCCCTACGATTGCATCCTTCTTGATATAGAGATGCCCGAGGTCAACGGCATAGAGTTCCTGGAGAGCGTGCGGGATATCGAGGAGGATGCCGGCATCCCTTTGGGTAAGGGCATACCTATCGTTATGGTCACCGCCCACAAAAAAGAGTTCATGAAGGCGTTCAGGGAAGGCTGCGACGATTATATCCTCAAGCCCATCAGCGCCGATACGCTGATCGCCAAGTTGGAAAACGTCATTAAAAAGAAATAGGGATATTATGCCCGAACCGGCAACGATAATGGTCGTCGATGACGATGAGATTTCACTGAGGCTCATCGCCTCCAGCCTCCAGAACGCAGGTTACCGCTTGCGCCCCATAAAAGACAGCCGCCAGGTGCCGGCCGCCCTTAAAGACGGGCTGCCGGATCTCTTCCTGTTGGATGTGTTGATGCCGGAGCTCGACGGCATACAGCTTTGCAAGCTCCTTAAGGATAGAAGCGATACCCGGGATATACCCGTGATCTTCCTTACCGCCGCCGAAGAGACCGATCAGAAGATCGACGCTTTTAAAGCGGGCGCCGAGGATTATATAACCAAACCCGTCAACGCCGTTGAGTTGAATTTACGCATCAAGACGCACCTGGAGTTATTCTTTGCCCGCCGCAAGCTTCAGGATTACGCCAGCGATATGGAGAATCTCGCCCGGCAACGCGCAGACCAGCTGATACACGCTGACCGCCTGGCGCTTTTGGGGGCGTTATCGGCGGGGGTTGCCCACGAGATCAACAATCCTACGACCTTCATCAGCGGCAACGTCCAGACCCTTGAGCGTTTCTGGGAGATCTTGGGCAGGGAAGTTTCCGGCCTGAAACAGCCATCCTCTGCGACTAAGGATCAGCTGGATTTTATCGCGCTCGAGATGCCCGAGCTTTTAAAAGGCATAAAAGACGGGGTCATCAGGATAAAGCAGATAGTGCAGAGTTTGACGTTCTTCGCGCGTAAAGAAGAAGGGAAAAGGGAGGTTTTTTATTTCAAGGACAGCCTTAACAAGGCCCTTGAGCTTTGCAATAAAATACTCAAAGACAATGTGAGGCTGGATTTGGATATCGATGAGGGTATCAGACTGCTGGGAGATAACCAGCAGATCGAGCAAGTGCTGGTTAACCTCATCGTCAATGCGGTGGACGCGATGGAGAAAACCGCAAACCCCTTTATCGCCATCAAGGCCAAGGCCGGATCAGGCAAGGTAATGGTTTCTTTGGCTGATAACGGCCCAGGCATAGACCAGGCGCTTGCCGATAGGATCTGGGAGCCGTTCTTTACCACAAAGGATTCGGGTAAGGGGACGGGCCTGGGTTTGTCGATCGTGCGCTCGATCATCGAAGCTCACGGAGGCCGGGTCTGCGCTTTCAATGTTGGAGAAGGCGGTTTCCGGGTAGAGATTTCTCTACCCGCACCAACCGGCCAGAGTTGAGAAAAAAGGAGGTATGATATTGTTACCGGGAGAAGATAAATTCCGAATTCTCGTCGTGGATGATGAAAAGAACATCCAGGAGATGCTCAGCCGGCATTTCCGCTTTTTAGGCTATGATGTGCTCACCGCATCCAACGGCAGGGAAGCGCTGGAGTTGATGGATAAGAAAAGATGCGACGTGGTGATCACCGATATCAAGATGCCGGTCATGGACGGCGTGGAGCTCATAAGGCAGGTGCACAAGCAGTATCCCATGACGCACGTGATCGTGATCACCGGCTATGTCACCATGGAGAATGTCTTGGCCTGCATGCGCCATGGCGCGGACACCTGCGTGTATAAGCCCCTGGAAGACCTGAAAGAGCTCGAAGGCGCGGTCGGCCAGGCAGTAGAGCACCTTAAACACTGGCAGGAGAAGCTCAAGAGCCTTCTTAAGCTGAAGGATTGACGCTTATGCCCGAGAACAAGTATAACCTGGATCCGGAGCTGACGCGGGAGTTCATCGATGAGTCCCTGGAGTTATTGGACAAGTCCGCCGGCCTGCTTTTGGCCGCTGGCGTGCCCGGACACGAGGATATCCACGCGATCTTCAGGACGGTCCATAGCATAAAGGGCAATGCCGCTTTCTTTAATCTGCTTAAAGTTAAGTCGCTGGCCCACGCCATCGAAGATATTTTCAATCTATTGCGGGAGGACAAAGCGTGTTTTTCCGCCCAGATCGCAGAACTTGCGCTTTCCGGGATAAACGAATTGAAACTGATCCTCTCGGGGGTAAAATCCGGAAAGCCGGAAGTGCAGGATGAGGCCCGTTATGCCGCGACAATCGAGAAGATAAAGTCCGAACTGGACCGGCAGGCTACGGCCAGGTCAGCGCCGGCCCAGGCGGCCGTAAGCTTGCAGGAGCAAAAACCCCAGCCGTCTAAAGATGCGTCTAAGACCATGCGCATATCGGAGGAGACCATCGACAGGTTCCTGGACCATGTGGGAGAGCTGGTGATCGTCGGAGAGATGTACGACCATATCCACAAGCGCCTCATGCAGGAGCTCGGCGTAAGCCGTGCGGCCATCGATTTCAAGAAGAACAACGACGCGTTCAATCTTCTTTCGCTTAACCTTCAGAAGAGCATCCTTGATATCCGCAAGGTCCCCATAGGCAACCTGCTGGCAAGGGCCCCCCTGATCGTCCATGAAGTATCCTCTGGCAGGGGCAAGCGCGTGCGCGTGCTTACGCAGGGCTCCGAGGTATTGATCGATAAAAGCCTCATCGAAAACCTGGAAGCCCCTTTCATGCATATACTCAGGAATTGCGTCGACCACGGCATTGAGGCCCCGGAAAAAAGGGCCAGCCTCGGCAAGCCACCCGAGGGCAGCATCAGGCTGGCGGTCAGCGAAGAGGAGGAAAAGGTACAGCTTGTGATCGAGGATGACGGGGCGGGGCTGGATAAGGAGGCCATACTCAAAAAGGCCGCGAACCAGGGGTTGTTGGGCGTAGAAGATCCGGCGAAGCTATCGGAAGAAGAGATCTACCAGTTTATCTTTCTGCCCGGGTTCTCCACCGCCAGCCAGGTCACCGATATCTCCGGAAGAGGCGTGGGCATGGATGTGGTCAAGAAGAACGTGGAGGGCTGCGGCGGCAAGATCATCATCAACAGTAACAGCGGCAAAGGGACGAAGTTCACCATCATCCTGCCTAAGAGCATAACCGTCAAGATAATGGAGGGGGTGCTGGTATCCTCGAGCCAGCAGCGATTTGTGCTGCCGATGGTAGCGGTGGGAGAGTCTTTTGAGATCGATGTTGGCTCCATCTCCCGGCTGCCCGATGGCAGCGAATGCATCATGCTCCACGATAAAGTCATGCCTCTGGTCAGGCTGGCCGGCATTTTAGGCCTGCCGGCGCAGGCCGGCGCTTCAGGCATAGGCATGGTGATCCTTAACGCAAAAAAGCCCCTGGTATTGGCGGTAGATGAGATTTTAGGCCTGCAGCAGGTAGTGGTTAAAAAGATCGAAGGCATAGGCAATTTCGCAGGCTTTATCGCGGGCGGGGCGATCCTGGGTGATGAGGCGGTGGCAATCGTACTGGATACCGAAAAGCTCTAACCCCCCCTCTTTTTTATAGACAACCCACGCTTAATATGTTATTTTAAATACTTAATTATTCCCTGCTGGAAAAAGCCCGAAAACTTTCGAAATCCGAATGAAGACCTATTTCCTTAAAGCAGAAGACCTGATAAAATTCTATGATCGCATAGCCGAAGAGTTTGACCTGTTCGTCCCAACGCTGGTCAAGACCCCTTTTCGCATAAAATGCGACTCCGCCCCTAACCTGCCGCAAGACGATTATCAGCTGAAACGTTACACCGAAACCGCAAAGGCCGAGGTCGTCTTCAACGATTACCGCGCCATTGAGCCGATAAGGGCATACCTGGTTTATTACAAGGAGCTGGCCTGCGGCTATTTTGAAACCGAGGCGCCTGAGGCGCGCCAAAAACCTCGCGCCTTAATGGGGGTGAAGAACTGTGATCTTTTCGCGCTTAAGGTGCTTGATTACGTGTTCCTGGGAGGAGATGAGCCCGACCCGCTTTATAAACAGAGAAGGGAGAGCACATTTATTATCACGGGTGACTGTCCGGCTTTTAAAGAGACCTGTTTCTGCCGGGCCTTCGATATAAACCCCTTTGCCGTCGAAGGCTTCGATATGAATCTGTCCCCGCTTACCAGCGGCTATGTTGTGGATGTTGCGGGAGACAGGGCCGAGAGGCTGGCCGCAGGTTTCAGGGAGATCTTAAGCCCTGCTAGCGCCGCGCAGTTATCGGGGAGGGCGGCAAAGAGGGATGCGCTCGTACGCAGGCTCGAGGAGCACCTTTGTAGCCACAAGATCCCCAAAAAAGAAACCCTCAAAGATATCGTTACCTACGGTTATAACTCTCCCGTATGGCAGGAACAGATGCGCACATGCGTGGAGTGCGGAGGCTGCGTCTTCGCCTGCGATACCTGCCACTGTTTTCTGCTGGCCGATGAGCCGGCAGGGGAAAAGGCGCGCAGGATACGGCTATGGGACGGCTGTCTTTATAAGAACTTCACTACCGTGGCCGGCGGGGCCAATCCCCTGAAGCTACGCTACATGAGGCTGCGTAACCGTTACCTTAAAAAATTCGATTTTTTCATCGATAATCTGGGATTTCAGGCCTGCTGCGGTTGCGGCAGATGCATCGATGTCTGTCCCGGCAAGATCGACATTCGTTATATATTGAGAAAGCTTTATGAAGAGAAATATCTACCAGCCCGTTAAGGCGACTATCGAAGGCATAAAGCAGGAGACCTCCAACATCAAGACCTTCAGCTTAAGCCTGGATGAGCAGTTTTCGTTTCGTACCGGACAGTTCGTGGAGATGACCGTCCCGGGCTTCGGTGAGGCGCCGTTTACCCCTTCCTCTGACCCGGGCGAGCATGGCAGGTTTGAGCTGACGGTAATGAAAGCGGGCAGGGTCACTGACAGGCTCCACAGGATGAATCCGGGCGATACCCTCGGTATCCGCGGCCCTTATGGCAAAGGCTATCCCCTGGATTATTTCAAGGGCAAGGACATCCTGGTCGTCGGCGGAGGCGTGGGTCTGGCGCCGTTGCGCTCGCTTTTGTTGAGCCTTTTTTCGAATATCGACGCTTACCGCAGCGTGCTGCTCAGATACGGGGCGCGTACCTCCTCCGATATAGTATATAAAGATTTGATTCCCACATGGCAGAAGCCCGGAAAGACCGATATCGTTACTACCGTAGATATCGGGGACCCTTCCTGGGCAGGCAGGGTGGGGCTGGTCACGACGGTATTGAACGACCTGCCGGTTGATATCACAAAAGCTGTATCAGTGGTCTGCGGGCCGCCGATCATGATGAAGTTCGTGACCCTGAAGCTTCTGGATCTGGGGTTCAGGCCTGCGGATATATTCCTGTCCATGGAGAAGAACATGTCCTGCGGCCTGGGTAAATGCGGACACTGCCGCGTAGGCAGGTACTACGCCTGCAAAGACGGCCCGGTGTTCACCTACGAAGAATTAAAGGATATACACGACATCTGGGACTGATCGTTAACCGTTGATCGGTTGCGTAGCTGGAAACCTCATGCGTAAAGATTTGAGCTACGAAACCCAAATGCGCAACACGGCTAAACATGAAACGACTCTTTATCGACCTGGAAGTTTGCGCGAAATGCCGGGAATGCAGGGTAGCCTGCGATTATTTCTGGCATGCGCAGAATAACGGCATCACTTCGTTAAGGGAGTATGCCATATTCGCCCTCCTTTGCCGCCATTGCGAAGAGGCGCCCTGTGTCAACGCCTGTTATCATAATGCGCTGGAGAGGACCGAAGACGGGCATCTGCGCAGGTACCGCATGCGCTGCACCAGCTGCCGGTCCTGCACCGTTGCCTGTCCGTTTGGGGTGATCTTCGAGGATTTTATTCCTTATCTTGATTCCAGCTGCGATTATTGTCTGACTAAGGGCAGCCAGATCCCCCTTTGCGCAAAAACCTGCCCGGAGCATGCCATAGAGTTTAAAGAGGTCGGGGAGGATTTGGAAAAAGATATTTATCTGGTCGGCGAACACCTGGCCGTGCATACAAAGAGGTGGTCGCGCGAAGACGCACAGCCGCCCAAGAGAAAATAGGATGGCAAAGTACATTTTTCAATACTTGGTTTTCCCCGGATTTCTGTTTGCGGCCTGTATGGGGCTTTTTGCCGGATGGTTTGACCGCAAGCTCTCCGCCCGCCTGCAATGGAGGCTAGGTCCGCCCTGGTATCAGAATTTCATCGATATTATCAAGCTTCTGGGAAAGGAGACCATTATTCCCGAAGGGGCAGGGCTGACTTTTCTTCTCTCTCCTGCCCTGGCGCTGTTGAGCACTACCCTCGTGGCTACGCTGCTGGGCAGGGCCATTGCCATGCCTTTAGAGAGCGTTGTGGGAGACTTGATCGTCGCCTTGTATCTTTTGACCGTACCGGCGATAGCCCTGATTTGCGGCGCCAGCGCATCCCGTAATCCCCTGGCTTCAGTGGGTGCCTCCAGAGAGATGAAGATGGTCCTGGGATATGAGCTGCCGTTTCTTTTGTCGGTAGTCACCGTCATCATTAAAAGCAAAGGCTCTATACAATTAGGCCAGATCATCAATAACCAGATAAACTTCGGCTCTACCATTTTCTCGTTATCCGGTATGCTGGCCTTTGTGGTGGCCGTATTCTGCGTGCAGGCAAAGCTCGGCTTTGTGCCCTTCGACGCCTCCGAAGCGGATCAGGAGATAATGGGCGGCACTTTGATCGAATACTCCGGAGCGGCGCTGGCGCTTTTTAAGCTGACAAGGGCAGTAGCGCTTTATACGCTTGTGCTTTTTCTTATCGTATTATTCATGGGCCGGGATACAAGGGCGGCGTTCGTATTCATAAAGTTTGTCGGGATACTTACGGTATTTATACTTATTAAGAACACCAATCCGCGCCTGCGCATAGAGCAGGCGTTGAGGTTCTTCTGGGGGCCGATGACTGTGCTGGGGATAATTTCCGTGGTCCTGGCGGTTTTCGGAAGGTAGAAAATGGACCTAAGGACAAAAGCGCTGCTTAATTCGATCTGGGTCTTTCACATAAGCGCCGGTTCCTGCAATAACTGCGATATCGAGATACTTGATTGCCTGACACCCAGGCACGATGTCGAGAGGTTCGGCATCCAGCTTGTCGGCAGCGTCCGCCATGCGGACGCTTTGCTTATTACCGGGGCGATGAACAAAAAAGCCGTGCCGCGCATGAAAAAGCTCTATGAGCAGGCCCCCAAGCCCTGCGTCGTGATAGCTGTCGGCCAGTGCGCCCTTTCACAGCATATGTTCAAGGATAGTTACAACATGGTTGGGCCCCTGGATACGATACTGCCGGTGGATCTTTATATTCCGGGCTGCCCTCCGAAGCCGGAGGCGATAATCTCGGGAATAGTCAAGCTTGTAAACAAAATAAAAGGCAGCAAGGTCTAAAATGGATATGAGGGAGAAGGTAAAAGAGGAGCTGGGTTCTAAGATCAGGCAGTGGCAGGAACGTTCCAGCAGGCGCATCTATATCAGTATCGATCAAGACCAGATAGTGCCTGCTGTAGATTTGTTCTTTAAGAAGCTGGAACTGAGGTTTTGCACGGCCAGCGCCTGCCAGAACCCCGAAGGCTTTGAAATGCTGTATTTCTTCAGCCACGATAAGGCGGGAGAGGTGTATGTCTTGCGCACTTTTCTTAACGACAAGGACAAGCCGCAAATAAACTCCATTACCCCGCTTTTTGCGGGCGCCGAGTGGATAGAGCGCGAGATCTGGGAGTTGATGGGGATAGATTTTGCCGGTCACCCCAACCTTAAAAGGCTGCTTTTGGCGGATGAGTGGCCGCAGGGCGAGTACCCGCTAAGGAAAGAGAAGCATTAATATGTCGCATAAAGTCATAGTCCCGATAGGGCCGTATCACCCTCTGCAGGAAGAGCCGGAGTTCTTCCGTCTTTATGTCGAGGGAGAGAAGGTCGTAGATATCGATATTATCATCGGTTACAATCATCGCGGCATAGAAAAGCTTTCCGAATCCAAGCATTATGACCAGGTCGCCTATCTTGTAGAGAGGATCTGCGGGATATGCTCTTCCAGCCACCCTTACGCATACGTGTTGGCAGTGGAAGACATCCTGGGCGGTGAGCATAATATAGTTCCCGAGAGGGCCCTGTATATCCGCACGATAGTGGATGAGCTTCAGAGGATCCACAGCCATCTTCTCTGGCTGGGGCTGGCCGGCCACTTCATCGGATACAATACGGTCTGGATGTGGGCCTGGAAGCACCGCGAGCCGGTATTGGATATGTTCGAGGCCATCACCGGCAACCGCAACAATTACGCGATGTTCAAGGTAGGCGGGGTGCGCCGCGACATAGAGGAAAACGATATCCCGATGCTTAAAAAAATGCTGGATGAGCTTGTGCCGGGGCTGGAGCTGTTCCGGGGGGCGGTCATGGATGACCCGGTAATACAGGCAAGGCTTAAAGGCGTGGGCATCCTTACCAAACAACAGGCCATAGACTGGTGCGTGGTGGGCCCGACCGCAAGGGCCTCCGGGGTCAATATCGACGTGCGCCGCGATGAGCCTTACGGGGCTTACGAGAAAGTCAATTGGACCGTATTTTTGGAGAAAGACGGGGATGTTTTTGCCAAGACCATTATAAGGATCCTGGAGATGCTTGACAGCGTGCATATTATCCGCCAGTGCCTGGATAAGATGCCCAGGGGCCCGATAGACGCGGATGTAAAGGAGGTCCCTGTCGGAGAGGGTGTAGGCCGGGTCGAAGCGCCCCGGGGAGAATGTTTTCATTATGTTGTAAGCGACGGCACAAACCGGCCGGTAAGGCACAAGATCAGGGCCCCAAGTTTTATGAACGTCGCCTCCGATAAGGTATCCGCTGTAGGCGGCACGATATCCGATGCCGCCATAACCCTGGCGGCAGTAGACCCCTGTTACTGCTGCACGGAACGGGTGGCGGTCCTGAAAAAGAGCGATAGCAGCCGGATATTGAACGGCTGGGATCTGATACGGCTTTCCCGGGAGAAGACCGATAGCCTGAAAAGAGGGGTATAAAAAATGCAGGAGCCGGAGAACGTCAAGGCAAAGATTTCCGAGATGTCCGAGCTTGCACTGGCCATGTGGCAGCTGACGCACCGCGCGTTTATGGAGCACAACCTGGAGTTGTTTCCCTGGATATTGGATAAAGAGAACAGGCTTAACAATCTTGAGAAAGAGGTGAGCTCCGGACTTGTGGAATTCGGAAAAATGACCCACTCCGAAGAAGAAAAATCCAGGGCCATGCTTTACTCCGGGATAGCCGGAGATTTTGAGCTTATCGGTGATTACTGTAAGGATATGCTGGAGCGCGTCCAGATCAAGATAGAGGAGAAGCTGCTTTTCGCGCAAGAGTCGGTAGACGAGTATCAGGTGCTCTACAAGAGGACGGAGGACGCCCTTGCCGAGGTGGACTTCGCCTTAAAGCGCAGCAATCCTTCGCTGGTAAAAGAGGTGGCCCGCAAGGACGAGCATATCGATGCCCTGGTGGACGAGTACAGGAATAAGCACAATCAGCGCCTTATCGAAGGCAAATGCAGCCCTTTTGCCTGCAATATGTTCCTTAATATGCTCGACTTTACCGCCGCCGTTTATTACCACACCAAGAAAATAGCCAGGAGCATGCTTAAGCTAAAAGAATGAACGGTATTTTTGTCCAGCCACTCTTCAAGTTTGATTATCTCAGCGCCCCGATAGCCGTGGCGATAGGGGTATTCTTTATTTTCACGCTTATCTACTCCCTGGCTTATATGCGCCAGAAGAAGGCAGGGCCCCTTTATTACCTTTACATTATTCTTACGGCAGCGGTATCCGTGGCGGCGGTTGCATCCAATAACCTTATCATGTTATTGGTATTTTGGGGTTTCCTTGGGTTGCTTTTGTATCTTTTGATCAACTTCGGGGACGAAGAGGCGCCGAAAGCGGCAAAAAAAGCGATGGTGATAGTGGGCGGCACCGATGCGATGATGGTCCTGGGGGTAGCGCTTATCTATTATCTGGGTTCAAGTTTTCAGTTTGATTCCGCGAGGCTGGCGATGGACAACGGCCTGGCGGCGCTGGCATATGTTTGTATCGCCATAGGTTGTTTTGCCAAGGCCGGCGCTATGCCTTTTCATTCCTGGATACCGGATTGCGCCCAGAGCGCGCCTATTCCGGTCACCGCATATCTGCCGGCTTCCCTTGATAAACTTCTGGGGATATACCTGTTGATACGCTGTATCGGGATATTCGAGATGAACACCGCCGCCAACGTATTCCTGGTGATAGTCGGGATGGTGACGATCGTGGCGGCGGTGATGATGGCGCTGGTGCAGCATAACCTAAAGAGGCTTCTTGGGTATCACGCCGTCTCTCAGGTCGGCTATATGGTACTGGGTATAGGGACAGGCAACCCCATCGGCATTGCCGGCGGGCTGTTCCATATGCTCAACCACGCGCTCTATAAATCCTGCCTTTTCTTTACCGCCGGAAACGTAGAGCAGCGTACCAGGAGCCTGGAGCTGGATAAGCTCGGCGGCCTGGCCAAACGCATGCCCCTGACCTATGCGAGCGCGGTCATCTCCAGCTTCTCAATATCCGGGATACCGCCGCTCAACGGATTCTTTTCAAAATGGATGATCTATCAGGGGATAATCTACTGTTTGATAAAAAACTCCGGTAAACCGCTCAACTTTGTTTATATCTTTGCGATACTGGCAGCGATGTTCGGCAGCGTCCTGACCCTGGCCAGTTTTATGAAGATGCTGCACGCCGTCTTCCTGGGCCAGAGGCTTGATTCCGGGTGCGAGAATATAAAAGAGGTCTCCTGGCTGATGTGGCTGCCGTGCGTATTCTTTTCGCTGACCTGCGTGTTATTCGGGGTATTCGCCTTCTCCTTGCCGCTAAAACATTTTATCTTTCCCGCCGTATCCCTCTATCAGCCGGTTAGCGAGCAGGGGTTGTTCGGCAGATGGTCTCCGGTGCTGGCGACCTGCCTCATGCTGGCGGGATTGGTGTTGGGGATGCTGTTTTTTTATTTAGGCAATCTCAAAAAGCTTCTTCGTCGGGATTCAAGCTTTACCGGAGGCGAATGGGAGCAGTTAGAGGGGTCCGATATAGTCAGCGGGACGGAGTTTTACAACTCCATAAAGGAGTACGGCGCGCTTTCAACGGTTTATAAGCTGGCCCAGAAAGGGACGTTCGATATCTACGCCCAGGCAAAGAAGATCTTCATATTTTCAAAAGGCCTTATTTTCCTGCATAACGGTATATTGCCTACGTATCTGGTGTGGATGCTTCTGGGTATGATCGGGCTTTTTGCTTTTCTGACGCTCTAAGGCTATGGAAATACATCTAATCCTGATATTCATGATCTGTTCGAGCATCGTGGCCGTAAGGACCAGGGATCTTATCTCAAGCGTTATCGCCCTGAGCGCAACCGGCCTGGGCCTGTGCCTGGCGTTCCTTGTGCTTAAGGCGCCCAACCTGGCCATAACCAGGCTGGTCATCGAGATACTTTGCGTGATCATCCTTATCAGGGCCACGATCAATAAAGACCTGCCTCTGGTAAAGGACGGCCGCTGGATGTTCAACACCGTATCGACCCTGGTGTTTATCGCCGTTTTCCTGGCTTTTGCCTACATTGCGCTAAAGCACTTGCCTGAATTCGGCTCGCCCCTTATGCTCGTCTCCCGGGATTATCTGGCTATGGGCGTTGAAAAAACCGGCTCCGCCAATATCGTTACCGCCATAAGCTTTGATTTTCGCGGGCTCGACGCCCTGGGCGAGGCAGCCATATTGTTTGCAGCAATACTTGGTGTCCTGGCCATAACTAGAAGGACGGGCAAGACCGATGAAAAATAAAGAACCCGGAATGACCCTGATAGTCAAGACCATAACGCGCCTGACCGTAGGCCTCATCTTGATCTACGCCATCTACATAGTCCTGCAGGGGCATATGAGCCCGGGCGGCGGTTTTGACGGCGGGGTGATCATCGCGCTCTCTTTTATCCATTTGATGCTGGCTTTCGGCAAAGATAAGGTCGTGGCTACCATAAGCGAGAAAAGAGGCCTGTTGCTCTCAAGCGTCGGCCTGACCTTGTTCTTATTCCTGGCGCGCCTGGGTTTTGTCAGGGAGGGCATCATACATAGCGAGTCGGGGCACTTCAAGCTATTCGGCGGCGGGCTCATTCCGTTATACGAAGTGTTTATCGCCCTTATGGTGGGGGCGGGGCTTTTTACCATATTCCTGGCACTGGCTTTGTTTACCGGAGAGAAGAAGCAATGAGCGCGTATTTTCTGTGTCTGGTGATGTTTGGCATCGGGCTTTACTGCATTTTGAGGAAAAGGAACATTATCAAGATGATCATTGGGCTTGGGATAATCGATTATTCGGTCAACCTGTTTTTTGTCCTGATCGGCTACCGCTCTAACGGCCGTTCCCCGATATTGGCGCCTGACCAGGACATCCTTAATATGGTCGATCCCCTGCCGCAAGCGGTGGTTCTGACCACCATAGTCATAGGATTGGCGGTAACGATGGTGGTAGTGGCGATAGCGGTAAGGATCTATGAGAAGTACGGCACATTCGATATCACCAAAATAAAGAGGCTGAAAGGTTGAAGACGCTCATATTCTTTATATTCATACCGCTGGGTTTTGCCTGCGCGATAGCCCTGGCAGGCCCCCGGTCCCGGCGCTTTGCCGAGGCCGCCGCAAACCTCGCCGGCCTGGTAATGGCGTCCTTTTCGCTCTACCTGGTGCAGATAGTCGCCGCGCATAAAAGCGTTGTCTACAAGATCGGCGGATGGTCATCGAGCCTGGGGATATGCCTGGTCGCCGACGGGCTGTCGGCCCTGATGCTGTTGCTGATCAACTGCGTGTCAATGCTTGTGATGGTCTACTCCGTAACTTACATGAACGGGTACAGCGACCGGTGGAAGTTCTACGCGCTTTTCATGCTTTTATTGGCCGGGCTTAACGGCTTGGCTTTAAGCGGCGACATGTTCAACCTCTACGTATTCCTGGAGCTTACCTCCATTACCGCTTATATATTGGTGGCCTTCGGCATCTCCCCCGAGAGCCTGGAGGCATCCTTTAAATATGCGATCATGGGGACGCTAGCTTCTCTTTTTATCCTGCTGGGCATCGCTTTCGTGTACGCCCACGCCTCGACCCTTAACATGGCCGGCATTGCCGCAGCGTTAACAGAGAGGCCCAACCCTGTCCTTACGGGCTTCGTATCGGTTTTGTTCCTGGCCGGCTTCGGGTTGAAGGCCGCGCTCGTGCCGTTCCACGCCTGGCTTGCCGACGCCCACTCGTCGGCGCCCTCTCCGGTCTCGGCACTGCTTTCGGGAGTGGTGATCAAGACCCTCGGCGTCTATGCAATAATGCGCGTTTTCTTCAATGTGCTTGGGGTTTCTGATAAGCTTGGCCTGGCATTGATGGTCCTGGGTTCGCTATCGATGATATTGGGGGCGCTTATGGCCATAGCCCAGAACGACATAAAAAGGATGTTTGCTTATTCAAGCGTTAGTCAGGTCGGCTACATAATCTTTGCCCTTGGCATAAACACGCCCCTGGCGATATTGGGCGCGGTATTCCATATGCTTAACCACGCCATCTTCAAGCCGCTGCTGTTTTTAAATGCCGGCTCCATCGAACGCGCCACCGGCACGCGCGAGTTAAGCAGGATGGGAGGATTGAATAAAGATCTCCACTTTAGCGGATTTGCCGGCCTGATAGGCGCGATGAGTATTTCCGGAGTGCCTCCTTTTGGAGGATTCTGGAGCAAATTGATCATAATTATCGCTGCCCTGCAATCAGGGCACCTGGCATTCGCCATTATAGCGGTACTGGTAAGCATCGTGACCCTTGCTTATTACCTGAAATTCCAGACTTTTGCTTTCTTCGGTTCTCCCCGCCAGAAGCACGCGCAGTTAAAGGAAGCCTCTTGGTTCATGAAGCTGGCGATGTTTATTTTGGTGCTGGGCTGCGTCTTTTCGGCGCTGCTGGTCATACCGGGATTCGGACAGCTTATTGACTCGGCGGCGCAGGCGCTGCTATCGGGTGCCTATTATAAAGAAACGGTTTTGGGGTTGTCGGGATGAACAAGATAAGGATAATACTGTTTTTAGAAACTTTCGCGCTCTGGCTGTTATTGAGCGGCTCCATAGACCTTGAGCATGTAGCGGTAGCGGTTGCCTTGGGCGTGCTGGTCTCATATCTGACGGCTGACCTGTTTTCGCCGAAGCTTAAGGTATTCAGGGAGCCGAAGCGTTATTGCTGGCTCGTTTATTATATAGGCCTGTTCATCTGGGAGTGTATAAAGGCAAACATCGACGGCGCCTATCGCGTGATACATCCGCAGCTCCCCATAAACCCCGGGATAGTCAAGGTCAAAACTACGCTTCAGTCCAATCTGGGGCTTACTTTCCTGGCTAACTCCCTTACCCTTAAACCGGGCACCATGACGGTGGACGTGGATAAGGAGGGCGGGTTTTTGTATATACACTGGGCCAATGTCGAGGCGACAGACGTGGATAAGGCCACTGAGCTTATCGTCAGGAAATTCGAGACGGTGCTTAAGAGGGTGTTCGAATGAGAAGGGCGCGCTGGTTTTTCGGTTTGCTGGGTATAGCGGGAGTTTTCGCGGGGATCGTTATCCTGCCTTTGCCGTCTCTTTTGGAATGGCAATCGCCGCTTTCAAGAGTGATGTTCTTTTTCCTGGTTTTTTGCGGGACGTTCTGCCTGTGGCGCATACTAAAAGGCCCGACCGCCGCGGACAGGGCGGTGGCGCTGGACATACTGGGGATACTCATCGTCGGTTTCTGCGCGATACTGGGGATAAATACCGGCAGGGACTGGTATATCGATATCGGCATCGCCTGGGTGCTCCAGAGCTTTATTTCGATACTGGCCCTGAGCAAATATTTGGAAGGCAAGGGATTCGATGAATGAAACGATAGGGTTCATTTTCATAATTATCGGGATAACCTTCGATTTCTTCGGTTGTTTGGGGCTCGTAAGGTTTCCCGATGTGTATAACCGGCTGCACTCTTCGATAAAATGCGTGACCCTTGGGACCTGCAGCATCCTCTTCGGGCTGTTTTTATACAAAGGTTTTTCGCCTTGCGGCATCAAGGCGCTGCTTTGTATCGTGTTTTTGGTTTTGACCGCTCCGGTTTCGGCGCACGCGCTGGCGCGTTCCGCGCATCGGTCCGGGGCCAAGCTCTGGGAAAAATCGGTTTGCGATAAGTATGCAGAGGACAAAGATGCGCTATCCTAAGCTAAGAGAGTTAAAAGAAGCGATAAAGGCGCTTATCAGGGGGCCGTATACCAGCCGCTTCCCGCGCCAGCCGCACCGGCCTTATGAGAAGTTCAGGGGAAGGCCGTACTTCTATGAAGAAGAATGTACGGGTTGCGGCGCCTGCGCGCAGGTCTGTCCTACGGGGGCCATAAGCCTTGAGGATATAGTGGATGAGAAAGGGGCAAGGCGCGTCTTGACCATACGCTGGGATATCTGTATTTTTTGCGGTAACTGTCAGGCAAACTGCCTTACCGCAAAAGGGATAGTGCTTTCCCGGGAGTTTGATTTCTCGACCGTCGGCAAGAGAGAGGATCTGAGGCAGAAGATCGAAAAGAGGTTTGTTCTATGCGAATGCTGCGGGGCCCCCATCGTGCCGGCCGATCAGTATAAATGGGTAAGCTTGCGGCTTGGGCCGCTATGTTTTGCCAATGCCTCGCTCTTGCTTTCTTATTTACGGCTCCAGGGGCTGGCCGAACCGGATACGGGCGAGCGCCCCAAGGAAGCCGGATTACTTCGTTCTGACCGCATAAGGCTTTTGTGCCCTGCCTGCCGCCGCCAGGCGGTAATCACTTCATAGAACTGCGCATGTTCTCATCGCTAAGGGTAAAGAATTACAGGATCTATTGGATAGGGATGTTTGTTTCGCTTATCGGCACCTGGATCCAGCAGATCGCCCAAAGCTGGCTGGTATTCGAGCTTACCGGCTCATCATTGCTTTTGGGCCTTAACGGCTTCCTTAGCACTATACCGATATTCATGCTGTCTTTAGCCGGAGGGGTATTGGCTGACCGGCTGCCCAAGAGGAAGATACTTCTTTATACCCAGACCGCGTTCATGCTCCTGGCGTTCATTCTGGCGGCCCTGACATTTATGAAACTAATAAGGCCGGTCCATATAATGATCATCTCTTTTTTAAATGGGATAGTCATGGCTTTTGACGCGCCATCGCGGCAGGCGATGGTAGTGGAGCTGGCGGGAAGGGAGAACCTGCCTAACGCCATCGCCCTTAACTCCGTCGCATTTAACTCTTCCAGGATCATCGGCCCGGCCGTGGCGGGCGTGCTTATAGCCCTGGTCGGCATGGCCGGCTGTTTTCTGATAAACGGCATAAGCTTTTTGGCGGTGATAACGGCGCTCGCCTTTATCCGCATAAGCTATCGCCCCGGAAAAAGAAGCAAAAATCCTTTAGAGGATTTGAAGGAAGGGTTGCTTTTTGTAAAAAGCCACCGCAGCATATGTTCGTTGATAATAATGGTCGGCCTGATAAGCCTTTTCGGCACCTCCTACGTCATTTTGATGCCGGTATTCGCGGATAACGTGCTCAAGACCGATATCGGCGGCATGGGAGGGCTAATGTCGGCGGCGGGGTTCGGCGCGCTGTGCGGGGCGCTCCTGTTGGCGCGGCTCGGGGATTTTGCGGGCAAGGGAAAGTTTTTATACTTCTCATGCGTAATATTCTCGGCGGCCCTGACCGTTTTAGCGCTTGCCAGGGTCTATTGGGCCTCGATGGCGGTCCTGGCGCTGATAGGCGCCAGTGCCGTGACAGCCGTTTCTTTGATCAACACGCTCCTGCAGACCACCGTAGCCGATAATTTCCGGGGCAGGGTGATGGGCGTATTCATGATCACCTTCGCCGGGCTTACCCCTTTCGGCAACCTCATCTCCGGCGCGCTGGCCCAGAGAGTAGGGGTGGCCGCGGCCCTCATGATTAGCGGCTCAGCGTGCCTGGTGTTTTTTATTTTTCTGGTCCGGGCGCCCAGGGACCTTTAGATTATTTTTATTTGAATTGTCTGCGGCATTTTGCTAAAATTAATCGACAGGAGGTGAAGGGGCAGGAACAGGTTTTTCTAGCGGGTTTAACGCGGGTGATATTGACACCGTCATCATAACGATAAAAGGAGAACAGGATGAAAAAATGTGCGGTAGTGTTGGGCGTGCTGGTTTTGGCCATTGCGGTTACGGGTTGCTCTAAGAATGACGATATGATGGGGGAACCGCCTGAGAATATGACCATGGATGAGTTGGGGGTTATCGGCAGCGATCAGAAGGCCCCCGGAGCACAGGCTGCGGCTTCAGCGCAAGGGGATCCGGCATCCGCACAGGAGATGCCCGCGGTCGCCCAGCCCGTGATTCCTGATCCGCAAGCAATGCCGATATCAGCCGGCGTGGGTTCGCCGCAAGAGATACAGGCAGCGCTAAAGAACGCCGGTTTTTACAGCGGCAAGATTGACGGTAAGATCGGGCCGATGACGAAGCAGGCGATTATCGAGTTCCAGAAAGCCAATAAGCTGAAAGCCGACGGAAAAGTGGGGCCCAGGACCTGGGAAGTTTTAAGCAGGCATCTGGGCGAGTCCGCTTCTTCGCGATAGCGGCTTTACTTGAAAATATATAAATAATATAGTATAATTGTCTTAGCCGATAAAGGTAAACCTCTGCTTTAACAAGCAGACACGCCGCAAGCCCTGCGGCGCGCATTGAAAAATGGGGGCACAAAGCTACAGACCTAAGCCCGCCAGCTCCAGGGCGGGTATGGTGGCTGGGTTGCCGAGATAAAAGGAAGGGCAGAAGCTTATTCTGCTTGCCTTTATCGGCTTTTTATCATATCCCAACAGACCCGGGTTGCCGGGATTGCCGCCAGAAATCCGGCGCCAATATTTTGTTGGGATTTTTTATTTTTCCTCCCACAAATTGTCTGTTCATTTAATTTCCTAAATGTTATAATAACGGTAATGACAAGATTCCCGAACGGTTTTCTATGGGGGGCGGCGACAAGCGCCCATCAGGTCGAAGGCAATAATACCAATAGTGACTGGTGGGAATGGGAGCAGCGCGGGCTCCTGAAATATCCTTCCGGAGTATCCTGCCGCCAATATGAATTGTTCCGCCAGGATTTTGATTTGGCCGGCTCTCTTGGCCACAACGCTCACCGTTTTTCCGTGGAGTGGGCCCGCATCGAGCCCGCCGAAGGCCGTTACTCGGATATAGAGATCGATCATTACCGGCAGGTTGTTTCGGCATTAAGAGAGCGTGATTTAGAGCCGATCGTGACCCTGCATCATTTTACCAATCCTGCATGGTTTCTTAAAAAAGGCGGCTGGGCTAACGCAGCCAGCGCAGACATCTTTCTGGGCTATGCCCGCAGGGTGATCGAGGCCCTGGCAGGGCAGGTTCGTTTCTGGGTTACCATAAACGAGCCGACGATTTATACATATTTTTCCTACCTGGAAGGAACCTGGCCTCCTCAGGTAAGATCCGTTTATAAGGCCTGGAAGGTCATGCGCAACATGCGGCGTGCCCATATCAAGGTTTACCGGTTCCTGCACAGCTATTATAAGGATAAAGGACTGGCGCCTCCCCTTGCAGGCGCGGCCAATAATATGCAGTTTTACCAGCCGTCACCCGATACGGCCCGGAACAGGTTCTGCGCTTATTTAAGGGACCGCCTGTTCAATCTCGGATTCACGAAAAAGCTCTTCAGGGCAGGCGCCCTTGACTATATCGGCCTTAATTACTACAGCAGGTGCCTGGTTGACGCAAGACGCTGGTCTTTAAAAAGCATGCTTACGGATAACGGTTTTGACGGATCGGGCACCGTGAAAAAGAACTCTCTGGGTTGGGACATCTATCCGCAAGGCCTATACCGGGTGCTCATGGGGCTCAAACGCTTCGCAGTCCCGGTGCTGATACTTGAAAACGGCATCTGTACTCACGACGACGAGTTGCGCTGGGAGTTTATCCGGGAGCATCTGCAGCAGGCAGCCAGGGCCATGCAGGAGGGAGTAAGGCTATTGGGTTATATTTACTGGTCATTGACGGACAACTTCGAATGGGACAAAGGCTTTGAGCCGCGTTTCGGGCTTATTGAGGTTGATTACGATACTTCAAAACGCACCGTCCGCGCCAGCTCCCGGAGTTTTTGCCGGGTCTGCCGGACTAATGAGCTGATATGATACCGCTGGATAAAGACGCCATCCTCCAGGAAATACCCCTCTTTTCATCGCTTGCCGAATCCGAACGCGAGCTGGTCAAGGAGAGGATGCGGTTCGTCGAACATAAAAAAGGGGAGATGGTCTATCGCGAGAACGACCCTCCTGATGCTTTTTATTGCCTGGTGCAGGGAAGGGTCGAGATCTACACTCAGGACGAAAACGGCAACAAGACTGTCCTCGAATACCTGCATCACGGCAAGTACTTCGGGATCATATCGCTGTTGACCAATGAACCCCACTCCGTCTCCGCGCAGGCGTTGAACGACTGCCTTACCCTTCTGATAAAGAAAGACGATTTTAACGTTCTGCTTAAAAGCATCCCGTCTCTTTCCATAGACCTCAGCCGCACTCTCTCCCGCCGCCTGAAAAGAAAAGACGTGCATCAGAAGAGGGTATTCGAGAGCACCATAATCTCCGTATTCAGCTCGTACTCTCAGGCCGGAAAGACCGTTTATGCGCTGAACCTCGCCATAAGCCTGAGCAATGAGACCCGTAAATCGGTGGTCATTCTTGATGTCGCTCCCCGCGACAAGGTCCATAGCCTGCCCCGCAGGCTCAAGGTCGAAGAGTACAGGGTGATGGATCTTTCGGACAATGCCGCGGACAACGCCGCCGTGGTCAGGGATTACATCTGCCGCGACCGGTTCGGCATAGATATGGCTTGTTTTTCTTACGAACCTCAGGATGACTCCTGCGTAAGCAGGCTGGTCGCTATCTTAAGCCTTCTGGTCAATGACTACCATTACCTTATCCTTGACCTGCCGTCGCTTTTGGACCGTCCGGTATACAGCATGCTCAACCAATCCGACCTCATCCATACCCTTACCAGCCCGGAACCGGTAGATTTAAGCCGCACCCATCAGCTGATCGAAAGGCTGAAAACCGAGTTCGGGTTCCATGAAGACAAGATAAAGATCATCATCAACGAGTATAAGTATTCCAAGCTTTCGCATGAAGAGCAGATGGAGCTTCTGGATTGCCAGGTATTCGCCACCCTTCCCAAGATCGACTTCGAAGCCCCGGATATCCTTATACTTGACGATCCGGCTTGCGAATACTCCAAGGTCATCAAGCGCATAGCGCGCAGGATAGGGGATTGTCTTGTGGGGCTGGTGCTGGGAGTGGGGCTGGGTTACGGTTTCTGCCATATCGGGGTGCTCAAGGTCATAGAGGAGGAAAAGATCCCCATAGATGTCATCGCCGGCTCCAGCATCGGAGCGCTTATCGCCAGCCTCTGGGTCATCGGCAAGTCCAGCTCCGAGATACTCGAGATTACCAGCGAATTCAAAGAGCCCAAGCATATCTGGAATCTCATTGACCTTACTTTCCCGCGCCTTGGTTTTATCAAGGGCAACAAGCTTCACAGGTTCCTTAAGAAGCACCTGGGCAATAAGAGTTTTCATGACATAAAGCTGCCGCTTAAGATCATCGCCAGCGACTTAAAGAGGAAGGAGCCGAGGATCCTGGACAAGGGGTCGTTGGTCGATGCGATAATGGCCAGCTGCGCCATGCCGGGAGTATTTATGCCGATGAGGCAAAAAGAGGAGTTTCTCTTCGACGGAGGAGTGATCAATCCGTTGCCTACCGAGCCGTTATTCAGGATGGGCGTAAAAAAGATCATTGCCGTCAATGTCACCCCTTCACGCGAGGACATAATGCGTCAATATGAAAGGCTCAGGCAGCAGATGGGGGTAACCGAGAACGAGCGTCCGGGATGGAAGCAGCGCATAAAAAATATTTTCAAAAATAATATTGTGGATATAATATTCAGCAGCTTCGAGGTCCTTCAGTCCGAGGTGGCCGAAAAGGAGGGGCTGCTGGCCGATGTTGTGCTGCATCCGGATACCCACGGGCTTTATTGGCTGGAGCTGCATAAGGCAGCGGAGTTCTCCAGAAGGGGGGAAGACGAGGCGCGCAGGCAGATCGATAAGATAAAGCAGTTGGTAGAAGAGTGATCCATAAGGAGGAATAAGATGGGGGCGTGCGGAAAAAGGGGATCGGTTGGCATGTGGCTTCGGCCCGTTGCTCTATTGTTTGCATTCATGATGGGCTTGACAGGTTGCGCTTCAGTCTGCGAGGTGGGCCGCGGCATTGCCGGTACTTCCACCAAGATACTGGAGGAGGGCAGGGCAAATGCCTTAAAACAGGATTTCAATTGCCAATACCCTATTTGTTACGACCTGGTAAAGGGCTGCCTGAAGAAGGCCGGCGCTTATATCTATCGCGAAGACAGGGCCGCAGGCATGATAGCGTTTTATGTCTCTGAAACGGATACTACGCCGGTAGGCATTTTCTTCCGGGACGGATCGGGCGTTACGTCCGTGGAGGTATCCAGCCCCAGTACTTTCGCCAAAGAGATGATCATGGAAAAGATAAGCGCGGACCTCAAGGACATGGCGGTCAAGAATGAAAAAATGGCTCCGGCGCAGGAAAGCGAGGCAATGGCCGATGAAACAAAATAAAAAAGATATCAAGTCGCTTATCGCGGACTGTCATGCGATAGCCAGGGATAAAGGGTGGTGGGAGGCGGATCGTAACGACGGAGAGCTCATCGCCCTTATGCACTCCGAGCTTTCCGAGGCCCTCGAGGCGATGCGCAATCACGCAAACCTTGAGCTTATAGCCGAAGAGCTGGCCGATTGCTGCATACGTATCTTCGATTACTGCGGGGCGCGCGGCATCGATCTTGAAGCGGCGCTGGCCAAGAAGATAGAGTACAACAAGGGCCGTCCCTACAGGCATGGCAAGAAATTTTAAGGTTTTTTGCCAAACGTTTGACAAAAAGCAAATAAATTGATTATCCGGTTTAATAAATATGGTTACAGCGATTTCAAAACTGATTACGGTGATTAAAACAAATTGCGCAAGTTCAAAAGTACTGATATTTAATCACTGAAATCATTCTTTAAATGACTGTAATCAAAACTTTCCCTGTGGATTTATCCTGATGCGTAAAATAAAACCCATTGTAGGCCCGGGCAAGCCTCATTTTAGAACTTTAACCGCCGCTCAGGCCAGGTCGATCGACCTCCTGGCCCGGGATAAGTTGAAGATGCCGGTGGTCGCGCTTATGGAGAACGCCGGAAGAGGGGTCTGCGAAGAGGCGCTGGGCATGCTGGGGGGTGAAAAAAGCGTTGCCGTATTCTGCGGCCGGGGCAATAACGGAGGAGACGGATTTGTCGCCGCCCGGCACTTGCTGGCTGCAGGGGTAAAGCCCCGGGTCTTTTTCTGCGGACCGCTGGCAGGCCTGAGCCCTGAAGCCGGCATCAACCTGGTGATACTGCTTAAGCTTAAACAGAAGATCATCCGCATCAGGGCCGCAAACACTTCTTCGATCAGGAGCAAGATAGCAGGTTGCGCTCTGGTGATCGATGCGCTTTTGGGGGTAGGCCTTAACAAGGAAGTTGCGGGGGTTTACCGGCAGGCGATAGAACTGATAAACCGTTCCTGCAGGCCGGTCTTGTCGGTGGACCTGCCTTCGGGCTTGGATGCGACAACAGGATGCGTACTCGGGGCGGCGGTAAAGGCTGAGAGGACCGTCACCTTTGTGGCCCCTAAGCGCGGGATGTTTTTAAGAGACGGATTGAAAATTTGTGGTAAAATAGTAGTCAAAGGCCTGGGGTTGCCTTTATAGTATATTTTCGAGGACAAATCAAATAAGGAGGGGTTATGCCGTATGACAGCAGCCTGGACACGCAGATTTTTGCCAAGACCTATGATTATGACGCGGGCAAGATTATAGTCTCTGTTTATTCCTACAATAACGGCCCCAAAAAACTGCAGATCACCCGCGAAGTCAAGGACAGAGAGGGCAAGTTCACCTTTACCAAGCTGGGAAGGCTGGCCAAGGATGAGATCGAGAACATCCTGCCTTTGATAAAAGAAGCGATGCAGGCAATGTAGTAAATGCTTGAGCATCTCCGGGCGCACCTGACCGGGAAAGTCGTCATCTTGGGCATTGGCAATACCTTGCGCGGCGACGATGCGGTGGGTTCGCTGTTAGCCGGCAGGATCAAGGATAAACTCCCCTATATCGTCTACGATGCAGGCCCTAGTCCGGAAAACTATCTCGGCAAGATAATCAAAGACAAACCCGATTCCGTGGTGATAGTTGATGCCGCGGATATCGGCCAAAACCCCGGAGAAGTGTCCCTCTTTGAGCCGCAAGACATAAAAGTCGCCAATCTTTTCTCTACCCATAACTCCTCGATATCCCTGGTAATTAACTACTTGCAAAGTCATTTGACGACGGATATAATTATCTTAATTATTCAACCGGCGAGCACCGGTTTAGGCGAAGGATTGACTGCGCCGGTAAAGGAGGCCCTGGAAAGGCTTGAGAGATGGTTTTATGAGCACTGCCAAAAAAAGGGATAACTGGGGTTCGCGCCTCGGGATAATCATGGCGGTGGCCGGCAGCGCCGTAGGATTGGGAAATTTCCTGCGTTTTCCGGCCAAAGTCGCCTCTAACGGAGGCGGCGCATTCATGATCCCCTATTTTATTTCGCTGCTCTTATTAGGCATACCGCTGATGTGGATAGAATGGACCCTGGGCCGTTACGGCGGCGGGTTCGGCCACGGGACCGCGCCCGGGATATTCCACAGCGTCTGGAACAAGAGCCGTTTCATAAAGTACTTCGGCATCATCGGCATCTTCGGGCCGCTGGTGATCTTCATCTATTATACCTACATCGAATCATGGACGCTGGCATACAGCGTCTTTGCGCTGCTGGGTAAGTACAGCGGCATCAGCGACCAGGCTTCCATGCAGGGTTTTTTGAGGGGCTTCCAGGGTTTGGAGAGAAATGAGTTTTTCAACAGCATCATAGTTGCTTACGTTTTTTTCCTTCTGACCTTCGCGGTTAATACCATAGTGATCTACCGCGGCATAAGGGGCGGGATAGAAAGATTATGCAAGATCGCCATGCCTTTTCTGTTCATATTCGGTATCATATTGATGCTGAGGGTCTTTTCCCTGGGCACACCCGATCCGCTTAAGCCCGACTGGAATGTGGCGGGCGGGCTTGGTTTTCTTTGGAACCCGGACCTTTCGGCCCTGAAGAGCGCCAAGGTCTGGCTTGAGGCAGCCGGGCAGATATTCTTTACCTTGAGCGTAGGCATCGGCGTGATCCTTACTTACGCCAGCTACCTGTCCAAAGGCGACGACGTCGTCCTTTCGGGCCTGACCGCCTCCAGCACTAATGAGATGACGGAAGTCATCCTTGGGGGCAGCATCATAATCCCGGCGGCGTTCGTTTTTTTCGGGCCGCTGCAGACGCGGGATATCGCGCAATCGGGTGTCTTTAACCTGGGATTCGTGACCATGCCCCTTATTCTCAACAAGCTTGTGTTCTCGCAAGCCCTGTCTTTTTTGTGGTTTTTCCTGCTTTTTCTGGCCGGGATAACCTCTTCCGTGTCGCTGGCTCAGCCGGCGATAGCGTTCCTGGAGGATGAGTTCAACATAAACCGCAAAAAAGCGGTAGCGATATTTGCCGGAGTTACTTTTCTGCTCTGTCAGCCGGCGATATTCTTCCTTAAGAACGGGGTAGTCGATGAGCTTGATTTCTGGGGAGGGACGTTTTTTTTGGTGCTCTTCGCCACCATCGAGACGATACTTTTTGCCTGGGTATTCGGCATGGAGAACGCCTGGGATGAGATCCATAAAGGCGCGGATATGCGCGTGCCCGTGGTTTATAAGTTCATCATCAAGTATGTCACGCCGCTGTTTCTGTTCTTCATACTGGCTATGTGGTTCTGGCAGGAATGGATACCCATAATCTTCATGCGCGCCGTCAGCGTTGCCGATAAGCCGTTCATCCTGGGAGTAAGGCTGGGTCTGGCGGCTGTTTTTCTTATCCTGGCGGCATTGGTGAGGGTCGCCTGGAAGCGTAGAAAGGCCAAATTATCTTAAGAAAGGAGCTCAAATGAAGAGAACTCTGCTTGTATTGCTGCCTCTTTTGGTGCTGTGCGCCGGTTGTATCCCGTTGATAATAGGGGGTGCCGCAGGCGCCCTGGGGGCCTATGCCATATCCAGCGACACTGTCCAGGGAGAGACCGACAGCAGCTTTGAAAACGTCTGGAGCTCCGCTTATGAGGTATGCCGCATTCGCGGCAACATCAAGGAAGAGGACAGCCTTCGGGGTTACCTTATGGTGGAGACGGATTCGGGAAAGGTGTGGGTGCGGGTGATGAAGCTGACCGACGCCACCACGCGCCTGAAGATCTCCGCGCGCAAGATGCATCTGCCCAGCTTAAGGCTGGCGCAGGAGCTCTACGTTAAGATCATCGATCAATCAAAATGAACAACTTCGCCAACTTCCTGACTTACCTGAGCCTTTTCTGCGGGTTTATCTCCATGATATTCTCCCTTGAGGGGCATTTTACATTTGCCTGCTGGGCGATACTGGTTTCCGTGGTATTGGACGGGCTTGACGGCCAGGTAGCGCGATACAACCCGGTCCCCAGCGAGTTCGGCAAGGAGCTGGATTCGCTGGTCGATGTGGTCTCTTTCGGGATAGCGCCTTCCATTCTCGGATATACCTTTATTTATCAGGATCTATACCTGGGGGCGGTAGCGGCGTTGTTTATTTATCTTACCTGTAGCGTGCTGCGTCTGGCCAAGTACAACATTACGCCCAAAGAGTCGATGAAGAGCTTTTTTTACGGGCTGCCTACGACGGCAAGCGGGGGGGTTCTGGCGTCATTTGTGCTGATGAACCGCAGGGCGCAGTACATGGAGCTGCCGGCTCATGTCCCCTACGTTTTTATCGCGCTTGTGCTGATCCTGTCGTTCTTAATGGTCTCGCAGGTCCGGTATTTGAACCTTGACGGGCTCAGGCGATTGTTCGGTAAATATGCCTGGGCTGCAGTGGTAGCTTTATTGATAGCGGTCGTACTGGTCGGCTGCCTTAGAAAAGCGGGGACTACTTTTTTTATATTCTTTCTTATTTACTTGATTTTTTCCCCTTTTGTGGTAAAAAGATTAAACAACTCGTGAATCGTCTTTCGGTTACGTAGCTAGAAACGTATATCGTCAAACGTAAAACGTTAGCTTAGCGCAGGACAGACAACGCATCCAGCTACGCGACCGTTTAACGATTAACTAGATTTGCCGAGGTAGCTCAGTGGTAGAGCGCGGCCCTGAAAAGGCCGGCGTGGGGAGTCCGATTCTCTCCCTCGGCACCATCATTTCAAAATAAAAACCCCCGTTCATCTATCGATGCGGGGGTTTTTATTTAGACGGGAGGCTATTTGACCCTTTTTACGTTTGTCGCCTGCTCGCCCTTCGGACCCTGCGTTACTTCAAACTCCACTTCGTCGCCTTCATTCAAGGATTTATAGCCTTCGCCCTGTATAGCGCTGAAATGCACGAAGACGTCTTTACCGTCCTCAGCAGTGACAAAGCCATAACCCTTCTGATTTGAAAACCACTTTACTTTACCCTTTGCCATCTTCGTTACTTTTCACCTCCCCCAATAACAAAAAACCGTAAAGCCTTTTCTTGAATTTTCCTTAGCTTTACGGTGCCCGGAACTGCAATTCTAAACTTCTCCTGTTTGATGCCAATAATCTTAACCTATTACAATATAACAGGTTTTTGCGTTTTGTCAAGGGTTTTGTTGATTAGTTGACTACTCGCGGAAAATTGATATAATAAGTGGACTAATGCCGGCGTAGCTCAGTTGGTAGAGCAGCGCTTTCGTAAAGCGCGGGCCGGGGGTTCAACTCCCTCCGCCGGCTTTATTTTGATTTTGTCGGGATCATCAGCCACTATATATGTCCAGATTCCGCACCGTATTAAGGAACCGTAATTTCTTCCTGCTGTGGGCAGGGCAGATCATCTCCCAGCTGGGGGACAGGCTTGACCAGATGGCCCTGATCGCCTTTGTATACCAGAGGGCCCCGGGTTCGGCGATAGAGATAGCCAAGATACTCTCTTTTACCATCGTGCCCGTATTCCTGATCGGCCCGCTTGCCGGCGTTTACGTCGACCGCTGGGACAGGCGCCGGACGATGTTCGCCTGCGATTTCCTAAGGTCGCTTCTGGTGCTGACCATACCGCTATTTTTGTTCTACGGCAAGTCGCTTGCCCCGATATACCTGATTATCTTCCTGGTATTCTCGATCAGCCGGTTCTTCGTCCCCGCCAAGCTTTCCATCATCCCGGAGCTGGTGGATAAAAAGGATTTTTTGATCGCCAACTCCCTGGTCAATACTACCGGCATGATCGCCGCGATCCTCGGTTTTGGAGTGAGCGGCGTAGTGGTAGAGTGGCTGGGCGCAAAGAGCGGTTTTTATCTGGATTCTTTCAGCTTCCTGGTGTCGGGCGCGCTTATCTATTTTATCGCCAAAAAAGCCAAGACCTCCGCGAAGGCAACGATCAAAGGGATGGGCAAAGAGATCGTCGAGGTCATCCGCAAGTCGGTCTTGCAGGAGATCAAGGAAGGCGCGCTTTATTTTATCAGGCATAAGCATATCCGCTTTATCTCAGGCGTGATCTTTACCCTGTGGTCGGCGCTGGGGGCGATTTATGTGGTGATAATCGTGTTCGTGCAAAGGACGTTGCGTTCGGCAACCAAGGACCTCGGGCTTCTGATAATGTTTTTGGGGATAGGCCTTTTTGCCGGCTCGATGATTTACGGGCGTTTCGGCACCCGGCTTTCCCATTACAGAATAATATTTGTTTCCCTGGTTTTAAGCGGCGTGATGCTGGTAGGGTTCGCGCTCGGCCTGCATTTTTATCCAAGCTTTAAAGTGGCGGCGTTCTTGTCGTTTATGCTGGGAGTATTCATCTCGCCGATAATGATCGCCTCCAATACCGTGATCCATGAGGTCGGCCAGAACCATATGATGGGTAAGATATTCAGCTCCATGGAGATAGTCATGCACCTGGGGTTCTTATTGTTCATGCTTATAAGCAGCCTTTTGGCCGAGAAGTTTTCGCCGTTATGGATCCTGGTGGCTGTTGGCGCGGGGGTCAGTTTTCTGGGAGCGTTGAACCTGGCCATTAACCGCAGTAACCCGGGATTGGAGCTTAAGGTTGAAAAGACTTAGCTTGACGGTATGGATACTGGCGGCGTTTTTTATCGCGCCCTGCCTGGCAGGCTCCTTTGAAGACAACCTTCTTTTGAGCCAGCTCCTGCCGCCGGCCCAGAAGTTTGAATTCGTGCAGGGGCCGGGCGAGCTGTCTTATTATAAGGGGTTTACGGCCAAGGATGTGTTTGTCGGCGTGGTCTTTATGGCAAAGGGCCAGGGTTACAAGGATGCCATTGAAGCAGCCGCCAGCATGACCCCCCAGGGGCAGATCCTGGCGATAAAGATATTAAAACAGGACGAAACCCCCGGGGTGGGCAGTGGCGTTGCCTCCAAGAAGTTCCTTGACCGGTTTATATTAAAAAGGCCGCGGGAGTTCGACAAGATCCAGGCGATTACCGGCGCGACCGTTTCCAGCAATGCCGTTATCGGGATGGTCAGACGCAAGGCAGAGCTTATATTGCGCGACCTTAAGAAAAAATAAGGGGAGCTTTATGAATGTGGCGGTTTTTGCATCGGGCAGAGGCAGTAACTTCGAGGCGATAATCAGGGCGGTGAGCTCCGGTTTTCTAAAGAAGATCAAGTTAAGCCTTTTAGTCTGCGATAACCCTGCAGCGCGCGCCCTGGGCATCGCCAGGCGCGCCGGCATCAGGACCCTCGTTGTCAGGCGTGAGGATTTTTCCAAAAGGAGCGAATTTGAAGCAGAGATCATCAGGCACCTGGAGCGCTGCGGCGTAGAGCTGATCGTCCTGGCCGGTTTTATGCGTATTTTAAGCGCGGAGTTTGTACGCCGCTACCGATGGCGCATTATGAACATTCATCCCGCCTTGCTGCCGGCATTTAAAGGGGCGCATGCGATAAGAGAGGCTTTTGACTCAGGCGTGAAGCTGACCGGAGTCACCGTGCATTTCGTGACCGAGGAGATGGACAGCGGCCCGGTGATCCTGCAGGAAGAGGTGAAGGTCAGAGACAATGATAGCGCCGCCTCGCTTGAGAAAAGGATACACCGGCTAGAACACAAAATTTATCCTTTGGCTATAAGATTATTTCTGCAGGGTAAGCTTAAGATAAAGGGGGGTAAGGTCCGGATAGCTCAATCATCAGGGCGCTCCAGCACCGCGCGTTGATTCAATACCGATTTGCCGCCCGTAAATATATTTATCAATTCTACCGATTCAAAATCCTTTAATCCGTAGGTCCGCAGGGTGTGCGAGACTATCTTGGATACCTCCTTGTCGATATCCGCGTTCCTGTCCACCTCGGGCTTCTGGAACTTGAGCCTTATGCGGTGCTCGATCTGCATAGCCAGGAACTCCTCAAGGCCGATATCCCGGAAGATGACGTGCCTGCCGCTTTTATCGCCGATGATCCTGGGCGAGAAGTCCGTTTCGCTTATTGCCCTGTGCTGGTACTCTCCCCAGGAGATATAGCTGTAAGAGACTTTTTTAAGGTCAAGGTGGTAGAAGACCTCGCGTATCTCAAATCCGGTCTTGATATCGGACAGCACCAGGCAGAAGAAATGGGGTTCGTTCTGTTTGGAGCGGTCAAGGCTGAAGATCACCCGGCGCAGCACCTTCCAGACGTTGCTTAGCTTCTCCAGGACCGGCTTGTTGTATTGATACTCCTGGGTCTTTTCTTTTTCCGGTATTAGCTTTACGCCGTAGTCTACCTCAAGCAATTTGCCCCTGAACTGAACCAGGTTTTCGGCTACCTCGAAACGCTCCACGTACTTCTCAGGCTTATCCGCCTTTATCAGCATGTCTTCAACGGGGATGTACACCCAGAGAGTGCGGCCTTCGAGCCTGACCACCGTATCTATGCCATACTCCTGCTTGCAGATATTGCGGACGGAGTCTTCGATGTTCTCCCTGATAAAGGTAGGCCTGGTGGAAGAAGAGCAGCCGCTTATAAAAAAGAGGGTTAATGCCGAGGCCAGGAACAGGTTAAGGGCGGGTCTTGCCAAACTCTTTAAAGATAGCCTCGATCTCATCGTAATTCAGTTCTCCCTTTGCGACCAGCTCTTTGGCCAGCCGCTCAAGCAGAGGCATCTCTTTCCTCAGGATCTCTTCAACTTCTTTAAGGCAGGCATGCATTATATCCTGGACATCGCTGTCAAGGCGGGCCTTCATTTCTTCGGAGACGAAATCATTGTTAAGGGCATGGAAGTTTCCGATGATGCCGCTTTTTCCCATGCCCCAGCGCCAGACCATATTATGCGCCAGATACATCGCCATCTGGAAATCCATGTCCACGCCGGCGGTGGTAAGGCCCAGTTTTATCTTCTCCGCGGCATAGGCGCCAAGCGCGGTCTTGATCTCCCCCAGCAGCTTATTCCTGTCCCGGATAAAGACCTCTTCTTTTTCCGGGGTCCAGGTGGCGCCTCCGGTATGGCCGCGCGGGGTAATGGATATCTTGAATACATCCTGGGTAGGCACAAGCAGGTAGGTGACAATGGCGTGCCCTGCCTCATGATAAGCGGTCTGCCACTTTTCCTCATCGCGCACCTTGATCCTGCGTTTTATACCCAGCGAGATCCTGTCGCGCGCTTCATCTATTTCCTGCATGGAAACCGTGTTTTTCTTATGCCGCACCGCGATGAGCGTGGCCTCCCTTACGATATTGGCGATATCTGCCGGGCTGTTGCCTACGGTAAGGCGGGCGAGCCTGTCGATCTTGACGGTCTGGGCATCGAACTGGATTTTTTTCAGGTAGTACTCAAAAAGCTTTTCGCGGTCCTCTAGGCTGGGCTTATCCACGTAGATCTTGCGGTCAAACCTGCCCGGGCGCAAAAGAGCCTGATCCAGGTAGTTCTCCGGGGCATTGGTAGCGCCGATGATGACGATATTGGTATCCTTATCCTTAAGGCCGTCCATCTCCACAAGCAGCTGATTCAGGGTAGTATTGTGTTCGGTGGTCCCGCCAAAGCCTTTGTCCATCGCGCGCTGGGCTCCTACCGCGTCTATTTCATCGATAAAGATAATGCAGCCTCCTTCAAGCTCGGTCAGCTGCCGGGCTTTATCGAAGAGGTTACGGATCCTTCCGGCGCCTACACCCACGAACATCTCTACGAACTCCGATCCGGACATCGATATGAAAGGCATCCCTGCTTCAGTGGCAATAGCCTTGGCCAGGTAGGTCTTTCCGCATCCCGGAGGCCCGAGCATCAGGATTCCTCTGAGGATCTTTCCTCCGATGCGCTGCAGTTCAGCCCGATCCTTGATGAGCTTTACCACTTCCGAGGCTTCCTGTTTGGCCTCATCCATGCCGATGACATCGCTCCAGCGTATGCCGATCTGGTCTCCGGCAATGGACTTTTTGGTCTTTTGGGTAAAAGACTGCGCCCCGCGCTTGAACATCAGCCAGTACCACATGAAGGTGTAGACCACGCCGAAGATAAGGGCCATGATGATCTGCAGGTAGAGCTGCAGCGGTATCATGGCCAACTGCGACTGGCGCAGGTATGACTCCGCCTCGTTCCATGCCTTTATCCCTACGATGATAAAGACGACCAGGGATACTGCCAGGGCAGAGATGGCGGCTATCAGGATGATCCTTATCCAGTAAAGCTTCCAGTAGAATTTGAGTTTTTTGGTGTTGATCTTGCCGATTTTGAACATAACCCCTTCCTTTATAAGTTGTTATATATAAATAGCATACCCCGGAAAACAAGTCAAACTATTTATTGACTAACGGCTCGCCGGGTGTATAATAATTTCTCCAACCGCAAAGCCATAACCAATTAATCTACAAAAAGAAAGAGGTGTAGCAATGGCAAAGATCAAGAAAGTTTTGGCGCGCGAAATACTGGATTCCCGCGGCAACCCGACCGTCGAGGTCGACTGCCTGCTTGACAACGGGATACTGGGGAGAGCCGCGGTGCCATCGGGCGCCTCTACCGGCGACAAAGAGGCCCTGGAGCTAAGAGACGGCGATAAGAGAAGATACCTGGGTAAAGGCGTGCTTAAGGCAGTCAGTAACGTCAATACCGTAATCTCCTCCAAAATAAAAGGTATGGCCGCGGATTTTCAGAAGGTAGACAAAGTGATGCTCAAGCTCGACGGCACGGAGTTCAAGACCAGGCTTGGCGCCAATGCCATTCTCGGCGTCTCCATGGCAGTAGCCAGGGCAGCCGGCATCGCCAAAAAACAGCCTTTATATAAGTTTTTAGGAGGGGAGAAGGCAAAAATCCTGCCCGTTCCCCTGATGAACATCTTAAACGGAGGCCTGCATGCCGATAACAACCTGGACATCCAGGAGTTCATGATCATGCCTGTGGGCGCGCCGACCTTCTCCGAGGCCCTGCGTTATGCTGCGGAGGTGTTTCATAACTTAAAGTCGCTGCTTAAATCAAAGAGGCTGTCAACATCGGTAGGCGATGAAGGGGGTTTTGCCCCCAGCCTTAACTCCAATCAGGAGGCCCTGGATCTTATTGTCCAGGCCATAGAGAAAGCCGGCTACAAGGCAGGCAGAGACGTGTATCTGGCCCTTGATTGCGCTTCCAGTTCTTTTTATAAGGACGGCGTTTATAAGTTTGAGAATGCCGACAGGAACGCCCAGGAGCTTATCTCTGTTTATCAGGGCTGGCTCAGTAAATACCCGATACTTTCCATTGAGGACGGCCTGGCTGAGCACGATAATACGGGCTGGCAGGAGCTTACCAGGAGGCTGGGCTTCAAGATCCAGCTGGTCGGAGACGACAACTTCGTGACCAATCCCAAGATATTCAAGCAGGGTATAGCCGACGGCATTGCCAATGCGATACTCATCAAGGTCAACCAGATAGGCTCGCTCTCCGAGACGCTTGAGACCATACGCATAGCCAAGAAGAACAAGTACCGCGCGATCATCTCCCATCGCTCGGGCGAGACGGAAGACACCACTATCGCGCATTTGGCTGTTGCTACCGGAGTCGGGCAGATAAAGACCGGTTCCTTATCCAGGACCGACAGGATATGCAAGTATAACGAGCTTTTGAGGATCGAGGAAGAGCTGGGTAAAAAGGGAGTTTACGCGGGAAAGCTCTGGAAGTAAATTAGGGTTTTAATATGCTTCCTTCAATACTCAAGAGGGGCTTTGCGATATTCAACTTTGCGCTTCTTCTTCTGTTATTGTTCTTGCCCGGCTATGCTAAGCTGCGCCAGCTCAGGGATAAGAACGCGGAGCTGGAGACAAAGCTCAAAAGCCTGAATATCGAAAACACCCTTCTCCAGCAGGAGCTAAGGCGGGTTGAGAACGACCCTTTGTATCAGGAGAAGATCGCCCGTGAGAAGATGGGGGTAGTGCGAAAAGGCGAGATCCCCATTAAGGTCGTCCCGGAGAGAAGGAAGAAGTAGTTGCGTTATTATAAATTGATGTTATAATCTTTTCGCGGGGTGGAGCAGCCTGGTAGCTCGCAAGGCTCATAACCTTGAGGTCCTGAGTTCAAATCTCAGCCCCGCAACCAAAAAATCCCCTGTGATTAAATCGCGGGGGATTTTTTTTGGTTGCGGCACCGCGAACACCTTATGCTTTAGTTAAGAGTGAGCGGTGCCTATTTATCTACATATAAAATAGTTTCTCCCCCTGTCCTACTCCGTCCTATTTAGTCCCGTTGAAATTTCTCAAACAATAGGTTATAGTTTATATCAGTTGTCGGCAATCATAGTTTTCCTAAATTTCCCTCACTGGGCTGGACATCACGTTCAGCCCTTTTTCTTTATCAGGAGCAGATCAGGTCGGATCTGCGGCTAGTTTAAAACTGAGCTTGTAATTATTTTGCTTCCTGCCCTTGTAATCCTGTGCGGTTGTGCCATACTTGTATTAGGCAATAGAAGCAGCATCAGTTAACACGGCAAAGATAAAGCAGTAAGCAGCAGCGAGTCTACCCCCTTAGAGGATGCAGGCGAAGCGAGGGTGGACTCGTTTTTTTGTTCCCGCCTTAAAACCTCTTGAAAAACCCTTTCCGTCGTGCTACCCTAATCACCTATGGCAAAAAAACTGTGGAAATTCACCGATAAAAGCGGGAGTTTTGAATCCGTTGAAGCTTTTAATATCAGAAGCCTTTACCTGCCGCTGTGTAACGACAGGATCATGTCTTCGATCACTCCCGACCTGCACGGCGATATCAAGGTTTCGGACGGTGCCTTCCTGCTTGAGCCGGTATCGCGCATCAACCTCTCCACATCCAGGGCCTCGCGAAACTTCTGGATACGCACCGATAAAGGCGCGATATGGTCTGCTGCCGGAGTCTCCAAGGACCTTAAACAGCTAAAAAAAGACAAGACCAGCTTTAGGGCCGGCCTCCTCTGGCAGCAGACATCGAGAGAGAATACGGCCCTAGGCCTTAAGGCAGAGATCCTTTCTTTTGTGCCGGCAGGAAACCTGCCTTGTGAGATAATGCAGGTCACTATTACCAATATCTCCAGAAGAAAGATAAAGCTCACTCCGTTTGCCGCCATCCCCATGTACTGCCGCGGCACGCATAACCTACGCGACCACAGGCACGTCACTTCTCTTTTACAAAGAATAACCCTTCATAAATTCGGCATAATCTCAAAGCCCACGCTTTCATTTGACGAAAAAGGCCATCAGCCCAATAAAGATCGCTATTTTGTCCTGGGTTGGGACCAGAACGGCAAGCCTGCGGCAAACATCTATCCTACGCAGGATATATTCTGCGGCGATAGCGGCGACCTTGAGGCGCCGCAAGCCGTGATCACCGGTGCGCTTACCGCCAGGGCCGTGATCCAGGGCAGGGAGCCGATGGGAGGGCTGCGTTTCAAAGAGATCGTTTTGTCGAAAGGAAAATCGCAGAGCTACATAATTGTCATGGGGATCACTCAGGATAAAAATGAGATCAAGAAGATAACCTCCGGATGCAGCACTACTTTAAAAGTAGAGAGCCTGTTTAAGAAGACGCGGGATTGGTGGATTGAACAGAGCAATAAGATTGCGCTTTCCAGCGGCGATGCTGATTTTGACAACTGGCTGCGCTGGGTCAATACCCAGCCGCTGCTGCGTAGGATATTCGGCTGTTCTTTCCTGCCGGATTTCGATTACGGCAAAGGCGGCAGGGGCTGGCGTGATCTCTGGCAGGATTGCCTGGCGCTTATCTTAAACGATCCGGCCCCGGTAAGAGAGATTTTGATCAATAGCTTTGCCGGCGTCAGGATCGACGGCTCCAACGCCACCATCATCGGCAAGGGCCAGGGTGAGTTCATCTCCGACCGCAATAATATCAGCCGCACCTGGATGGACCACGGGGTTTGGCCGTTGTTGACCGTAGATCTCTACATCAATGAGACCGGGGATACCGGGATTCTTTTTGAAGAGGCGCCTTATTTTCGCAACCACGAGATCTCCCGCGCCAGGGAGCGCGATGCGCAGTGGGATGAGTCATGCGGCACTAGCCTTAAAGACAAGACAGGTAAGGTCTATAGGGCTTCGGTGCTTGAGCATCTTCTGGTGCAGAACCTGGTGCAGTTCTTCAATGTCGGCGAACACAATTACACGAGACTTGAAGGAGCGGATTGGAACGACGGCCTGGATATGGCCCGGGACAGGGGCGAGAGCGTGGCTTTCAGCGCCATGTACGCCCATAACCTCCAGCTTCTGGCGCAGCTTTTGTTAAGGCTAAAGACCGATAAAATAGAGATCGCCCAGGAGCTCCTAATATTACTGGAGAGGTTCGATTATAATGATAGGGAAAGGAAGCTGGCAAAGCTCGGAGAGTATTTCAGGGCGGTAAATTACGGCGTTTCGGGAGAAAAAGCCTCGCAAGGCGCCGCAGAGCTTTCCGACAGGCTTAAGGGCATGGGAGAATGGCTGGCGACCCACATTCGCTCTCATGAGTGGCTGGAGGAAGGGTATTTTAATGGCTACTACGACAATGACGGCCAGCGTCTCGAAGGAAAAAATAGTGGCGTTTTGCGTATGACGCTAACCGGCCAGGTTTTTGCGATAATGAGCGGGGTAGCCAGCGACGAACAGGTAGATAAGTCGTTATCAAGCATAAAAAAATATCTTGTGGACAAGAAAACCGGCGGTTTTCGCCTGAACACTGATTTTAAAGAGGAGTGTCACAAGCTGGGCAGGGCGTTTTCGTTCTCCTACGGCGACAAAGAGAACGGGGCGTTCTTCAGCCATATGACCGTGATGCTGGCTTACGCGCTCTTTAAGCGTGACAGGGCCAGGGAAGCCTGGCAGGCCTTAAGCTCCATATATGGTATGGCCAGGGACAGCTCTAGGAGCAAGATCTATCCCTGCCTGCCGGAGTACTTTGACCTGGAGGGAAGGGGGATGTACTCTTATCTTACGGGTTCGGCAAGCTGGTTTATGCTTACTTTACTGACCAGGCTGTTTGGGGTAAGGGGCCAGGACGGCGACCTGCTCATCGAGCCCAGGCTTGTCCGTGAACATTTCAAAGACTCCGGCGTTATTACCCTAAAACGCATCTTTGCCGGCAGGAGGCTTAGCATCAGCTTTCATAATCCCAAAAAAGCCGACTGGCCGGATTATCGCATCCAAAGGGCGTCATTAAACGGAAAAGAGTTGGCAATTCCCGATGCCGGAAGCTTGCTTATAAAACGCTTGCTCTTGGAAGGGATTGAAGAGGATAAGGAGACCGCTATTGACCTGTATTTAGGTTAAGTATTTGGGGGAGGTTTCGGCTTCAGAATTGGGGACGGTTCTCTAACGAGAACCGTCCCCTAATCTTTTGTTCTCTAACGAGAACCGTCCCCAAATCTTTTGTTCTCTAACGAGAACCGTCCCCAATTCTTCTGTTCTCTAACGAGAACCGTCCCCAAGCTTTTAGAGGCAGTTTTTATTTGATAAATAAGCGCCTTTCTGTTATAATACACTCTCTTGTCAGGGATATAAGGAGCTTTCAATGATCGAACGTTACAGCCTTCAACGCATGTCCGGCATCTGGCGGGAGGAGTTTAAGTTCCGGACGATGCTGGAGATAGAGGTGCTCCTCCTGGAGGCCCTTGGCAAGTATAAAGAGATCCCACCCGGAGTAGCCCGCCGCGTCAGGCGCCGCGCCAAATTCAACCTCAAAACGATCAAGAAGATAGAAGAGAAGACACAACATGATGTGGTGGCCTTTGTCACCAATGTCGCCCAGAGCATAGGTAGCGATGCCCGCTATCTGCACGCCGGGCTTACTTCATCGGATATCCTGGATACAACCCTCGGTGTGCAGCTTAAAGCTGCTTCCTCTATATTGCTGGAAGGCCTTTTAAGGCTTTCAAGAGAGATAGCCTTCAAGGCCAAGAAGTACAAGAATACCCCATGCATAGGCAGGACTCACGGCGTGCATGCGGAACCTACTACATTTGGGCTTAAGCTTGCCCTGTGGTATGACGAAACCAGGCGTTGCATAGAGCGCCTGAAGCGCGCCAAAGATGAGGTCTGCGTAGGCAAGATCTCCGGCGCTGTCGGGACCTACTCCAATATCGAACCCGAAGTCGAGCTCTATATTTGCAAGAAGCTCGGCCTTAAGGCCGCCAATATATCCACGCAGGTGATACAGCGGGATGTATACGCACAATATATGGCGACACTGGCGATAATCGGCACCTCTTTGGAGAAGTTCGCTACCGAAATACGCCACCTGCAGAAGACCGAGGTCCTGGAGGTCGAAGAGCCTTTTATCAAGGGGCAAAAAGGCTCTTCTGCTATGCCGCACAAGCGTAACCCCGTCATCTGCGAGCGCATCTGCGGGCTTGCCAGGGTGCTCAGGGCCAATGCCCTGGCGGCCATGGAGAATGTTTCGCTTTGGCATGAGAGGGACATCAGCCATTCGTCGGTGGAGAGGATAATCATGCCCGACTCTACCATGCTGCTTGACTACATGATCCACAAGATGAACGAGGTGGTCGCGGGCATGCAGGTATATCCGGTGAACATGATGGCCAATATCGTGCGCACCCACGGCCTGATCTTCTCCCAGCGGGTATTGCTGGCGCTGATGGCCCGCGGCATGAGCCGCACCAAGGCCTATGACCTGGTGCAGAAGTGCGCGATGAAAAGCTGGAACGACGGCTCCGATTTCAAGAAGAACCTTTCTCTGGATTGCGAAGTAAGGAATTACCTGAGCACCAAAGACCTGGATGCGATATTTGACCTTAACTATTACCTGCGCCAGGTCAACAAGATCTTTACCCGCGTTTTCCGTTAATTTAATTTTATCCGCCCCCAAAGCTCCTTATACACCGAAAACATGCTTTACAAGATCGAGATCAGGGAAAAACGCGGTATTTTTGACGCGGTCGGCGCCGGTATCAAAAAAGATATCCGGGACCTGGGCATAACGGGCGTAGCCCATGTCGCGTTCATCCAGGTATATGTGCTCGAAGGGGATATCTCGGATATTGAGGTAAACAGGGTTTGCTCTGAGCTCCTGTCAGACCCCGTCTCTCAGGAGTACTCCGTAAATGACTGCGCAAGAAAGCCAGCCAAGGGTACCTGCGCAGTAGAAGTAGCTTTTAACCCCGGCGTAATGGACCCCATTGAGGCCTCCACGCTTAAAGGCATACGCGATATCGGCATTGAAAAGAACGTCAGCGTCAGGACCGCCAGCAAATACGTTATCAAGGGCAGGGTCTCCCCGTCTCAGCTTAAAATCATCTGCGAAAAGCTTCTCTATAATAAACTCATCCAGCATATCGTCGACCCCCGTGAATGGAAGATCAGTTACTTCGCCGCCACGGTCAGGCCTTATGAATTCAGGCTGGTCAATGTAGGGTTATTGTCTGCTTCCGATAAAAGGCTGATGGAGCTGAGCAGGCAGGGCCAGCTTTTTCTGAACCTGGGTGAGATGCGCCGGATCAGGGATTATTTCAAAAAGAAAAGGCGCGACCCCACTGATTGCGAGCTTGAAACCATTGCCCAGACCTGGTCCGAGCACTGCTATCATAAGACTTTTCGGGGAAAGATCGATTACACGGAGGTCACCAGGTCACCAGGTCACCAGGTCACCAGGAAAAAGATTGATAATTTGCTTAAGAGCACGATTATGAAGGCGACCAGGGAGTTGAACAAGCCCTGGTGCGTTTCGGTATTCAAAGACAACTCCGGAGTGATCCGTTTTGACGAAAGGCATAACGTCTGTTTTAAGGTGGAGACGCATAATCATCCGTCGGCGCTTGAGCCCTTTGGCGGAGCCAATACCGGCATAGGCGGGGTGATCCGCGATCCCCTGGGCACGGGATTAGGGGCAAAGCCGATTTTTAACACCGACGTTTTCTGTTTCGGCCGTCCGGATTATCCTTTTAGCAGGCTCCCTAAGGGCGCGCTCCACCCCAAGCGCATTGCCAAAGGCGTGGTATCCGGGGTGCGCGATTACGGCAATAAGATGGGTATCCCCACAGTTAACGGCGCGGTCCTCTTCCATGACGGCTTTGTAGGCAATCCCCTGGTTTACTGCGGCACCGCCGGGATCATGCCCAAAGATAAATGTTTTAAGAAAGTAAATGACGGCGACCTGATCGTGGTGGTCGGAGGCAGGACCGGCAGGGACGGCATACACGGAGCGACGTTCTCCTCAGGCGAGCTTACCCATGAATCCGAGACGGTTTCCAGCGGCGCTGTCCAGATCGGGAACCCCATCCAGGAAAAAAAGATGGTAGATACCATACTGCAGGCCAGAGACCTCAATCTTTACAGCGCCATTACCGACTGCGGAGCAGGAGGATTGTCGAGTGCGGTGGGAGAGATGGGCGAAGAGTTGGGCGCAGAGGTTTACCTGGATAAGGTGCCCTTAAAATACAGCGGCCTCTCCTATATGGAGATATGGATATCCGAATCTCAGGAGCGCATGGTCTTAGCCGTACCAAAGGACAACAGGCAAGCGCTTATCAGCCTTTTTAAGAAAGAGGACGTAGAAGCCACGGTTATCGGTGAGTTTGCCGCCACCGGAAAGCTCAGGCTTTATTATAAAGACAGCCTGGTTTGTGACCTGGACATGGATTTTCTGCACGGGGGGCCGCCGAGGACCGAAAGGAAAGCGGTGTTCATCCAGCCCCGGCTTAAGGAGCCGCGGATAAAAGAGAAGAAGGATTTGACCGCCGATCTGTTGAAGCTGCTTACGCATTACGATATCTGCTCCAAAGAATGGGTGATCAGGCAGTATGACCATGAGGTCCAGGGCGGCTCGATTATCAAGCCCCTGGCCGGCATCGTCAATGACGGGCCTTCGGATGCCAGCATCATCAGGCCGCTGCTCGATTCGCCTAAAGGGCTGGTGGTCTCCTGCGGGATAAACTTCAGGTTCGGTTTCATAGATCCTTACTGGATGGCGGCCTCATGCATCGATGAAGCCATAAGGCAGGTCATTGCCGTAGGAGGCTCTCCGGAGCAGATCGCCATACTCGATAATTTCTGTTGGGGCAATCCCGACAAGCCCGACAGGCTCGGCAGCCTTGTGAGAGCTGCCCTGGGTTGTTACGATACGGCTAAGGCGATGGGCGCGCCTTTCATATCCGGCAAAGACAGCCTTTATAACGAATACTCGGTGCACGGTAAATCCATGGCCATACCCGGCACATTGCTTATATCCGCGATCTCGGTGATGAAGGATATAAGCAAGGCCGTGTCTATGTACGCCAAAGAGCAAGGAGACCTTATCTATATCGTCGGCGCTACCCGCAATGAGCTAGGCGCTTCGCATTATTATGATCTTTACGGGGCGGTCGGTAATAATGTCCCGCGGCTTTATCCGCGGCAAGCCCTGGCAACCTATAAGGCATTAAGCAATGCCAGCTCTAAGGGCCTGATCAGGGCAATGCATGATTGTTCTGAAGGAGGGCTGGGTGTTGCCTGCGCCGAGATGGCTTTTTCCGGCGGCCTGGGGATGGACCTGTTCTTAAGCCAGGTCCCTTACAAAGACAGCGTTAGAGCCGCTAATACCGCTATCCTTTTTTCAGAATCCAACTCCCGCTTGATCGTAGAGGTGGACAGGAATAAACAGAAAGCCTTTGAAAAAGAGTTAAAGGGGATAGATTTCGGACTCATCGGTTGCCTGAATAAACACGGCGGTTTTACGGTCTTTGGCCTGGACGGTAAGGCCTGCGTCAGGGAAGAAATCGCCACGCTTAAGAAAAATTGGAAGGAGCCGTTATCATGGTAAAAAACAAGATAGTCCACCACGAAGATTTTACCCAGGAAGACACCTGGCGGATATTCCGCATCATGTCGGAGTTCGTAGACGGGTTCGAAGTGTTATCGGAGGTCAAGAACGGGGTTTCCATCTTCGGTTCTGCCCGTACCAAACCCGGCACCAAGTATTATAAGCTGGCGGAGGAGATAGCCTACCTCTTGGCCAAGGAAGGTTATTCCGTCATCACCGGCAGCGGGCCGGGGCTGATGGAGGCGGCCAACAAGGGCGCCAGGAGAGGCAAGGGTTTATCCATAGGGTTGAATATTCAGATACCCCTTGAACAGAAGCCCAACAAGCACGTTGATATGCTCCTGGATTTTCGTTACTTCTTCGTGCGCAAGGTCATGTTCGTAAAGTACGCCAAGGCCTTCGTGATCCTGCCGGGAGGCTACGGCACGCTCGATGAGTTTACCGAGGCCATAAACCTCATCCAGACAAAGAGGATACCGAAGTTTCCGGTAGTGCTGTTTAACCGCCAGTACTGGCAGGGGATGGTGGATTGGCTGCGCGACGTAGTGGCTAAAGAGGGAAATATCAACCTGGACGAGTTAGGCGTATTTACCGTGGTTGACAGCCCCAGGGAAGTGGTGGCAGCGATAAAGAAATTCTATGGTAAAAAGCACGGTTAAGGTTTGCGTTTTAAGGAGCGCGGGGACTAATTGCGATAAGGAGACCGCCTTTGCCTTTGAAGCTGCCGGGGCAGACGCTCGGCTGGTGCATATAAACAGGTTCAAGGACGGCGAAGAGTCCTTCGGCGATTATCAGATCCTGGCATTCCCCGGAGGTTTTACCTACGGCGACGATATAGCCGCCGGCAGGATATTTGCCAATGAGTTAAAGCATAAGCTGTCCGCGCAACTCAAGCGCTTCATAAAAGACGGCAAACTCATCATCGGTATCTGTAACGGCTTTCAGATACTGGTAAAAAGCGGGCTTCTGCCGGGAAACGACCGGCTCAAACAGGAGTCCAGCCTTATCATCAACGACTGCGGAAGGTTCCAGGATTACTGGGTATATTTAAAGTCACCAGGTAAATGCGTTTGGACCAAGGGCCTTGCCGAAGTCATCTATCTGCCCATTGCCCACGGGGAAGGAAAGTTCGTGGTCAGAGACAAGGCGGTCTTAGGAAGACTGCGCAGGAATAAACAGATCGTTTTTCAATATTGTAATGAGCGCGGCGAATTCACCGGCTATCCCGATAACCCGAATGGTTCAGTAGATAATATCGCCGGCATCTGCGATGAGACGGGAAGAGTATTAGGATTGATGCCCCATCCGGAAAGACATATCGACCCCCGGCAGCATCCGCGCTGGAGCGCCGGGTTAAAAGAAAAAGAAGGCCACGGCATGCATATTTTCAGAAACGCCGTGCTTTATGCTAAAAAACATCTTTAGGGAGGAGCCCTCATGAGCGGTGTATTTGGCGTGGTTGCCAGGAAAAGTTGCGTCGACGATCTCTTCTACGGCACGGATTACCATTCGCACCTGGGCAGCCAGTTCGCGGGGCTGGCGGTGCTGGGCAAAGAGATGCACCGCAAGATCCACGATATAAGGGGCAGCCAGTTCAAGACCAAGTTCCACGAAGATTATCTAAAGATGGAAGGCAATAAAGGGGTGGGGGCGATAAGCGCCCGCGACGAACAGCCGATAGTCATCAACTCCAAGTTCGGTCCGTTTGCCGTGGTCACCAACGGTTTTATCGATAACGCCGATAAGCTTGCCCGCCAGCTTTACAGAAAGAATTATTCTTTCAGTGAGATAACCGACGGCAAGATAAACCTTACGGAGTTGGTAGCCAAGCTTATCCTTTCCGGCAAAGACATCATCGCCGGAGTCGAAAACATGTTTTCCAAGATCGACGGCTCCTGCTCCCTGCTGCTCCTGAATAAAGACGGCGTATACGCCGCCCGCGACAGGTTCGGCTACACGCCCCTGATCATCGGGCAGAAAGGCCCTGACTGGGCGGTGACCACGGAAACAGCAGCCTTCACTAATCTCGGGTATAAGATAGTCAAATACCTGGAGCCCGCGGAGGTCGTCCTTATAAATGAAAAAGGCCTGGTCACCAAGCGCAAAGGCCAAAAATGCAATCAGATCTGCAGTTTCCTCTGGATCTACACCGGTTTTCCCGCCTCTTCGTATGAAGGGGTGAATGTTGAGCTGGTAAGGGAGAGGTGCGGCAGGTGCCTGGCCAGGAAGGATAATGTGAGCGCGGATATGGCGGCAGGGATACCTGACTCCGGGACCACCCACGCCATAGGTTATGCCATGGAGGCCGGCATTCCTTTTCGCAGGCCCCTGGTAAAATATACCCCGGGATTTGACCGCAGCTATATCCCCGCTTCGCAGGCGCGCCGGGATTTGGTCGCGCGGATGAAGCTTTTACCCATACCCGAGATCATTCGCGGCGCCCGTATCGTTTTCTGCGACGACTCCATTGTGCGCGGCACGCAGCTGAAGAGCTACACCATACAGAAGCTCAAAGATTGCGGGATAAGGCAGATCCACTTCAGGATCGCCTGCCCGCCGCTGATGTTCCCCTGCAAATTCAACTTTTCCACCCGCAGCATCAACGAATTGGCAGCCCGCCGGGCAATCCGCGATATCGAGGGCAGGGACATAAAGGACGTCAGCGACTATCTTGATGAGAATTCGCCTGAATATAAGAAGATGGTGGATTGGATCGCCAAAGACCTGGGAGTCACCACGCTTAAATACCAGAAGCTTGGCGATATGATCGAGGCGATAGGGCTTGACCGGGAGAATCTTTGTACTTATTGCTGGACGGGGAAGCACCCGTAAAGGAAGGCGGATATGCCTAGAATCGATCTTAGCGACCATCCCAAGGAGTTCTGCGGCCTCTTCGGTATCATTGGCGCCCGCAGCGCCAGCTGGCTGACGTATCTGGGGCTGTATGCCCAGCAGCATCGCGGCCAGGAGGCTTGCGGTATCGCCACAAATAACAACGGCGTGCTATCCATTTACAAGAATATCGGATTAGTCAATGAAGTCTTCAACGAAAAGATAGTATCCGGACTAAGGGGCGATATGGCTTTAGGGCATGTGCGCTACTCTACTACCGGCTCCAGCGTCCTTAAAAACGCCCAACCCCTTCTTATTGATTACGCCAAAGGTACGGTTTGTATTGCCCACAACGGGAATTTCGTCAACTCTTTTGAACTGCGCAGGCATCTGGAGAAGACCGGCTCCATCTTTCAGACTACTACCGACTCGGAGCTGGTGATACACCTGATGGCCCGCTCAGGATACAGCGGCCTCAAGGACAGCCTGATCTACGCCTTAAAAAGGATAAACGGGGCGTACTCTCTGTTGCTCATGGATAAGGACCACCTTATCGGGGCAAGGGACCCCTTAGGCTTCAGGCCATTGGCGCTGGGAAGGATGGCAAACGCGTATTGTCTGGCTTCAGAGACCTGCGCCTTTGACCTGCTCGGAGCCAAATTCATAAGAGAGATAGAGCCGGGAGAGATAGTTTTTATCGACCGCGGCTCAAGGCTGAAATCGATCAGACCCAAGCCCCTGCAGGCAAGAGACAAAAAAGCGTTTTGTATCTTTGAGCACGTGTACTTTTCCCGCCCCGACTCCCACGTATTCGGGCAGACCGTGCATTCGGTAAGGCGGCTGTTGGGTGCGCAGCTGGCCAAAGAGCATCCCGCGGATGCGGATTTTGTGGTGCCGGTCCCGGATTCGGGGTTTTCCGCGGCGCTGGGTTTCTCTTCGGAATCGGGGATACCTTTAGAGATGGGGATCATCCGCAACCATTATGTGGGCAGGACGTTCATCCAGCCGGCCCAGGACATCAGGGACCTGGGGGTGAGGGTAAAGTTTAACCTGCTTAAAGACGTCCTGAAAGGCAAAAGGGTCGTAGTCGTAGATGATTCTATCGTGCGCGGCACCACCTCCAAGATCCGCGTGCGCAACCTCAGGAAGGCAGGGGTCAAAGAGGTGCACTTGAGGATATCGTGCCCCGCGCACAGGTTCCCTTGTTTCTACGGGATAGATTTTCACCGCTCTTCGGAGCTTATCGCCAACCGCTACCATTCTATCGAAGATATCCGCCGGTACATGGATGTGGATAGCCTTGGCTATCTTAGCCTCGAGGGCATGCTGGGCTGCCTGAAACATCCGGCAAATAACTATTGCAGCGCCTGCTGGACAGGGGATTACCCGATCGCGGCGGAAAAACGGCACGGCAAATTTTCGCTGGAGCGCAGATGCTGCGGGCAAGGAGAGATAGACATATGCGCGGTTTAACCTACGCAAGATCAGGGGTAGACATAAGAAAGGCTGCGTCCTTTAAAGAAAGGCTCAAGCCCTTGGTAAAGCGGTCTTTTTCGCCGCAGGTGATCAAGGGCATAGGCGGCTTCGGCAGCCTTTTTGGTTTCGCTAAAGACAGATACAGGGAACCCGTGCTGGTTTCTTCGACCGACGGGGTGGGCACCAAGCTTAAGCTTGCCATTTTGGCAGACAAGCACGATACCGTCGGTATCGATGCGGTGGCGATGAACGTAAACGATATACTTTGTACGGGGGCAGAGCCGCTGTTTTTCCTTGATTACATCTCCTGCGGCAAGCTTTGCCCGCAAACCATGCTGGCGGTGGTAAAGGGGATAAGCCGCGGCTGCGTCGAAGCCGGCTGTTCTCTTATCGGCGGGGAGACCGCGGAGATGCCCGGGATGTATAGACCGGGCGAGTACGATATCGCCGGCTTCTGCGTAGGCGCCGTGGAAAGAAAGAAAATCATCGACGGCTCATCCATCGAGCCCGGAGATTCGGTCATAGGGCTGGCCTCAAGCGGCCTGCATTCAAACGGTTACTCTTTAGTGAGGAAGGCCTTCTCTCAAAAAGAGCTGAAGCGCATGAGCCGCCAGCTCCTTACGCCGACACGCATATATGTAAAACCGGTGCTTTCAATACTGAAGAATTTTCCCGTTAAAGGCATCGCCCATATTACGGGCGGGGCTTTTTACGATAAGATCAGCCGCATCCTTGCCGATAACGTAAATGTCCGTATCAACAAAAGCTCGTGGAGCGTGCCTGAGATATTTCGCCTGATACAGAATAAGGGGGGGGTCGCCGAGAAAGAGATGTATCATACTCTTAATATGGGTATCGGGATGGTTTTGATCGTTGAAGGCCGGTTTGTCAAGTCGGTTATTGCGATGATTGGGCAGAAAGGCTTGCGTTCCTGGCTTATCGGCGGGGTTACTAAGGGCAAGGGGCAGGTAGAGGTGATTTAACAAAAGGAGGCAGGTATGGGCATACTATTCCCAGTGATTTTATTTGGGGTCTTTTTCTTTTTAGCCGGCGTAAGGATCGTGCGTCCCACGCACCGCGGGTTGATCGAGCGGTTAGGTAAATATAACCGTTTTGCTAACCCGGGTTTTAATTGGATTTTTCCGATTATCGAGGTCATCTACCAGGTCAATACCACCGAGCAGATGGTCGATGCCGAACCGCAGGAGATCATCACCAACGATAATCTTAACGCCAAGGTGGACGCCCAGGTTTATTTCAGGGTCAAGGCCGACGAGGCCGACGTCAAGAACTCACAATACAACGTGAACAACTACCAGTGGCAGATCGTCAATCTTGCCCGCACTACTTTAAGGAACATCATCGGTACCCTTACTTTGAAGTCTGCTAATAGCGAGCGCGGCAAGATCAACGCCGAGCTGCACAAGACTTTGATGTCCGAGACTGCCAGCTGGGGGCTTGAGATCGTGCGCACCGAGCTAAAAGAGATCGATCCTCCCAAGGACGTGCAGGAGACGATGAACAAGGTCGTCAAGGCCGAGAACGAAAAGATCGCCGCGGTTGATTTTGCCACTGCCACCGAAACCGCTGCCGACGGGCAGAAGAGGGCCGAGATAAAGAAGGCCGAAGGCATCAAGCAGGCCAGGATCCTTGAGGCGGAAGGCGAGGCCGAGGCGATAAAGCTGGTCAATGTCGCGGCCCAGGATTACTTCGTGGGCAACGCCCAGCTTTTAAGAAAGCTGGAGGCGGTTGAGAAGTCGCTGGCGCATAATGCGAAGATCGTAGTCCCTTCGGATAGCGAGCTGGTAAACGTAATCGGCGAGCTGGCCGGCGTCCTGCCGCTTAAGAAGGAAGCGAAATAGATTTATTGGAATGAAGGAATCGTTCTTGAAATGTTCTTTTAAATAAATCTGTCAAGTTTCTCGCTCAGGTCGCTTTTCCCGCCTGCGGCGGTACGGCAAATGTTTTTCGTATTTTCGGCGCCTGCGGAACTCGCGCCTCGCCTTCTGGCTCGGCGCTCAGACATCCTCGGCGCACCGGTTTTGTCGCTGTCGCTCCACCGGTGTTCCCGAAAATACTCAAAGCCCTTTGCCTAAAAGCTTCATTCGCTCGAAACTTGCCAGATTTATTTAATCAAGCTATTAGAAACGCAAGCGGGCATCGGATCCCGTTTCAATATTACGGAGATTGAATGAAAAAGACTATCGTAATATTGGTTTTATTTTTTCTGCCGCAGGTTTGTTTGGCGCAGGCTGAAACTGGCAGCGCCCAGCCGGCAAGCCCCGAGGCGGTAAAAACTGCAGAGTCTGTGCCCGCGCCTAAAGAAGTCGGTCCCGACAGCGAGCACGAGGTTGAGTTTTATATCGAAACCAACAAAAAGCTCTACAGGCAGGGCGAGAATATATATCTGCGTTTCTGGATAAAAAACAATTCCGGCCGCGATATCCGGACTTTTTATAAGGACGCCCTTATCGATTTCTTTACCGAGGGCAGGCGCAGGGTTTATGGGGTACAGGAGATCAGGGATTTTATCGTGGACAAGTCCGGTTTCCCGCGATATATCGTCCTCTCCATACCGACGGACAGGAGAAAATCCACCGGAGACTCATTGAGGCAGGTCATTATCAGGCCCGGTTTTTATTTAACCGGCCGGTTCAATATTATAATAATATGCGGCTATTATTGGAGATCCAACGTAGCCACTATTGAAGTATGGAATGAGGATAATCCTCCCAGCACCGAGGCGCTGGAAGAAGAAGGGCCGGTCTTATCAGGTGAGGAGTTCCTGGCAGAGAAGCCCGAAGGCTCGCCATTCGTAGTCGAGCCGTTTTGATATGAAGGGACTGTCCCTGAATAGCAGGTCGATCTTTCTAATTATTCAGTAGCGCGCGTCTTGCCAGATTAAGGTATAATAAATTAATTAAGCTTTCCGTTTTCTGCCTTGCGTGCGGAAATTTTCTAATGTACGCTTCGGCATAAGCCGGAAAGCTTATTCAGTGAAAATATGAGAATATTAGTAATCGGTTCAGGGGGACGGGAGCATGCGCTGGTCTGGAAGATAGCGCAGTCAAAGCTCGTTGATAAGATTTTCTGCGCGCCGGGGAATGCCGGAATATCCGAGCAGGCAGGGTGTATCGATATTAAAGCCGATGATATTCCGAGTCTACTTGAATTCGCGCGCAAAGAGAAAATAGATTTGACTATTGTCGGTCCCGAAGTCCCGCTTACTTTAGGCATTGTTGACGAATTTCAAAAGAATAAACTGAAAATATTTGGGCCGAGCAAGTTAGCTGCTCAGCTTGAGGCAAGTAAAGTATTCTCCAAAGAGCTGATGGCAAAATATAAAGTCCCAACAGCAGGGTTTAAGGTCTTTGATGATCCGCGGGATGCTTACGCTTACATTGAAAAGAAGGGTGCGCCTTGCGTAGTCAAAGCTGACGGCCTGGCCGCGGGAAAAGGGGTGGTCGTAGCTAAGACTGTTGCCGAAGCCAAGCAAGCCGTAGATCTGATGATGACGCAGAAGGCCTTTGGCAAGGCCGGAGAGCGTATCATAGTAGAGGAGTGTTTATCGGGGCAGGAGGCCTCAATCCTGGTCATAACGGACTCAAAATCTGTCATACCCTTGGCTTCCAGTCAGGACCACAAAACTGTGGATGACAACGACGAAGGTCCTAATACAGGTGGAATGGGCGCGTATTCTCCTGCCCCGGTTGTAACAAGCTCGCTGTACGGCCAGATCCTGGAGAAGATCATTAACCCTACCATAGACGGGCTTAGCCGGGAAGGCATTGAGTACAGAGGGGTGCTTTACGCTGGAATAATGCTGACCAAGCAAGGTCCTTATACCCTAGAGTTCAATGTGCGTTTCGGAGACCCGGAGACGGAAGCGATACTGCCGCGGTTTGAATCAGACTTATTGGAAGTGATGCTGGCGTCCTGCGAAGGGAGTTTAAATAAAGTTGTAAAGGCCGGCGGTATTAGATGGGATGAGCGCGCCTGCGTCTGCGTAGTCGCCTCCTCCAAGGGCTACCCCGGAGATTACGAAAAAGGAAAAGAGATTACCGGTCTTGAGGAGGCCGGGAAGATGAAAGATATAGTGGTCTTCCACGCCGGCACTACCAAGTCACCAAGCCACCAAGCCACCAAGTCACCGGGATATCTTACAAACGGCGGAAGGGTTTTAGGCATCACCGGCTTAGGCAATACCATTAAGGATGCCATAGATCATACTTATAAAGCAGTAAGCAAAATCAATTTTGACGGCATGCATTATCGCCGGGACATAGGGCGCAAGGCGCTCTGATATTGCACTCATCAGCGGGGCCTGGCATAGGGCGCTTCTAGCGCTGACGCGCTGCGAAGCATCCCCATGCCACCCGCTGCCTGAGTGAATATGCTCAAGTCGCCTGCGTTATATCTAAATTAAGTAAGGAGGAAGCAATGGCGGATAAAAAAATAGCGATCATTATGGGCAGCCAGTCCGACTTGGAAACGGTAAATGAAGGGATCAGGCTCCTTAAAGAGTTCAAGGTCGGTTTTGAAGTCAAGGTTTTATCCGCGCATCGCACTCCTAAAGAGCTGGCTTCATATGTAGGGTCCGCGTCTAAAAAAGGCGTCAAGGTCTTTATCGCCGCTGCCGGCGGCGCCGCAGCTTTAGCCGGAGTGATCGCGGCTCATACTACGCTTCCGGTGATCGGCATCCCTATTGAAACCTCAAGCTTAAAAGGCATGGATTCGCTCTTATCCACGGTGCAGATGCCCGGGGGGATCCCGGTGGCTTCTATGGCGATAGGGAAAGCCGGCGCAAAGAACGCCGCGCTATTTGCTTTGCAGATACTGGGCATAAGCGATAGAACAGTTGAGAAAAAGCTGCTAAACTACAGAAAAGCGATGGCTGCGCAGATAAGGAATACAAAGCTTAGCTTATGATAAAGACCAGGGTATTGAAGGTAGACCCCATCGACCCCAACATGGTCTATGTTAAGGAAGCCGCCGAGTCCCTGGTCAAGGGGGGGCTGGTGATCGTCCCGACCGAGACCGTATACGGGATAGCTGCCAATGCCATGGATAAGCAGGCGCAGGAGCGGCTTTACAATATAAAGCAAAGGCCGAAAGACAAGCCTTTCGCGGTAATAATCGAAGATAAGATGCGCGTGGAAGAGTTCAGTTCGTTTATTCCCATCTTCGCCTATAAGGCGATAGATAAGTTCTGGCCCGGTCCGCTGACGATAGTATTGAAACATAAGAGCAAAGGCACCATCGGCCTGCGCATGCCGGACCACCCGGTAGCGCTTAAGATAGCGGCGCTGGCCCGAGTGCCGCTTGCCTGCCCTTCGGCAAATATTTCGGGTAAACCCGCGCCACCTAACCTGCGGCAGGCCCTGTCCGATCTTGACGGTTTGGTGGAGATAGCCGTAGATTCAGGCGATTGCGCATTAGGCGTGGAGTCAGGCGTCGTTGATATGACGGCTGATTCGCCGCGCATCTTAAGGGAAGGGGCGATAAAAAAAGAGGATATAGAGGTCTGCGCTAAAAATAAGACCGTGCTCTTTGTCTGCACGGGCAACTCCTGCCGTTCGGTGATGGCCGAAGCGGCCCTTAAGAGGTCATTAGAAGAGAAGGGCCGGCGCGACGTCGAAGTAATATCCGCCGGCGCGATGATGGTCTCCCGGCCGATGGGGGCGACTCAGGCGACGATAGAAGTATTGGCTAGGGACGGCATAGACGTATCCGCTCACCGCTCCCGGTCGGTTGATAAGCTTATGGTGAAAAGATCCGATCTTATCCTGGTCATGGAGAAGAGGCACGAAAGCCGGGTGTTGGAGCTGGCGCCCGAAGTCAAAAATAGGCTTTTTTTATTAAAGGAATTTGCTAAAATAAAGGGAAGCGATTTGGATATAGACGATCCCATCGGAATGTCCGAAGATTTCTATTCCCGGACTTATGCCACCATCAAGGAAGCAGTCGAAAAAGTAAGCCAACTCATATGAACAAGATACTCATTGCGTCCGACCACGCAGGCCTGCGGCTTAAGGAAAAGCTTAAACTTTTCCTGCGGCAGGAGGGTTTCGGCATCAAAGATTTCGGCACGCATTCCGAGGAGAGCTGCGATTATCCGGATTATGCCATTCCTCTTGCGCGGCAGGTCGGCGAAAACAAGAAGCTGCGCGGGATACTCATCTGCAAAAGCGGGATAGGCAATTCCATCGTCGCCAATAGGTTTGCCGGAGTGCGCGCGGCATTGTGTTATAACAAGCTGGCGGCCCGCCTTTCCCGGCAGCATAACGACAGCAATATACTGGTCCTGGGCGCGGGGTTCGTAAGTACGGCCCAGGCTAAAAGCATAGTCAGGGTTTGGCTGGATACGGAGTTCGAAGGAGGCCGGCACATGCGCAGGCTGGAGAAAATAGACAACATCGCAAAACATAACGGGAGTTGCGGATGCAGATGAAACATTTAAAATCTACCGACCCCGAGATATTCGAGGCGGTAAGAAGCGAGATAAAAAGACAGGAGGGCAATCTGGAGCTCATCGCTTCGGAGAACTTTACCTCTATGGCTGTCCTTGAGGCCCAGGGCTCGGTCCTCACCAACAAATACGCCGAAGGCTACCCGCACCGCAGATGGTACGGCGGATGCGAATACGTGGATGAAGCGGAGCGCCTGGCAATCGAACGGGCAAAGAAGCTTTTCGGGGCCGAACACGTCAATGTTCAGCCTCACTCGGGGTCTCAGGCGAATATGGCGGTTTATTTTGCGGCGCTCAAGCCCGGGGATACGGTCCTGGCGATGGATCTGGCAGCTGGAGGCCATCTTACCCACGGCCATCCTCATAACTTTTCCGGCAGGTTTTTTAAAATGGTCGGATACGGGGTAGACAGGAATACCGAGACCCTGGATTATTCCCAAATCCTTGCTTTGGCAAAAGAGCATAAGCCCAGGATGATACTTGCCGGGGCATCCGCTTATCCGCGCCGGATAGATTTTAGGAAGTTCCGCGATATATGCGACGAGGTCGCAGCGTATCTTTTCGTGGATATGGCCCACATAGCGGGGCTGGTCGCCGCAGGCCAGCATCCCTCACCCGTGCCTTACGCCGAGTTTGTCACTTCTACTACTCATAAGACCTTGCGCGGGCCAAGAGGCGGCTTTATTATCTGCAAAAAAGATTTTGCCAAAAAGATCGATTCCCAGATCTTCCCCGGCATCCAGGGCGGGCCCCTGATGCACGTCATCGCCGCCAAGGCGGTGGCATTCAAAGAGGCGATGACCGCTCAGTTCAAGGCCTATCAAAAACAGATCATCAAAAACTCCCAGGAGCTGGCGCGCAGCCTCTCCAAAGACGGCTTCCGCATCGTTTCCGGGGGTACGGATACGCATCTGATGCTGGTTGACCTGAACGGCAAAGGGGTGACCGGCAGCGACGCCTCGCTGATGCTCGGGCAGGCCGGTATAACCGTCAACAAAAACCTTATTCCTTTTGACAAGAGGAGCCCGATGATCACCAGCGGCATACGCCTGGGTACTGCCGCAGTGACTACCCGCGGCATGAAAGAAGCCCAGATGCGCCAGATCACCGGTTTTATCAATGAGGCCATCGAGGCCAATACCGATTCGCTCAAGCTTATAAAGATAAGGAAAAAGGTCCTGGCGCTTACCAGGAGGTTTCCTTTGTATCCCGAGCTTGCCAAGTAAAGACAAAACCGTTAATATGATTACACGGATGAAAAGGCAGATTACGCAGATTAGGGCAAAATCTATGTTTAGATTTAATCTGTGTAATCTGCTTTTATAATCTGCATAATCAAACATACTTTTCACAACATGAGCCCAAAGCAAGTAATTCACAGGCGCCCGAGCTGGGACGAGTATTTTATGGAGCTGGCAGGGTTGGTTTCCAGGCGCGCGACGTGCCTGCGGCGCAGCGTAGGGGCCGTGTTGATAAAGGATAAGAAGATATTGGCTACCGGCTATAACGGGGCGCCTTCGGGGCTGGCGCATTGCACCGATACTTCATGTCTGCGGCAAAAACTGAATATCCCATCGGGGCAGCGCCATGAGTTGTGCCGCGGGCTGCACGCCGAACAGAACGTCCTGTTACAGGCTGCACTCCACGGTGTCAGCACCAAGGGAAGCACTCTTTATGTTACCAATCAGCCCTGTATTATCTGCGCCAAGATGATCATCAATGCCGGTATTAAGGAAGTAGTTATACGCGGGGAGTATCCCGATAAAATGGCATCGCGGTTTTTGAAAGAGGCCGGGATAAGGGTGAGAAAAATAAAATGAAATGCCCGTTCTGCGGATACAAGGAAGACAAGGTCGTTGATTCCCGCTCTACTGCCGAGGAGTCGGCGGTAAGGCGCAGGCGGGAATGCCTGAAGTGCGGCAAGCGCTTCACTACCTACGAATACGTCGAAGAAGTCTCCATGATGGTGATCAAGAAGGACGGCAGGCGCGAGCCTTTTGACCGCAAAAAGATACTGGCCGGGATCATCCGCGCCTGCGAGAAAAGGCAGATCAGCATGGATAAGATGGAGGATATCGTCATCCAGGTAGAGCGCGCCATCCAGAAAAAGAGCGACCGGGAAGTATCCGCGCAGAGGATCGGGGAGCTGGTGATGGAGAGGCTCAAGAACCTTGACGATGTGGCGTATGTGCGTTTCGCTTCCGTCTACAGGCAATTCAAGGATGTCGGACAGTTCATGGTGGAGCTAAAGGATATTTTAGGTAAGGATAAAAGAAAATAAAGAAGATAAAGCGATTGCAGTGATAAAAACGCGATTACACAGATCAGGGCTTTAAGGTTTGATCACCGTAATCAGTTTTTTAATCTGTGTAATCATATAAGGTTTTGAGGTATCATTTATGGTCGAAATGGAGCTTAATAAAATAGTGATCGATGAAAAGAGGCATGACCAGCTGATCGTACTTAAGGAAAAGAACGGCACGAGGATCCTGCCTATCGTGATAGGCCTGTCCGAGGCCTCGGCGATAAAACTCAAGATCAGCGGCTTTATCCCTCCGCGGCCGCTTACTCACGACCTCCTGCACGATACGATAACCAAACTGGAGGCCGGCATCGAAAAGATACTCATCGACAAGCTTGAAGAGAACACTTTTCATGCCAAGATCATCTTAAAGACCGCTTCAGGAGAAGACAAGACCATTGACGCCCGCCCCTCAGACAGTATCGCCCTTGCCGTCAGGTCGCATTCTCCGATATTCGTGGAGGACGCGATCATAAAGCAGTCGGAGATGTTCAATCAGAACAAATAACCTTAGTTGACCAGTCGGCCAGTTTTCCGGTTAGCCGGTTTAGATCCGGCTTCCCATATGAATAAGAAAATTATTTTTAATTCGGCAGAAGAGGCGATACTCGGGAAAGTATATAATTTTTCCCGCAAGCAAAAGGTCGAATTGTTCCTGGTGGGCGGGATTATCCGGGACAAGCTCCTGGGCCGCAAGAAAGAAAACCCGGACATGGACTTCTGTCTTAAAAAAGGCGCTATAGTTTTCGGCCGCAGGCTTGCCAGGGCTTTAAGGGCCGGGTTCGTGGTGTTGGATAAGGAGCACGGCGCCTGCAGGCTGGTATTAAAGGATAAAAAGAGGATCTTCACGCTTGACTTTACGGATTTCCGCGGTAAAACCCTCGAAGAAGATCTCCTGCGCCGCGACTTCACCATCAACACAATGGCCCTGGCCCTCAAGGACATCTTTAAGAAAGGCGGGGTAAATGGGCGCATTATTGATCTATTCGGCGCCAGGGAAGACCTGCAGCGCGGCGTTCTGCGCATACCATACCGGGACGCTTTCGACGATGACCCCTTGCGCATGCTTCGGGCCTTCAGCTTCTCCTGCGTTTTGGGTTGCAGGATAGACGCCCCCACCCTGAAGGCCATAGCCAGAAAAAAGAAAAAGATCTTAAGCGTATCGCCGGAAAGGATACGCGATGAGCTGTTCAAGATACTGGAAGGCAAGGACGCTTTCAATACGCTTTGCGCCCTTGACAGGATAAAGATACTGGAGATCATTATCCCCGAGATAAACCTTATGCGCGGCGTCTATCAGGGTCCTTATCACCATCTTGATATCTGGAAGCACACCCTTGAGTGCGTAAAGCAGTTTGAAGAGCTTATAGCCGGCTTAAAGGCAGACGCTCGCATCTATGGCTACTGCTGCAGGCTTTTGGCGGGCCAGCGCAGCAGAAAGGCCCTGATAAAGCTTGCGCTGCTGTTTCATGACATAGGCAAACCTTCTACGATGCGCCGATGTAAGGGCAAGATTTCATTTCACGGCCACGAGAGAGCAGGTCTTCCCTGGGCGCACGAGGCCTGCAAGAGGCTTAAGCTTTCCAACGACGAGATAAGATCCGTCAAGACCATGGTGCTTTGGCATCTGAGGCCCGGTTACCTCGGAGACCTGGAACAGATAAGCTCCCGCGCCAAGTTCCGCTACTTCCGCGATACCGCCGATGAGGCGCTGGCCGTGCTTCTTTTGTCCATTGCCGACCAGCGTTCCACCCGCGGCCGCCTGAGCACCAGGGCAGATTCGCTAAGACACGAAAAGGCAGCCTTTTCGCTCATTAACGAGTATTTTCGCAGAGAAAAAGAGAAAAAGCCGCAGAGGCTGGTAAACGGGGATGACCTTATGAGGGAGCTTGGGCTTGAGCCTTCGCCTTTGATCGGCAAGCTCCTTAAGAGCCTGGAAGAGTCCCAGGCCATCGGCAGGATAAACAGCAAGGCCCAGGCCCTGGGGTTGGCGCGGCGAATGTTGAAGAAATATGGCTCCGCTAAGCCAAAGAAGGCCGCAAAATAGTCTTTTGGGGTTATTGCGCCAACAAAAAGATTGAGTTAATATTGTTTTGGCGGTAAGAATAGGATGACAAAAAACTGAAATGGGGAGGGTTCTCATGAAAAGCGCTTTCCGGTTTTTATCCGTGTTGGTCATAGTTTATCTGGCCGCGGGCGTCCAGTCCGTGGCGTCAGGCCAAGAGCAGTCCTTTGGAGCCCGGGCTTCGATCGGCAACCTTTCAGAAGCCGATACCGTCAAGATAGACGGGTATCTTCTTGAGAACTACTGTTATAATGAAGAGCAGCCTGACGACCCGCTGGAGTTTGCCAAAGCTCACCCCAAAAGCTGCCTGCTCCTTCCCATATGCGTAAACAGCGGGTTTATCATTGTCTCCAGCGATTCCAAAATCTATCCTATCGAGCGCCCCGACTCTTGCCGGGTGGTCACTTATCTGGAAGAAGATTCCAACGGTACTCATGTCCAGGCGACCTTGCAGAAGAACGGCAGCGGCTGGCGCCTCATAAGCCTGGAAAACCGCAGCTGATCTGCGGCCGCCAATAATCTCTTTCTAATCTGCGGTTTTTTCTATATAATTAGCTTCATGAAGAAGCTGTTTGGCGTCTTGCTCGCCTTGATTATCGCCTCAGCGGCCCTGATAAATTATCTGAACCGCCTGCTCATACCCACAAAGATAAAGTCGGCGGTCACCGAATCCATAAAGCGCTATACCGGCAAAGACGTCCTCCTGGAAAGCCTGCGCTTTGATATCTTTAAAGGGCTGGTATTTAGCGGCCTTACTGTTTACGATGAGCAGAGGGTCTTGGTTTACGTAAAACAGGGCTCTTGCGCTTTCTTGTTTCTGCCTTTCGCGCGCCACAATATCATTATCCCATCGCTCAACCTTTATAACGCGGAGCTTAATCTGGTAAAGGATAGCCAGGGTTTTTCCGGCCTTAAAGGACTGTCTAAGGGCGGCTCCCCGGGCTCCGGCGTCCTCATCTATAAGATCAGGCTCATCGACTCCAGGGTCATATTTAATGACCAAAGCCTCTCGCCGGCTTTTTCCGGTAAGCTCCAAAAGGTCAATCTCGTCTTGAACCCGTCTCTGCCTTCAAAGCTGAGGCTTTCTTTTTCTGCGTGCCTGGGGGATGATTTCGCTTCGCAGCTGGCAGGCAGCGCGGAGTTTTTCTTTAAAGACGACTCCCTCTTTGCGCGGCTGCAGGCGCGCAATATATCTTTGGCCGAGTTCGCTCCTTATTATCAGGGTTCAGGCTGCTCTGTTGCCGGCAAGCTGCAGGAGGTTGGTTCTACGTTTTCGCTGGCCAACGGCATTCTTTCGGCAGAGCTTAGGGTCTACGCCAAAAACCTGCTCATCCGTAAGGGCAGCATGCAGGTGCTTTTGAATACCGACGTATCATCTGCGCTCAAGTATGAGCTTAAGGGCTCAAAGCCGACCGTTACGGGAAAGGCCCTGTTGCAAGGCTGCAGCATCAGCGGCATAGGCAGCTTGGGCGAAATGGCCAATATCACCGGAAGGCTTGATTTCAACGAGTCTCGGCTTTCTTCAGAACGGCTGCGGCTTGACGTCTGGGGCATGACCGTCGATCCCCAATTGAAGATAGATAACTTTCAGGACCCACAGATGAGCCTGCATTTTGACCTCAATACCACCACAGAGCGCATCCTGACGATCCTCAGGGACAGGCTGAAGCTCAACCTCCCTTTAAGCAGCCAGGGAGACTGCCGGCTCAACATATTTGTAAAAAACAGTTTTTCTTCCCCCGCGCAGGCGCAGTTTGCCGGCTACCTCGACCTGCAGGGCGCGGTGCTGAAGGCGCAGGAGTTCCCGGTAGTATTGGATTCGGTCAAAGGACGGTTGAATTTTGATTCGTCACAAGTCAGCTGGCAGGAGCTTAGCTTCAAGTACTCGGATAAGGTTTATAAGAGCGCGGGGTCAGTCAAGGATTACGCCTCGCCCAAGGTAAGGCTTCAGGTCTCGGGGGACGATCTGTATGCCGAAACGATACTGCATTCCACAGGCGCAGGAGTTGATATCCTGGGGTTGACGGGCAGATACCGCGGCTCCAAATTCTCGACTTTTTCAGACAACAGCACTCTTTCCCTGCCGGACCTGAAGGCAGAGGCCAATCTTTACCTGGATATTGACTGTGAGGATTTAGCGTTTCTGCTGCCCGGTTTAAAATCCGGGATCGCAGCTGTCAGGCCGAAAGGGCTCATACATGCCAAACTGACCCTTATGGGCAGGCTCGATCAATACCTGAGCTGGGAGATGTACGCCAAGATAACCAGCCACTACATCTCTCTTTATGGTCTCAAGGCCAACGATCTGAGCCTGCTCTACACTCAGAAGGACGGGGAAGCGCAGGTAGCGGATATGTCTTTGTCTTTTTACGACGGCATCCTGCGTTCGCAGGCAAAGGTAAGCCTCAAAGAACATTTCCCTTACCGGGTCGATCTTGAAGCCGAAGGGATAAAGCTGGAGAAGCTTATTCGCGACACAAAGGCTGACAAGAAGGACGTCACCGGGACATTGCACGGAAATATTAAGCTGAGCGGACCGGGCGACGAGCTTGCCGCGACAAACGGATCGGGTAAGATCTTCATCACCCAGGGGAATCTCTGGCAGTTGAACCTGTTTCAGGGATTAGGGAGCTTGCTCTTTGCCAGGGATTTTGCTAATATAGCTTTTACCGAAGGCTACTGCGCCTTCGCGGTAGAGGATAAGAGCGTATTTACGGACAACCTCGTCCTCAAAAGCAGCATCGCCAATCTTTACGGCCCGGTGAAGCTGGGATTTGACGGAAAGATCGACGGCAGCCTTAATATCGAAGTCCTTGATGCCAATGCCCCGGTCACCGGCACATTTAAGGATGTGACCACCGCCCTTATCGGCCGCGCGGGCAGGTTCGGGGTGCTTAAGATCAGCGGTAATCTCAAAGACGCAAAGTATAAATTCAGGCCCGCCGTGACGGACATCATCCGCGGGATAAAGGATGCCATCATCCAGTAAGCCGAAGACAGGACGCCAGGTTATGTTTATGCCGCGAAGTTTTGCCAAGCTATTATTGTCAAAAGCGTTATTTTGTATCTGCTGCGCCTGCCCGGCGTATGCGGGCCAGAACGAGGCAGGCAATATGCAGCTTGCCTTTTCAGGCGTTGCCGGTTCAGAGCGTTCGATGGCCATTGAAGATACGCTGGCCAGAACCGAGGCCTCCATGCGGGCGGGTTTACCTGCGGCAGGGGGCTTAAGAGAGCTGGAAAGCCGTTTTCTGTATATGGGGCCTAACGGCGCCGAAGCCCAAGACGGCAAGGTAGGGGTATTCGACTCCTCGGTTGAATACCGCCACGAGGTTCTGGCGTTTGGAAAGCTCCCCGTCGAGTTCTGTCTGCAACAGCGTTATATAGGCCTGGATAATACCACCGCAGTCCCCTTGCCCGGCCATTTGACCGGGGTGTCCCTGGGGCTGCAGGCGACCCTGCCGTTTTTCGCGGTCGATAAAACGTACCTGCGCCTGGGCCTGAGCCCTTCTTTCTTTGGCGACGGCTGGGAGTGCCATTCCTCCGGCTTCAGGATCCCTTCCCGGATATTTGCCATACATAAACCCGATGATAAATGGATCTATATCGCGGGTATCGCCATATTCCCGGATTATGACGATAAGCTCCTGCCGATCCTCGGCTTCATCTACAGGCCGAATCAGAAGCTGGTTTTTAATATCATACCACAGAGGCCCAATATCACTTATGAGCTTAATGAGAAACTCTCTGTCTTCGGAGAATTCGACGCCTCCGGCGGCGAGTTCGAAGTCAATAAAGACAGGTACAAAAACGCGGTCCTGGAGTATAAAGAGATGCATATGGGCGCCGGGTTTGAGTACAGGTTTAACAAGAATATGAAGGGGTCTTTCTCCAGCGGAGGCGTTTTCAACAGGAGGCTTAAATACCTGGATGAGCCAGGCAAGGTAAAGCTTGAGAACGGGGCCTACTGCGAGCTGCGTTTAAACATAGAAATGTAAGGCGGTATTTCATGTCGGTAATCGAAGGAGCCGGATTTTACATCTCCAAGCGCGTAGGCCGGGCGATCATGGATTACAAGATGCTCTCCCGCGGCGACAAGATCGCCGTGGGGGTCTCCGGAGGCAAAGACAGCCTCGTTCTCCTTAAGCTCCTGGTTGACCGTCAGAAGTTCGTGCCGATAACCTACGAAGTGATCGCGGTGCACGTTGACACGGGTTATCCTTCATCCTGCGCCGCCGGCCTTAGCAGATACTTCAAGAAGCTGGGCGTGAGGTTCTATATCGAGAAGATCGACGCCCTGCGCAAAACCAAAAAGAAGGATATAAACTGTTTTTGGTGCTCCTGGAACAGGAGAAAGGCGATGTTTGAGGCCAGCGACAGGCTCGGCTGCACCAAGGTCGCCCTCGGCCACCACAAGGACGATATCGTCGAAACGGTATTAATGAATGTCTTTTTCCACGGAGAATTTTCGGCGATGTCGCCTAACCAGGAGCTTTTTGGCGGCAAGATCCGCATCATCCGGCCGCTGGCTTACGTTGAAGAGAGCATGATCGAGCGTTTTACCAGAGATTACGGTATCCCGTCTTTTGACTGCAAATGTCCGCAGTCCAGGGTATCGCAGCGCTCTACGGTCTCCTCTATTATCAGGAGGATGGAGAAGATCTGCCCCGAAGTAAAGACCAACATCTATAAAAGCGCCCAGAGAATAAAGAGCGATTATTTGCTTTAAGCGGATTATCAAAATGGTATAATAACGCTATGAACGCCAGTCTGCTGATACTTTTAGCATTTTTTCTTTTTTGCGTCTTTATCATCATCCTCGTCCTGAAGATATCAAATCAGGTAAGTGAGCGCCTCAACCAGATGCAGCAGGGCATAGCCGAGCAGAACAAGATAATCGGACAGGGGCTGGGGAGCACGGCTTCGGTATTCGGCAACGTCAAGGAGCAACTGGGAAGGCTGGAGTCCACCAATAACCAGATCCTTGAGATCGGCAAGAATATCTCCAGCCTGCAGGAGCTTCTGCGCGCCCCTAAATTCAGGGGCCAAATGGGAGAGACGCTTCTGGAGAATCTGCTTTCTCAGGTCCTGCCCAAAGAGCATTACCATGCGCAGTTCAGCTTTAAGACCGGGGATACCGTGGATGCGGTGATCAACCTGGGAAGCCGCATCGTGCCGATAGATGCGAAATTCAGCCTGGAGAATTTCCAGAGGATGATCGACGCCCCTGATGAGGCATCCAAGGCGGCCTTGCGCAAAAAGTTCGTTCAGGACGTAAAGACCCGGGCGGAAGAGATATCTTCCAAGTACATACTCCCCGAAGAAAACACCTATGATTTCGCCCTTATGTATATACCGGCAGAAAACGTTTATTACGAGATAGCGGTCAAAGAGGATATATTGTCTTTCTGCATGTCCAAAAAGGTTATCCCGGTTTCGCCCAACACATTCTATGCCTATCTGCAGGTCATCTGTATGGGGCTTAAAGGGATGAAGGTGGAGGAGAACGCCAAGAACATATTAAAGGGCCTAAGCGCCCTCTCGCAGGATATGGACAGGTTCTCGCAGGAGTTCAACGTATTGGGCGGCCATATCCAGAATTCCAGGACCAAATACGAAGACAGCCTTAAGAGGTTGGAGAGGTTAAACGAGAAGCTTTCCAACGTCCAGGGCCTGAAAGATTCCTGACGAGGCCCCATGCGATTAAGCGTCAAAGTCGTGCCTAAGGCTTCAAGAAACCTGGTCAGGGAAGAGAACGGCTCATACAAGGTATACCTCACTAAGCCGGCGCAGGACGGCCTTGCCAACGAACAGCTCATTGAGCTTTTATCCGAGCACCTTAAAATAAAGAAATACAGGATCAGCATCGTCAGCGGAGAGGGCTCCCGTAACAAAATCATCTCTATCAATGAATAAGGAAGGGGTCATAGCCGCCTCCAGCCTCAAGGAGCAAGGCAATATGTCGCCCGCCGGCGCGGATAGCGGGCGTTCAATCGATAACCGCAGATCTTTTCTGGAAGGCCTGGGTATTTCCTGGCAGCATTTGGTCTGCGCCAAACAGGTCCACGGCGGCAATATCCGTATCGTAAGCGCCCCGGATACCGGCAAAGGCGCTTTGCGTTTCGATGACGCCATAGACGATACCGACGCATTTATCACAGATCAGAGGCAGATACCAATGGCGATATTCACCGCGGATTGCCTGCCGGTATTTTTTTATGCGCCTAAGCGCAAAGTCGCCGCCATCGCCCATGCGGGCTGGCGCAGCAGCTACAAGGGTATTAGCGCCAAGGTGGTCTGTGCGATGAGGGAGGTTTTCGCCGTCGCCCCCGGAGAGCTGCTGGTGTGGTTCGGGCCATCGATAAGAAGCTGTTGTTATGAGGTAGGTGGGGATTTTATAAAGTACTTCCCGGGTTCGCTCGTAGAAAGAAACGGGTCATGCTATCTCGACCTTGTTCGCGTAAACATCGATCAGGCTGTCCGGGAGGGCGTAGCCGAAACTAACATTGACCCCCAAAGCCCCTGTACATACTGCTGTGGGGATAAATTCTTTTCTTTCCGCCGGCAAGGCGTATCTTGCGGCAGGGGCATGTCGGTCATAATGCTCAAATGATACAGAGATACCGTATCAATTTTACTTTGCACGCCCACGGCCCTACTTTTAAGGATATCAAAAACGCCTTTGCGGAGTTCGCGCAGGAGCTTTCGATAGAAGAGGCGCCTGAGCAGGCCGACGGGGCTAAAGATTTCAAGGTGGGGCTGGTCAGCGATGAGCCGACTTCCATATTCGATATATGCGCCCAACTGGGCCGGATACGCCAGATCAAGGTAGATGAAATAGAAAGGAGCTAAATTTGGCCAGAGCGCTAGTGATCTATTACTCAAGAGGGGGCAATACCAGGAAGATGGCCGAGTATATCGGTGAGGCCATAACCAAAGAAGGCTTGGAGGCTCAGATAAAAGACGTCAGGGAGGTCTCGGCGCATGATCTGCTTGGTTTCGAGGCCCTGGTCATCGGCTCTCCCACTTATTACGGGAGCATGAGCGCCGAGATCAAGAAGCTCCTGGATGATACGGTGCAGTTCCACGGCAAGCTCGACGGCAAGATCGGCGCGGCCTTTTCTTCCAGCGCCAACATCGCAGGCGGCAATGAGACTACGATCCTGGATATCTTGAATGCCATGCTCATACATGGTATGATAATTCAGGGCGATTGGCAGGGAGACCATTACGGGCCGGTTGCCATCGATGCCCCAGATCAGAGGGCGGCAAAGCAATGCGCAAGGCTGGCGTCCAGGCTTGCCAGGCTTGTTAAGAAAAACTTTAAATAGGAGCGACCATGCATGCCGTAGTCCTTATTACCGTGCCGGATAAAAAGACCGCCCGGCGGATAACTGAGGCTATACTCAAAGATAGATTAGCGGCATGCGTCAACATCGTGGATAAGGTCAGTTCGTTTTTCTGGTGGCAGGGAAAGATCGACAGCGCCCAAGAGCTGCTTTTAGTGGCCAAGACCCAAAAAAAGAAGCTTGCGGCCCTGGTAAAGAAGGTCAAGAGCCTGCATGGTTACAGCGTTCCGGAGATAATCGCTTTACCGATAAGCAAAGGTTATCTGCCTTACCTAAAATGGATAGATGAATCTCTCGGGTAGCCCGGTTGATTTTATTTTAGCTTTTCTCTACGGGGTGCTGGCCAGTTTTACCCCTTGCGTTTATCCGCTCATACCGGTGAGCGTCGGCTACATAGGGGCGACCCGGGCTCAAAGCCGCTGGAAAGGCTTTAAGCTAAGTTTTATTTATGTCAGCGGCATAGCGCTGACCTACTCTGCCCTCGGGATGTTTGCTGCCCTGGGCGGCAGGGTCTTCGGAGAGGTGTCGTCGCTGCCCTTGGTGCATCTGGCAGCCGGTATCGTTATATTCATACTGGGGCTCTCCATGCTTGATCTCTTAAGGCTTCCGTCCTTCGGCATCAAGAGGCTGCCGGAGCTTAAGAGAAAAAATTACTTTACCGTATTCATCTTGGGTTTAAGTTCCGGGCTATTGATATCGCCCTGCGTCACACCCATGCTGGGGGCGATACTTTCTTATCTGGCTACCAGAAAGAACATCTTTTACGGAGCGCTCCTGCTGTTGAGTTTCGCTTACGGCCTGGGCTTTATCTTGATCCTGGCCGGCACCTCCGGGTACCTGCTCGGGAATTACCCCCGGGCCGGTAAATGGATGGTCTGGATAAAAAGATTGTGCGCCTTCGTCCTTATAGGCGCAGGCATATACTTTATTTTTAACGGGATAAGGAGGATGTAGAATGAAAAAGACCGCTTTGGTTGTGTTCATGGCCTGTTTTTGTCTGATGAGCTTTGCCCCGGCAAGTGCCGCCCCCAAGCTTGATTCCCTTGGTCCGGCGCCTGATTTTAAGCTTCAGGATGTGTACCTGGATAGCTACAGCTTATCTGACTTCAAGAAGAAAACGGACCTGATGATCCTCTTCTGGACCACCTGGTGCCCTTTTTGCCAGAAAGAGCTTAAGGTCCTTAACTCCTGGCTTTCGGAGTTATCCAACCATAATATCGAGGTCCTGGCAATTGATGTTGGGGAGCAGATGTCCAAGATACAGACCTACGTCAAGAACAACAACCTGTCTTTTAAAGTGCTTATTGACGTGGACACCAAGGTCTCGCGTTCCTACGGAGTAGTCGGTGTGCCTACCTATGTGCTCATCGATAAGGAAGGGCAGATAGTCTTCCGCGGGAACTATTTCCCCGAAAAGGAGTATAAGATCCTGACCGGCCAGATCAAAAGATCCAGATGAATGAAGGCAGGGCCCTTTTTCTTGACCTGTACGAGCTTACCATGGCGCAGAGCTACTTCCTTCACAGGAAAGGCGTCCGCGCCAGTTTCGAGCTCTTTGTAAGAAAGCTTCCTGCCCGCCGTTCTTATTTAATTGCAGCCGGGCTTCAAGATATACTTGATTTTGTCAGCCGCCTTCGTTTCCGTTCCGATGATATATCGTTTTTAAGGAAGAAAGGCATCTTTTCGCGGCAGTTCCTTGAATATCTGTCCCGTTTAAGGTTCAGCGGGGATATCTGGGCCATGCCGGAGGGAGAGGTATTCTTTGCGGGTGAGCCGTTGATCCGGGTAACCGCGCCTATCATCGAAGCCCAGATCCTGGAAAGTTTCCTGCTTAACACCATCAACCTGCAGACGATGATCGCCAGCAAGGCCAGCCGTGTAGTGAGTGCCGCCGCCGGGCGCGGGGTCTTTGATTTTTCGCTGCGCCGCACCCACGGTTTTGATGCGGGGCTCAAAGCCGCGCGTTCTGCCTATATCGCCGGCTCACAGGGGACCTCCAATTGCCTGGCAGGCCAAAACTTCGGGATCCCGGTAGCAGGCACCATGGCCCATTCCTTTGTCCTTTCTTTCGATAGCGAAGAGGAAAGCTTTTGCGCCTACGCCTCTAGTTTCCCGGCCAGGTCCATACTGCTGGTCGATACTTACAATATCAAGAAGGGCGTTGAAAACGCTCTCCGGACAGGCTTGTGGCTTAAACGCCGCGGATATAAGCTGCAAGGGATAAGGCTTGACAGCGGCGACATAATCGAGATGTCCAGATACGCCAGGAAGCGCCTTGACCGGGCAGGGTTAGGCTACGTCAAGATCCTTGCCAGCGGCAACCTCGATGAGTTTAAGATCTCAAAGCTGATAAGCAAAGGGGCTTTCGTGGACAGTTTCGGGGTAGGGACAAACATGGGCTCAAGTACTGACGCTCCTTCTTTGGATGTGATCTATAAGATCAGTGAAGTTACGGATGTCCGCGGAAGATACCAGCCGGCGATGAAGTTAAGCAAAGCCAAGGTCACTTATCCGGGGCGCAAGCAGGTCTTTCGCCAGAGGGATAAAAAAGGGGTTTTTATAAAGGATGTTCTCGCTATCGACGGCGAAGATATCGAAGGCCAGCCCCTCCTGAGACAAGTCGTATCCGGAGGCAGGCAGGTATATCGCTGCCCAGGCGTCGGGCAGATAAGGGGCTATTGCCGGCGGCGCCTTTACTCTTTTTGCAAAGACCTGCGGGATATAAAAGCCGTCTACCGCTATCCGGTAGAGATAAGCCGCGGCCTTAGGTCGCTGAAGGCTTCGGTTTGCGCCAAGATCAGGCAGGGTCGGGATGACAATGGAAAAATTCATACAGGAGCTCTTTAATAATTGGCAGAAGAGAAATATCTGCGGTTTTTATTGCGCCGACAGGGCGGCGGCGGTCAGAAAAATACTGGAGATGGTCCCCGGGACCGCCAGCATCGGCTTCTCCGGTTCGCAGACCCTGGAGGCCTTGGGTATAATAAAGCTCCTGGGAGAAAGAAAGAACGAGGTTTTTAACCCCTACAAGCCGGGGTTAAGCAGAGAGGAAAGCCTGGATATGCGGACCAGGGGCGCCGGGGCCGATTATTATTTGGCAAGCGCCAACGCGATATCCGGGGATGGGAAGCTGGTTTTCTTGAGCGCTTACGGGCATCGTATAGCAGGGATCGCCTCGGCCAAGAATGTCATCGTGGTCTGCGGCACGAACAAGATCGCCGGGGACTTAAGCTCAGCCTTAAAACGAGCGCGGGAATACGCAACCCCGCTTAATTGCAGGCGCCTGGAGTGGAAATCCGCCTGTCTGGAAACGGGCGTATGCCACGAGGATGCCTGTTTTTTCCCCGAATACAAAAGAATGTGTTGTCAGGCCCTGATTATCGAAGCAGAGATATTTGCGGGCAGGATAAAAGTAGTCCTGGTCGATGAGAAGCTGGGGTTCTGAGGCTCGCCCATATCGGATTATTACACAGGGCGTTTTAGCGTATAGCGTGTAGCGGTCAACGTTTAGAAAAACAACCCTAAACGCTATCCGCTAAACGCTGTAATCTTTAATTTATAAGGAGAAGCGATGTTTGATAAAATGAAGCAGCTTATGGATATGCACAAGAGTATGCGCCAGGTAAAGCAAAAGCTTGAAAAGACGGTCTTCGAGGTCTCCAGCCCCGACGGGATGATCCAGCTCACCATGAACGGCTCCCAGGAGGTCAAAGACGTGCGCATAAATACCGATATCGGATCCCTTGATAAGCTCGCACTTGAAAAATCCGTTAAAGAAGCGTATAATAAGGGCCTTAAGCGTTCGCACGAGATAGCCGCCGCCAAGATGAAGGAGATCACGGGGTTGGATATACCGGGGCTCACCTGATGCCAAGGGGGTGTCTTTAGCCGGATGAAAGAGAAGAAGGTCTTTCGCGACATAATCGAGGAGTTGTGTTCGTGCGACGGCCGTTACCGCGCCGACGCTTATGAGTTCCTGATGCAGGCCCTGCACTTTACTCAGCAGAAGCTGGAAAAGAGCGGCCATATTTCGGGCAAAGAGCTGGCTCAGGGGGTGCGGGATCTGGCCATACAGCAGTTCGGACCGATGGCCAAAACCGTCCTTAAACACTGGGGCATCAACTCCACCGCCGATATCGGAAATATCGTATTCAACCTGATCGGTTGCAAGCTGCTATCCAAGACCGAAACAGATACTATCGAAGATTTCATTAATGTCTACGATTTTGATTCCGCTTTTTCAAACACCTTCGGGGATATAATCTTGAGAGATGTCGAGTAATACGCTACATAAAATAAAAGAAGTTTTAAAAGACAGGCAGTTTATAAGCGTGGCTACCTGCAGCCTGGACGGCATCCCAAACGCGGCTCCGAAGTTCTTTCTGAAGATTGAAGGCCATTACCTGTACCTGGTGGATTATACCATGGGCCGCACCTGGGAGAACCTGAAGGCCAATCCTTACGCTTCGCTCTCATTTATGGATACCGAAGCCCTGATAGGCTATCAGGTGAACGGCAGCGCCAAGATCATTGAAAGCGGCGAGGAGTACGACAGGATATTCAAAGAAATGATGCTTAAAGAGGTGGATCTTTCCGCCAAGCGCATCGTCGAGGGCGTGCTAAAGGGGCGCAAACACGACAACTTCGAGTTATCCATACGGGATAAGTTCGCCATACTTAAACTCCGCATCGAAGAGATAATCACCATCGGCACGGGCGGCCAGAAAAACAGGGTTTCGCTGGATACTCACTCTGATGACAAGATTTAAAGGGCTGGCCACGGGCATCGGAAGCCTTCCTTATAAAGATACGACCAGCGCTTTAGCCCATATATTCGAACGCGTCGGACAGGCCCCTTTCTGGCCGCAATTGCCAAAACGCGACGTACGCGAAGGGATGGTCGCTCAGTTCGCGCGCAATCTCCCCTGCCTTGAAGTCAAAAGCGACGGTGCGGCCTACAATCCGCGCCAGAAAGAAAAGGCCCTCGAGGAGTTTTATGAGCATATCATAAACAACGATGTGCCATACTTCGAGTTGGGGCGCGAATACGCCGCGGGCTTCTATGCCTTCCTGGAGCACCTGGAGGAGCAGGGGACAGGAGAGGCGGCCTTTCTTAAATGCCACATCACCGGACCTTTTACCTTTGCCGCCAGCTTTAAGGACGATAAGGGCGTGGCCCTCCTGCACGATGAGATCTTTATGCAGGCAGTGGTCAAAGGCCTAGGCATGAAAGCCCTCTGGCAGATAAGAGAGCTTGAGCGTTTCGGCAAAGAGATCATCATGTTCGTGGATGAGCCGTTTTTGAGCTGCTTTGGTTCTGCCTACACCCCTATCGGCCGCCAGCAGGTCGTAGATGTCCTTAGCGAATTGACCGAGACAATAAACTCCCCAAACGTCTGGATCGGCGTCCATTGTTGCGGCAATACCGATTGGTCTCTTTTTACCGACGTGCCGGCCATGCGCATAATCAACTTCGATGCCTTTTCTTTCATGGAAAAGGTCTTTATCTACGCTAAAGACCTCCAGGGATTTCTCGGGCGCGGCGGAGCATTATGCTGGGGCATCGTGCCCACGCATGAGTATGACCAGAAGGTAACTGTCGGCCAGCTTGTATCCAAGATCGAATCCGGGCTCGCAACCCTGGAAAAGAAAGGCCTGGACCGCAAGCAACTTGTCCAGAGGCTGCTGATAAGCCCAAGTTGCGGCCTGGGCACCATAGACCAAGACAAGACATCTTCCATACTCAAGCTGCTTCAGGAGACCTCACAGGCGCTAAGCGGCTTCTGATCCGCCGAAAAACCTTGAATATTGCCGGTTTTATACTTACGTTGGTCCTTGCGTCCTTGGCCCCGGTATATAAATACCTGGGTTCATGGGGGCTGTTCTTTTATTCCGCCGCGGTATCCGCCGGCGTCCTTATCCTGCGCCGGCGTTTCTTCGTTTTCTTTCTGCGGAAGGTAAGCCGCCGCACGGCCCTGGTCCTTATCATTGTCATCTTTGCGCTGCTGGTGATATGCTTCTTTGTTCTATACCCGGCAGTAAATACGGTTTTGTCCGGAAGCGGCAGCGACAGGGATGACGACCTTGATATCGCCGTCTCCTCATTACTGGAGGCAAGATACCCTTATTACGGCCAGACATACCTAGGCAACAACCTCACGCATTTCCCGGGTTCTATATTTCTGGCAGCTCCTTTTGTAGCGATGGGTTGCGGCGCCTGCCAGAATATCTTCTGGCTGGCGGTATTTCTTGCGCTGGCTTGCATCTATCTAAAAGACACAAGGCTGGCCCTATGGATATTCTCCCAGATGTTAATATTCAGCCCGGTTTTTATGCATGAATGGCTGACCGGGGGAGACCTTATTGCAAATAATATATATATAATATGCCCGGTTTACTTATTATTCAGGACGTTAAAGGCCAAAGCGGTTTCCGGCCGCGGCTGGAAAGCGCTGCTTCTATCCGTTTTGCTCGGAGTGGGATTGTCTTCGCGGCTCAACTTTCTATTTATTCTTCCGCTTGTGCTTTCAGCCCTGATCCAGTGCTTTGGGGTAAGAACGGCTTTACGGCATACGCTTACGATCATTCTAACCTTCTCAGCGGCCACTCTGCCTTTCTATCTATATGACCCTCAAGGATTTAGCCCGCTTTACGGCCAGTTGAATAAGTTGAAGATGCTGCATTTATACGGCATCCCCGCCTTGAGCATCATGTTCTTGGTTACTGCCGCGGTAGTTTCCGGCTTGAGCTTCGTCAGGTTAAGGCAGGGATGCGTTGATCTCTTCAGGAATTGCGCTTATGTCCAGGTGGTCATGGTAGCCTTGCTCGTTGGCCTTTATTCAATAGGTAAAGGCCGCCTGGACCTGGATTATGCCGGTTACGGCCTGAATTTCCTATTCTTTGGCCTGCTGGCATTCGGTGCCAAAACAGAAAAAAACAAAGTATTTGACAAGTAGCTCTAAAAAGCGTATAATCCTACTCTAATTTTCAGAAACGGCGCCGCAGTGCGCCTACTGCAGCATTCTATCAATCATCAAGGAGAGTTAAATGAAAGAAATACGGATCCACGCCCGCGCAGGACAGGGCGCGATCACCACTGCTTCCCTGCTGGGATACGCTTATTTCTTAAGAGGCATGTATCCCTATGCCTTTCCGCATTTTGGCGCCGCGCGAATGGGGGCTCCCATGAATGCTTTTGTGCGCGTGGACTCCAAACCCGTAAGGCTGCGCAGCCAGATCTATGAGCCGGATTATATCATAATCTCCGACCCCACTCTTATGCGCGGTTTTAACTGTTTTTCCGGATTAAAAAAAGGCGGCGTAGCGGTGGTCGCTTCCAGAGAGGGCATGGAGGAAGTGAAGGTCAATCCTACCCAGAAGGCGTATGTCATCCCGGCCAATGAAATAGCGCTCAAGACCATAGGCAGGCCGCTGGGCAACACCGCACTGCTCGGGGCTTTTTGCGCGGCGACCGGAGAGTTGTCGCCGGATGACATTAATGAAGCGATAAAGAAGAGGTTTGCCAGCAAACTCCAAGCGCCGAATATCGAGGCCGCAAGATTAGGCTTCGAGTTTCTCAAAGAAAAGAAAGGCTAAGAAATGTTTGGACCATTGATAAGTAAACCCGGCTCAAGCAGGGCCAATAAGACCGGCTCCTGGCGCACGGAAGTAAAGCCGAAGTTCCTTAAGAAAAACTGCATTGCCTGCAACATGTGCGTGCTTATATGTCCCGAGAACATCATCAGCGGTTCGGGAAAAAACACTTATACCTGCGACCTGGAGTACTGCAAAGGCTGCGGGAATTGCGCCGCCATATGCCCCAAGCAGGACATAGAGATGGTCAAGGAAGACTCCAGGGAATAAGTTAATGAAAGGAATATCAAGGTGAAAGAATTCTTAGAAGGTTCGATGGCAGTAGCAAAGACGGTCTCTCTTTGCCGGCCGGGAGTCATCTCCGCCTACCCCATTACTCCCCAGACCCATATCGTTGAGGAGCTGGCGCAGATGGTGGCTGACGGCCATCTTAAATCCGAGTTTGTCAACGTTGAGAGCGAGCATTCTGCCTGCTCGACGGTCCTGGGGGCAGAAGCTGCCGGCGTCAGGAGCTATACGGCTACCAGTTCGCAGGGGCTTTTTTATATGTCGGAAGTCGTCTTCAACGTAGCCGGCATGAGGCTGCCGGTGGTGATGACCGTTGCTGCCCGCGCGATCTCGGCTCCGATAAACATCTGGAACGATCATCAGGATGTGGTGAGTTTGCGCGACTCAGGATGGGTGCAGTTACACGCCGAAGACATGCAGGAGGTCGTGGATTTTCACCTTCTGGCTTACAGGCTGGGAGAAGATAAGTCTATAATGCTTCCGGTTATGGTGTGCATGGATGGCTTTATCCTTACTCACGGCATCGAATCCGTAAATATGCCCACCCAGGAACAGGCGGATAAGTTCCTGCCCCCCTATAAGGCCCTCTATAAATTAGATGTGGAGAACCCGATAACCATGGGCCCACTCGTTGATCCCGAATATTATGCCGAGACCCGTTACGCGCTCTCAGAGACCCATAAGGATGTATTGAAGCTGATGCCCAAGGTCACCGCTGATTTTGCCAAGATCTTCGGCCGCAGCTATACCGGGTTGGTCGAGGGCTACCGTATCAAGGACGCAGAGAAGGTGATCGTGGCCATGGGTTCGGTCTGCGGCACGGTCAAGGACGTCGTCGACCAGATGCGCTCAAAGGGCAAGAAGGTCGGGCTTCTCAAGGTCTCCTGCTACCGGCCGTTTCCCGTGCAAGAGATATACGAGTCCCTGAAAAATGTCCCGAAAGTCGCGGTTATCGACCGGGCGCTGTCCCTTGGGTCTTTTGCGCCCTTGGCCGGCGAGATCAAATCCGTATTCTTCGGCAAGGCCAAGAAGCCCAAGCTTATAAGCAGCTTTGTCGTGGGGCTGGGCGGCCGCGATATTACCAAGGATTCGATCAAGGAAGTATTCAGCCTGCTTTCCGGAAAGGAAAGGCAGGGAGAGTTCATCGACCTGAAACCAGAACTTTTAAAGGAGAAGTATGAATAAGACATTGTTTAATCCGGGCCACACTGCCTGTGCCGGATGCGGCCAGTCTATGGCGGCCAGGATCGTCATCGAGGCAGCCGGGCCGAATACCATCATCGTTAACAATACCGGATGCCTTGAGGTTTTCTCGACAAAATACCCTGAGACGGCGTGGGGGGTTCCGTTCATACATTCATTGTTTGAGAACTCCGCCGCAGTAGCCTCGGGCGTGGAATCGGCCTTAAAGTACTTAGGGAAAAAAGAGGCAGTAAACGTAATAGCCCAGGGAGGCGACGGCGGGACCGCGGATATCGGTATCCAGGCGCTCTCCGGGATGATGGAAAGAGGCCACGATATACTTTATGTCTGTTATGATAATGAAGCATACATGAATACGGGTATTCAGAGAAGCGGCCTGACGCCTTTTAAGACCAATACCACTACCAGCCCTGTCGGCGCCTGCTCCGCGGGAAACCTGCGGCCTAAAAAGCCTATGCCGGAGATAGCCAATGCCCATGGGATACCTTATGTGGCTACCGCCACTACCGGTTATCCCCAGGATCTGCAGCGCAAGGTCAAAAAGGCCATTAGCATCAAAGGCCCCAAGTATATCCAGATCAATGTCCCCTGCCCGTTGGGGTGGCGCTATGAGAATTCGCTTACGATACAGATAGGCAAGCTTGTTGTCGAGACGGGATTATTCCCGCTTATAGAATATGAGAACGGCAAGCTCATCAATGTGCGCAAGCTCAATCCTCCCAAGCCCGTTGAAGAGTACCTTAAACTTCAGGGCAGGTTCAAGCATATTTTAAACAACCCGCAGGAGTTAAAGGCTGTCCAGGCCGTAGCCGACGCTAATATAGAAAGGTATGGTTTAAAGGCAGAAGCACAACCGGCAGAACCAGCAGCCGGTTAAGAGAGCGGGAGAGCCGCTTATCGAAGGAGGTTCATATGGGAAAACAGGCAAGGGCGATATCGGAGCTGAGTCTTAAAGAGCTGGTCAGGGACCTGAACAAGGCCTACGCCGATGAATGGCTGGCGTTCTATTTGTACTGGTATATGGCCCAGACCGTATCGGGGAAAAACTATAAAGGCCTTAAGGAGGCATTGGAGGGCATAGCAAAAGAAGAGTTGGAGCACGCCGAGGAGCTGGCAGACCTTATAACCAAGCTCGGAGACCTGCCTACGGCCAATCCTATGGAATTGGAAAAGAACGCCAACGCTCCCTACATGATGCCGCCCAAGAATTCAGCCGACTTAAACAGGATCATCCGGATAGTGACGGAGGCGGAGGCCGCCGCCATCGAGGTTTATCATAAACTGGCGAAGAAAACGCAAGGCAAAGATCATGTGACTTACCAGCTGGTCACGCATATATTGAGCGAAGAAGTTAATCACGAAGAGATATTCGAGAATCTTTTAGAGAGATAAAAAGGAGAGTTGGAGATGAAGATTACGGTTGACGCTTCTACATGTGTGGGTTGCGGATTGTGTGAACAGATATGCCCCGATGCCTTCGAGATACAGGCAGACGGCATTGCCCACGTAAAAGCCACAGCCCCCGGCAACTGCAATGCCAAAGAGGTAGCTGACCAGTGCCCGGTCAACGCTATTAAGGTAAGCTAAGGTCCTAGCGCGCGTTAAAGCTGGAGTTCTTCAGCAACTCCTCCAGCAGGAGAGCGAGTTTTTCGTTCTTCTTCTGGAGGAGTATTTTTTTGCCGAACTCCCCCTTTTCTTCCCGGAATTTATTCTCGTCAATAGTGCTTTTGGATCTCGCCTTTATTATGTAAAACCCCGAAGGCATGGGTATGATGTCGCTGAACCCTCCGGGCTGGAGCCGGTCGGCGGCCAGCCAGAAATCATCGGATGAGCCTATGCCCTCGATGTAGGTGGCGAAGGTAAAGGAAGGAGGCTGGCCGTATTTTAACCCGAACTCAGAGGCCAGCTTTGCGAAATCCGCGGCTTTCGGGTTATTTGCGTAGTTCTCCCTTAATCTTGCACGGCAGTTTTCTATCTTCTCCCGGGCCGTCTTAAGCCCGGCCTCTTTTTTGTAACTGGCAAGGACCCTTGCCTTGGCGGCGTCAAGATCGGGAATCCTGGTCTCCCGCTTTTCCTTCAACCGCAAGATCAAATATCGCTTATCCATTTTTAACGGCGGCAGGTACTGGCCGGGCTTCAGTTGGCCGGCGGCATCGATGATTTGAGGTTGCCAGCCGATCTCGGGGATAGGATCGGTCTGGTTGAGGAACTCCGTTTCCTTGACCGTCAGAGCGTATTTTTTCGCAGCCTTGGCAAACTCTTCTTTTTTCTGCAGCATGATGAATAGGTTCCTGGTGTCTTCTTCGGAATCCAGGACCACATACTCAAGCTTAAAGGCGGGAGGTTCTTTAAATACCGCCGCATTGGCTTGGAAGTAATCTTTGAGCTCGGCATCCGAAGGTTTCAGGTCCCTGGCGAAATCCGCGGGGTTGGCCGCTATATAAGATATAGCTATCTCTTGGTTGGCCTTGCGGTACTCCTGCCATATCTCCTCATCGCTTACCGAAACATTCGATACGGCTTGTTCGTAAAGCTTCATCAGGATGAGGTTGTCGCGCATCTGTTCTTCGAAGGCCCTGGGCTGGATCCTCAGCATGTGCTGGAGGATCGTATAATAAGTTTTGCTGTCAAAGCCGCTTTTACGCATGAAGAACGGATGGCTTCTTATTGTTTCAACCACTTCCTCATCCGTCGCTTTTATGCCGCGCCTTTTGGCTTCGGCCAGCAGCACGATCCTCTCCCATGCCTGTTGCTGGAGGTCCAGGTTTTTTATGTTTTCCGGGATACCCGTGCCGAAGCGCATGAGAAGAAGGTTGCGGGTAGCCTCCATCGCTTCCTTGAATTCACGCAAGTCGACCATCTTGCCGTTAACCTGCCCGGCGTAACCCGATTCGTCTTTGCCGCGGATAGCGCTGCCCATCCCCCAGAATATAAAGGCCGGCAATATCAGCGCGGCCAGTATTATCCAGATTTTTTTTGCCGTTTTCCTGTTGCGCAGGTTCTTTAACATAAAATCTCCTTTGAGCAATTATTATAAACGAAAAATTATCTATTTCAACAGAAATGCATTAAATAAATCCATCCTTTGGCGGCGGGGCGGCTAGATTTTACTAACTTCTTGACATATAATAGAATATGTTATATAAAGTAAATGTATTTAGCGCAATTATTTTAAATTCATGCCTCAGAAATCCAGGAATAGAGAACAGGGTTTCAAATTATACTGGGTATCCTCATTAGGCTTGAATCTGGTTGTGTGTCTGGCCATAGGCCTGGGACTGGGCCTGTATCTGGACAGGCTGACCAACAACGATTCTCTGTTTACCGTAATATTTACCCTGCTGGGAATAGCTGCCGGTTTCTGGCAGGTGATCAAGGAGATCCTCAAGCTCGATGCTTCCAGTAAGAGAAAAAACCCACTTTAGACTTCTTATCGTCGAAAGCGGCCTGCTCCTTGTCTCTTTCTTTTTTCTGGGCGGCCCCCACATCGTTACCGGCATCCTGTCAGGGATCTTTATCAGTTTAGTCAGCCTTTTCTTCCTCACGCTGGGTTTAAGGAGGTTTGCCCCGGGCGATAAGGGCGGCGCCGTCGCCTATTTCTTCCGGGGGTTTGTCGTGCGGCTTGTCAGCGCGGGGATTTTTCTTTATCTTTTTATTGTGCTGCTTAAAAGCGATGTTGCGGGGCTGGTCATCGGGTTATTGCTGGGCCTGGTGATAAATACGCTTAGCTTATTGCGCCTCATAAAGGAAACAAAAGGCACCTAAAGCATGTCTCTTGTACCCGAGAGCATAGAGTATCACATCCGTTATATCCCCACCACGCTGCTCATGTCGTTTTTATCGTGGCTGGTCATAGGCATCCCTTCCCTTTTCATAGCTTGGGCTGTCAAGCGCACGCCGGCGGGGTTACAGAATTTCTTCGAGATCTGCTTTGAATCGGTGTTTAGCCTGGCAGATGAGTCCATCGGCGAAGAGGCCCGGCACTACTACCCCCTTTTTATCGGCATATTTCTATACATCGTCGTGGGCAACCTCATCGGCCTTATACCGGGGTTAATCTCGCCTACATCCGATTTTAACACAACCGTTGGCCTGGCGCTGGTAGTCTTTGTTTACTACAACCTTCAGGGTTTCCGTAAACACGGCATAGGATATTTGAAGCATTTTATGGGGCCGGAGCTGCCGTGGTTTATGTTCCCGGTGAGGATCCTGATGTTCATTATCGAGATCATCGGGAATTTAGCCCGGCCTTTTTCGCTTGCGCTTCGTTTATTCTGTAATATTTTCTCCAAAGAGATGCTCCTGGGCCTGCTTGCGCTCTTGACCGCCCAGTTCTTCCTCGGGGCCACCCCTATCGAGAAAATGCTTACGGTAGCCCCGTTATTACTGAGGCCTTTTATCATCCTTTTGGGGCTGATGCTCGGGTTGATCCAGGCCCTAATATTCCTGATATTATCCATAGCTTATGTGGCAGGAGCGGTGCAGTCGGAGGAACCGCATGAACAACATCACTAAAACGGAGGTGCAAAGATGTTGAAGAGGACGGTAGCGGTATTTTTGGCGGCGTTCATCGTTTTTAGCGCTGGTTTGGTCTTTGCTGAAACCGCGGCTCAGGCCGCAGGCCAGGCTAGCCCCAACAGCACAAACTACTTTATCTGGACGGTGATCGTCTCCGGTTTTGGATTGGCCGTGGCGGCCTCGATCTGCGGCATAGCGCAGGCCTTCGCCATCGTGCGTTCGGTAGAAGGTATCGCCCGTCAGCCCGAAGCTGCGCCCAAGATACAGCTGGTAATGATGATCGGCCTGGCGTTCATCGAGTCGCTGGTGCTCTATATCCTTTTTATCGGGATCATACTTTTGTTCGTAAATCCGTTTGCGAAGTATTTTGTAAGCTAAATTCAGGGTTTAGCGGATAGAGCTTAGGGCGTGCTTCTCTAGGCGCTAGCCGCTATACGCTATACGCTAATGATCGATATAAATCCCTCTATACTCATCGCACAGATAATCACCTTCCTTATCGCGGTCCTCGTGCTCTGGAAGGCGGCCTGGGGCCCGCTTTACAACATCATGAAGGACCGCAGTCTCGGCATAAAGAACGACCTTGCCGCTGCTGCCGCCGCCCGGGAAAACGCAGAAAAGCTGGAGAAGGATTATAAGGCGGGCCTCCAGCGGATACAGGAAGAGGCCGCTGAGCTTATCCGCAAGGCCCAGGCCGAAGGAGGCCGGCAGAAAGAAGAGATCATCCGCGCCGCGCAGGAAGAGGCAGAGAAGCTTATCCGCAAGGCCAGGCAGCAGTTGGATGACGACAAGGACAGGATCATGCGCCAACTGCGCGGGGAGGTCGCGGGTTTATCGGTAGAAATAGCCGAGAGGCTGCTAAAAGGCTGCCTTGATAAGAACATGCACGAGAAGCTTCTTTCCGAAGCGATGCAGCAGATCGATGGTTTAAGGAAAAATTAATATCCCTGTTTAAAAAGGAGGATACTTTGTTAAAGGACAGGATGGTCGCGCGACACTACGCTCTCGCTTTTTACCCTCTTATCGAGTCGCGGTTTGCGGAGAACATGAAGATAATTGAAGAGATCTCCGGAATGATCCAGGACATAGAGGACCTGAATCTTTTTTTGAACCATCCTTTTTTCAAGATAGACAATAAGAGGGAGCTGCTCTCCAGGATCGCGGGGCTTGAGGCGCATCCCGAGATCGAAAGGTTCTTTTTGTTTTTGATCGAGAAGAAGAGGCTCAACGTGCTCGCCCAGATACTCGAGGAGCTGCATAATGTCCGTCGCGAAAAAGAGCTTGTAAAATCGGTGCTGGTAAAAAGCGCTTTTGCTCTTTCCGATTCCCAGAAGGCATCGCTGATAGAGAGCATCAGCCGCTTGAGCGGTTCCAAGGTAGAGGCGCAGTTCGCCATCGAAGAAGAGCTTATCTCGGGCCTCCTGATAAAAATTGGGGACCAGGTCATTGATACAAGCTTGAAGACGCAGCTCAAGATCATCGGGCAAGAGCTGATTAAATACAACTAAGGGTCTCATTATGTCTATAGAAGGCAAGGACGTGATAAGCGTTATCAGAAGAGAGCTCGAAGCCTGGCGGCCCAAGCTTGAGCTTAAAGAGGTCGGCTACGTCATCCAGGTCGGCGACGGCATTGCCCGTGTGTATGGTCTGGATAATGCGATGTACGGCGAGCTGGTGGACCTGCCCAATAACGTAATGGGCATGGTCATGAACCTGGAGCAGGATAACGTAGGCTGCATCCTTTTCGGCGAGGACGACCTGATCAGGGAAGGGGATGAAGTAAAGCGGACCGGCAGGGTAATGGAGATCCCCGTAGGCGAGGCCCTTCTGGGCAGGGTGATCAATCCTCTGGGCGAGCCGCTTGACGGTAAGCCTAAGGCGCAGACCAATAGCAGGCGTCCCATCGAGGTTATCGCTCCCGGCGTCATTGAAAGGCAGCCGGTAAAGGAGCCGCTGCAGACGGGCATCAAGGCTATCGATTCCATGATCCCCATCGGCCGGGGTCAAAGAGAGCTTATAATCGGCGACAGGCAGATCGGCAAGACCGCTATCGCCATCGATACGATCATCAATCAAAAGAATGCCGTTAAACGGCCGGTCTGCATTTATGTGGCTATCGGGCAGAAGCAGTCTACGGTTGCCCAGATCGTCGATACGCTGACCAGGCATGGCGCCATGGAGTATAGCATCGTGGTTTCGGCTACCTCATCGGAGCCGGCGCCTCTGCAATATATCGCTCCCTACGCCGGTTGCGCGATAGGCGAGGAGTTCCTCTGGCAGGGCAGAGACGTCCTCTGTATTTACGACGACCTGACGCGCCATGCCCAGGCTTACCGGCAGATATCGCTGTTGCTCAGGCGCCCGCCGGGCAGGGAGGCTTATCCGGGCGATATATTCTATCTGCATTCAAGGCTTCTGGAGAGGGCCTGCAAGCTCTCGGATAAGAACGGAGGGGGGTCGTTGACGGCGCTGCCGATCATCGAGACGCAGGCAGGAGATATTTCGGCGTACATCCCGACCAACGTCATCTCCATTACCGACGGCCAGATATACCTGGAGAGCGGGCTTTTTTATTCGGGCGTGAGGCCCGCGATCAACGTAGGATTGTCGGTGTCCAGGGTAGGCGGGCATGCCCAGATAAAGGCCATGCGCCAGGTCGCCGGTTCCTTAAGGATAGAGCTGGCCCAGTATGCGGAGCTGGCCGTTTTTGCGCAGTTCAGTTCTGAATTGGACAAGAACTCTCTGGCGCAGCTGGCGCGCGGGGAGAGGATGGTTGAGGTGTTGAAGCAGAACCAGTACCAGCCGCTTCCGGTAGCGCAGCAGATCCTGGTGATCTTCGCCGGGATAAACGGATATCTTGATGATGTGGAGGTCAAGCGGGTCAGGGATTTCGAAGCCGCACTTTATGCTTTTGTGCGCGATAAGCATCCGCAGCTCCTCAAGGAAATAGACGAGAAAAAGATAATCGATGAGGCGATAAAGCAGCGCTTGCAAGATGCTATCAAGGAGTTCAAGCAGCAGTTCAAATAGCCCCATATGCCCTCGCTAAACGAACTTAAGCGCAAGATCAAGAGCATAAAAAGCACCCAGCAGATCACCAAGGCCATGAAGATGATCGCCGGGGCGCGCCTGGCCCACGCGCAGAAGAACCTCAATGATTCACGTTGCTTTGCGGATAATGCATGGCGCCTGGTAGTCCAGGCAGCCGGTTCCCGCCAGCTTGATTTCAACGATCCACTCACCCAAAGGCTCTACAGCCACCCTTATATACGCGGGGCTGCTTCAGACAAGCTTTGTTTGCTGGTGGTGACATCAGATAAAGGGCTGTGCGCAGGTTTTAACAGCAACGTATTAAGAAAGGCCTCGCAGTTCCTGGAAGAGAATTCCGATAAGCAGGTTTCTATTTTTACCGTCGGCAAAAAAGCGCACGATTACTTCCTGAGGCGAGGGGTAAAAACAAGCGGAGAATACCTGAATCTTTCCGGCAAGCTCGACTTCCAGACGGCCGAGCTTATGGCTGTGGAGCTGTCCTGGTATTATCTATACAGCCGGGCCCGGCAACTGACCGTCATTTACAACGAGTTTAAATCCATCATCAGACAGCAGGTAGTCAGCCGCACGCTGCTCCCCTTTGATTTACCCGCGGCGCATAAGGAGAGCGCCTATAGCTGTCTATACGAGCCTGAGCGCGGCAAGCTCGCAACGTTACTTTTCCAGAAGTATGTATCATGCCTCCTTTACAGTATCCTGGTCGAATCATATGTAGCGGAGCTGGCAGCGCGCATGACCGCCATGGATCAGGCTACCAAGAACGCCCATGAGCTTATAGAGTCGCTTACATTGGAAATGAATAAAGTACGGCAGGCAAAGATCACCCTGGAGCTTGCCGATATCGTAGGGACAAGCGAGGTGTTAAGATAATGGCTAACGGAAAGATCGTTCAGATATTCGGACAGGTGATCGACGTGGAGTTCCCGCAAGGCGCACTCCCCGAGATCTATCACGGATTAAGGATCAACGCGGAGTATGTAGTCTCAGGCCAGAAGAAGACGATGAACCTGATCTTGGAAGTAGTCCAGCATATGGGGGACAACGTCGTGCGCGCCCTTATTATGGGCTCTCCCGAAGGGCTGGCCCGCGGAATGGCTGTAGAAGATACGGGCAAACCAATAAGTGTCCCCGTGGGCAAAGCCTGCCTGGGCAGGCTGCTAAACGCTATGGGCGAGCCGATCGATTATAAAGGGCCGGTGAATACCGAACTCTTCTCCTCTATCCACAAAAACGCCCCGTCGTTAGTCGAACAGGAAACAAAGATGGACATCTTTGAGACGGGCATAAAGGTCATCGATCTCTTGGCGCCTTACCGTAAGGGCGGCAAGGTAGGGCTTTTCGGTGGAGCGGGCGTAGGCAAGACCGTCATCATTATGGAGCTGATACATAACGTAGCCGTGCACCACGGAGGGGTTTCCGTATTCTGCGGGGTAGGAGAGCGCACCAGGGAAGGAAACGACCTCTACCGCGAGATGAACGAATCCAAGGTAATTGATAAAGCGGTCCTGGTGTTCGGCCAGATGAACGAGCCTCCCGGGGCGCGCCTGAGGGTGGCGCTGACGGGGCTGGCTCAGGCAGAATACTTCCGCGACCAGGAAAGGCAGGACGTCCTGCTTTTTATCGACAATATCTTCAGGTATGTCTTAGCCGGTTCCGAGGTCTCCGCGCTTTTGGGCCGCATGCCTTCGGCCGTCGGTTACCAGCCGACTCTGGGCACGGAGATGGGGGAGCTTCAGGAGAGGATCACTTCGACCCACAACGGCTCGATCACCAGCGTTCAGGCGATATATGTGCCCGCAGACGACCTTACTGACCCCGGTGTTGCCACCGCTTTCGGCCACATGGATGCCTCGACGGTGCTCTCGCGCAAGATCGCGGAGCTCGGGATTTATCCGGCGGTCGACCCCCTTGAGTCTTCAAGCAAGCTTTTAAGCCAGGATAGCGTAGGGGAAGAGCATTACACGACAGCCCGTGCGGTACAGAAGATACTCCAGCGTTACAAAGACCTTCAGGACATCATCGCCATCCTCGGCTTCGATGAACTTTCCGATGAGGACAAGCTTACGGTTTCCCGCGCGCGTAAAATACAGAAGTTCCTTTCCCAGCCGTTTTTCGTCGCCGAAGAGTTCACGGGTTTCGCGGGCAAATATGTGCCGCTGGCCGACAGCATTAAGGGTTTTGGCGAGCTTGTGGAAGGCAAATGCGACGATCTGCCCGAGCAGGCATTCTATATGGTCGGCAGTATCGATGAGGCCAGGGAAAAGGCGCAGAAGCTAAAGCAATGAAGAAGATAAATTTGGAGGTGATTACTCCCGATAAGCAGGTCATAAAAGAGCCGGCGGATTTCGTGCTTATACCGTCCAAAGACGGCCAGATGGAAGTCCTGCCGGGCCATGCCAGGTTCATCGGGCAGCTTTTGAAAGGGCGCCTTCGGTTTGACGAGAGCGGCAAGTGCCACTATGTCAACGTAGGCAGCGGGGTATTTGAGGTTTCAAGCGATACGGTGAGAGTGTTGACGGCGTGGGCGCAAGCCGCCCATCCTGCCACTTAGATAGGGCAAAGGAGAAATAATGGATATCACCACAATTCTTGGATTGCTGGTCGGCTGGGGTGCGTTGGTAATCGGCGTCATCATGGAGGGGGCTAAGGTCACGCAGTTCCTGCAGCTCTCCGCCTTTATCATAATCCTGGTCGGCACGTTCGGGGCAACGCTTATCAGCTTTAGCCTCGAGCAGATGCTAAGCCTTCCGATGATCGCCAAGAATGCGTTCTTCGGCAAGAAGTTCGAAGTCACCGAAATAGCCAACCTCATCGTCAGTCTTGCCGAAAAGGCCAGGCGCGAAGGGATGCTGGCGCTGGACAACGAGATACAAAGCATAGGCGATCAGTTCCTGCAAAACGGCGTGCAGCTGGTCGTAGACGGAAACGACGCCCAGCGCATCCGCTCGATACTCGAGACTGAGGTCGCCTTCCTCGAGGAGCGGCATAAGGTGGGGGAGAATATTTTTATGACCCTAGGCGGTTTTGCCCCGACATTGGGTATCATCGGGACGGTCATGGGGCTGATATTCGCGCTTTCGCACGGCGCGGAAGACCCGGCCGAGACGGTAAAGGCAATAGCCGTGGCGTTTTTGGCGACATTCTACGGCATATCTTTTGCCAACCTGATCTTTTTGCCCATCGCCAACAAATTAAAATTGAGGAACGAAGAAGAGATGCTCCTGAAGGAAGTCATTATCGAAGGCGTCCTTGCCATACAGGCAGGGGAAAGCCCTCGCCTGGTCGAAGAAAGGCTTAAAGTTTTCCTTCCGCCGTCAAAGAGGATCCAGGTTTCCGGAAAGAGGCAGACGGCTTCCGAATCTCCCGGCGCGCCCGAAGAATCGCGAAAGTAACTCAAACCTAACCGCAGCGACTTTATGGCTATCCGCAAGAAAAAAGCAGGCAAGGAGATGGAGACTGCTGGCATGATGCGCTGGCTCCTGACTTACGCCGATATGATCACGCTCCTATTGGCGATGTTCATCCTGCTTTATGCCATCTCCAAGATAAATCTGGAAAAGTATAAGAAGTTCACGGAAGCCGCCGCCGAGACCTTCGGCGGCTCAAAGCCTCAACCCAAGGCAGGCACTGCCCAGACGGGGGTCAGCGGCCTGGAAGAGAACCTGCAGAGCGCCTATAATACCATAAAGGGGATCATCGATAAGAATAAGCTTCAGGACAAGGTGCAGCTGGTGATCGAAGAGCGCGGGATACGCATGAGCTTCATGACCGATGGGGTGTTCTTCGATATAGGCAAGGCCGACCTTAAGCCGGATTTCGAGAAGATACTGGCTTCTATCTCCTCCGTAGTCAAGCAGATCACCAATTTTATAAGGATCGAAGGTCATACCTGCAATATCCCCATCGATACTCCGGATTTTCCGTCCAACTGGGAGCTTTCGTCGCGACGGGCCACCAATGTCCTGCGCTTCTTGATAGAAAACGGCGTGCAGGGCGTAAAAATGTCTGCGGCCGGATACGCCGAGACCAGGCCCCTTTTTCCCAACAACTCCGATAAGAACCGGCTCAGGAACAGGAGGGTGGATATCATAATTCTTAAGTCCAGCGAAGGAAAACTTGAGCCAAAGGCGCCGGTAGAGCATATAAGGGTAAAACCCGGAACGTGGTTGAGTATCATGCAGAAAACCAAGGAAGATCCCAAAGAGAAGAAGGCAGCGGTTCCCAAAGAAGCGGTTCCCAAGGAAGTTGTTCCCGAAGAAGCTGTTGTTCCTGCGAAACTCTCGGTTGTCCCGCAGGCCAAGCCGCCCGTTATTAAAAAGGAACCGGCGTTAACGCCGCCTGCGGCCGTCCCGGTTAAAGTTGCTCCCGCGGCCGCAACTGCCGTTAAGCCTTTGCCGGAAGCCAAGAAAGAGGCGAGTGCCCCGGTTGTCACCGAGGCCATTGCGGCTAAAAAACAAGCTCCTTTGCAACAACCGCAGCCCGCGCCTGTCCCGCAGCTAAAGCCGGTTAAGGAGGTTATGCCTTTGGAGGCTCCGGTTGAACCGTTGCCTTTGCCCAAACCAAAGACCGCAGAGACGCCCGAGGCTGCCGCTGCCCTGCCGCTTTCAAAGGAACCGATGATATTGCCCGTAGAAAAGCCGGCCGGTATTATTGAAGAAGAAAAAAAGGTTCCTGTTGTAACGCCGCCTGTAATAGCGCCTGCGGCTCCTGTGGCAGCCCGGGAACCGGTTCTTCCCAAGACGGGCGTCTCTTCCCTCGGCACGCAAGCCGTAAAGACTGCTGCGGCTGCTAAAGTTGCTTTGCCGAATAGGCCGGCAGCCGCGGCAAAGACCGCGGTGAAAAAGTCCGCGCCAAGACCCAGGGCGGCTGTCTCCACGAGCGTAGGCAGGGTGTATTATCCGGTGAGGATAAAGAAGGAGTAGCGGATTTGACATCTTTTTGCTTTACAAACCTTCGTTAGCCGATTATAATAAACACCCGTGTTTTATTAATTTGACGATTACGATGAAAAGAAAACTTTTAAGATTAGGATTACCAAAAGGCAGCCTCCAGGAATCTACTTTGCGGATGTTCAAGAAAGCGGGCTTTAACGTCTCGCTTTCCAACGAGCGTTCATACTTTCCTTCGATCGACGACCCCGATATCGAAGCGGTGCTGCTCAGGGCCCAGGAGATGTCCCGCTATGTTCAGGACGGTGCCCTCGATTGCGGCATTACCGGCAATGACTGGATACTGGAGAACAATTCCCGCGTAGCCAGGGTGACAGACCTGATGTATGCCAAGCAGGGCATTAACAAGGTTAGGTGGGTGCTGGCTGTCCCCCAGGATTCCGGGATAAGGTCGCCCAAAGAGCTTGCCAACAAGAGAGTGGCCACGGAACTGGTGAATGTCACCAAAAACTATTTTGCCCGCCAGAAAATAAAAGTAGATGTTGAGTTCAGCTGGGGCGCGACCGAAGTCAAGGTCAGCGCGGGGCTGGTCGATGCCATAGTAGAGCTGACCGAGACCGGAAGGAGCCTGAAGGCCAACAAGCTCATCGAGATCGCCACGCTTTGCGAGTCTACCACCCAGTTCATCGCCAACAAGGATTCGTACAGGGATAAATGGAAGAAGGCCAAGATCGCCCAGATCGCCATGCTCCTTAACGGGGCGATTTCGGCGGAAGGCAAGGTCGGACTTAAGATGAACGTCAAGAAAGCCGATCTGAAGAAGGTGCTGGAGAAGCTGCCGGCTTTGAAAAGGCCGACGATATCGGGACTTTCCGAAGACGGATGGTTTGCCATCGAGACGATCATCGAAGAAAAAGTCGTGCGCGTGCTGATCCCCGAGTTAAAAAATGCCGGAGCGCAGGGGATAATCGAGTATCCGCTGAACAAAGTTATATATTGATAGATAGGGTTACAGGGGAGCAGAAACATGCCTTGCGGCAGAAAAAGAAAAAAGAGGAAGATCCGCACCCATAAGAGAAAGAAGATGCGTCGTCGTCTTCGCCATCTCAAGAAGAGGGACTGGGGTTAGTCGGTAAGGTTCTTACATGGCTTTGAGTATATTGCGCTCAGGAGGGGTGTTTTTGTGCCTGGGCCTGTTGATGCTGTCCTGGGTCCCGGTTTTTGCCTGGGACAAGAAAGAATCCTCGGCGATAAGCAATTATATCATGGGCTGCGTTTACGAGGATTCAGGCGACATCGAGCAGGCCATACAGGCTTACAAAAAGGCGGTCAAGGCCGACGATAGTATCGCGGCCCTGCATCTTGGCCTTGCCTCCAGCTACATAAAGAATAACCAGCCACAGAAGGCGATAGACGAGCTTAAGATCTCGGCAAGCTTGGCACCCGAGGCGATCGAGCCGCACGCAATACTGGCCCTTCTATATACCTCTCTTGATAAGATAGACCTGGCGACAGCAGAATACGAGACCGCCCTGCAGAACGCCTCGCGCCTCCAGCCTCAGAACGTCGATATCTATAAGGGGCTGGGAGCGATATACCTAAGACAGAAAAAGTTCAAAGAGGCGGAAAGCGCCTATAAGCTTATCCTAAGCCTTAATCCGGCCGACGCCGAAGCGCATTATTCCCTGGCTAACGTTTACACGGAGATGCGCGAGACGGAGCTTGCGGAGAAGGCGCTTAAGAAAGCCATAGGGTTAAGGCCGGATTACCATCAGGCGCTTAATTTTCTGGCCTATATGTATATCGACGCGGGCAAAAACCTTGAACAGGCTGAGTTGATGCTGCGTAAGGCCCTGGACCTGGAGCCGGACAACCCGGCCTATATCGACAGCCTGGGATGGTTTTATTATAAGAAAGGCAAGTTCAAGGAGTCGCTGGGCGAGCTCAAAAAAGCCGCTTCCATGCTTGAGGATCCGGTGATCTTCGATCATCTGGGAGACGCGTATCTGAAGACCGGCGATAATGGTAATGCCAGGTCAAGCTGGGAAAAGTCAATCAAGCTTGACCCCGGTCAGGAGAAAGTAAAAGAGAAGCTCCAAAGGCTTAAGGTCTCCGGCAACGAGGACAAGAACGGTTTATGAAATACTCCGATGCCAAAATAAAAGAACTTCAGGAGAAGGCAAGGCATATACGCTGCCTCATCATAGAGATGTTGGCCAAGGCCGGTTCGGGACATCCGGGGGGCAGCCTCTCCGCGGCGGACCTGGTGACAGCCCTTTATTTTTCCGTGCTCAAATTTAATCCGGATGATCCGGCTTCCAGCGACAGGGACAGGTTCCATATGTCCAAGGGGCACTGTTGTCCTTTATGGTACGCAGTGTTATCGGAGGCGGCGTTCTTCCCTAAGGATAAGCTTTTTACGCTGCGCCAGCTTGGATCCATGCTTCAAGGGCATCCTGACAGGCGGGCACCCGGCGTAGAATGCGCCTCGGGCTCTTTGGGCCAGGGGCTTTCTGTTGCCTTAGGCATGAGCCTGGCAGCCAGGATCGATAAGAAAGATTACCGGGTCTACGTGCTCCTGGGCGACGGCGAAATACAGGAAGGCAATATCTGGGAGGCGGCAATGGCTGCCGCCCATTATAAGTGCGACAATATCTGCGCCATACTTGATTACAACGGCTTCCAGATCGACGGAAAGACCGCTGACGTAATGAACCTTGAGCCGCTGGCAGCGAAATGGCAGGCCTTTGGTTGGCATACCATTGAAATAGACGGGCACGACATGAAGCAGATACTTGGCGCCTATGATATGGCAAAAGAGGTAAAAGGCAAGCCCACGATAATCATCGCCCGCACCGTAAAGGGCAAGGGCGTATCCTTTATGGAAAACGTCTGCGATTTCCACGGCAGGGCCCCGACCCAAGAAGAAGCGCGCAAGGCGCTCGAGGAGTTAAAGAGCTGATGGAACAGATATTCCCGCGCGATATTTACGGAAAAACACTCGTTGAGCTGGGCAAGCTTGATAAGGATATCGTAGTGCTTGATGCGGACCTGTCTTGTTCCACTAAGACCGCTGTTTTTGCCAGGCAATTCCCGGACAGGTTCTTTAATTTCGGCGTAGCCGAACAGAATATGATGGCCTGCGCCGCGGGGCTGGCCAGCTGCGGCAAGACCGTCTTTGTTTCGACATTCGCCATATTTGCGACGGGCCGGGCCTGGGACCAGGTAAGAAACTCGATATCCTACAGCAACTTCAACGTGAAGATCGTCGCTTCCCATGCCGGCATCACCGTCGGGCCGGACGGCGCCAGCCATCAGGCGCTTGAAGACATAGCGCTCATGCGCGTTATACCGAACATGAATATCATCGTTCCCTGCGACGGGCCGCAGACTAAAGACGCTGTCGAAGCCGCCGCATCCCAGAGCGGGCCGTTCTACATACGCCTGGGCAGGACGAAGTTTACGACCATCGAGAACAAGCCTGAGTTTGAATTCGGGAAGGCGCAGTGCCTTTGTCAGGGCAGTGACGTTACGATCATCGCCTGCGGGATAATGGTCAATGAGGCGCTGGCGGCATCAAAAAGGCTTCTGGAAAAAGGGGTGAAGGCGCGCGTGCTTAATATGCACACCATACGGCCCCTTGACCAAGACAGCGTCCTTGATGCGGCCAGGACCACTAAAGGCATAGTCGTCTGCGAGGAGCACTCGGTCATCGGAGGGCTTGCCTCTGCGGTAGACGAAGTCGTATCCGAGAGCCAGCCAAAGCGGATCATCAGGCTCGGTATTAAGAACAGGTTCGGTCAATCAGGTGAGCCGGCAGAGCTGCTTAAGGAATACCATTTGACCAGCGACGATATCGAAAAAGCCGCGCTTCAGTTGCTTGACCGCTGATAAATTTGATCCTCAACTCCTACGCCAAACTAAACCTATACCTTAAGGTCATCGGGAGGCGTTCCGACGGGTTCCATGACCTCTCCACCGTATTTGAACGAATCAATCTTGCCGATAAGATCATCCTGAAAAACCAGGAAAGCCGCATCGACATCTGCTGTAAAGATCCTGGCGTCCCGCTCAACGAAACCAACCTCTGTCATAAAAGCGCTCTTTTGCTGCGCCGCAAATACGGCCTCGATAAGGGCGTAAGCATAGAGATAATCAAGCGCATCCCTGTCGGTGCGGGCCTGGGCGGCGGCTCCAGTAATGCCGCAAGCGTTCTCCTGGGATTGAATAAGCTGTGGAAGCTGGGCCTGAGTTTGGATGAACTGGCCTCTTGCGCCGCGCAGATAGGCTCCGATGTCCCATTTTTTGTCTACAATACGCCTTTTGCCCTGGGGGAGGGCAGGGGCCATATCATCAGGCCGATCCGCGGCATCAATAGATTGCGCCTCTGGCATGTATTGGCCGTCCCCGGAGTACATGTATCCACAGCCCGTATATATGCGCAGTGGGACGCGGCAAGAAGCAGCCGAAAACGCCGCTTGACTAGCGGATACGGGGATGCTAAAATAACCGCGAATGCCCTTAAAACAGGCGATTTCTCCAAAGCAGGGTGTTTTTTTAACAGCCTCGAGGCTGTGACAATAAATCTGTATCCCGAAGTCGGGGTCGTTAAAGACAGGCTTCTTTCCCTGGGCGCGTGTTTCGCGCTTATGTCAGGAAGCGGCTCTGCTGTATTTACGATCACCGCATCCAGGGCGCAGGCTTTGCGTCTGAAAAGAAGGCTTGCCGAAAGTTGTTCTTCTTGGCAAATTTTCTTGGCGCGGACCCGATAGCATCTGCTAAGGAGGTGGCGTATGGAGATCACCGAGGTCAGGGTCGTATTGAAGGATTCTCCGGACAAAAAGCTAAAGGCATATGCCACGGTAACTTTTGACAATGCTTTTGTGGTAAGGAATATAAAGGTGATCGAGGGCAATACCGGCCTGTTCATTGCCATGCCTTCGCGCAAGGTCAAGCATCCCTGCCCCAAGTGCGGTTTTAAGAACGAGTTGCGCAGTAAGTACTGCAATCAGTGCGGCGGTCAGCTCCCGCAGACCATAAAACCCATTGAGCAAGAGACAGATGCGGCTCAGTCCGAACACAAGGATATAGCTCATCCTATCACGCAGTCCTTCCGCGAATATCTGCAGAAAAAGATCCTTGCCGCTTATGACCAGGAAAAGATAAAAGGTCCGTCAGCATCCCCTTATTGATCGCTTTATCGCAATCCTGCCCGGTAGTGTAATGGTAGCACATCAGAATTTGGGTCTGAGCGTCAAGGTTCGAATCCTTGCCGGGCAAATTTTAATCACAGTGAGGTTGAGAACCTGTCGATTGCATATAAATGAAGCAGCTTAAGCCGTTTTCCCTGAAGATAAGAGCAAAGCAAAGGTTTCAAAGGATCCTGGACGGCTCTTGCCTCAGCGTCAATCTCAAATCGGGGGCGGTCGTCTTAAAGCCGCGCCAGGAGATCGGAGAGCATGTCACCGAGGGCAAAGAAGAGCTGCTTATTATACTGAAAGGCAAGGCTAAGATCGCGCTTGCCGGCGCCAAATCCATTACGGCAGGGAAGGGTTCGGTTGTCTACATACCGCCGCAGACCGCGCACAATGTGGTCAATCTCGGCAGGTCGCCCTTACATTATATATACGTGGTCGCTCCTGTTTTAGGGCATTTATCTACTTGACTGCGTCCCGATTATCGGCTAATATATTAAAGAATTTGCCAAATACCAAAAGGGGTGAGCATGTTCGGTTTTCTTGCCGGATTTCGAAAGAAAAAACCTCAGGAAAGACTTAAGAAGCTGATACTGGTAGTTGAGGACGAGGCTAATATCGCCCTGCTTTTAAAGGAGATCCTGGAGAGGAAAGGCGGGTATGATGCGCTGGTGGCCAATGACGGCAAAGCCGGTCTTGAAATGGCCCATACCCTTGAGCCCGACCTTATACTTTTAGATATCAAACTGCCCAGGATGAACGGATTCGAGGTCCTTAAGAAGCTTAAGGAAGGCAAAAAGACATTTTCTATCCCGGTGATAATGGTCTCCGGAAATACCGACGAGGAGTCGAAGCTTAGGGTAGCGTATCTGCACAGCGATGATTATATTACCAAGCCTTTTGAAGCAGAAGCGCTGTTGACTAAAGTAAAAAGCAGGCTCGGCAGTTAAATTCTCAGCCCGGCCTTTTAACGGTTTTTACGCGGATTTAACACCATATCCTGCCCGCAATTTTCCTTGTAGCAGATTCAAAATCAGGGTATTCATCAATGAAAAAAGATATCGCTTGCATAATTCTGGCTGCCGGTAAGGGGACACGCATGAACTCTGACCTGCCCAAGGTGCTCCATCCTTTATGCGGCAGGCCGATGCTCGGCTATGTCATGGACCTGGCCAGGGAGCTCAAGGCCGCAGAGGTAGTGACAGTGCTGGGTCACGGCCACCAGCTTATCCGTAAGCAGTTAAAACAGGGTTTAAATATAGCGGTGCAGAAAAGGCTCCTGGGGACGGCTGATGCGGTAAAGCAGGCTATGCCGCGGCTTAATAAGTTCAAAGGGGATGTTTTGGTATTATACGGGGATATGCCGCTTTTGAACAAGGATTCCCTGGAGGGGCTGTTGAGGTACCACCGTGAAAATGATTTTGACGCGACACTGCTGGTGGCAAAGATGGAAAAGCCATTTGGTTACGGCCGGATATTAAGGGACAGGTATGCAAATATCCGCGGCATAGTCGAGGAGAAAGATGCCGATGATTTCCAGAAGGAGACCAAGGAAGTAAATACCGGTATAATCATCTTCAAAAAGGACATATTGAGCCTTGTCCTGCGGCGGATACGGCCGAATAACCGCAAAAAAGAGTATTATCTGACCGATGCGGTCAGGCTCATCTATGAAGACGGCGGCCTGGTAGGCAGCTTTGAGCTTAAAGACGCGGGCCAGGCGCAGGGGATAAACTCCCGTTCGCAGCTGGCGCATGCAAACTCCGTGATGCAAAGGAGGATAAACAAGACGCTGATGAAGAACGGCGTTACCATCATCGATCCGGCAACGGCCTTTATCAGCTACGGCACCAAGATAGGCAAAGACAGCGTAATTTATCCCTTTACAGTGGTGGAAAGAGATGTTAGAATTGGTAACCGTTGTTTCATCGGCCCGTTCGCGCATCTTCGCGAGGGTACCCGCATCGAAGACGGCGTAATTGCAGGAAACTTTATCGAAACCGTCCGTTCCCGATTAGGCTCAAAGACCTTAGCCAAACATTTCTGTTATATCGGTGATAGTAGCCTCGGCTCCGGAGTCAATATCGGCGCCGGCACGGTCACGGCCAATTTTGACGGAAGAAAAAAGAATAATACCGTGATCAAGAAGGGCGCGTTTGTGGGTTCGGATACGGTATTGGTGGCCCCTGTGAAGATCGGCAAAGGGTCCCTGACCGCAGCCGGGTCTGTGGTGACTAGGGACGTCCCGGACAAAACCAGAGTTGCGGGTGTCCCCGCCAGGCCCATGAAAGCAAAAGGAAGATAATTATGGATAAGTTGACGATCCTTTCGGGCAATGCCCATCCCAAGCTCTCCCACGATATCTGCAAGTACCTGCGGGTAAAGCCGGGAGAGGTGATGCTGTCAAGGTTCAGCGAAGGCGAGATACGGCTTAAGATCAACGATAATATACGCGGCAAAGACGTTTTTATAATCCAGCCGACATGCCCGCCGCCCAACGATAATCTGATGGAACTTTTGATAATGCTCGATGCGGCTAAGCGCGCCAGCGCCTCGCGCATCACCGCGGTGGTCCCTTATTTCGGATATGCCCGTCAGGACAGGAAAGACCAGCCTCGCGTGCCGATAACCGCAAAGCTGGTCGCCAATCTTCTTACGGTAGCCGGCGCCGATAGGGTGCTGACCATGGATTTACATGCCGGACAGATCCAGGGTTTTTTTGACATACCCCTGGACCATCTTTTTGCCATAGGTGTTTTCATAGACCATTTCTCGAAGATGCAGTCCCAGAATCTGGTTGTCGTGTCTCCCGATGTCGGAAGCATCAAGATGGCACGCGCCTATGCCAAGCGGCTGGCCGCGGGGCTGGCGATAATCGATAAAAGAAGGGTCTCGCCCGAGAAGGCCGAGGCGATGCATATCATGGGAGAGGTCGAAGGCAAAGACGTCATAATCGCCGACGATCTGGTAGCTACCGGCGGATCCCTGATCGAGGCCGTCGAGACCCTCAAGAAGAACGGGGCCAGGAGCGTAGTCGCCGCGATCACCCACGGGGTCTTATCTGGCCCGGCGATCGAACGTCTGGATGCCTGCAAGGACCTGGAGAGGCTATATATCACCGATACCATACCGCTTGCCAAGGATAAGGAGCATCCCCGCATAGAAGTCCTATCGGTAGCCCCTCTTCTGGGTGAGGCGATAAAAAGGATCCATCACGAAGAATCCATAAGCTGTCTATTCGATTAAAAAATAAAAATTGAAAGGGCGAAGTCAAAATGCAAGAGATATTACTGCAGGCAGAGGTCAGGGATAAGATCGGCAGAGGCAAGGTCAAGGATTTAAGGCAGGAGGGGTTCATCCCCGCGGTCGTCTATTACGGCGGCAAGGAGTCGCAGGCGATAAAGCTGGCGCATCATGAGTTCCTCTACCTTGTGCATCAGCACAGGATAGAGGGCGTCATTATCAGCCTTAAGATCAAGGGGGACAAGAAGCAGTCCAGGCCCTGCATCATAAAGGAGATACAGTACGATCCCGTCCATGGAGATATAATCCACGTTGATTTTAACGAGATATCCCTTACCAAGGCGATAAAGGTCAGTGTCCCCGTTGAGGCAAAAGGCGAATCGGTGGGGGTCAAGCAGGAAGGCGGGTCCCTTGAGCATATTATCTGGGAGGTGGATGTCGAGTGCCTGCCTACCAGTATACCCAAGAGCATCGAGGTGGACGTCACGCAGTTGAAGATGGGCGAATCTGTCTATGTCAAGGACCTGCAAGTCCCTTCCGGAGTCAAGATCATCAACGATCCGGAGTCTATAGTGCTTACGGTAGCCAGCCCCATGAAGGAAGAAGTTGTTCCCGTAGTCGCTGAGGGCCAGGCCACCCAGGAGCCAGAAGTCATCAAAGAAAAGAAGGAAGCTGCGGCCGAAGGCGGGGAAGAAGAAGCCGAAGAGAAGAAGTAATCCGGATGAAGTTAGTCATAGGCCTGGGTAATCCGGGCATTCTTTATAAAGGCACCAGGCACAATGTCGGCTTTTTGGTGATAGACGCCCTGGCTAAGGAAGAAGGAATTATTCTTAAGAGAGAGCGCGGGGCGCCGGTTTTAAGCGGCAGGAGCCCTTCGGGAGCGCAGATAGAGTTGATTCTGGCTAAGCCCCGGACCTACATGAACCTGTCGGGGCAGGCCGTTTATTTCTTGAAGAAAAAATACGGATTGGGACCGGCTGATATCCTGATCGTTTGCGATGACCTTGATCTGGATTTCGGCATGCTCCGGATACGCCAGAAAGGCTCTTCCGGAGGCCACCGGGGGCTGGATTCCGTGTTCAGCTGCCTGGATTCCCAGGATATCCCGAGGTTGCGTATCGGCATCGGCAGGCCCCGCATACAAGGCGCGGCCGCCGATTACGTCCTTGCCAGGTTCAACCGGCAGGAAAGAGCGGGGCTTGGCGCGCTAATCGATAGAGCAAGGCAGTGTTGTCAGTCCTGGGCCCTTAAGGGCATAAGCCAAACCATGAACGATTTCAACTCGAAGGAGCAAAGATGAACAAGTATGAAGCGATGTTTATCGTCAAACCGGATCTGTCGGAAGAAGAGAAAAAGGAGGTCTTCAACCAGCTTAACGACGCGATAACCAAGAACCAGGGCGCCATCGCTAACAGCGCGGTCTGGGCTGAGCGCAGAAAGCTGTTCTTTCCCTTGAAGAAGTACCATGAAGGGATGTATTATCTTATCAGCTTCTCCATAGCGCCCACGGCGATAAAAGATATCAACCTCGCCTACAAGCTTAATGAGAACGTATTGCGCACACTTATCACCAGGTTAGGATAGGAGCATATTATGGCCAGTTATAATAAAGTACTGTTGTTGGGTAATCTTACCAAAGACCCGGAGCTGCGCTATACGCCCCAGGGGGCCGCGGTGGTAAACCTTAGGATGGCCGTAAACCGTAAGTACCGTTCAAAAGACCAGGAGCTCAAGGAAGAGGTGTGTTTTATCACGGCTGTGGCCTGGAACAAGCAGGCCGAGGTATGCAACCAGTATTTAAAAAAAGGAAGTTCACTTTTTGTAGAGGGCAGGCTCGTCTCGCGCTCCTGGGAGGATAATGCGGGCCAGAAGCGTTCGGTCATAGAGGTCAGGGCTGAGCGCGTGCAGTTCATGGGCCAGCCTTCCGGCAGGGCGCCGGCGTTCTCCGCCGCGGCCGCGGCGCAGGAGCCTTCGGAGCCCTCCACGGAATCGTCATGGCTTGAAGAAAGCGAGGAAGAAGCGAATGAAAGTTAAGACACCTTTGAGGAGGAAGCGGGAGCCGAGGAAGGAAGGCCGCCTGCCCCTTAAGAAGAAGTTCTGCCGTTTCTGCGCGGACAAAGTCGACGCCCTGGATTACAAGGACGTAAAGAAATTGGAGTATTTCATCACCGAAAGAGGCAAGATCCTTACTCCCCGCGTTTCGGGTAATTGCTCCAAGCATCAGAGGATGATAGCGCAAGCAATAAAAAAGGCAAGGTTTATCTCCCTTCTGCCTTACGTGCGATAATAGAGCTTTTAGACAGCGGAGGCTTCCATGGAAGTGATCTTGAACCAGGACATAGACAAGCTTGGAAAGGCCGGCTCCGTAGTGAAAGTTAAAGAAGGATACGCCCGCAATTTCCTGATCCCGCGCAGGCTTGCCGTAGCGCTTACCCAGGAGAACCTTAAAAGGCTGGAACTCGAGAGAGAAAAGAAGAACGCCCAACTCCTTGCGAAAAAGAAGGAAGCGCAAGAGCTAAAGGATAAGCTCTCATCTGTCTCGCTGACCATCCCGGTGCTCGTCCAGGAGGACGAAACCTTATACGGGAGCATAACTGCCCAAGATATAGCAGCCGCTTTAAAAGAAGAGGGGCTGGAGCTTGATAAGACCCTGATCCAGCTAAACGATGTCATAAAGAGCTTGGGGATTTACGAAGTGCCGGTAAGACTGCACCCGGAAGTCTCGGTGAACATAAAAGTTTGGATCGTCAAGAAGTAGAGATGGCGCAACATACGGTTTTAGACAAGATCCCGCCCCAGAACCTCGAGGCGGAGATGGCAGTGCTGGGCTCGATGCTCATGGATACGGACGCCATTTCCGTGTCTTGTGAATATTTGAACGCGGAATCTTTCTATAAGGAATCCCACAGAAAAATATTCGAGGCTGCAGTTGGCCTCTATTCGGCGGCAAAGGCCGTGGACCTGGTCACCCTGACAGAGGTCCTGCGCAAGCAAGGCTCGCTTGAATCGATAGGGGGGGCCAGTTACCTTACCGCCCTGGTCAATGCCGTTCCTACCTGCGCCAACATCAATCATTACGTCAATATCGTCAAAGAAAAAAGCATCCTGCGCACCCTCATCAACAGCGCCACCAGGATCGTGGGCATGTGTTATGAGAGCGAGGGCAATATCGACGAGGTGGTGGATAACGCCGAAAAGTTCATCTTCGACGTAAGCGACAAAAGGACCCACTCCACATATCTGCATCTCAAAGAGATCGTTAAAGACAGCATCGAGACCATAGACAGGCTTTACCAGAAGAAGGCCCATGTCACCGGAATTCCCACCGGCTACATAGATTTCGACATCAAGACCGCCGGGCTTCAGGCCTCCGACCTGATCATCATCGCCGGAAGGCCTTCCATGGGTAAAAGCGCCTTTGCCTTGGGGATAGCCGAGTATGCCGGCGTCATCGAAAATATACCTACCGCGTTATTCAGCCTGGAGATGTCGAAAGAACAGCTGGTGCAGAGGATGCTCTGCTCCCACGCCAGGGTAGACGCGCACAAGGTCAGGACAGGATACCTTTCCGCCTCGGACTGGCCGCGCCTTACGGCGGCAGCGGGCAAGCTTTCAGAGGCGCCCATTTTTATCGACGATACGCCGGGTATTTCGGTAATGGAGCTGCGCGCCAAAGCCCGCAGGCTAAAAGCCCACCATGATATCAAGCTTATTGTGCTTGATTATCTGCAGCTCATGCGCGGCTCCTACAATTCGGAAAGCAGGCAGCAGGAGATATCCGAGATATCAAGGTCGCTAAAGGCCCTGGCGCGAGAACTGGACGCTCCGGTTATCGCCATAAGCCAGCTCTCCCGGGCAGTAGAGAGCCGCACCGACCATCGCCCGCAGCTTTCCGATCTGAGGGAGTCGGGGGCGATCGAGCAGGACGCGGATGTGGTGGTCCTGTTGCTGCGAGAAGAGTATTACAGCCCGACCCCGGATAACCAGGGCAAGGCCGAGGTGATCATCGCCAAGCAGAGGAACGGCCCGGTAGGCACGATGAACCTGGCCTTCATTAAGGAGTATACGCGTTTTGAGAACCTGGCGCGCATCGAATGACGCAGTTTGCATAAAAAAAAGTTGCTTTTAATTTTCTCTTAATATATAATACCCCTAATGCGTAACGCACTCATTCTTCTCACACTGATATTGCTCGGCGCAGGCGCACCAGCCCTGGCTCAACGAGACAATAATCCTAGTTTTAGCCCCGAAGGCAAGACCATCACTTCCATTGAAGTCAAGGGTAACAAAGCCATCAGCACCAACATCATCATCTCCAAGATGAAGTCGCGCATCGGCTCGGTATATCAGGAGAACATCGCCAGCGACGACCTCAAGCGTCTTTACCTGCTGGGGTTCTTTAGCGACGTAAAGATGGATACCCAGCCTTACAAGGACGGCGCCAAGATCCTGGTCCTGGTTTCCGAAAGGCCGATCATCAAAAAGATCAGTTTTAAGGGTATTCAGCGTATCACCATGAAGGACGATAAGTTAAAGTCCCTGCTTAAATCCAAAGAAGGCCAATACCTTGATTATCCGAACCTCAGCGAAGACGTGCGCACGCTTGACAAAATGTACGAAAGGATAGGATACAGCCAGGTTGATATAAGCTATGACGTCAAGGTCGACAAGGAGACCAATAAGGCCGACGTTGAGTTCGTGGTCGTCGAAGGAAGAAGGATACACATAAAGAATATTTATATTAAAGGCAATAAAGCCTTTAGCTCAGGCAAGATAATCAGGCTCCTGAAGACCAAGAGAGGCTGGCTGTTCAACGCCGGCATATTAAAGGAAGACGTGCTTCAGGAAGACCTTGAGCGCATCAAGGCTTTTTACCGGCGCAACGGCTATACGGATATTACGGCGCGCTCCGAAGTCAGCAGGGATGAGAAAAAGCCGCAGCTGCTCTATGTCACCATAACCGTCGAGGAAGGCAGGAAGTACCTGGTGGGCAGTATCACGGTCCAGGGCAACAAAGAGATCGCCGAAAAGAACATCCTGTCCAAGCTCTCCGTTTGCCTGCCCGGCAAGGTCTATAGCGAAGAAGGGATCAAGCGGGATATAAGTAATATCCATGGGGTTTACTTTGACCGCGGCTATATATCGGCGCAGGTCCAGGAGTCGACCGTCCTTAATCCTCAGACCGGCAGGGTGGATATTACCTATAATGTCATAGAGAACCAGGTGACCTATGTCGATAAAATTAAGGTAAAAGGAAATATCAAGACCAGGGACCTGGTGATACGCCGTGAGTTGAGGATCCACCCCGGCGACAAATTCGACGGGGAGAAGCTGCGCCGCAGCAAGGAGCGCCTGCAGAACCTGGGGTATTTTGAAGACGTAAGCTATGATACCGAAGATACCCCCGCACCCGACAGGAAGGACCTGGTAGTGGATGTTAAAGAGTCTAAGACCGGTGCCTTCAGCTTCGGCGGAGGCTACAGCACCGTCGATGAGTTTGTGGGGTTCGTAGAGATAGAGCAGAGGAACTTTGACTGGCGCAACTTCCCGTATTTTACCGGAGGCGGCCAGGACTTGAAGCTGCGGGCGTCATTCGGCTCGCTCACCCAATACTTTGACCTGAGCTTTACCCAGCCCTGGATCTTTGATTACCCGCTTTCCTTCGGGTTTGATATCTACAGGCGCACGCACAAGAGGGACAGCGACGTAGGTTACGGTTACGATGAAAAGGTGACCGGCGGTGACGTGCGCTTAAGCAAAGACCTGACCGAGTATATCAAGGGCGACCTGATTTACAGGCTCGATGAAATCGACATCTCGGATATCGCGGATGACGCCTCCAATGACCTCAGGCAGGAGTACGGCAAGAATACCATCAGCAGCGTGACTTTGGGCCTGACCTATGACAGCCGCGATAACGTATTCGATACCCGCAAGGGAGATGTCCTTTCGGTATCGGTGCAGGGCGCCGGCGGCGGCCTGGGCGGGGACAAGGATTTTTATAAAGTGATGGGCCGCGCCTCTCACTTTTTCCCTATGCCCAGAAGCTCCGTGCTTGAGGTAAGGGGCAGAGTAGGCATTGTCGATCCCTATGATGATACGGTGCGCGTGCCGATTTATGAGAGGTTTTTTGCCGGCGGCAGCAGCACGATAAGGGGTTATGAAGAAAGAAAGATCGGCCCGATAGATTCGACTTCCAAAGACCCGTTGGGAGGGGAGTCAATGATCGTCGGCAACATCGAATATACGTATCCGTTCTTTGGCTTCCTGAAGGGCGCGGTTTTTTATGATACAGGCAACGTCTGGTCAAAGATGAAGGACATGGGCAAAGATAAATTCTATTCCAGCTTTGGTCTGGGCTTGAGGATCAAGACGCCCTTAGGGCCGATAAATCTTGATTATGGCATTCCCCTGGATAAAGAGCCGGGTGAAGATTCGAAGAAGAGCGGACGTTTCCACTTCAGCGCCAGTCACGGGTTCTAATTCGTTCATATAATTCCATCTCGTGTTTCAGGTGTAAGTTCTGATAAAGGAGGAGCAAGATGCGCAAGTTCATCACGGTAGTTCTGGGGTTCGTGGCTTTCATGTTTTTGGCGTCAGGGGCAGCTTTTGCCGCAGACAAATTCGCCTACGTTGACCTGAGCAGGATCTTCAGCGAATACGGCAAGACCAAAGAGTACGACAAGGTCCTTGGCGATAAGGAGAACGTCTATACCAGCGAAAGAAAGAAAAGGGTGGATGAGGTCAAGCAGTTCCAGAATAAATACAGCCTTTTGAGCGCAAAAGAGCAGGAAGCCAGAAAAGGCGAGATGGAATCCAAGATCAAGACCCTTAGGGACTTCGATATGCAGAAACAGGGAGACCTGCGCAAGGAGCAGGACGAGAAGATGAAAGAGATCCTCAAGGACATCGAAGAAGCGGTCAAGTCCATCTCGGTGCAGGAGGGCTACACCCTGGTATTCAACGACAGGGTCCTGGTATATCAGTCCAAGTCCATGGATATTACCGATAGGGTCATCGCGGTTTTAAACAGGAATTACAGAAGGTAGATAGTTTTACCGCAGGTATCGATATTTATCCGCCGCCCTTTTTTAGTTTCAGCTTGCAAGTTAAAGAAGGGCGGCTTACTATAGTTAACAATGAAGATAAGCATTAAAGAAATAGCAAAAGCGGTTGACGGGCAGATCTGCGGCGATGATGCCCTGATCATAACCGGTATCTCCGGTATCAAGGAGGCGCGGCCGGGAGAGATAACTTTTCTGGCCAATCCCAAATATCTGCCGCTAGCCGCGGCTACCGAGGCCTCGGTGATCATAGTTGACCGCGATACGATCATCTCAGGGCGCACGCTGCTGCGTACCGGGAATCCGTCGTTGGCCTTTACCCGCGTTATTTCGATGTTCGCTCCTGCCCAGGATTCCGGCCTTAAGGGCATCCATCCCGGAGCAGTAATAGGCAAGAACGTGTCTTTAGGCAAGGATGCGGCCATAGGTCCGTACGCTGTGATAGAAGATAATGCCGTCATCGGCGCCAAGACCTGCGTATATCCAGGATGTTTTATCGGCAGCCACACCCGCATCGGCGAAAGCTGCGTTATCTATGCCAATGTTTCGATACGGGAGCGCGTCTCTATCGGCAACAGGGTGATAATCCACAGCGGCACGGTCATCGGCAGCGACGGTTTTGGATTTGTGGAGGTAAAGGGCGAACATCAGAAGATACCCCAGATCGGGACAGTCGAGATAGGCGATGACGTGGAGATCGGGGCCAATGTCACCATTGACCGGGCGCGTTTTGATAAGACCGTGATAGGATGCGGCACCAAGATCGATAACCTCGTCCAGATCGCTCACAATGTGGTGATCGGCGAGCATTCGCTTATTATCGCCCAGGCCGGCATATCCGGGAGTACGCGCATCGGCAACAAGGTCACCCTGGCTGGCCAGGCGGGGTTAGTCGGCCATATTACGGTAGGGGACGGGGCGATCGTGGCTGCCCAGGCGGGGGTGACGAAATCCGTGCCTGCCAATACCCTTGTCTCGGGTTATCCGGCCAAAAGCCACGATATCGCCAAGAAGGTCAATGCCTGCGTCCAGAATCTACCCAAGCTTTTTGAGGCCGTAAGCTTGCTTAAGAAAAAAATAGAGGAGCTGGAGTCCAGGCTCAAAGAAAAATAATATGGAGAAACAGAGGACGATAAACAGGGAGTTCAGGATTTCAGGCACCGGCCTGCATACCGGCAATAAAGCCAATCTTTGCTTTAAGCCTGCGGATGCGGACACCGGTATAACTTTTGTGCGCACGGACCTTGATTCGCATCCTGGCGTCCGCGCCTGCGTGGATAACCTCCTTGATTCATCGGCGTCTTTAAGAAGAACATCCATCGGGGTAGGGCAGGCCCAGGTGCATACGATAGAACACCTTATGGCAGCCCTTGCGGGCTTCGGCATAGATAACCTGCGCATTGAGATCGACAACAATGAGGTCCCTGGGCTCGACGGCAGCAGTAATGTTTTCATAGAGGAGATAAGAAAGGCCGGTGTCCGCCAACAAGAGGCCGGCCGTCAGGTTTTTAGATTAAAAGAACCTATAACGGTCTCTGAGGGGTCATCCACGCTGATAGCCCTGCCGTTTGACCAGTTCAAGATCTCTTATACCCTGGATTATAACGACCATCCGGTTTTAAAGAGTTGTTTTATGGAAGTTGCGATGAGCCCGGAGCTATTCAGCGGTGAGTTCGCCGCGGCCAGGACTTTCTGCCTTGAAGAAGAGGCCGGCTCGCTTAAGAGCCAGGGCATGGGCCTGGGCGCCAGTTACGATAACACTTTGGTCGTCGGCAGGAGCGGTGTGATCAAGAATACGCTGCGTTACGAAAACGAGTTCATAAGGCACAAGATCCTCGACCTTATCGGAGACCTGTATCTTGCCGGACCGATAAAAGCCCACGTAATCGCTTTAAAGAGCGGCCATTCTTTGAATCTGGCCTTGACCAGGGCTCTGAGCGGACAGCGCGGCAAGTCATTCATCGGCTCAACCCTCAAAGACGGCCAGTATCTGAACATCGAATCGATCATGAAGATACTGCCGCACCGCCAGCCGTTCCTCTTTGTTGACAGGATCATTGAGCTGGAGCAGGGAAAGCGCGCGGTAGGTATCAAGAACGTGACCATCAACGATTACTTTTTCAAAGGGCATTTTCCCGGCCGGCCGGTCATGCCCGGAGTCTTGATCATGGAGGCCATGGCGCAGGTGGGCGGGGTGATGATGCTGGCGGCTGAAGCGCAGAAGGGTAAACTTGCCTTCTTTATGGCCGCGGATAAGGTGAAGTTCAGAAAAACGGTCGTTCCCGGAGACCAGCTTGTCCTGGAAGTCGTGGCGGGGAAGATAAAATCCAAGACCGGGCAGGTCTTTGCCAAGGCGATGGTGGACTCCAAGGTGGTTTGCGAGGCAGAGCTGATGTTCGCCCTGGTTGATAATTAGATTATGAGTATACACAGCACGGCGATCGTGTCAAAGAAGGCGAGGTTAGGCCAGGGCGTAGAGGTCGGGCCTTATTCGCTTGTAGGCGATAACGTAAAGATAGGGGCCGCATCTAAGATCGGCGCCAATTGCGTTATTGAAGGCAATACCACAATAGGCGCCTCATGCGAAGTTTTCACAGGGGCGGTCATCGGCAGCAGGCCGCAGGACCTTAAGTATAGGGGTGAAAACGTCTATCTTGACATAGGGGATAATAATATTATCCGCGAGTACTGCACTCTTAATCCCGGAACCGAAGAAGGGTCCAGGACGGTCGTAGGCAGCGGCAATCTCTTTATGGCCTATTCGCATGTCGCCCATGACTGCAAGGTGGGCAATTGCTGCGTCATCGCCAATAACGGGACCCTTGCCGGACACGTTACGATAGAGGACCGCGCGGTCATCGGAGGGTTGGTGGCGATACACCAGTTTGTGCGCGTGGGCGCGCTTTCCATAATAGGCGGATGCTCCAAGGTCGTCCAGGATATCCCGCCTTATTCGACCTGCGACGGGCATCCCGCCCGGGTGTATGGGCTTAATCTGGTGGGCTTGAGGCGTCAGAAGCTTTCCAAGGATTCCATAGATACTCTGGACAAGGCTTTCAGGTTCATCTTTAACAGCGGGCTTACTCCAAAACATGCCCTGGAAAAGATCGAATCCGAGCTTACAAGGACCGCCGAGGTTTCCCATCTTATCGAGTTCCTCAGGGCTTCCCAGAGAGGGGTCGCCCGCTCCTGCCGACAATAATATGAATAAAATAGGGATCATCGCCGGCAACAGAAAATTTCCTTTGATATTTGCCGAGGCCGCCAAGAAAAAAGGGTATTTTGTGGTCGCGGTAGGCATAAAGAAGGATACATCTTTTAGGATAAACTCTATTGCCGACAAGGTCTATTGGCTGGACCTTTCGCAGTTTAGCAGGATGACAGATATATTCAGGCAGGAGGGCGTAAGAAACCTGGTCATGGCCGGCCAGATCAGCCCCTGGAGGCTGTTCAGCAAAGAGGTGCTTAAGGATAAAAAGCTAAGCACCCTGCTTCAAGGGCTGCAGGATAAGAGGGCGGATACGATATTTGGCAAGATAGCTTATATGCTTGAGTCCGAAGGGTTTAAATTGCTGGACTCCACCGCATTTATTCAGGACCTGATGCCCAAGAAAGGCACTCTTTCCAAAACCGAGCCGGATTTTGATAATTGGGAAGATATTTATTTTGGTCTGGATTTGGCAAAGGCGGTATCCTATCTTGATATAGGACAGACTGTTGCGGTAAAATCCAAGGCAATAGTTGCGGTGGAAGCACTTGAAGGGACGGATAATCTTATTAAGCGCGCAGGCAAGATAGCGGGCCACGGAGTAACGGTGGTAAAGGTGAGCAAGCCTCAGCAAGATGCGCGCTTCGATGTGCCGGTTGTCGGCCTTAATACGGTCAAGGGCTTGATAAGGGCCAGAGCTAAGTGTCTGGCTGTTGAGGCAGAAAAGACCCTTTTTATTGACCAGGATAAGAGCTTGAAGCTAGCTGACGCAAATGGGGTAGCCGTGGTCGCTGTATAGCCGGCTTTAAGCCAATCAGATTTTTCTTGACAAACGTTACTTATTGGGTATAAAGTAGATATAACAAGGAGGGAGTTATGGCTAGGGTCAATGCGAAATCAGTTGAATTCAAACTTTACGCTCCTCAAGCGAGAAAAGTGAGCATTGCAGGCAGTTTTAATAAGTGGGATACCAAGGCTGATCAGGCCAAGAAAGACTCGAAGGGCAACTGGTCGATTAAACTAAAGTTAAAACCGGGCAGCTACGAGTATAAGTTCTTCGTTGACGGCAACTGGATGAATGATCCGCGCGCAACTTCGTTTGCAAGCAACGCGTTCGGCAGCCAGAACTGCTTGATAGTTGTAAAATAATCAAGATACCCGCCCCACCTTTCAAAGACAATAACCTTAAGAATTGGAAGGTGGGGTTTTTATTTGAGATTTATCTATGAAATACGTTTACGGTCCGGTAAAATCCAGGAGGCTGGGCATGTCTTTGGGGGTTAGCCTAACTCCTTTAAAGACATGCACTTTTGACTGTGTATACTGCCAGATAGGCTCCACGAACGTTGTTGCATCTGAAAGAATGCTTTACATACCTATAGAGGAACCTCTTGAGGAGCTTCGGTCATGGCTGCAGGAACATAAAGAGGAGCATTCAAGCCTCAATTTCATTACCCTTTCGGGGTTTGGCGAGCCTACGCTTAATTCTCAAATAGGCGAGTTTATAGAGCGGCTAAAGCAGCTAAGCAGCGTTCCCGTGGCGGTGATTACCAACTCTTCGACCCTATATGATCCTGCCGTACGTTCTGCCCTGGCGCAGTCCTGCCTGATTGTCCCCTCCCTTGATGCGGCTACCGATGCCGTTTTTAATAAGATCGACCGTCCGCATCCCAATATCAAGATCCAGGATATCATTGACGGGCTGATAGCCCTGCGCCGCGAGTTTTCCGGCCAGATCTGGCTTGAGGTGATGCTGGTCAAGGGCCTTAATGACGATTTGCGTCATATTCGCAAGCTCAAAGAGATCATAGACCGCATAAACCCCGATAAGGTCCAGCTGAACTCTCCTGTCCGATGCGCCCCCTCCGAGGAGATCCTGCCGGCAGGAGAGAAAAAGCTAGCTAAGATCAAAGAGATCCTTGGGGATAAGTGCGAGATAGTCTAAAATCGTCATCGCGGCCATAGCTCACCCTCCTGAACTAAAGTTCAGAAGGATTTCGCTATGGACTGCGAA
>CAZYCL010000005.1:0-18612 GCA_964645795.1 uncultured Planctomycetales bacterium
CCTGATGATCGGCCCACCGGGAGCGGGAAAAAGCATGCTTGCCAAAAGGATACCTTCAATTATGCCGGAGCTTACCCCGGAAGAAGCTCTCCAGATAACCAGGATCCACTCGGCGTTGGGGTTGGTGGGGCAAACAGGCGGCTTAATAAAAAACAGGCCTTTCAGGAGCCCGCATCATAACATCTCCGATATCGCGCTTATCGGCGGAGGTTCTATCCCCCAACCGGGAGAGATAAGCCTGGCTCACCACGGGGTTCTTTTCCTGGATGAGCTGCCGGAGTTCTCAAGAAACGCCCTTGAGGCTATGCGCCAGCCTCTCGAAGATGGACTTGTGCGCATCTGCCGTATAAAAAAGTGCTTTGTTTTCCCGTCATCCTTTATGCTGGTGGCGGCGATGAACCCCTGCCCGTGCGGCTACTACACTCATCCCCACAAAGCCTGCCGTTGCACTACTACCAGGATAGCCCAATATATGGGCAAGATCTCCGGGCCACTGCTGGATAGAATGGACATCCATATAGAGTTACCGACCTTAAGATACCAGGAGTTAGCCGGTCCGGCCGAGACCGAGCCTTCAAGCGCCGTGAGGGCCAGGGTAAACAAAGCGCGTCTGATACAAAAGGAGAGGTTTAAAAACGACGGGGTGTTTTATAACAGCCAGATGAGCAACAAGCTGATAAGAAAATACTGCTCACTCGAAAACGAGGCCGGCTCCCTGCTCAAGAAAGCGATGGCCGAGCTCGGCCTTTCTGCCAGGGGCTACGATAAGATATTAAAGGTGTCCCGGACAATCGCTGATCTGGCAGGAGAAGAAAAAATAACCTGCGAGATCATCTCCGAAGCTATACAATACAGGGGTCTGGACAAACAATGGTAAGCAAAACGGATCATCGGCCGAATACTTCTTTAAGCAGGATCGTGGCGATATTCTCGGCCAGGAGCCGGTTGCCTTTATTTGTGCAGTGGCCGAAGTCGCCCCCGAACATGTCCCAAAAATACTCGTGGTAACCATCTTTCCTGACAGCCTCCTTAAAGACCTTTTCGTTGTCTATGAATATTACGCTGCCTTCCCGGCCCCTGAAGATGTCCTTCAGCGGCTCTATTGAACGCATGGGGTATTGAACGCAGGCCAGCCTCACCCCTCTTTTGTCCAATATCTCTTTTAGCCTGAGGTAGTTGCTGATCGTGGCCGGAAGGCATCTTGCTGTAACCTTCTTCAACTTCCTGGCGTATTCCTTTGCTAATTCCGGCCTCCCTGTTTTTTCGTATAAAAAAGATAGCGCTGCAGAGACATTATGGCTTTTAGGGTGTAATTCTATGGCTCTCTTGAGCAGTTCTTCGGCCTGGAAGAATTGCTGTTGGGACAGATAAAGCCAGCTTAACGCAAGATAAGCATGATAGCTCGCAGGATTCAGCTCTAAGGCTTTTTTGAAGCAGCTTTCTGCCTCTGGGAATTTACCCTGAAATTCATAAAAACGCCCTAACCCAAAGTGTATATCGTCGTTGTCGGGAGCCAGCTCCCTGGCCTCCTTCATGTAATACTCTGCCTTTGACATCTTATGCTGATCAAAACAAGCCCAGCCCAATCCATGGTAGACGTATTCGTTTTTGGAATCCAGTTTCAAGGATTGCCTGAACATATCCTCTGCCTTTGGGGATCTTTTTTGTCTCAAATACAAGTGGCCCAGCAAAAGGTAAATGTTGATGTTCTTGGGGTTTCGCGCCAAGGCCTTCCCAAACAGTTCTTCGGCCTCAAGAAACAAGGCTTCATCCCGATAAAAAGATACCGACTCCAGATATGCCAAATCTTTCTTTAAATCCAACCCTATGCTGTCTGCGGCTGGAGTATCTATATTTATCGGATAATCTTTGCTTTCTAAACTTACCCGTTCTATCGTCTGGTTATATATTCCCTCTTGTCTAATTTTCTCCTTGATATGCTTGTATATGCTCCAGGCGAACCTGTAGATGCGGATACCCCGGAAGATCCCGGCTTCATAGCCGGGTAGGTCCTTATAGTACATCACCAGTCTATCGTTACCCCCCATCATCGTAACTACCAGGTCGGGATGATACTCCTGAAGATAAGGCCCTATTTTCTTCAAAATCATCGTGGTATTCGTGGATATCGCGCCCTTGTCTATAACGCTGAAATTTACCCCGATATTGCTCTGATTCAGGATCTCCTGGAGGATATGGGGGTATTGGCCGGCGGTGGTGGACTCGCCAAGGCATAAAATACGGTAGGAATCTTTCCTGGAGAGCGATGCCCTGTTCTTGTATTCCTGGATCAGGGAGAATACGCCCCCTCCCAGGCGCAAGACAAGCTCCAAAACTATCAGGGAAAAGATGATGCCAAAGATGACCGGGATTGTTCTTTTGTATATCTGCATTATCCTCCCCGCTGTCCTTATTGCCTGATGCGCCTGTCTTTAAAAACTTCTTTTAATAGGGCTTGCGCGATATTCTCGGCCAGGAGCCGGTTGCCCTTATTTGTGCAGTGGCCGAAGTTGCCGCCGAACATGTCCCAAAAATAGGCCTTGTAGCCGTCTCTTCTGACAGCCTCCTTAAAGACCTTTTCGTTGTCTATGAATATTACGCTGCCTTCCCGGCCCCTGAAGATGTCCTTCAGCGGCTCTATTGAACGCATGGGGTATTGAACGCAGGCCAGCCTCACCCCTCTTTTGTCCAATATCTCTTTTAGCCTGAGGTAGTTGCTGATCGTGGCCGGAAGATACCCCGCCGTAAATTTCTTCAGCTTCCTGGCGCATTCCTTTGCTAATTCCGTCCTCCCTGTTTTTTCGTATAAAAACAAGACCGCCGCATAGGCGTTATCATTCTTAGGGTTTGATTCTATGGCTGTCTTGAGCACTTCTTCGGCCTGGGTGAATTGGCCCTGGTCCAGATAAAGCCATCCTAATGCAAGATAGGCCGTATCGTTCTTAGGATTTAATTCTATGGCCTTTTTGAAACAGTTTTCAGCTTCGTTGGGACATATGTTCTGGCTTCGAAAAAAATGCCCTAACGAATAGTGCGAATTATCATCTTTGGGGTTCAACTTAATGGCCTTCCTCAAGCAAGTTTCTGCTTCAAGCAATTTATGCTGGTCCAGATATAACCAGCCCAATACGACGTAACCGACATGGCTTTCAGGGTTCAGCTCGATGGCCTTTTTAAACAGCTCTTCGGCCTGAGTGATTTTTTTGTACCTGGCATAAAGGCTCCCCAATACAATGTAGATGTTGCTGTTATCGGGGTTCTGAATCATGGCCTTTTTAAACAGCTCTTCGGCCTGGCTAAATATAGTTTCATCTCGATGAAAACACACTAATGCAACATATGCCAGATCTTTCTTAAGATCCAATCCTACGGTGGCTACGGAGGGGGCATCTATAATGATGGGGCAGTCTTCGCTTTTTAAGTTCGCCTGGTTTATCTTCCGGTCATGTATGCCTTCCTTTTTGAGCTTCTCCCGGATATTCCTGTATGTGAGCCGGACAAGCCTGTAGAGGTGGAGGTTCTCTAACAGCGTTGCCTCGGTAACCGGTAAATCCTTATAATACATCTTTTCCTGATCATTGTCGCCCATCATCGCAACCACCAGGTCGGGCTTATGTTCGTTGAGGTAAGATGCTGTTTTATGCAAAATGCTCGTGGTGCTGGTGGCAATAACGCCCTTGTCTATAACGCTGAAATTTACCCCGATATTGCTCTGATTCAGGATCTCCTGGAGGATATGGGGGTATTGGCCGGCGGTGGTGGACTCGCCAAGGCATAAAATACGGTAGGAATCTTTCCTGGAGAGCGATGCCCTGTTCTTGTATTCCTGGATGCATGAAAATATTCTTCCCTCCAGGCCTAACCCAAGCTCCAGCAGGGCCAGGGAGAAAACGGTCCCAAGAATTACCAGGATTGCTTTTTGATAAACAGCGTTTCTATTTGCCAGCGGCCTCATGTATCGATCTGTTTACGGTAAGCCTATTTCTCTAAAATAAAGTTGTTTAAAACAAGGGCGTCCATTTTGGAGCGTAAGAAAGCTGCCAGCGCGTCTTGGGGCGAACAAACAATGGGTTGCCCGCGAAGATTAAAAGAAGTATTTATTACCAAGGGCACTCCGCTTAAATCCTCAAAAGCCTTAATCAAATTCCAGAACTTGGGATTTGTCTGCTTGCTAACTACCTGCACTCTGGCCGAACCGTCTATATGGGTCACTGCCGGGATCTTGGCCATTTTCTCATCTCTTACTTTTGCAGCCAGAAGCATAAAAGGGGAAAGCTGTTTGGCTTGAAAATAATCGGCTGCCCTTTCTTCCAATACTGCCGGCGCATAGGGCCGGAAAGATTCCCGATTCTTGACTTTGGAATTTAATAATCCCTTCATATCGGGGTTGCAGGGATTGGCCAGGATCGAACGGTTGCCCAAGGCGCGCGGCCCGAACTCCATCGCCCCTTGAAACCAACCTATGATTTTATCCTGAAAGATCAGCTCAGCGCAGTATTTGCTCAAGTCCTCGTCTGTTAACTCCTTAAAACTCAACCCCTGGTTTATCAAAAACGTTCTGATACGGTTTTTCGGTAATTCCGGGCCGATGTAGGCATGCTCCATTATATAATTCCTGGGGTGATCCAGGAGGGTATTATAAATGTAGGAAGCCGCCCCTAATGCGCCTCCGCTGTCTCCGGCAGCCGGCTGGATAAAAACTTCCTTAAAATCGGTCTCCTCCAGGATCCTGGAGTTGGCAACGCAATTTAGAAACAGCCCTCCCGCCAAACAAAGCCCCTCCATCCCTGTTTCCGCATGGAGTCTTCTGGCTATATTAATCAGGGCCTCCTCGATTAATTGCTGGAGACTGGATGCCATATCGCAATGCCTCTGTTCTATCTCGCCTGCGGGTTTCCTATCGCTGCCGAATAGTTTTATGAACTTGCCGGTATACATACGCCATCCGCGGTTAAACCCGAAGAAGCTTTGGTCAATTTTAAAACTTCCGTCTTGCAGGAGTGTCACGATCCCTTTAAGCTTATCCAAATAAACCGGTTTTCCGTATCCGGCCAGCCCCATTACCTTTCCTTCGCCCTCCAGGGCCTCAAAGCCCAAATAAGTGGTAACTGCCGTATACAATAACCCAAGCGAATCCGGGAAGAGCATCTCTTTGACTATTTTTATTTTATTGCCCCTGCCAAAACCGCAGCTCGTCGTCGCCCACTCCCCCACACCGTCTGCGGTCAGGATAGCCGCTTCTGAAAAACCTGAGGGTAAAAACGCGCTTGCCGCATGGCTCAAGTGGTGCTTGATAAACAAAACCTTTCCTTCATATCCCAGCTCTCTTTTAAATACCAGCGGCATTATGAGCCTCTCCTGCAACCAGGAGGGCATTGTATTCAGGAAGCCGGGGAAAGAAAAAGGATAAGCCCTTAGGTGGCTCAGGATGACCCTGTAAAACTTCAAGAATGGCAGCTCATAAAACCCCACGTAATCGATATCGTGAACGCATAGGTCTGCGGACTGAAGACAGAAGTTTATGGCGTTAATGGGAAAATCGGGTGAGTTCTTTTTGCGGTTGAACCTTTCTTCAGAGGCGGCGGCGAGTATTTTGCCGTCTTTAATAAGGCAGGCGGCTGAATCGTGATAAAAGCAGGATACGCCTAATATATTCATTGATTACGAGCCGATCGAGCTAAAAACCAGCATAAATGAAGGATATAATAACGCTGGGGCCGATATAGAAGACCAGAAACGCTAAAACCACAAGCATAAGCAGCAAAGGAGACAAAAAATACAGTTTATGCTTTTTGATAAGATAAAACATCTCTTTGATTAAATACGCTATTTTATTCACCCAATATCCTCCTCTTGCTCAAGACTGCCTTGCCGATTCATCAACTCCCATTTCGTAATCAGCGGCCCTATTCCAGAAGGAATAACGGTTTTTCTGCTGGCCGAAGATTGCCTCGCGTTTGAATATCAGGTATAGCAGAAAGATTATCCCGAAACCCAGAAAATAAATAAAGCTTAATGATACGGCGATCAGTATTTTTTGAATGAACAGAACTGCAGTTTTTACCGCCTTTGGCATCATTTTAATCAATTTTCCCGCTCAAGGCAATAGCCCAACTTTTCCGCAACCGAGCTTAGCGTTTCCTTGGAAAAATCCGCTTGCAGACTTTTTAATGCCTCTTCCCTGGTCAGGAGTCCTTGCCGTATAAGCTTGCTCATCTCGACATGGTAATGCGTGTACCCGTAATATTTTATTGAGTTATAAACCGACAGGAAATTTAATGAACAATTCGTTGAACCGGCCGGGTAACTCGATTTTGCCGGCTGCCATCTGAGCTCTTTCTTTATTGTCTTTACATAAATATCCGCGCCATACGGCAGGAACCAATGAGGGGACAGAACAATGCACTTATGCCTTTTTTGCGCCTTCTTTAATACCTCTTCCATGCTTTCAGGAAACTCCTTATATTGAGGGTCGCCTCGCAGATGCTTATTCACAAATTCTTTCGTGGCCATAGTCATAGATGCGAACTCCGGCTGGCAATGGGCGTATTCGCCCTTGGAGGCCGCCGGATACTTTCCGTACTGCCCTTTGGTCCAGCCGGCGACGATTATCGGGATGCCGTATCTGGCTGCGGTTTTAAAAGCCAAATCCATATACCATATGGAGCACACATGACACAAAACGGCTTTTGAACCCGCATTAAGGATCTTCGCAAATATATTCTTCATAAAATTGGACCTGAAAAACAAAAAATCCACTCCCAGTATTTCTACGGCATTACGGACATTCTCCATCGCCTCTTCCGTTTCAAAGCCGTTATCAAATGTAAAAACCAGCGGGTTGAGCCTGTATCTTTTCTTGGTGTAATATAAGGCGGCGGTGCTGTCTTTGCCGCCGCTAGACATTACCAAACAATCATACTCTCCTCTGCTTTTATGTTTATTCAATATTTTAACAAAATCTGTCTCCAGGAAAGCGGCTTTTGATTGTTTTGTTTTTTCGGACTCCAGGCATATATTGCAAACGCCGTCCCTGTTAAGCCAGATATCCGGCTTGCTCTCCGGAAGAACGCATTTTGTGCATATCATCAGTATTCTCCTCGGTATTCATATTGCCTGATGCGCCTGTCTTTAAAAACCTCTTTTAATAGGGCTTGCGCGATATTCTCAGCCAGGAGCCGGTTGCCCTTATTTGTGCAGTGGCCGAAGTTGCCGCCGAACATATCCAGGAAATACGCCTTATAACCGTCTCTTCCGACGGCCTCCTTAAAGACCTTTTCGTTGTCTATGAATATTACGCTGCCTTCCCGGCCCCTGAAGATGTCCTTCAGCGGCTCTATTGAACGCATGGGGTATTGAACGCAAGCCAGCCTCACCCCTCTTCTGTCCAATATCTCTTTTAGCCTGAGGTAGTTGCTGACCGTGGCCGGAAGGCATCTTGCTGTAACCTTCTTCAGCTTCCCGGCGCATTCCTTTGCTAATTCCGTCCTCCCTGTTTTTTCGTATAAGAATGATAGCGCCGCATAGGCGTTATCATTCTTAGGGTTTGATTCTATGGCTGTCTTGAGCACTTCTTCGGCCTGGGTGAATTTGCCCTGGCTATAATAAATCCACCCCAGCTCAGGATAAACATAGTTGGCATATTCGCCCTTAGGGTCTAATTCCAAGGTTTTCTTGAAATGCTTTTCTGCCTCGGCCAAATTCTTCTGGTCTCGATAAAAACACCCTAATGTAAAATGAGCAAAGGTATTCGCAGGGTTCACCTCTATAGCCTTCTTGAATGCATTCTCGGCATGGATGGGTTTTATTTGTTGTTGATAAATATGCCCCAATGTAAGGTAGATGTGACTTGCCTTGCGGCTTAGGGTGATGGCCTTCTTAAAGCAATTCGTTGCCTCAGGTAATTTGCCTTGCTCTCCATAAAGACAACCTAACGCAAAATACACTGTATAATTCTTAGGGTTCAGCTCCCTGGCCTTCTTGAAGTAGCTTTCCGCCCCGGCTAATTTATACTGGTCAAGATAAAGCCAGCCCAATCCGATGTAAACGTTGTCGTTTTTAGGGTCGATTTTCACGGCCTCCTTGAAGGCGTTTTCGGCCTGAAGGAATTTTTTTTGCCTGCTGTAAAGGAGTGCCAATGCGACGTAGATGTTGCCATTGCGGGGGTTAAGGCCAGCGGCCTTTTTGAACAGCTCTTCAGCCTGCAGGAACCTGTTTTCATCCCGAAAAGAAAATACTGAGGTCAGATATTCCAGATCCTTCCCAAGATCCAGCCCTATGCTGTTTACAGAAGGGACATCCTTATCTATTATCTGCTGGCTGTATATGCCTTTCTTCCCAATCTTATTTTGGATACTCCTGTATACGAGCCGGGCGAGCCTGTAGGTACGCAGGTGCCGGGACGCCCCCACATCAGGGCCGGGGATATCTTTATAATAGGCCACCTGCTTATCGTTGCACCCCATCATCGCCACTACCAAATCAGGATGATATTCTTCGAGGTAAGACTCTGTTTTGCTCAAAATGTCCGCGGAATTCGCAGACACCATGCCTTTATCTACCACGCTGAATCTGACATCCATATTGCTCCGGTTCAGGATCTCCTCAAGTATGCATGGATACTGGCCTGCAGTAGTAGATTCTCCCAGGCACAAAATACGATAGGTGCCATTCTTAGAAAGATGGAGCCTGTTTTTGCTTTCCTGAAGAGAGGAAAAAATGCAACCTCCCGTACGTAAGCCAAACTCCAACAGCATAAAAGAGAAAATAATACCGAAAAACAGCGCAAGCGCTTTTTTATAAACAACTTCTCTGTTTGCCGGCAGCCTCATACATCGGCCCGGAGCCCGATGCCCCGCTTACTCCTCGGCGATACGCATTTTGCGCATATCATATGCTTGGCCCTTGATATTAAGGAAGCGATCCGGGAAGTTTAAAAATTGACGACGACTCCCGGTAACGTCGGATATTCGGGGCATTTTCGGCATTTGAATTTCTTTTAAATTATAACATAAATCGTTTCATGAGAGAAATATTTATCAGGCCGGATATTTTATTTTCCTTTGGCGTTTTTAAGAAACGCCGCATTAACGCTGCCCAGGAGGAGGGCTTTTTACGCAATAGGGCTGGTTTATTAAAGGCTGTCGTGATAAAATACATTTTAAGCGAAGCTTGCTTACCCCTATTCTGTGTAAAGAATCCGGAAAAATATGACCGACAAACCAGCCAAGCCATATTTCATTCTTTTATTTCTTATCGCAGCGGCCATATCTATATTTTATTACTTTTACTTAAAATCTTACGGTGGGCTCTACTGCGCCCATTATTATGAGTACTACACGAAGGCAGTAGTTATCACGGACCTGCTCAAGAAACTTGATCTTCCCACAGCTTACCTTCTCTATCTTGACAGCTTCCCCGACAAAATACTGATATACAGGCCGGCGCCTTTCCTGATGGCTTTTGGGTCTTCTCAGTTCACGTTCTTTTATTCGAGCGTCTTATTCAATATGCTGCTGCTTGTGATCTTGTTCCATTCCCTGCTTAAGATAATGCGGCCCGAAAGCGCTTTTGTCCTGACTTTTTTCATATTAAGCCAATATTTCTTTATCGAACTGCTGGCTTCCTTTTATGTGGATTTGAGTTTTTTCCTGCTCTGCTCTATATTCTTTATTTACCTGTCCGTGTTCGATAAGGCCCCCGAAAAATACAATATCCGTCTCGCCCTCATGGTATTCTTGCTGTTCTTGGTTAAAAATGTGAGTTATCCGCTAATGGCGGTCTCAGGGCTGCTATTGACGATTTATTTCCTTATAGCCAAGAAAAACCGGTGGGCCTATATCTGGAGGTTCTGGGTAATTTTGGCCTGCGGATTCTTAATCTACTACTTGGTTGCCTTGGCCGGCGATCTAAAGCGTTTAGTATGGGACCTGGACCACGCCAATACGAATACGGACTTTGGCGCACCGGAAAACCTGCTGCTGGCTATATACAAGAGCTTTACCTCTTTCAGGTTTTCCGATAATTATATTGTCATGAACAAGTCCCCTTTTTGGTGGATAAATATATTGATTTACCAGATAGTAATATATATGGCCTATAAGAAGCGGGAGGTTTTCTGGCTTATCATGTTTCTTGTCTCGGAGATGTTTTACGTTTTCTTCTACAATATCCAGGGCCACCAGGACTCGGAATACAGACACTTCCTGGCATTCTATTTCGTTTATATATATTTTATTTACGGGTTTCTTACCGATATATTCAATAAGCTCTTGCCGCGTATAAACGCTAATGTAGTAATATTTTCTTTAGCTTCGGTATTATTTTTGACCGGATTCGTAAGATTGGCCGATCCGGAAAAAAGAGTAGCGTACTCAGGACAGTATAATTATAAATACTGTACGACGGACGACTTTTCCCGGCATCTTCCTTTAAGATCAAAGGTTTATTTAGCCGAAGACGCCGATGATTACGGCTGCTTTTATGCTTCTTTTATTGACTATGAAGATTATTCTTATCTTGCTGCCGTTGACAGGAGGTTTGGATATCGATTCGTCAGGGATATGGCGGATGCGGATTTTGTCTTATGCAAGGACTGCTCAAATCTCGAGCTCAAAAACGCTATCCCCCTGGCTACCGCGGGTACGCTGGCCGGAAAGTATAAGTTGTTTAAGATAAAATAACCAGCCTAACTTCTGCGCATCAACCTTCTGATTTTATACTTTAACGCCCTCCAGCACATATAGGAAAGTATGGTAAAGACCTTGGTAAGCGGCGGAGAGCTGGCATCTTTATGGTATAAGGCTTTGACCGGTATCTCTGAAAAGCTGTCGTTGACCTTTAATATTTCCATAACGCTGTCCATGGTCCACCTGTAGTCATCGTGGCACCTATCAAGCCGTGCATCTTTTATTTTCCTTAAATCATATATTCTGAAGCCCGTGTGTATCTCGGAGACCTTCAGGGTCAGCGCCCATCTGAACAATCCGCTCGACACCCTGTTGCCGGCTGCCTTCCATTTCGGCATCTGTTGCAGGTTGCGGGCATCCGTAATCCTTGAACCGAATACTATACTGTATTGCCCAGACCTAATCTTTGAGTAAAGATTGGGTATTTCTTCATGCGGGTATTGCAGATCTCCGTCATACTCGATCAAGTAATCATATCTGTTTGAAAAACCGTAATTAAAGGCTACTTTCTGGGAACCGCCATAGCCCAGGTTCTCTTTGTTTCTTATTATAGTAACGAAGGAGAGCTTTTCTTCCTGGACCGTTTTTTCTACTATCTCGGCAGAACCGTCGCTGCTGTGGTTATCTACGTAAAGGGCATCAAAAGGTATTTGCTGCCTTAACGCCGCCAGATTGAGAATAGCGGATTTTATGGTTTTTGAAATATTGTAACCCGGGACAAAGACCAAGACCCTGTCTTCCATGCCCTGCGGCCCCTATTCTTTGTTTATCAGCTTGTGTATCTGTTCCAATGAGAGCTTGGTAAACTCGTCCGGCCTTATGGTCTGGTCATCGACATAGAATCCTTCGAAACCGCACCAGGGCCTTCCAACGTGCACCTCATCATAAGGGATGCGGTATTTGTCAAGCCATGCGAATATTGTTTTCAAGGTCACGGCGTTTATCCTGCCGATGTTGCCGCCGAATGTCCGCATGTTCCTGGCGGTGGTTATTATAATATAGAATCCCTGCCTTTTATACTCTTTGAGCTTTCCGACGACCTTGCGGTTCGGTTTCAGGTCTATGTACTCCTGATTTTCGCCCTTAGCCTGAGCGATAGTATTATCCAAATCAATGACGATTGCCCTCTTTTCATGGATCATTTATTCTCCTTTGTGCAGATCGCGGAATTTAGCGGCTGCTTCAATTCCTGGCTCCGAAAGTCGGACTGTTTAGCAAATTCATAGCTATAATCCGGGTTTATTTCCAGGCCAAATTTGCCGGATAAATAACCGCTGATATGCTCTCCCAGCACCTTATGAGCGAAATCGTTAAGGTGAAAATCCAAGTTGAATGTAGTTCTCCTGACTTTTGATGCCAGCTCTATGACTTGCCCCAAATCCAGATAATCAATATCCAGTTCCAGGCAAATTGGACCGAGATAATCAAGCCCCGGATAATCAAAGTGCACTAAGACCAGGCCGAGCTTACGTTTTGCGCAAACAGCCTTATATCTTTCCAAGAGCAAATACGCAAGCCTGGGGTCATCTTGGCCAGCCGCTTCTTTGCGTGATTCTTCGATTGCGAGCAGTGTCTTGCGCATCTGCTTTTTGTCATACTCTTGACCTGAACGTCTTGACTCAAATACTTGAGCACTTTTGGCGATCAATCTTAGTAGTTTGCTTTTGGCCAAAGGATTTCTTGAGGTATCGGCTCCGGCATTCTGCATTCTTTCCAGCACCAACCCGCTGCCTTGGCTGTCGGCAACAAAGCGCGGCTTGGACCTGCCCATAAACCGAGAGTACATGCATCTTTTAAATGAATCATTCATGACAAACAGCGCTACCATATCCGCATCGAATCTGCAGCCATCCCTCTCCAGCTGCAGCAACGATTGGTCTGCCCCGTAACCCCAAACCCCCATATTTATCACTTCCACATTTATAAGGCTGTTTTCGATAATTTCCGAGAACCTGTTTCCGTAATTTACCCCCTGCCCGAATAAGTTCGATTCTCCCAGAGCCAGTATCCGAAATACCCCCGGTTGCCTGACGAAAACAACCTCTTTGTCTCTGATCCCTATTGAATTTATAGAGTACTGCGCCGTAAAATCAGAAGTGACTCTCTCTCCGGATGAGCCCGGGATAAAACCCCAGCCCAGATCCTTATCCTGGCGACCAATAGGCGGATCGCTTAACCTTTCGAATATCTTGTATTTTCTCAAATAATGCGCGCAGAGCCCCTCCAATACTATCAGGCTTATGGCAAATACAGCCAGGGCCAACAGGATATTATGGATTAGCTTGTCTTTTGCCACGTTAAATTACGCCGGATTCGTTAATGATCAATCTTGGGGATTCCGCGTCAATGGTAGCCGAAACCCCAAGGGGCAAAGTTATATTGATGTCACCCTGGACCATATGCCCGGATGGGAACCCGTAGATAACCGGGACATCTATTCCGGCCAGGATGTCGCCGAGCACATCGCGCATCTTGTATTTGTCTCCGGAACGGTCTACGCAATCGATCATCCTGCCAAAAACAATACCCTTGACCTTTTTAAGCTTTCCGGAGAGCTTGAACTGCATAAGGTAGCTGTCTATTACTTCCAGGTCTTCTCCGATCTCTTCAAGAAATAGTATTTTATTGTCGGTGTCTATCTCGTATGGCGTGCCAATGGTATTGACCAACAGGGACATGTTCCCTCCCGCCAGGACCCCTGTTGCCTTGCCCGGCCTTAAAGACTTCAATCCCAAAAACTGCAACTCTCCCAACGGCCGGGTCTGCATTATTGCATTTAAAAGGTAATCGAGGGTAATAGAATTCATCCCTTCATAAATCTCATCTGCCACTACGGGGCCGTGGAATACCAGCATATTGGTCGTCTTGTAGAGATAGCACAGGAGTGAGGTAATATCGCTGTAACCTATAAATATTTTTGGGTTTCTTCTGATCAGCTCTTTATCCAAATAGGGGATGGTCCTTAAAGAGCCGTAGCCGGCATTCGCACAAAGTATGGCTTTGACCTCCTTGTCGGCAAACATGGAGTTGATCTGCATGGCCCTTTCCCGGTCATGGCCGGCCATGGACCAGTACTTGTTAAAGATCGAATGCTGATATTTTACCTTAAAGCCGATACCTTTTAGCTTTTCAACGCCTTTTTTGAATTTAGCGGGGTTAAAAGACCAGGCAGGGGCGATTACGCCGATGGTATCCTGTAACTGGAGACGCCGGGGTTTACGGGGCCTGGCTTTATACATTCTGGTCCCTTACCTGTATCTTAGGAAACCATATCGCGCGGTAGCTCAAGGTAAACCTCCCCTTTATATGGTTCCAGGCCTTATCTACGATCCTCTCGGCCAGATGCACTACCAGCTCATCCGGTACGCCGTCTTTATGCTTGGATTGGGGGTTGATGGCGCACTGGTCATTCATGTAATCTACGACGATGAACTTCCCGTTATTTTTATTGACCGCTATCTCGCATGAGAACCAGTCAATTCGCGTAACGCGCGCTATTTCGGTGGTGATCCGTGCCAGCGGCAGGAGCTTGAGTTCGTCCATCTCCCGCATGGTAACCTGGCGGTAGACGTGGGTATCCGGATGCCACCAGCACGGGATAACTTCTCCAAACACATGAAAATTCCTGAACCACGCCACATCGCCCCCAATATCGCTGGGCTCGATAAATTCCTGCAACAGAAAGTTGTCGCCCATATTGAATTTTCTGGCCTCCGCTATCTCCTTTAAACTCTGTCTCTGGACGATCTTGACCCCTTTCTGGCCGTAACCCAGGGCAGGCTTGATCACGAAAGGAAAACCAAGCTTTTCTTTTTCCTCTTCGGTAAGCCTGCGCGTCGGCTCCCAGTTACGGATAACTATGGTAAAAGGCACGGGCACCCCGGCCCTTGCCAGATCAAAATGCGTGATGGATTTGTCCGCCGCCGCCTTGACGTCGTCAGGGTCAGCTACGATCCTGGTGCCGGAATCCTTTAGGGCGTAAGAAAACTTGATAAACTCATCCTTGGGGTCGAACGTCTCCGAGGCCATATCCAGGTAAAATTTAAGCTTAAACTCTCCCTTTTTTATCTTGTTGGAAAGCGCAGCCGATACCTTATCGTCAATAAAGATGAACTTCATCTTGCGGGCTTCACATTCGTTTTTAAGCGTCTTGATGAAGAGCTCTTCTTCTTCATTCTCCACTGGCCAGCCAACGCCAAAATCAAAGACTTCCATCGGCTTCACCTCACTTTTAGCATTTGAACCCACTTAACAAGATGGGCCCGGATAAACCTACCTGGAATTCATAAAACCTTCATCGCCGGCTAAAGCGCTCCAGCAGCTTTTCTTTTTTCAAATAGCCGTGTATCTGACGTGCGACAAGCTCGCTTCCTTTGCGGTTAAAGTGTATATCATCCCCCGGGTTTTGCTGCAGGCTGGCAGGGTCATTGGCGCTAAACACCGGGACCAGATCCAGAGTCCTTAATCTATTTCTTGCCGCCAGCTCCTTAATATATTTATAAATAGCCTTTTCTCCCGGATCGTAGGCGCTTAGATTTTTAGTGTACCCCAGGATCACCAACAAAAAAGGCAGGCGTTTTTTGCTCAAAAAGTGATTTACCTGCTCAAGATGTTGTTTAGATTCTTCAAATATATCGCTGGCTTTATCGCTGGATTTATCTGACAGAAAGCTTCTGGCAATGATAAATCGGTATAAACGCGAGTGCTCCATCAAAAAAGGATTAAAACTTGCGCGGATGGCTTTATCGGGAAAATAGATTACGGGAGCGCCGTTTTCCTTGACCAAAACAGGAGTAAGATCGAAATCGGTAAGAGAAAACCCGATGATAATGAGATCCGGATCAAATTTTATCCACTTTTCCTGTATCGCGCGGCAGTACTGAGTAAGGCAATAACCCGGGACTCCGCTGTTCCAAACTTCAAACTTCCTCTGGCAATTCCCCTCGTTCAATAATCCCTCAAGTACCTGAGTATATTCGCTGCTGGCGGTAGTGGAATCACCAACGCAGATTATCCTGAACGTGTCTTTGGGCTTCTCTGCAGTACGCTCTTTATCCATCATCCCAAGAGAGTTGGTACCAAGCCTCGAGTTCTTTCCCAGTTCATAACCCAGGCTTGGAGAATGCCTGAAGAGCTCATCCGGAAGGCCCCCTTCCCACTCTGGAGGCAAACTCCACGCCTTGGAAGAAGCGAGTTTTGAGAAATACGGCTTATCGATCGAGAATGCCCTGGCCAATGCTTCCGCTGTCAACAGTGTGAGAAACAGCGAAATTATCATGAGTAGCAGGTTTCTAGTCAAGCTATACTTCTTCTTCATAACAGCAGTTGATGACCTGATGGCAGTTCTTGTTGCAATGCCCTATGGCATCGCGCTCCTTCTTGGCCATTTCGGAAAACCATATGTCCTTTATATCTTGTTCCAATACATTGCCAATAGGCCCTCTTTCTTCGCATAAAGTCACGTCCCCTTTTTCATTGATGCTCAAGAATAAATATCCCATGTTGCATGCTATGCGCTTGCGGATATAATCCTTAGGCTTAGTGTAGTAATTCTTAAAGTTAGCCAGCTGGGAGACGGGGTTACCTATCTTGTTATAGCCGTTCTTCTTCATTTCGATAAGCTTATCTACCGTCGAGCACAATAGGCCGGGGTCTTGAGGCCAGATAAGCTTATACTCCTGGTTAGCGTACCAGGCGCTTTCTTTTTCGTTGCCTCGCGGCTGGACTAAACCTAAAAAATTGATCATATTGATACTGTCGTTCTTTTGCGTCCATTCTGCCAGCGCTACGGCATCGTTGATATTGGCTTCCAGCAAAATAGTAAGGAGGTTGAGCTCCGTCTTGGGTGCGAATTTGCGAAGGAGCTCTATCGCCCTCATTACCCTGACATAGGAGCCCTTTACTCCCCGCAGGAAATCGTGTTTTTCCTCAACAAGGCTATCCAAAGAAAGGGCTATGGTCCGCAATCCCGATTCCCCGATTTTTCTTGCGGTCTCCTCATCGATCAAATAAGCATTGGTGCAGACCGCGGTGGCAAAGCCGAGCTCCCTGGCAAGCTTTATGATATCGGTAAGCCCTTCTTTAAGGAACGGCTCTCCCCCCGCGAAGTTTATCTGGCAATGGTTATCGGCGATATTGCGGAAGGAAACGAGAAATTGTTTCCACTGTTCTACGCTGAGCTCTTTTTCAAGCTTGTTCTCCCAGATATTGCACATCTTGCACCGAAAGTTGCAACGTCGCACGATCCCCACGGCGCAGAATCGCGGCTTGGCTATCTTTATCATCTCTTCCTGCGAGAGGCTTCTGCCCTTGCCGCTGGTAATACTGGCGATCTCATAGCGCTTTTTCTCCGCAACTGCCCAATCCAGCTCTTTTTTCAAACGCTCCACTTCGCCAACCATTTTGAGCCCCTCTTCGAACACATTGATGGCGTTTTCGAACTTGCGCTGCTTAAGATACACCTGGCCCAGTCCGATGTAGGCGTTTTTATAGTAAGGGTCTGCTTCCTTGCAGGCTAAAAAGAAATCTGCGGCTTCGTCATCGCGGTTTGTCTGTTTGCAGAGCTCTCCCAGCGCTTCCAGGGAAAACGCATGCGGCGGATTGAGGGTTACGGCCTTCCTGAGCCTTTGCTCTATCTCCTGCAGGCGGTTAAACTGCTTAGTGATCATGTAGGCATTGACCAGGCAGGAAAGGGCCATTAGGTCTTTGGGCTTTATCTCCAGGATCTTTTCGTAATACACGGCTGCCTTAGCGTACTCTCCCCTGCTGTTGTATACCGAAGACAGGCACTCCAGGGCCACCATGCTGCGGTTATTAAGTTTTACGATCTTTTCGCAGAACTCAGCCGTGGCATCGTCCCCTTTTAGCCGGCGATAAAGCGATACCATCGCCTCCATTATGTTTACGTTCTTAGGGCTGGTTTCGAGCATCCTTTCGTACGCAGCCAGGGATAAAGAGAATTCATCAAGCTCTCTTAAGATCTCCCCGAGAAAACAGAGATAATCGGTGTCGTTTTTTACAAGCTCTGACAATTTATTATACAGGCCTTGGGTGTCCCCTTCGGCCCCGGCTCGCTTATGCGCGTAAAAAGCGTCCTTGACCAATTGGGGGTTGCGCAGGTCTCCTTCCAAGAGGAGTTTTTCATATAAAAGGGCTGCCTTGCCCGGCTTATTGACCTTCGAACAGATATCCGCAAACTGCTTGAGGAGCGCAGTGTTTCCGGGATCCTGCTTAATGAGCTTTTCGTATAACGGGATGGTTTTATCATAGTCATTAAGATCGTGATAATTGCCCAGCAGCCTCTGGATAATCTGGGTGTTGTCGGGGTCTGATTTGAGCAGTTTTTCGTATAGCGGGATGACCTTGTCGTAATCCTTGAGGTTATTGTAGATGTCGGCAAGGTGCCGGATTAGAGCGGTATTGTCAGGGTCTAGCTCCAGCAGCTTTTCGTATAAAGCGGCGGCCTTTTCAAATTCTTTAAGGTTGTTGTAGATGTCGGCAAGGTGCCGGATTAGAGCGGTGTCTTCAGGATTAAGCCCCAACAGCTTCTCGTAGAGGGGGATGGCCTTGTCCAATTGTTTAAGGTTGTTGTAGATGTCGGCAAGGTGCCGGATTAGAGCGGTATTGTCAGGGTCTAGCTCCAGCAGCTTTTCGTATAAAGCGGCGGCCTTTTCAAATTCTTTAAGGTTGTTGTAGATGTCGGCAAGGTGCCGGATTAGAGCGGTGTCTTCAGGATTAAGCCCCAACAGCTTCTCATAGAGGGGGATGGCCTTGTCCAATTGTTTAAGGTTGTTGTAGATGTCGGCAAGATCTTTGAGTAGCAAGCTATTGTTGTGATCCTGCTTGATAAGCTTTTCGTATAAGGCGGCGGCCTTGTCAAATTCTTTAAGGTTGTTGTAGAGGTCGGCAAGGCGCTGGAGAAGCT
>CAZYCL010000005.1:18712-124670 GCA_964645795.1 uncultured Planctomycetales bacterium
TGTCGTCAGGATTAAGCCCCAGCAGCTTCTCATAGAGGGGGATGGCCTTGTCAAAAAGCTTGAGGCTGCTGTAAAGATCAGCTGTGCGCTGAGCCAGCTTTGGGTCATCAAACTTCTTAATAAGGCTCTCGCAAACATCGATACATTTCTGCTGACTGCCTTCTGCGGCGTATAACTGGGCAAGGCCGAAAGAGATGGATAGCTCATGCGGAAAGATATCCAAAGCCAGCGTAAACTCTTTTTCGCAACTCCTGAAATCCTTGAGCGCAAAGAATATGCACCCTAAATTATAATGCGCCCACCCGTGGCCGGGGTCTATGGCAATTACTTTCTCGCTTAAGGCGCGCGAATGTTGGTAATCGCCTTCCTGGCGCAATATATCGCTTAGTCCGTAAAGCGCGGCTTGATCTTCCGGATTTATCTTAAGCGCTCTCTGAAAACAGTCCTTGGCTTTATCAAGCTTGCCCAGTTCCCTGAATAACTGCCCGAGGATATTCAGGGCCTGACAGTCTGAGGGCAGCTTTTCAAGATAGCCGGCCACCAGCTCAACGCCTGCTGCCGGGTCCCTGAAAAGCATATCCCTTGTTTGTCCCGAACCAAAATCCAATTGCTCGTTTTTCATAAACATTTAGCAGATATAATCCTGGGCGTCGTCAAAATTACAGTTGACCATGGACTGACAGTTAAGTTTGCACTCGGATATCTTTCGGCGGATATCGGCAGCTCTCTGTGAAAACCAGACCCGTCCGATATCATCGGTCTTGATATTTCCTATCGGCCCCATATAAAAGCATATCCGGATCTCCCCCTGGGGAGTGATGTTTATTGCCGTAGAATCAATGTGGCATTTATGCCTCTTGATGAAGTTATCGGGACTGCGAAAGTAGGCCTTGTAAACATGGAATTGAGAAACGGGGTTGCCGATCTTGGAAAACCCGTTATTTTTAAGCTCTGCCAGCTCGTTCATCGCCCTGTCTACGGCCCCCAGGTCCTGAGGCCATAGATGGCTGTACTCGGGATTCTTCCACCAAAGACGGTCTTCGGGGGTGCTGAACGGCTGGGTAACCGCCTGAAAACCCATGCCGTCGATCTTCTCGTTGGCCTGGATCCAGCGCGCGATATCCGCCGCCTCATCGATGTTATAGCTCATTATCGTCGTGCAGATGCCCACCTTGATCCGGGGAGCGAACTTATCCAGCAGCTCTAACGCACGCATTACTCTGGCATAGGCGCCCGCAGTGCCGCGGATATAATCGTGCTTGCCTTCCTGCAAGCTGTCCAGCGAAATATTGACGGTGGATGCCCCAGCCCAAGCGAGCTTTTGCGACATCTCTTCATCGATTAAGTACGCGTTAGTCGCTACAAACGCTTCAAAACCTTCGCTAGATGCGTGCCTTATAAGCTCAAGGGTCTCTTTGCGCGCCAGAGGCTCGCCGCCGGCGAAGTTTATCTGAAAGCTGCCTTTGACCATCTGGCGCAATGAAGATATAAAACGCTTCCAGTCATCCAGTTTAGGCTCCTGCGGATCGCGGTAGTTTATATCATCCCTGCCCTTATAACACATGCGGCATTTAAAAAAACAGCTCTCCAGTAAAGCGATGCAGCAATAAGTTGGCAGCTGTCCGTTGTCATGCCCCATTGCTTTTCCCTTCCTTGGCGCGCTTGTCTTCGTGCTCTTCGAAACATGCCAGGTCAAGGCATGCGTCAACCGGGATCTTCAATTTATTGCAAAACATGATGACTTCGTTATATCGCCTCTTGCGTAGCTGGTAATTATTGGCCCCGTCATTGCTTACCCAATCGCCGGAATTAATATCATAAATATAATCGTATTCCTGAGGGTGCTCTCTAAAATCAGACCCAACAGGCATCCCGCAAATATTCAAGCTGCATATCCGCTCGATATAAGGCGCATTTATCTCTATATTCCTTAATGTCTGTTGAAAATCTTCGTCTGTCTCTCCCGGATATCCTACGATAATCGCGATATGGTTGGATATCCCGGCTTCGCTTGAGTCCTTCAAGAACTGGCTTGCTTCTTTAGCGCTGTAGCCCTTCTTCATCAACCCCAAAACATGGTCTGAAAAACTCTCCAGGCCCAGTGAAAATTGAGCACAGCCGGCTTTCTTTAATTTGGCGAACAACTCTTTGCTGGTCGAAGGAAGCACCTGCGCCTGTCCGTACCATTTGACGTTGATGCCTTCCCTGATAATGCAATCGCAAAGCTTATCCAGGAATATGAGGTTTGCGTTAAAAGAAAGGTCGTTGAGCCTGAAGCACTTGTTTGCGTATTTTTCTATCTGAAACTTCATCTCTTGGCAAACGCGTTCCGGTTTGCGGCAACGATAAGGATAAGATAATACCCTGTCGCTGCAAAACGTGCATTTTCTGGTGCAGCCTTTGCTAAAAAGCATGGGCAGGGTAAAATCCGTGCTTTTTGTGCCCTCGGTATACAGGGAAAGGTCGTAGTGCTTAAAACTCGGGAAAGGCAAGCTGTCCAGGTCCATTACCGTAGTGCCGACGATACATGACTTTCTGCGGTCGATGCTTCTCTTAAGGCCGTGGGATAAAGAAGCGAGGCGGCTATTACCCTTAAGCCTGCGCATCAGATCGATCAGCGCCTTCTCTCCGTCTCCGATGACAATATAGTCAACGTATCTCCTATTATAATACTGCCATCTGGTTTGCTTGAAAAACATGGCCGGTCCGCCAAGGATGACTACCGTATCCTTTGACTTTTTCTTGATCTCTTCCAACAGCGGTTTTAGAAACGGCAAGGACGGGATGGTCGCGGAAAACCCTAGGATCTTGTAGCCATGGGAGAGTATGCGTTGGGCGTATTTGCTGGCTAAAAGCTTGTTTTTTTCTTCCGCCCCTTTGCTGAGCCACCAGAATAGATCCTCGTTGCCCCAGCCTTTGCGGTCTTCTTCCCCGGCATCTTTATACATATCAATATTAAGATCGTAAATATTTACCTCCAACCCTTCCTGCTCAAGACAGGCATCTAAGTACGCTATACCCAAAGGCGGCGTCCGGGGGTCCCAGGGCGGAAGCTCGACTAATAAGATCCCTTTGTTTTTATTCATAAATATTAACCCGGAAAATCCCTTTCGAACTCGTCGAAACAGTTTATCAAATGATGGCAATTCTTGGCGCAGCTGGCGATGTCTTCGCGGACCTTATCCGCCTTTTCAGAGTACCACACATCTATCAGGCGATCTCGCTTGATATTGCCTATCCTGCTGTAGTCATAGCACAAAAATATATCCCCTACCGCACTGACTAAAACACACCTGTCCAAATTGCACTGCTTCCTTTTTAAAAACTTCGTCGGATCCCGGTAATAGGCCTGAAAAGCCATTAATTGACTTGTGGGATTGCCTATGCGGTATCCCTGCTTCTTTAAATCGATTATCTTTTGGATTATTTCAGACGTCCTCTCGGTGTGCTTCGGCCAGATTATCCCGTATTGGCCATGCCACCAGTCTCTTTCGGGCGCGGTATTATTCGGCTGCATCGCGGCCATAAAGTTGATCGTGCCTATTTTTTTGTTGGCATTGGCCCACTCGACCAAATCCAGGATCGTCTCCTGGTTAAATTCGTAAAAGACACAACATAAGTTGATATAGATATTTTCGCAATGCTTATGCAGATAATCAATGGCGTTCATCGCCCGGCGATAGACGCCCGGCACGCCCCTTAAGTAGTCATGGACATCTTCTTTTAAGCTGTCCATGGATATGCTTATGGCTTTCAGGCCCGATGCCGCTATGCGCCGAGCCATCGCTTCATCGATGAGGAAGCCGTTGGAAGCGATAGAGGTATTAAACCCCTTATCTACGCTATAGCGCACGACATCCAGCACGCCGTCGAACATCAGGGCCTCGCCTCCTCCGATATCCAGCTCAAAAGGGAACTCCACCATCTGGGCCAGGTCAGCCACGCATTGTTTCCATTGCTCTAGCGTCGGCGCGGTCTGGCGGTCTTTGACATAAATATCGTCCTTCCACTTTTCGCACATCTTGCAGCGCAGCATGCATTGATCGGTGATCCCGAAACAGCAGAATCCAGGTCTTAGCAGTTTTGTCGTTGTCATGATATCTCCTCGAACGCTTTTAGGTTTTAGCTTCTTTACTATCAGCCACGATGAACGGATAATCGCCCTCAAAGAAACAGTTGATAAGATGGTGGCAGTTCTTTTTGCAATTTCTTATATCTTGCCTGGCCTTATCCGCTGCCGGAGAATACCAGACCGAGGCCAGATCATCCTGCATGATATTGCCCAGGAGCGCCCACTCATAACAGATATAGATATCCCCTACGGAAGCCACGTGCACGGCTTGATCAAGATTGCAGGGTGTATTTTTTACGAAGCGATCGGGGTAATTGAAGTACTTCTTAAAGGCCTCCAGCTGACAGAGCTGGTTGTTTATCTTAAAGCCTTTGTTCTTCAACCGTATCAGCTCATCGATGACCGCGGTTATGGCTATCTTGTCCTTCGGCCAGAGGTAGCTGAAATCTTCCTTGTACCAATCACGGCTTGAACCCGTATTATTCGGCTGCATCGCGGCCATATAATATATCCATTTTATCCTAGGGTGACGATTGACCCATTCGGCTATCTCCACAACTTCTTTCATATTGATGTCATAGATCGCAGAACATATGATTATCTCAAAGTCAGGCGGACAATACTTGTCCAGATACTCGATGCTGCGCATGACGCGCTCATATACCCCCTCCACGCCCCTGAGATAATCGTGGGTTTTAGCCTTCATGCTGTCAAGCGACAGATTAATGCTGGAGAGCCCGGATGAGCCGATCTCCTTGGCCGTCTTTTCGTCAATTAGGTAGCCGTTAGAGGCGATATTGGTCCTGAACCCCTGTTCATAGGCGTGCCTGACCAGCCCCAAAAGCCCCTCCAGCAGCAGCGCCTCTCCTCCCCCGAAGTTGATCAAAAATCCTTCGTCAACGATAGTGCGTAGCGACGTTATCGCCCGCTTCCAATTCTGGAGCGTCGGCCTTTTCTTGCCGGCGATGGAGCTGTCCGGCTTCCACTTCTCGCACATCTTGCAGCGCAGGAAACATTCGTCAACTATGCCAAAACAGCAAAAAGCCGGTTTTATCATGGATTCATCGGCTCCTTCTAAAAATCATCCTTTGCAGCCGCTTGATCCTTGCGGCATACATGAGTGTTTTTTTCTGGGCAGGTGTAAGCTTTTGGATCTTCTCGTGCATAAGCATTATCCTGCCCAGGTCATCGCAGCTTTTGTAACAACCGATTTCTTTATTGGGATCGTTGCCGATCATGGAGAATACGCCGGCGTCCTTTTTCATATTTAAAGCGGCCCTTCTGAAGGCGCGCTGCTTTTTTCCGTTCCAGATGCTTTCAAAGCTTTCTTGATAGAGATTGCCTATCGGCATGCGGTGAGATTTTAAACAGGAGTTGACGTTTCCGTCGGCCAGTATGCGGGCAAACAGCCAGCCCACATAACAGGGGATATTATCAAGGAAGCCCTTATCGTACTCCGCGTTTTCCTGGTGGACGCTGGTAAGCCTGCGCAGGAAATGGTCGAAGTTGGAGATCCGGGGCTTGCCGTTTGGCCAATAATATCTCTTCTCCTTTTTTGCCCGAAGGCAGGAATCGCGCAGCTCCTGGACCTGTGCATTATTCAAAAGCAGTTGCTCCGTACGGCCAGGGATGGTATCGACTACCGTAAACTCTACGCTTTCGCAACCCGTATCCAGGGCCAATTCTACCATCTGGATGAACTCTTTGTAATTGATATTTGAGATGACATTATAAAGACGCACCTGCGGCCAGGAATCCTTGGAACGGTTAAGAGACCTTAGCAGCCCGATTATCCTTTCAAAATCCGCAATGCCCTTATTGGGATGGGTCTTGACGTAAGTCTCGGGAGTTGCCGCCCAGAGGCTGATCACGATATGATCAAGCTTTATATCCTTAAAGACCCGCAGCTTCTCCTCGTCCATAAGGGTAAAGTTGGTATGCAGATGGCAGGCTATTTCCTTGGATTTGGCGTAGGAGATGATGTTTGGTGCCTGCGGATGCATCAAGGGTTCTCCCCCGCCGCTAAAATAGATCTCGCGCGTGCCTATCCTGGCAAGCGTATCGATCAGGCTTATCGTCACCTTGTAATCCAGGGTCTTTTCTTTTTCCTCTGGCGGCGTAGCCTTATCCAACAGAAGAGGAGAATTACACCAGCAGGCGATACAGTTATTGTTGCATTTATTGGTAAGGTCGATCTGCACGCAATCGGGCCCGCGAAAAGCGTATTCCCCGTCGAATATGCCGATCACATCAAGGCTGTTTCTGACGAGCTTCTTTATGTCCAGGTAATCTCTGGATAGCTTCAGCATTTTAGCCCAAAGTAAAAATATAGCGTATTGTTTTAGCCAGCGCTCCCCTTAACCCTTTAGTCCGCAAGTGATTCCTGAACGCGCTCTTTAACTCCGGATCAAAAGGCATAGAGATAAGGCTCCTGCGCAGGCGCTTATGGCGCTTCCATCTGCGCAGCGCTTCAATCTTGGCCTGTTCCAAGTCGCCGGGCGAAAGATGATCGGTCCTGATAACGCTCTTATAAGCGCCGTCATAAGAGGACCAGTCCTTTGATACAATGTAGCCTCCGACATCCAGTTGCCTGAAGTACTCCGTGCCAGGATAAGGCGTAAGTATGGAGAACTGTACTGTATCCGGATCAAGGTTCATGGCGTAATCGATTGTTTTGCTTACCGTATCTTTAGTCTCCTGCGGCAGCCCAAAAGTAAAGGTAAGGTGCGTTTTTATCCCCAGCGATTTCGTGAAGCGGATCATCTTCTCCGCCTTGGCCAGATTCATGCCTTTCTTGATGTTGTCCAAAAGCTTCTGCTCGGCGGACTCCACTCCGTATTTTACCGAGAAAAGTCCTGCCTCTTTCATCGCCATAAGCATCTCTTCATCCATGGTGTCGGCCCGGGCCATGATCGCCCAGGGGATCTTCAGCCCCCTCTCCTGGATATGGCGGCATATCTGGATGACATTATTTTTGTTGATGTTAAAGGTGTCGTCATCGAAGTACACGGACTTGAACTTCCACTCCTTGACCAGATGCTCCATCTCATCCACGATGCCCTCTGGGCCTCGCATGCGGTATTGATTGCCGTTATACATCAGCTGCGGCCAGGCGCAGAACATGCAGCTGAAAGGGCAGCCCCTGCTGGCGATCATCTGCACGCTTGGGGTGGCGATATTACCGGGGGCATCGATATACTTATCCATGGGCAGCTGTTCCCGCAGCGGCCAAGGCAGGGAATCCAGTTCTTGCAGCAGGGGCCGCAAGGAGTTTACCTTGACCGCGCCATTATCCCTGTAGACTAAACCTTTTACGGTATTAAATTTTCCGGCCCCGGACAGCTCCCTGAATAGCTCAAGCGCCGTTCGCTCATACTCGCCAAACATGGAGAAATCGATGCGCGGATTCTTGACTAGGAACTCCGGTTGGCGGATATTATAATCCAGCCCGCATACCGCTATCTTTGTCCGGCAACGGTCTATGCGCCCTAGCAGGGCCAAATCGTTATCCAGGGAAGGGGTGGAGACTTCCGCAATAAGAAGCCGGGGCGCCAGCTCGTTTATCAGTTTTACGAATGCCTCCTCTTCCATCTCTTCGGCGATGGCATCGATAACCCTGACCTTGATCCCGTTTGCCAAAAGCAGGGAAGCGGTATAGGCCAAAAAGAACGGAAAAGGCAGGTAAGCCTCTTCTGTCTCATTCTTCATATGCGGCCAGCGCGAGCCTGCGCGCACCCCGCATAGCCCGTCTTTGCTCCACGGCATGTTCGCCAAGACTACGTCTACCGGCAACAGCGGCTGGGCAAGATATTTCCTGTTGGCCTTTTCTTCTATAAAAGGCAGACGTTGTCGATATAGCTTTTCTCTTACGAAGGCGATATAACCCGGCAGATCCGCTTCCTGCAGTATTTTTACCTTAGCCGAAAATACCGGGCATCCCTTCTTTTTCTTAAGCCTGATTGTCTTTTTGCTTGAAGACACCTGGGCCATAATAAACCGGGCCTGGTTAAAACAATCGCTGTTGCGGATCTTCGGCTTGACAACCGCATCTTCATAACTGGAACCAAACTCAAATAACACGCTGGGAAGACGCTCGCTGCCTGTATCTGAACTGACCCCAAGCGAATCAGAATAAATATTGTGTAACGGGATATCCACCCATTTGTTTTCCTTGGCGTTTATTTTGGGGAAAACCCCTTGTTCCCAGGAATTCATCCAGCGGCTAAAATGCGCTGCCGGGACCAGGATCCCGGATTCGACTTCCAAAAGACGCATATTACGCCAGGCTTTTAATTCAACCGACCAGCTGACCGTGTGTTCATCTTCCAATAATATGCTCCATGTCTGGATTAAGGCTATCCCGGGCCAGCGGAAAGTAATGGTAATTTGGCGTTTGGAAGGCTTTTTCACCTCCCAAAAAGCATAGCTGGTATAAAAGTGCTGCGGGACAATCATCTGCTCGCTAAAGGAACCGACAAATCCGTTATAGCTGGTAACGGCCGAGTTATCCCAGAAGATCTGCACAGACCTGTTTTCGGAATCCGCTACCAGGCGCAGCCTCCCCGCCTCGATGGACTCTTTGTTTTTTGTAGACCTGTAAAATATGCCAAGTAAAGAAAAATAAAGGTTGGACGGCGAGAACGTATTGATGAAAAAGTAGCATAGCTTGGAAGGCGAGAAGGAGTTAAGGACCGGCGTTAACCCCAGAATATAATATATGTATTTTGAGCCTCGCTTAAAGGCGTAAAAAAAGCCCCCCTTGCTATAATGCTCCAGATACCGGCGCCAGAGATACTCAAACCTCCCCTTTTTCCGGTTGGTTTCAACGTACGCCTTGAACCGGACCATATCTTCGATCAAGCTGACACGGCAGGAAAAAATATTGTCTTGTTTACCGGGGCTCGAACCAGTCGAGTCGTAAACCGGCTTTACCAGAGCGAACAGAGCTCTCAGGCTATCATGATAATGGCTATTCAATATTTTGGGGTAAGCCGGATAAGGGACATCGCTGAATTCAAAGATCAAGGCAGGATTGCCGGGCCCGGTATGTTGCCCGCTTACACCCAAATAATAAGACTTCAGCTCGTCGGAGCTGATCTTCTTCCAGCTCGTGTCATCTTTGCCGATCTTAGGGAAAAAACTGTTTTTGGTTACGCTGAACCACCGTTGGTAATCCGTATAAAGTTTAAGGCCTATCTCGTGCCTATTGACAAGCGGTTTTCCCGGGCAAATAAAGCCGACCTTCCAAGTGAATGTTTCCTGGTCAACGATAGAGATATCCCAGCTCTGGATGAAATCCTGATCTTTCCATTTCAAAAGCAAGCTTACCCTGTCCGGACCGAAATCGTTTACCTGCCAAGAGGCCCTTTCGGAATAAAAGCTGTCGCCTGCGCTATGGCCGACTATACTGGCAAGCCCCGTGTCTCTGGTTATTTCGGTGCCTGCCCAAAATATGGACACCCTCCCGTTTTCCGGGAAGACCGCAAGCCTGAGTTTCCCCTTATTCAGCTCAAACTGATTATCTGGCATTTATCGGTTAGATGAACTCTTCAAGCTGGTTCTCCTGAAGGTATTTGACAATATGATTGTGTTCGTTGACGTTCTCGCAGGAATCGCATTGCCGGTCATAAAGCTTCTCACCGCGGCAAAATTCGACATCCCTGTTATCCTTCATATGCTTGGCGGCCACGCGGTAACGATTGTATTTTTCGGAGAACCATATCTCTTCCAGACTGTAATTGCGCAGGCTGTCTACCATCTTATTGCCGCAGCAAAAAAGCACCTCCCCGTCAAGCTGGATATTGCAAAAACTCCATCCGGTAAAACAACCCTGCCGCGCGAACATCCCGTGGGTCCTGCTGCCTTCCGATTGTTCGTAGGAATCCAGGTATACGCCGGAGAGCTCGTCCGTGCGTATCCCGCTGTCTTTAAGCTGCTTGACTGCCCTGGGCATGTTGTTTCTTAAATAATCGACCTGCTCCCTGCTTAGCTTAAGAAACTTATTCTGCTCATCAAGCAGTATAATCTTGAACAGTACCGCGTCCACCCCCAACCTCATATCCATCTCTACGAAACCAAAAAGGTCTTTGCAGTTTAAATTATGTATAACGTGGGTCATGTGGATCTCGGTCTTCTTGCCTTTTTCCTTCTTATAAGAGCTCAAAAACCTGATATTCTCCGATATCCTGTGAAAATCGCTTTCGGGGCTGCGTGGGCATACCTGTTTATAGCTGGATGGCGTAGCCGCGGGAAGGCTAAAAGTAATAAAGGTGGCCCCTGAATCCAGCATGTATCTTGCCAGCTCCTCATCCAAGAAAAAACCGTTGGTTATAGTCTCAAACTCCAGGCCGTTATCCCGGCACACCCCGACTATCTCTTTGATATTCGGGTGCATCAGGGGCTCGCCGTTAGCCAATAGGCAGATTTTTTGCACAGACATCCTGCCGGCGCTTTCTGCTATGCCTCTAAACATCTCCAGGCTCATTTTCCCCTTGAGGTAGTCGGGGTCTTTATGCGGATTCTGTGGCGAGTGCAGCCAGCAATGCAGGCAATCGGTATTGCAGTAGTGCAGGAGATCCACTACTATAGAATATGGCCCGGTAAAGGTATCTTCGCATATCAGGCCCAGGGCCCTTTGTAGCTGTGCGCGCTCATACCTGCTATCGTCTTTGATCCGGCTTAACTTCAATAAAAGGGAGGCCAAAACCCGGTCATCTACGCAAAGCCCCTTGCCGAAGGCCGATAGCCTTTTGTTAATGCCGCGAACGTAACTTAGCCACCGAGGTATGATATCTTTCACCGGGAAAAGCCCTAACTCCTCTTTGACGGACAGGCCGAAATCTTTTTCAAGCCTGCCCTTGAGCCTCAAGAAATTACTTTTGGTGACTGCGATCTCCCCGGTCCGGCAGCACTGATTACCATCTGGGCCGCTTCCTTCGGCAGGCCGCTCTGCAAGCCGGATATACTCTTCAGTAGAATATTCTTTCATAAGGGCTTGTCGATGGATATAAGACCGCTGAAGTATTTATAAGCGCCGCAGCCCACCTCTTTGCCGGTGCGGGATACCTTTTCAAATCCGATACTCCTGCTTTTATAGACCTGGTTTGAGTTCTCCGCCGTTACCTCGTATTGCCCTTTGTCCTCGCAGCTAAATGAGACAGCAGGAAGCCCTGCAGTATCGCGGCAGGATACGCTAAGCCGTTCTCCTGTTTTTCTTAACATCTCTTCCCAGCCTAACAGGCCGAAGCCCTCAGGAAACTCCCCCTCACAGGCATCTGCGCATGACCAGCGGTAATAAGAATCAGAAATCATGATATTGGTCTGCTGTCTCTCCATCGAAGTGCCTGCAAAGACTTCCATGTCCACGTTCAAATGAAAGCCGTTACGCACGGACCTTAACTCCCATGTCTGGGATATGGGCAGGTACGGCCATATGCCTCGCACCAGCAGCCTGCCTTTTTTGTAAGCGATCTTTTCCCAGAGCGCATCCAGAGAACTGTACCATTGTTTTACATAAAAATCTTCGGAATAAATCGAGGTGTAGAGCCCGAAGTTCTTGGTCAACTCTTTATCTTTGTAGAAAATCCTGCATCTGCCTTTTTCAAACACAATCCTGTTGACGCCGGACTCGATTAAAAGCTGTTCCGATATGAGTTTCGATCCGGAGGGCAGCCTCGCCAGACCATTTGCGCAATCTTCTTTTTTCGGCTTAAGGCCGCCGTCCCCTCCCGCGCATATCCTTATATCGAAGAGAAGGTGCTCTCCTTTAGAGACGACCGCGTTATCTTTGGACTGGACATGAAGAAAGTATACCGTAGTGGTGGGCTGGCGGATTATCATGCCGTCCGAATCCCGGCTGTTCTGATCAAAGAGCTTCTTCAGGGAATTGAACATCGTGATACCGGAGACCTCGCTAAGAACTATCTGCGGCAGCTCAATGCCGCTGGCCTGCGCATAAACCCCCAGGGTATTCGACGGATCGTTTTTCATCAACAGGTCTCTTGTGTCCCGGGCCTCGGTTTCCCCGGAGATCATCCCTTTTTCCTTGCCGGCAAACCAGGCGTTGTAGGCGGCGTCCAACAGGCAACGGAATTCTATATTGCTTAAAGGCATCTGCTGCCGGGCCTGCATGCTTACCCGGCATGAAATAACCCCCTGCGCCAGTTCCAGCCTCCAGGTCTCATGAAACGGAAGGCGGCGATGGAACCTGGATATATCAAGCCCCGACTCAGACCTCTTGTGGATGACCGTTTCGTAATCGGACTCCGGATAGGGGCTACGCTCATTGCAAAAATGCACCTGCAGGCCCTGCGAAGAAGTCAGCTTTCTGCCCGCTAAATAAATGCCTATATTATTTGCTGATGCGGATAGGGAGAGCTCTCCATGCTTAATGCTTTTGGGTAGCAGCCCTTCGGGCAGGGAACGCAGGTAATCATCCCTTTTAAGCAAATCATCGAATATGCGCAGCTTTAGATCAAAAAGACACTGGTTTTGAGGCCTTTCGCTGATAATCGGAGCGGCCTCTGCGGTGATCTTTGATTTTAATACCTGCGCGTCCAGCTCGCTGGCTGCCGTCTGCACCTCCAGGAGCTTGCCCGGGACATAAACCTCATCGCTCATGACCACCGAAGGAAGCTTATCGGCCTTAGGATCGCAACTAAGTCCCACAAAGCTTACCGCGGGGCTGTGGCTGTCAATGCACTCCCAGGGGGCCTTGACATTTGCGCCTTTGGCCTCGAACTCCTTATTTTTATAAGGCGTCATCCATCGCCTGTAAGCAGGCCTTAACATCAGGCCCGCGCTTATCTCCTCCAGTCCTACATCCTGACGGGACTGCATGGCGATCCTTATATCCACGCATTGGCTATCCTCATCAAGCATAACCTCCCAGCGCTGCTTCAAAGGCAGATACCAAAAGCTTCCGTCCAGGACTATCCTGTCAGAAGAAGATTCTACCAGCTCCCAGTCCGACTCAAAAGACAGATACGGCTTGCCGTAAGCGCTCACCATAGAGTAACCGCCCCATTCTTTGGTAAGGGGTTCTTCATCCCAGGTCAATATCAGCCTGCCGTTGTTAAAAACGGCCCCGAGCCTCTTGCCCTGAAGTATGCCTATGCCCCTCCTGCTGCCTACGGTCCTTAAATAAAAAGAGCTGACCTCTTTGAGCGTGCCGTCCTTGACCAGCCTGCCGTCTTTGAAGAACAGGCCCCTTTCACAAAACAGGCGCGCGGTCTCCAGGTCATGGGTAACAAAGAGTATGGTCTTACCTTCCTTCTTTAGCTCGAACATCTTATCGATGCATTTGCGCTGCGCGTAAAGGTCGCCGACGGCAAATATATCGTCGACCAGCAGGATGTCCGGGTCCACGTGGATGGCGATAGCGAATGCCAGGCGCATGTACATGCCCTGCGAATAAACCCGGACCTGGGCATTTATGAACTTGCCGATGTCGGCGAAGTTTATTATATCGGGCAGCCTCTTATCTATCTCCTCTCTGCTCAGTCCGAACAGGCTGGAGGTAAGATAGATGTTCTCCCTGCCGGTGAGATCCTCCTGGAATCCCGCGCCGATATCCATAAGGGCTGAAACCCTCCCCTTTACCAGGGCCGCGCCTTTATCGGGTTTAAGCATGCCCGCGATGATTTTTAGTAAAGTGGTCTTTCCCGCGCCGTTTTCTCCGATGATGGCCACGCACTCGCCCTCAGAGACCTCAAGATTGATCTCCTTTAGCACCCATATGTCTTCAGAGGCCGTGCGGCCGCACTCCTTGAACTCTATTCTGTACTTTAGCCAGACATCTTTTAGGGATACGGCGGTCTCTGTCATTTTAAAGCTTAAAGGCGCTTAAGTATTTCATCTTCCTTGCGGGAAAAAAGAAGGTAACCGAAGAACAGGCTGGCGAGGGAAAAAGAGGTGCATAGCAGCCACATCTCTACCCGGCCAAAAGCGCCTGCGTATAATATAGACCTGTAGATCTCCATGTAACAAGTTCCGGGGTTTAAGATTATTGCCGGCCGCCAGGCCTGCGGCACCGCCTCCAGAGGATAGAATACGGGCGTCACCCAGAACAAGAACATCAGCCCTACGTTTAGAAAATGCGCAAAATCCCTGAAATACACGTTGATCACCCCGAATAAGAATGCTATCCCGAGAGTAAACAAAAAATGCAGCAGAAGGATCAAGGGCAATAAAAAGAGGCTGGCGAGAACCTGGGGGTTAAAGATCGCGAATATCGGGAGCATGAAAACCAGACCAAACAAAAAGTTTATGAATTGTGCGCAGGTCACGGAGAAGGGGATCGTCTCCCGGGGCAGAAGGAATTGATTCATTATTTCCGTATGGCGCTTAAACGATTGAGTGGCATCGCTTGCCACCCCGGAAAAAAAGAACCACGGCAGGAGGGCGCTGAGGATAAAAAGAGGGTAGCCCTTGATGTCGGTCTTCATTATTTGAGTAAATACAAAGCTCACCGCCAGCATTATAAAAAAAGGGTTGAGCACGCTCCAGAAGAACCCCAGGACTGACCCGGAGTACTTTTCCTTAAGGGACTTCAGAATCAACCCCCAGACCGCTTGCCGCCTGGAAATAATCAAACGAATCCTTTGTTTTAGCATAACCAAAAGTGATTGTTAGCCTTTTTCTTGTGCTTAATGGCCATCGAGGAAGGCAATTTATTATACCTCTATCGTCTCATAATTCAAGAGTAAGATGTCTTCTCTGGGGGCAGGCCGGGCACGCCGCAATATATATATTATTAAAGATAAAAGTTATTTTCGGGGAATTTTCGAAGCGAGCTTTTCGTAGACCGTTTCGGCGACAATCCGGTTACCGTAAGCACTAAGGTGCGGATCCGCCTTAAAGAATACGCCTGTTTTGTCCGAACAAGCCTTCTTCAGAGCAGGAAGAAGGTCAATATAGGCGAACTTCGAGTTCTTAACGAGCTCGACCCAAGTTTCCCACGCATGCTGCCGGTCTTTTGTGCCTTGGACGAAATCCCGCGAAGGGATAAGTATAAAAATACACTCTGCTTTGTTCTTCCTGCATATGCTCTCTATCGCATCAAACTGCCCCAGCGTAATCCTAAACGGCTCTTTGAACTCCAGGGGATGTAGGGCGGCGCCTGTTAAAGGAGTCTTGAACAACGGCCGCTTAAGCATCAAGGTAAAGAGCCGGCGTAACAGCGCGTAAGAACGCAGGTGCCTGTTTAAAAACAATCTGAATTGGATATTGCCTTTTATCTTATTCGATACCAGAAACCCGGCATCCTCCAAATAGGTTAGCCGTTCGCAGCCCAAGTCATCCCACCAGAACTGAACCAACACCATATCGGGTCTCAGGCGGCCGCACTCCCGCTCCAAGAACTTCATCTCGTTATAAGTTGAGTAGCCTGGCACTCCCGCCTTAATTACCCTGATATTGCCTTTTGCAAAACTCAGCATCTTCTCTAAAAGGCTAAGGTATGTCTCTTCCAGCTCCACGCCTACGCCGAAAGCCAGTGAATCACCGATCCCCAGGAGCCTGAAGCCTGCCGGGTCTGCGCTATGGTCGCCGTCCCTCATGGCCATGGCGTTGGTATCGATGGATATGCTAAACTCCGGCTGTGAATATCTGCCTTTAAAATTTGCAGCCAGCGCATAACCATAATCATTGTTCCGGACAAAGTAGCCTTGGGGGAAGGCGTAATACGGCTGTTTCAGAATGAACCGTGCGGCAAATTCAAGAAGAACGAGGCTGACGATAATGACAAAAAAGACAAATACGAGGACCCTAAAGGGTTTTTTAACGCGGGGCATGCCGTGCTATTCTTATTTGGTCAATACTTCTATCAAGCAGACGGTGGACGCGCTATTGCCGTTATTGTCGGTAACGGCCAGCTTTACTTCAAACTTCCTTGAGCCGTAAGTAGCGCTCCAGAAGGTATTAACGGGATTCTTCCTGGTGGAGGTATCGCCGTCGCCAAAATCCCATTCGTAGGCGATGATGCGCGAGCCGCGCGAGTATGACTTCCCGGCTGAAAAACGCACGGTAAGAGGAGAATGGCCTTTTTGGGGCCTGGCAGTGATGACCGCAACAGGCGCCGAAACCGGCTTCGGTCTTTGTTGTTTTATGGCTTTGGTTTTCTTTACAGGGCGCTCCTTTGCGTCCTTCCTGCTTTTTGCCAGGAGCTTGGGTGGGGCTGCTGGTGAAGGAGCAGGCGGTTTCTGCTTAATTGATTCTTCCTGCGGCCTGACCATCACTGCAGACGCTTGGACTCCGGAGACCGCCGGGGCCGCTTCCTGTCCGGAAACAACCGCTGCTTCCTGAACCGGCTTAACCGCGACAACCGCAGAAACAACGGCTTCCTGGGGGCTAAAGCCTTCTTTCTGCAGGTCGCTCTGGATAAATACTGCCAGCTCCTCTTTCAATCTCCTGCGCATCTCCTTTTCATAAGCGAACTCCTGTTCTTCTTTTTCGTCGATCTTGCGGCGGAACTCCGGATCTCTTTCGTATTTTCTGTCCCGGGAGGCGATGAAAGGAAGACGCAACAACCCCTCGAAAAACTCAACGAACAAGGCAGGCGGGTTCAAAAACATCTCCTTGAACCTGCTTTCGATGTAGCCCATTTTTTGATAATACTGCTCTACTGTCTTTTTTCTTCTCTTAAACCGCTTCTTGGCAAGCGCCAGCTCATCCGGGGCGCTGTTATTTGGTCCTACCGTATATTCAGGGATCAGCCTCTTGTCGCGCGTGACGATGTAACCCTTATCGTAAGGATAACCCCCTTTTTGGAATTTATAGGTGGCGCAGCCGGCGATTAGGAATAGCGAAAAAAAGAATATAATATACCTCTTCATCTTGGCTCCTTGTGCGATCACATCTTCATCAATGCCAGCGTCTCCGAGCGGGTCTTTTCGTTCTCCTGGAAAACGCCCCTGACCACCGAAGTCACGGTAAGGGTCCCTGGCTTCTTTACTCCCCGCATGGACATGCACATATGTTCGGCTTCGATGACGACCATGCAACCTTGAGGCTTTAGCTTGCGCATAATTATCTCGGCTATCTGCGAGGTCAGCCTCTCCTGGACCTGGGGCCGCCTGGCCAGTATCTCGACTACACGCGCCAGCTTGCTTAACCCCGTTACCCTGCCCTGTTTGGGGATGTAGGCCACGTGGGCCTTGCCCAAGAACGGCAACAGGTGGTGTTCGCATATGCTGTAAAGCGGTATCCCTTTAAGAAGGATTATCTCGTCGTGCTTCTGCTCCAGCACCACCTCAAGCTCTTTTTCGGGATCCCTGCCGATTCCGGAGAATATCTCCCCGCACATCTCGGCGACCCTGCGCGGAGTCTCCTTCAGGTCCTTTCTCTGCGGGTCCTCGCCTATTGCCTTGAGGATCTCTGCTACCGCTTTTGCGATCTTTGTCTTATCCATTGGAGTTGTCGATAATGCGTAATTTTGCGAATAGTTTATTATCTAACGAATACCCTGATTCTGCAATAAGTTTTTCTCGCTTATTTGCCTATGCAAAATCTGCCAAAGATCTTATCCAGCAGCCCCTGCGTCAGGCTCTCTCCCGTGACCGTATCCAGGCTCAAAACCGCTTCTTTTATATCCTGGCAGACAAGCTCCGCAAAGAAACCTTGCTCCAGGCTTACCAACGCCTCCCGGATCAACCTGTCTGCCTTTTTAATCGGCTCAATATCCCTTATGCTGCTTAAGGTCGCCGATTCGCGCAAGAGGGGTCTTCCCTGACAGACAAGCCCTGTTATCGCCTCCTCCAAAGCCGCGATATTAAGCATCTTCTTTGCGCTAACGCAGACCGCCCTGTTGACAAACCCCTTTAAATCTTGCGGCTTGACCCTCTGCTTTAAGTCGATCTTATTAATGACCGGTATCGTCCGTTCTTTTTTTAACCGCATAAGCCGCCGGTCCGCGTCCGTCAGCCTCCTGCTGCCGTCTAATACAAAAAGCACTATATCCGCCGAGGCAATGTGGTCCCGGGCGCGCTTAACCGATTTTTTCTCAACCGTATTACGCGGAGTTATCAATCCGGCGGTATCAATGACCCTCAACGGAATACCCCGGACATCGATCATCTCTTCGATGCTATCCCTGGTGGTTCCGGCAACAGGGGTGACTATCGAACGCTCCTGCTTAAGCAGGGCGTTTAAGAGCGAAGATTTCCCTACGTTGGGGCTACCGCATATCACGGCCTTAACACCCTCCCTGAATATCCTTGTTTTACGGTGATCTTCGATAATGGCGCAGAGGCGACGGGATATCCGCTTAAGCCCTTCCTCAAGCTGCCCCGACCGCAACGCCTCTATGCCTTCTTCGGGGAAATCTATATCTGCCTCTAGCGCTGAAAGGATATCCATTAACGACTCTCTTAGCCCGGATACCTCCCTTGACAGGCTGCCTCTTAATTGCCTCAGGCCTATATCAAGAGCGGCTTCGCTTTTTGCGCGTATAATATCCAGGACCGCCTCTGCCTGCGCCAGGTCTATCCTGCCGTTCAAGAATGCTCTCTTGGTAAACTCTCCCGGTTCGGCAAGCCTGGCGCCGCGAGCCAGGACCAGCTCAAGCACGGCTTTTACTGCTGCCAGGCCGCCGTGGCAGTTTATCTCCACCACGTCTTCCCGGGTATAGGAGCGGGGCTGACGCATCACCGAAAGGATCACTTCATCGATCAGCCTGGAACCGTCTTTGATCCAGCCATAACGCAGGGTGTAACTCTTAAACTGCGACGGCCGCCCACTTCCCTTGGAATAAAATATCTTATCGGCGATAGAAAGCGCCTCCCTGCCGCTCAAGCGCACGATCCCGATGCCGGATTCGCCCATGGCGGTAGCTATGGCTGCTATCGTATCTGCGGATATTCCGGGTTTAGAAGTCATATTCCCTGTTTTTCGCACCACCAATGCTCCTCCACATCGCGGCAGATGCTGGCTATATGATAGCCTTTGGAGTTAAGAAAATCCCGTACGTCTGCCAGCGTGTGCCCAAAATACTTCTCATAGAAGTAATCATGGATGCTGACAAGCAGGGCCGGCGAGACCTCTTCCAAAAACCTCCCTGCCCCGCGCAACACTAAAAACTCCGCCCCCTCCACGTCGCACTTTATGAGGCCAGGACGGCCCCTGAAACCAGCGCAACAGAACAGCCCGTCGATACGGTATATGGGGATACCGGGATCCCTGTTTTTATCCTGAAGGTTAAGTTGTTTCTCGTGATATAAGTCGGCCTTTGGGCCGAGCTTGAATATTTCTCTTCTTGTCTCTTCCAGAGCAGAATCGAGGCTCGCCGCAGTCGGGTGAGTATCAGAAATAAACCCCCGTAACAGATGCAGCCTGTTTCTGTCGGCGAAGCGGCAGGCTTCTTTAGTTATGCTCAGATTTTTGACGTCCGAATCTACGGCGTAGACCTGGACGCTGGGCTGGGCAAATAAAGCGGCGATTGAATAAATACCCTTATTGCATCCGATATCGATAAAAAAAGAGCCGGGGTGGCCTCTAAACCAGGCAACTGCCTTACTGATAGGCTCTTTTTCATACTCCTGCCAACCCCAGCTGGCTATGGCCGGCGGCACCGAAACAAAGACGTTGCCCGGCAACCTGATCTTTATCCTGTCTCCGCAAAGACGCACAAGAAAATAGTATATGGCGCGTAAAATTCCCCATAACCAAGACCTCTTTTCCCAGAATTTCGCGTGCCTTATTTTTTTTGCTATCTCATAAAAGAACATTGCTTTACTCCTGCAAGATATGAGCGCACCTGACCGACAAGAAACAGTGAACCGGCTACCAAAACAAGGCTTTCTCTGCGGCAGCCCCGGATTGCCCGTCTTGTCGCCGCACGACAGTTGGGCTCAGCCTCGGCCTTAGTGCCCTTGAAGAACCCGGTCAACGCCTGCGGATGGGCAGCGCGCGGATTGTCTGCCATCGTAAGGATCACTCTGTCTGCGAATTTACCCAGGCACTCACAGATCCCCCTGATATCCTTATCTTTGGAGATACCCAGCAGTAGAATTATCTTTTTGCCCGGGAAGTTATCCCTTATGGCTTTTACCAAAGACTGGCTTGAGGCCTGGTTCTGTGCACCGTCGAGTATAATCAGGGGTTTGCGGCAGACGACTTCGCACCTGCCCGGCCAGACAGTATTATATAGGCCCCTTCTTACACGATCAACTCCGATATCGAATCCGTAAAAACCCAGGGCATCCACGGCGGATACCGCACAGGCGGCGTTGGTCAACTGATGGTCTCCTAATAATCTTATTCTCATGCGAGGGTAGCTTTTAAATACGCCCTTGATCATAAATCTTCCGGTTTTATCTTTTTTAATGGCTGCCTCTTTGCCAACGACAAATAACCTGCCTGCGCAATCCTTGGCCCTCTTGCTGATGACCTTAAGCGCCTGTGTTTTTTGCGGCGCACTTATCACCAGGGGCCTCGCTGGAAAGCCCGCATCAAAAGCCTTAATGATGCCGGCTTTTTCAAATGCGATCCTGGATAATGTTTTCCCGAGCTTCTGCGTATGCTCCAGGCTTATCGGGGTTATCACGCTTACCAGCGGCCGGACGACATTGGTGGCATCAAGCCTGCCTCCCATGCCCGTCTCAAGGACTATGAAATCGGGCTTCTTCTCCTGAAAATACAAAAAAGCCAGCGCCGTATAGGCCTCAAAGAAAGAAATGGCGCCGTATCTTGAGTGCCTGAAAAAGGCTTCTGCTTTCTTGCGCAGCCCGCAGACCAGGCGCGCAATATCGCATCTGGTTATCATGCCCTGGAAGTCTCGCGGCCCTCGTACCTGGCCCTGTTTAGAAGTCAGTATCCTTATCCTTTCCCGAAAATCAACCAGATGAGGAGAAGTGTACAGGCCGACAGAATATCCGGCTTCTTTGAGGATGTGAGCGATAAAGGCGCAGGTTGAGCCTTTGCCTTTTGAGCCGGCAACGTGTATAAAGCGCAATCCTTCCTGAGGATTACCGACGGTCTCCAGGAAGTCGTAAAACCGCTCAAGCTTCAGAGATTCCTTATAGGAATATTCCGGGATTTTTTCGTAATTAACGAGGGAGTTAAGGTAATCAGCCGCTTCTTGGTAGGTCATCGTCCCGTGTGCTAGTAAATTGGGGACGGTTTTCGTTAAGAGAGCCGTCCCCGATTGCTGGTTTTTCTTTGGGTTAACACGCTTTAGCTGGCGGGCGCATTTAATGCCTGAAGTGGCGCATGCCGGTAAAGACCATGCTGATCTTATGTTTATCCGCGGCTTTTATTATCGCTTCATCGGCGATAGAGCCGCCGGGCTGGATTATCGCTTTTATACCGTTCTTTGCGGCTAGTTTTATCGCATCTTCCTTGGGGAAAAACGCGTCCGATGCCAAAACTGCACCCTTAGCCAGCCCCGCGGATTTTTTGGTGGAAATATACACCGAATCAACGCGCGACATCTGTCCGGCGCCTATGCCTACCGTTCTTGTTCCCCTTGCAAGGACTATGGCGTTGGATTTTACGTGCTTTGCTATTTTCCAGGCAAAGATAAGACTGGCCATCTCCTTCTTAGTGGGCCTTTTCTTTGTCACGACCTTAAGCTTTTCCTTATCCAGCAGCGCCAGGTCCTTGTCCTGGACAAGCAGTCCTGCCGATACGCGTTTAAGATCCATCTCATCTGCTGCCGAGAAATCCGGACACTCAAGCAACCGCAGGTTTTTCTTTTCCTTGAATAGGCTTAAGGCCTCCTTCTCAAAGGCAGGCGCTATGACGCACTCTAAGAACCCGCTTTTAAAAACGGCCCTAGCGGTATCCAGGTCCATCTTCCTGTTTAAAGCCACTATCCCGCCGAAGGCGGAAAGCTTATCGCACTCCCATGCTTTGACATATGCCTTAGCTAAACTTTTACCTTCGGCCGCTCCGCAAGGATTGTTGTGTTTTACGACGACGGCTGCGGGAAGCTCAAACTCCTTTACCAACTCCATGGCGGAGTTCAGGTCCAGTATGTTATTAAAAGACAATTCCTTGCCCTGCAGCTGTTTCAGATTTATTATTCCGCCAGCTGCCCCAGTCTGGCGGTAAAAAGCGGCCTTCTGATGGGGGTTTTCTCCGTAACGCAGCTCCTGCAGCTTTTCAAACGCCAGGCTCAACCTTTGCGGCAACATACTCCCCTTTTGGCCGTGGAAGCACCTAGCCAGATATTCATTTATAGCCGCGTCATAGCTGGCGGTATGGGCGAATGCCTTGACCGCAAGAGAGCGCATGAACGACCTTGAGAGAGCGCCGCCGCTTTTTTCCAGCTCATCCAAAACCCGGCAATAATCGGCCGGATCGCAAACTACCGCCACATCCTTATGGTTTTTCGCCGCGGACCTGAGCATCGACGGCCCCCCGATATCGATGTTTTCAATGACATCCTCTATCCCGACCCCCGGCTTCTGCGTAGTTTTTTCGAAAGGATAGAGATTGACCACTACCATATCGATAAGGCCTATGCCGTGCTCCTGCAGGGTCTTTATATGCTGCGGATTATCCCTTAAGGCAAGCAACCCCGCGTGGATAGCCGGGTGCAGGGTCTTTACCCTGCCATCCAGCATCTCGGGAAAACCGGTGTAGCCGGAGACTTCCTTTACCGGTATCGAGTTATCCTGCAGGAGCTTTGCCGTGCCGCCGGTGCTGATTATCTCGATACCGTATCCGCAGAGCCGGCGGACAAACTCCGAAACTCCGCTCTTATCCGAAACACTAACGAGCGCCCGCTTTATCTGGACCATAACACCCTTTCATGCTTACTTATTGAACCTGAAGTTTACCAGATCCGCATCCTGCATCACGTAATCCTTTTGCTCAAGACGCAGCTTTCCTGCTTGTTTTGCCTGGTTCTCTCCTCCGGCTTTGATAAAATCGTCGAAGGCGATGATCTCGGCACGAATAAAACCGCGCTGTATGTCGGAATGTATGACGCCCGCCGCCTCCCAGGCAGTGGTTCCCTTCCTGATGAGCCAGGCGCGGTTCTCTTTATCGCCTACCGTCAAGAAGCTTATGTATCCTGCTTCCTTTACTGCCCTGGCAAGCAGCGCATCCGGGTCCTCGGGCCCTGCGGAGTTTACCGTCACCACCGGTTTATTCGTCCAAAATCCCGCCCCCGAGAGAAGGCGTAACTGGTCGCCGGAAACGCCTGCACTAAAAACCGTGGCCTCCTTCTCCAAAGCCTGTTTTATCCTGCCCAGGACCGTTTTCTCCTCTTGGTTCTCGCAGCGTGAAAGCCTGGTCTCGACAAACTCAAGGTCGCGCAAGATAAGGTCCGCAAGGTATTCCTGGGCCACAATTATCGCATCCGCCTCCATCGCCCCGTCTTCGCCGACGAGCTCCACCTGCGCATAGCTCTTTTTTTTAGCCGAAACCAGCTTGTCCGCCTGGTCCAGACGCGCATCTTTTATGTTCTTTTTCCCCGGCCCTAGCTCCGGCACCGAAATAACGCTGATTTTCATTTATGCTTTCCTTTTTTACTCTTCCTGCTTCTTAGTGGCCTGGTACTGGGCCATGATCCCCGAGGCGATCTTGTGCGGGACCTCCTCGTAATGCGAAAAGCGCATGGTGTAGAAGCCGCGGCCCCCGGTAAGCGAGCGCAGGTCATTGGCGTATTTGAACATCTCCGCTAAGGGTATCTGGGCTTTGACTATCTGGGTCTTGCCTTTGATATCCATACCCATGATCCTGCCCCGTCGCGAGTTTATGTCTCCCGATATGCCTCCCAGGCAATCTTCGGGGATAGAAACCTCCGCATCCATTATCGGCTCAAGCAAGACCGGGCCGGCCTCGGTTATCGCCTTCCTCAAGGCCATGGCCCCGGCTATCTGAAAGGCCATATCGGAGGAATCTACCTCGTGGTAAGAGCCGTCATATAATACTACCTTAAGGTCCTCTATCGGGTAACCTGCCACCGCGCCCTCGAGGCAGGCCTGACGTACGCCCTTTTCTACCGAAGGAACATAGTTCTTGGGGATCGCTCCGCCGAATATTTTTTCCACAAACTCAAAACCTTTTCCTCTTTCAAGCGGCGCAACCTCTATCCAGACATCCCCATACTGACCCCTGCCTCCTGATTGCCGCTTGAACTTGCCCTGGACCTTTACGGATTTGGTGATCGTCTCTTTGTAGGACACCTTGGGCGTGCCCAGCTCCACGTCCACGTTAAATCTTTTTTTCATCCTGCCCACCATGACATCCAGATGCAAGTCGCCCAGCCCCGATATAATTAACTCCTTTGTCTGGGCATCGTGCCTTACGCTGAACGTGTGGTCTTCCGCGGCCAGCTTATGCAGGGCCTGGGAGATCTTTTCTTCGTCCTCCCGGGATTTAGGCTTTACGGATACCGATATCGCCGCCTCCGGAAATGTTATCGGAGGCAATATTACGGGGTTCTTTTCATCGGCAAGCGTATCGCAGACCGCCGTCTCTTTAAGCTTTGCTATCGCCACTATATCCCCGCAAGATGCCGAATCCAGCGGCCGTTGCTCTTTACCCTGCAGGATATAGATCTGGCCGATCCTTTCCTTGGCCTTTTTACTTACGTTATAAAAACCGGTGTTTGATGCAAGGCTGCCTGAAAAAACCCTCAAAAAGGTAAGTTGTCCGACATAGGGATCGGATATGTTCTTGAAAACAAAGGCCGAAAAGGGGGCGTCCGGGGAAACCGCGATCTCTTTTTTCTCTTCGGGTTTTGCGGGATTAGCCGCCTCGATCTTTTCTCTTAAAAGCGGCGAAGGAAGGTAGTTGACAATGCCCTCCAGAAGCTCGGGGATGCCTTTATCGGTGAGCGCCGAACCTGAAAGCACAGGAAAGAGCTTGCGTTTAAATACCGCCTGGGCCATGCCGCTGGATATCTCATCCAGAGACAGCTTTAGCACCTCGAGGTATTTTTCAAGCAGCTTATCGTCGCTTTCGGCTATCGCTTCTATCAAAAGCGGGTCTTCCAGCGAGTTTATCACTATGCAGTTCTTGGAAAACCTGCTCTTGAGCTCAGCCAGCACCTTATTGGTATCCGTGCCGTCCTTATCAAGCTTATTGATGAATATCATGCAAGGGACGCCCGCTTCTTCAAGCAGGTCCCAGGCGCGCTCTGTGCCAACCTCGATGCCCCCTGCCGCATCCACTACCAGGACCGCCGCATCCACGGCCCGGATCCCGGCGATCACTTCGCCGAAGAAGTCGGCGTAACCGGGGGTGTCTATCATCTGGATCCTGTGGCCCTTGTAATCGCAGTAAAGAAGGCTTAGGTTTATCGAGCTCTTTCTTTCTATCTCATCAAAGCTGTAGTCGCTTGTCGTCGTGCCGTCTTCAACGCGGCCCTTTCGGGTGGTGGATTTACAGGCGCTAAGCAGGCTTTCGGCGAGGGTAGTCTTGCCGGATTGGGCGTGTCCCAGAAGAATGAAATTACGCTTGTTCGTGATATCCATAGTCTTGGCTCCTTGTAATAATATTTTATATTATCTTGAGGAAAAGACTCCTGGTGCGTATAAAAAGATATATGGGTGCGAGGATAAAAAGATTATATAACAGCTGGAAAGGCCGGTCAAGGTTTAATAAGGAAAGCGGCGCCTTAAGGCTTTACTCCAGATAAGCGTAGATCTTGCCTTTGAAGTTACGCAGGACGTACTTGCCTTTTGCCTGGGAAAGGATATAGTTGGGCCCCACCGGTATCTTGCCGCCTCCGCCGGGACCGTCGATGACGTAAGTGGGCACGGCATAACCCGAGGTGTGACCCCGTAGCTTCTCCATTATATTAATGCCCGTGGCCACCGGCGTGCGGAAGTGTTGCGTGCCGCGCACAGGGTCGCACTGGTATATATAATAGGGCCTGACCCTTATCTGCAGCAGCTCCTGCATCAGCCTTTTCATGATATACGGACGGTCGTTTATGCCTTTAAGCAGCACTGTCTGGCTGCCCAGGGGGAACCCGGAATCAGAGAGCATGTCGCAGGCGATCTTGCATCTTTTGGTTATCTCTTTGGGGTGATTAAAGTGTATGCTGATCCAGATAGGCGAGTATTTTTTGAGCATGCTCACCAGCTTATCGGTAATGCGTTGCGGCATGGTTACCGGCACGCGCGTGCCTATCCTTAAGAACTCTATATGCGGCACGGAGCGGAGCTTTTCGATGAGGCCCTCTATCTCTTCGTCCTCTAGAACAAAGGGGTCTCCTCCGGAAATAAGCACGTCTCTTATCTTACGGTTTGATTTTAGGTATTCAATGGCTGCGTCAAAACGGCAAGCAGAGTTGGTTTCCTGGTGGTCTCCCACGAGCCTGCGTCTTGTGCAGTGACGGCAGTACAGAGCGCAGTGCTCGGTTGCCAATAGCAGGACCCTGTCCGGATAACGGTGCACCAGGTGCGGGGCCGGAGAATCCCTGTCTTCGGCGCAAGGGTCAACCATCTCGTGAGGGCCGACTACAGACTCGCTTACCACGGGGACCGCCTGGCGTCGAAATGGGCAGCTTGGGTCATCCGGGTCCATAAGCGTGGCCCAATAAGGGGTAATGGCCATGGAAAGCCTGCCGCTGGCTTTCTTTATCCCCTCTTCTTCGTCTTTGGTAAGATTTATGATCCGGGCGAGATCATCCCTTGTGCGGATCCTGTGTTTAAGCTGCCAATGCCAATCTTCCCAGTCCAGGGGGTTGACCTCTTTGAACAGCTCGATCTGCTGATAATCCTGAGGTCTGGGCGCCTTTTTTGTGACCTCCTGCACCGGCTTCTGATTGTCTGCGGCTATAGTATAGCTCAATTTATCCCCTTTCTACGCTTAGAAGCGCTAAGTAAAATAGCCTCAATAAGGTCTTCGTACTTCATCCCGGCGGCATAAGCCATGAGCGGGAAGTTGGATTCGCGGGGGTTGAGCCCCGGCAAAGGGTTTATCTCCAAAACGAACGGTGTGCCTTCGTTATTAAGGCGGATATCGGTGCGGGAGATATCGAAGCAGCCGACGGCATGGTGGGTCTTAAGAGCGGTCTCTTTAACCCTGGCCTCCGACTGTTTATCGAGCCTGGCCGGACAATAAAAAGTGGGGTTAAGCCCCATCTCCTGGTTGCCCTGGAACTCTTTCATCCTCCAGGAATAAAAGAACTCTCCGCTATCCTTGCAGCCGGAAAAATCTATCTCCAGTATCGGCAGGATCACGGTCTTAGCGTTCTCCAGGATCCCCACGGTCAACTCTTTTCCCTCGATGAACTCCTCTACCAGCGCTTCCTGTTTATACTGCTGGAGTATGCTCCCGACTCTGGTGCGCAGTTCTTCTTCTTCGTAGACAACGTTTACCTTGTTGATCCCTTTGGCTGAACCTTCACGGTTAGGTTTCACGATGAGCGGGAACTTCAATTGTTTGTCCAGCTGGTCGGTGATCGAGGTAAAAAGCTGAAAGCGCGGAGTAGGGATGCCCTCGGCAATAAGGATCTTTTTTGTCAGGGCCTTGTTCAGGGCCAGGGCGAGAGAAAACGTGTCTGAGCCCGTATAAGGTATCCCCATATAATCAAGAAACGCCGGTATCTCTGATTCGCGCAACCTGCCGGTATTGCCTTCCGCGATGTTAAACACTATGTCTACGGGATTTTTTCTAAAGTAGGAAAAAATATTCGGGTATTCGACGTCGATCGCCTCGACTGAATGGCCCTTGGACTGGAGGGCATTAATTATGGCGTTTACCGTTTCCGGGGAATCGCATTCGGAAAAATAATCGGGGGGCTTGGATTCGTCTTTTTTCTTAAGGTTGTAAGTCAGGGCTACCTTCATCTAATTTAGATTGTGCCTCTTCATTGCCGCCTGGATGATTTTGCCGATCATCTGTTCATAGGAAATGCCTGTCGCCTGGGAGAGCAGCATGAATACGTCTTCGGTTGAAAGCGAAGGCAGGGGGTTTATCTCCAGCACATAAGGCCTGCCTTCCTTATCCACCCTGAAATCAACCCTGCCGAAGTCGCGGCATTCAACCGCCCTGTATGTCTTTAAGGCCAGGTCGCTGAGCTCCTCTTTAAGGTCGGCACTGATGTGTGCCGGACATATATACTCAAGCCTGTCCGAGGTGATGCGCGCGAAGGTATAAAATTTATCGTTAAGCTTGAGCCTTCCGTCGATCTTGATCTGCACTACCGGCAACACCTCCGGCTCCTCATTGCCCACCACCGCTACCGTAAACTCCTGCCCCGAAACAAACTCTTCGACTAGCGCCGGCTGCTTGTAGACGCTGACCACGTATTCCACCTGTTTTTTCAGCTCCTCAAAGTTTTCTACCCGGGAATTCTCGGTCAGCCCCTTGGAGGAACCCTCGCAGCGCGGCTTGACGATCAAAGGATATGAACAGTGATCGGTATTGGTCAATTCATGCAGGTTTTTTATCTCGAAGAATTTTGGGGTGGGGATGCCTTCGGCCAGGAATATTTTCTTGGCTATGAGCTTATCCAGCGTCAGCCCGAGGGTAAGGGCGTCTGAGCCTACGAAGGGGATCCCTGCGACTTCAAGCAGGATCGGTATTTGGGACTCCCTATTCCTGCCGCTCAGGCCCTCGGAGATATTAAAAACGATATCGACGTTCAGCGACTCCCATTTTTCAAGCACCTTAAAGACATTGCCGATCTTCTTTACTTTAAATCCGTTGGCTTCAATCGCGTCGGCGATGACCTGTATGGTGCTGGGGTGATCAAACTCGGCGTTGGCATCAACGGGATCGTTTTCCTTGAACTGATAATCTGTCTTTAAATCGTAGGTGAGCCCGACTGTTTTCATTTTATTAATTTATATTTATATATGTTTAGCGCGCAGCCTGTGCGCAGGATTAAAAAAAAGGGCTCTTTGAATGCAGAGCCCATGAGTATCCCGATATTTTTCAATTTATTTTACTTTCCCCCCAGATATTTATTAACGTAACTTATTGCGGTTACGATACTTTTTATCATAATCTGCTATCATTGTCAAGATTTTTTTGATGTTTGGAAAGCGGCGGGGTTCCATTTTTGCCGACGAGAAAAGCGATATTTAGGAAGAATTTACGATTGTGGGCGTTTTTTCTCATATTTCTTTTTTTAAATGCGCGCGCGAAGGCGTTTCTTTGAGAAAAAATTATCGCGGCTACCCGCGGCCGTCTTAATATTATATATATCCATGCAGCTGCCTCAAAAATAATATTGGCGGGTAATCGCAGCAGGAACCCGAAGACGGTTTCATTCTTTATAATGGTCAGGTAACGGTTCTTTACCAGGTCTGCGTGAAGCTCATCGCTTAAGAACCTGCGGGCATAGGGGGAACCGATGCCTTTTTCCTGCCTTACCGTAGCGCCCCTTTGGTGGTAAGCCAGCGCCCCCGGCACATAATAGGCGCGCCACCCGCCAAGATTGGCCCTCCAGGCCACATCCAGGTCTTCGTAAAATATATGGAAATCGGGGTCAAAATAATCCCGGCCTTCCTTTATCTCCTCAAGCATCTGCCTGCGCAAAAAGAATGCCGCTCCGCATGAGCCGAAAACGAACCCCTCCCTGTCAAACTGCCCCTTATCGGCACAGGAGTAACCGCGCTCTTTTGCGGTCCTCAAAAACCCGAGGAATAAACCTGTGCTGTCCAGGACTGTCTTGTTTGGGCGCAAGATCTTGCCGCTTACCATCCCTATCTTTTCGCCGGCCCTGAACCCTGACAGGGCCCTGGCGATAAAATCCTCATCCAGCGTCACGTCGTCATTTAGACAGAGCAGGAACTCAGCGCTGCTCATGGCTATCCCTTGGTTAAGGCCCTGACAATAATAAAGATTCGTGGGGCTGGAATATACCTTGGCCTGCGGGCAGCAGGAGAGGACAACCTCAGCGGATTGTTCTTTCAGGGAATTGTCAATAACGATAATTTCGCGGGGAGGATGGCTCTGCCCTTTGATCGAATTCAGGCATTCTCGGATATAGCCGTATTTTGCGACTGTAACGATTATAACGCTTACTTGTCCGGTCTGCTCCTGCATTATAGCGGTATACCCCTTTTATTGTTTTTCCTGCCAGGCCAGGTACTCCTGGTATCCGGGATTATCGCGCATCAATTGCTGGTGGGTCCCTGTCACCAGTTTGTCGGCAGCCGAGATAAAACAGACCTTTTCGGCCGCAAGGATAGAACAGAGGCGGTGAGAGATCAGGATGACCGTCGTCTCTTTAAGGCCTGCCCTGATGCCCTTGATTATCTTTTCCTCCGCATGGGCATCGACCGAAGAAAGCCCTTCGTCCAGGACCAGGATACGGGGTTTTTTTATCAGGGCCCGTGCAACCGCCAGACGCTGCTTCTGGCCTTCGGAAAGCCTGTAGGCGTGTTCGCCGATGAACGTATCGTAGCCATGCTTGAGGCTGCCTATAAATTCGTCTGCGCCGGCCAGGCGCGCTGCCCAACGGACCTCTTCTTTGGAAGCGCCTTTCTTGCCGTAGCTTATATTGTTAAAAACCGTATCGCTCCAGAGCATCGGCTCCTGAAGCACTGCTGCGATCTGGTCTAAATATGCGCTTACATCCATGCCGTCTATCGTTTTGCCATCGACCAGGATTTTGCCCGAGGCCGGCTCATAGAGCCTCAGCAGTAGATTTACTATCGTGGTCTTACCGCAGCCGGATGGTCCGGCCAGGGCAACAAACGAGCCTGATTCTATGTAAAAGGATACGCTTTTTAAAACATCTTTGTCCGGCTCATAACCAAAGCTTACGTTTTCAAACCCTACTGCCCCTGAACTAAGCCTGATCTTTGGCATTATTCTTGCGCTTGCCTGGTCTCCGGGCTTATCCAACACATCCTGAAGGCGCTCACAGGAAACCAGCCCCAGGGAAAGGCTATGGAAAGACCCTGCGAAAATTGCATGGAACTGTGCGAGCTGCCCCAGGTACAGGGCAATAGCGCTGAATGTGCCCAGGCTCATGCTTCCTTTTATCACCTGAAATCCTCCGTAAAAGACCAACAGCCCCACTAGCGCCCGCTGGACAATGCTGCTGGCCAATGATACGGCCATGTTCCTTTGGGAGGCCGAAAGGCTCAGCCTGATATTCTTGATGATCCTGGAAACAAAACCCCTCATTTCCCTCCTCTGGGTAGCAAAGACCTTTATCAACTGGTTGTAATAGAGCATCTCCTGAGCCCGCTCAAAATTATATTGCGAGCTTTCCACCCAGTCTTTGGTCTTCTGTTTTAACAGAGAGGCTTGTCGCACCAAAAACAGATATGAGAGTGGCAACAATACCAGGAATGCCAGGGCGATGGTCTTTTGCAGATAAAAGATCACCGCCAGGATCAATATAAACCTGGGAACGCAGAATATGACCTGCGGGATGCTGTTTGAAAGAAGGTGCGTGACGCAACCGATGTCATAAGAGATGTTGTAAAGGTGCTTTGCGGAGGAGTCGCTGTGGAAGAGCGGATAAGAAAGGGAGTTTAATTTCGAGAAAATCTTTTTGCTTAATGCGAAGTTTATCTTAAGCTCCACGTAGCGGCTTATATAGCTTATCAGCGCGTTTAAAGCATTGGCCAGGATAAATATCCCTCCCATCGCCAGCATCAGGAGGAAAAAGAGCCTCAGGTCCTTTCCGGCATATGCCTTATCCACGGCGAGCTTCGCCAGAAAAGGTCCGGCAAGGTATAAGGCAGAGACGGCGATGTTCAAGAATGCCACCAGAAGCCCCTGCTTCCAGTAGGCAGCCATATAAGAAGAAAAACCCATATATTTGACCGGAATAAGAAATATTTTTCTCATCAACCTGATCGCCTTAGGAACTGCGGTTGTTTTAAGACGTATCTATTCGCGCACAGGATCATCGCCAGTCTCGGGATGTCATATAAAAAAAGCGGCAGTACGCTCAGCGCATATCTGGATAACCCCTGGTTTTTGCGTATCATATAATACCTGTTACGAAAACACAGGTACTGCCTTAGCTTTGCGTCGAACCTGCAGCTGTTACCCTGATGGAAACATAGCGCCTGAGGCACGAAGATCGCGCCCCATCTTTTTTTCTGCGCGCGCCACGAAAGGTCAACATCCTCCGCCAGAAAAAAGAACCTTTCATCAAAGTATCCGTTGGCATCTTTTACCTCTTCCAGCAACTCTTTTTTGTACAAAGAGGCGGCGGCGCAGCTGCCAAACAGTTTTTTTTGCGCATTAAACTTTTCTCCGTCGGGTTCTCCCCGGCCGATATCATAAAACCTTCTGAAAAAACTCAGGGCAACGCCGCTTGAGTATATAGTCCTTTTGTCAGGCATCAGGATCTTGGGCTGGAGGATGCCGACATTGCCGGATAAGCCGGTAGAGGCGGCGAGCAGGCCGCGCAAGAATCCTTCATCCAGGATGACATCGCAATCGAGAGTCAGGACCCATTCGCAATCCTCCTTAACCAGCTCTATGCCCTGGTTCCTGGCTTTGGCAGCTCCGAGATTCCTGTTGTTTCTTATCAGCAGCACCTGCGGATACTTGCTTGCGATCAGCCCTGCGGTGCCGTCGCAAGAGTTGTTGTCTACGACGGCTACTTTGCCCAGCAATCCGGCTCCGGCGCGAAACAGGGAATCGAGGCAGGCGCCGATGCAGTCCATGCTGTTAAAAGAAACGACGACGGCGCAAACTCGCCCCCGCTTATCGGTCATCGCTTTTTCCTTGCCCCAGGGCGAGCGCATAAAGCGCTTCTGTCTGGCTAACCATCTCCTGCTGCTGGTAGCTAGATGAAATAGATGCGCGCGCCTTCTCCGACATGCGCCTTAAAAGTTCCGGTTCGCTTAAAAGCCTGATTATCCTTTCGCTTGTGCCAATAACATCTTTTCGACCTACCAAAAAACCGTTTTCTCCCTCCGTCACAACCTCTTCAACCCCCCCGGTATCGGTGGCTACGACCGGCTTGCCAGCGGCAAGCGCCTCCAGCACCGCCACCGGCAAGCCTTCCCATAGCGAAGTAAGAACAAATATATCGAAGGCCTGGACGATCGTGGCGGCATCCCTGCGCCATCCCAAAAGCATCACGGTATCCTCCAGCTTCAGTTTGCGGATAAGCGCCTGGAGCTGCCGGCGAAGGTCTCCGTCACCTACAAGCACGAATCTTGCGTTGGTAATCTTTTTCTTCACCAGGGCCGCGACTCTAATGAAATCGGCGGGAGATTTTTGCGGCTTAAGGCAGGATACCGTGCCTATGACCGCTTCGTTATCCTTTATTCCCAGCGATCCCCTGATGGCCGGAGCCTCTTTAAAAGATTCATCGTGTTCTATGCCGTAGCGGACGATGGCAAATTTCTGCTCCGGCGCAATGCCGCTGGCTATGCCTGCCTGCCTGTCGCGATCGCAGACCACGATTATCTTGCTAGAGCAACAAGCTGCCGCCCTTTCAAGCAGCATAAAGATCCTTCTTGCCGGGGCAGGCTGGCAATCATGAAAACTCCAGCCGTGCACCGTATGAAAAACGCTCTTTGTGCCGGCCAGAAATGCGGCAAACCTGCCCAGGATCCCGGCCTTTGAGCTGTGGGTATGGACGATCTGCGCCTTATGCTTCCTGATCGCGCACCATATCTCAAACAATGCCAGGATGTCCCGTAAGGGGTTTATGTTTCTTTCAAGGAATGGCGATCTTAGCAGGGTCAGGCCCGGTAAACCGAGGGCTTCATCAACAAGCAGGCCTTCTTTGGCGCTGATAAGGATGGGGTTGTATCTTTCTTTATCGATGCCGGCAAGGAGCCTTAAAAGCTGGGTCTGCGCACCGCCCAACTCCAGCTTCGTAATCACAAAAAGGATGTTAGTTCTTCGCATCGGGAGAATGGGCCTAACGTGTTCTTTTGCGGAAAGGTCAGCGGGAAAACTCTACTTTTCCCCAGCTTATAAGGTTGTTCTTGACGATTATGATAACCCCCGCGACTCCGGGCACGGATTTTGCGTAATCAAGGGCGGGCTTAAGGTCTTCTTTGGATTTTATTTTGTTGCAGGTGGCGGTGGCGACCGCATCAGCAAGGACGGTACTCCGGGATAAAACTACCACGCTGTCAGCACAACCAAAACTTAAAGAATGCCCAATAGTTGCCGAAGATGTGCATATGCCCAAAGGCGTATCCTTGGGCTTGATGTTAAGTCTGAGCTTATTCCACAGCTTTGACCTGCCGGCATACAGTCCGACGCTGCGCCTCTTGGAGGTCTTTAAAAAGATGTCTCCGCCGTTCTCTACGATGACGTCCTTATACCCCTGTTTGAGCAGCCCCTTGCCCAGGAACTCCGCGATAGCCCCGGCCACACTTGCCATCGGCCCGACATCGGCCTTCTTGGCAACACAAGCCATCTCCTGGATGATGCGCGGAGCGTTGATCTCCACGCTTATCGGCCTCAAGGTCGTAAGGAACCTGGGGTCCTTGTTGATGTAGTTCTCTATGTCCCAACGGTAAAGCCTTATCTGCTCACAGATTTGCTCTTTATCCACTGCCCTGTTGGTAAAGATCTCCAGGTCCGTCTCTTTGGCTATTATATGGGTGAACTTAAGGTCTTTGGACCCGGCCCAGTCCCTGTAAAACCTTCTTTGGTAGCGTAAGCTTTTCATGCTTAACAGATGCGGGGGAACTGCTCCCCGGCAAGCTCCTCGATAATCCTTCGGGTTTTGAAAACGGTGCGCAGGATAACCTTCTTTTTTGGTTCGGGCAAAACCTCTCCGATAACGGCCGATTTTCTGCCTAAGGGATGCCTCTTCAGCCAGGCCAATATCATTTGCGCCTGCCTGGCCTCGACTACCAGCACGGCTTTACCTTCGTTGGCGACAAATATCGGGTCTATCCCCAATATCTCCGAAGCCGCCCTTACCCTGGCAGAAACCGGGATGGATTTTTCGTCTATCATTATACCAAAATCCGAGGATTGCGCAATCTCATTAAGCGTGGTTGCCAGGCCTCCCCGTGTCGGATCGCGCATGAATTTTACCGCTTTTGTCCTTCTAATAACCGGCAACAGCAGGCCGTTGAGCGCAGCGCAGTCGCTTTTAATACCGAACCCGAAATCAAGCTCTTTTCTCCTTGCCAGTACCGCCAGTCCGTGCTCACCGATGCATCCGGTAACGATGATCTTATCCCCGGGCTTTATGCGCCTTATGGAAAGGTCCCTGTCGGCCATCACCCTCCCTATCCCGGATGTATTGATGAAAATCTTGTCGCAGGCCCCCTTCTCTACCACCTTAAGGTCTCCGGCAGCGATCTTCACTCCTGCATCCTTGGCGCTGCGGCTGATCGAATCAATCACCCTTTCAAAAATACCTTTCTCCAGACCTTCCTCGATTATAAGGCCTAAGGATAGAAATTGCGGCACTGCCGCAGACATCACCAGGTCATTGACCGTGCCGCAGACCGCAAGCTTTCCGATATCGCCTCCCGGGAAAAAGACGGGGCTGACCACAAAAGAATCGGTAGTAAAAGCCAGCTTTTGGCGGTATGGTATCAAAGAGCTGTCCCTGAGCTCTCCAAGCACGGGGTTAGAAAGCTTCTTAAGAATGACTCCTTCTATCAGCTGGCGGCTCAACTTCCCTCCGCTGCCGTGGCCTAAGAGTATCTTTTGCCAAACCATGATTATCTCCCCAGCTCTATCCCGTTCTCTTTAAGGTCTTCTTCCAGCTGCTTGACGCCGGTAAATATGCGTGCCCTTATTTCCAGCGCCCTGGCGCTTTCCACGAGCTCCGGGCGGTCATCCGTATAAAATACCTGGCGCGCGGTTACTCCGAGCGATTCAAGCACCTTCCTGTAGATTTGCGGGTCTGGCTTGACCAGACCCATCTCGCACGAAGCAAAGACCCTGTCAAATATGTCAAATACCGGAAAATTATCCCTGATATACTCGTAGTGGAGCAGGTTTACATTGGAAAGCACCGCTATCTGATACCTTTTTTTAAGACGGGCGGCCAGCTCGCGCACCCGCTTGTTAGTCTCGGTCAAGAAAAAAATCCCGTTCCATATCCGGCAGAACTCCTCATACCCCAGCTCCATCCCCAGCATATCCTTTACCCTGGAATAGAAGTCCCGGCTGGACACCTTTCCTTCTTCGAAGGACCTGGTTATCTGAGAATCGAAAAAAAGCTCGTAAATCTCTTCGGCGGACTTTTTGGTGTATACGGATATGCGGCGGCTGGCGATGTTATGGTCGAAATCAAGGAGCACCCTGCCCAGGTCAAAGACTATCACCCTTATCGCATCTTGAGGCATCAGTTCCCCTTTCCCTTGCTCTTCCTGAAAAGGTCAAGGAACCGGTCTTCGTACTCCTTATACACATTCCACTTATCAAGCTCAAGCTTAAGCTCATATGCGCGGGTGAGGTCCTTTTTGGATTCCTCGAAGAGTTTTTCGATCTTGTCTTTGACGGAGATCGGAAGATGCGTGAGCTGATTAAGCGTGTTCTTGATCTTTTCGATCTCATCTTCTCCGATCGGGCTTGGGCCGCCGGATCCGGTCTTTATGTACTCCAGGAATTTATCGATCTCCCCTTCCATGGCGTCGGCCTGCTCAAGCAGCTCGTCGAGGTCCAATTGCAGGGAGAACATCTCTTTGAGCTTCGAGAGCACCGCGCAGGAAGCCTTGGGGTTCTCGATCTGTATCGTGTAAAACGGTATCTCTCCCAAAAGACAGATCCCCTCCAGTCCCTCTTTTTTGGCGTAGCCCAAAAAAAGCCCGTTCATACCGCTTATCTGGCTCTCCGATATTATGCTGAGGCTGTGTTTTTTCAGTATCTCGGTCAACTGGGCGGACGTAGCGCAGCCCCATACCGCCGGCTCCTGCGCATGCTCTATGGGTTGGGGCATCGAGGCGATGCCGGCGACCATCTTGATGTTCATGGCTTTTGCCAGCTGGATTATCCTTCTGGAATAAGCCTCTGCCCGCGAGAGGTCCGGCTGGGCATTGCTGATAAACACTACTATATCGCTCCTGCCGTTCTTGTTCTTGTAAAAATAGAACTTGTTCGACGGCAACTGCGGCAGCGTCAATAACCCCTCCTTAACCGTACAGCCGGTCAGGTAAAAGAACTCCTCCGAAGGTATCTCGGCGAACTCCTGGGCACCTAACTTTTCTACTAAAAATACCGCGGCTTTCAACGCCACCTCTCCCATGCCCGGCCAGGCCACGATCAAAACGGCATTCTTTAATCTGGGCTTCTTATAAATTTTTATTCCTTCCATTTCTCTCCTTGAATGCTTTTAGATCTTGTAGTTTTTTAGGAATATCTCCAGAGCCAAAGCACCCTTATGAAGGTTGGAGATATTTGCGTATTCGTCGGCCATGTGCGCACAGGCATCACAACCAAACCCCGTAGCTATGGCCGGGATATTTTTTTGCTGGAAGAAGGTGATCACCGTAGCCCCTTCCGAACCTCTTATCACCGGATGCGCCCCGGCCTGTTTCATCGCCTCAAAAAGCGAACGCACCAAAATATGCTTATCCGTAATTGCGTAAGGCTGCTGGATGCCTTCGATCTCTACCTGGAAGCTCCTGCTGCAGGCGCAGGCGATGAGTTTTAGCCTTTTGATGATCTCCTGCGCCCTCATCCCGGGCAGGAACCTGAAATCGAGTTCGAACTCGCACCATCCGGCTACCACATTTACCTTATCTCCACCTCTTATCGTTCCGATGTTCATGGTCGGCGGCCTTAGATACCTGTGTTTGCCTGCGCGGGGCAGTCCGTGCTCTTTGAGTTTTGCCAGCACGCACACCGCCTGATCGATAGCGTTAGTACCCAGGTGCGGGTATGCCCCGTGCGCTTTTTTTCCCCTGATCTTGACCTTTAAATGGAGCAGGCCCTTCTGGGATACTATAATACCGAAGTCATCCGCATCTAAAACCAGCGCCTGGCTGGCGCAGATCAAACTTTTTTCCAAAAGCGGTATGAGCCCCAGAGACGAACCGCTTTCTTCATCTGCGGTAGCGGCAAAGATAAGGTCGTAAGGAAGGCGTACGCCCTTCTCGACTATCCTGTTTATCGCCTCCATCCCACAGGCAAGATTCCCTTTACAGTCGCTGGCCCCCAGCCCGTAAAGCCTTGCACCGTTCATGCTGGCCTTAAAGGGGTTCTTCGACCAGTCTCTGCCCGCAGGCACCGTGTCCAAATGGGGAGTCAGCAACAAGGATTCCCGGCTGTTCTTTCCTTTTAATAGCGCGATGATGTTGGTGCGGTTCTTTTTAAACTCTATTGCGCGCACTTTCAGCCCCAGGCTTTTCAGGTGCCTGGCGACATAATAAGCTATCCGCGCCTCGTTGCCGGGCGGATTCTGGGAATCTATGGCGATGAGATCGCTGATAAGCCGCTCAAGCCTGTTTCTGTTTTTCATGTTCGGGAAAACCTCTCAGCGGGCAATCTTTGCATTTTGGTCTTTTTTTAAGGCAGTACTCTTTGCCCAATCTAACTAAAAGGGCATGAAACTCGTTGAATAATTTTGCGTCTTTCTTAAGCGAAGTGGTAAATAAATCCTGGACCTGGGAATAATCGCTGTCGGCAGCGATCATCCCATGCCTGCCCAATATCCTCTTGGTATAGGCGTCAACTACAAAGACCGGCTTTCCCAGAGCGTAAAGCAGGATGGAATCCGCAGTCTCCTGGCCTACGCCATTAATCCCCAGCAGCTCTTGCCGCAGCCTTCTTTCTCCGGTCGCTTTCATCCTCCTGATGCTTGCGCCGTAGCGGTTGAAGAAAAAATCAAGGAAGCTCTTAAGCCTGCGGGCTTTTATATTATAGTAGCCTGCTGACCTGATGAGCGACGCCAGCCTTTTGTGCGAAAGACCGCGGAGTTTTCTCGCATCCAGGAGGCGCTTCTTTTTCAGGTTATCGAGCGCCTTCTCGACATTAGCCCAGCTTGTGCTCTGAGTAAGTATCGCCCCGACCATCACCTCGAAATCGGTCTCGGCCGGCCACCAGTGCTGCGGGCCGAAGGCGTTGAATAATCTCCTGTGAAAAGCGCTTAGCACAACGCAGGCACTCATTCCTTTAGTTCGAGAGGATTATATTTGTAGTAGGCGAATATCGTATAGGCGGTACCCGCGACGGAACCGGTGCTGTGCCCCTTGGGGGTCCTCCAGCCATGCCCGGTATCTACATTATCAAGCGAGGCATAAGGCAGGCAGCTTTCCCCTTGGCCCGACGGCGAAGGGCTGGAGATAATCATCTTGCCCAGCTCTGCCAGATACATGTCGGCCTTTAGCTCATAGGTCCTGGCTTTGGCTATCGCTCCCTTCTTGAAATAATACTCGGCCATTATCCTGTATGAGAGGATCATCTGGGCGGTCCATTCCGGAGAAACTACCCCTCCGCGGCTGGTGTGGCGCTGGGCAGCGAAATCGAAACCTTTGACTGAGACGGTTTGGCCTTGCGGCCGCGCGTACTTTACTTCTACTGCGCAGTTCTTCTGTGCGAACTCCATGATCCTGTCTGGATTCATGCCTACTTCAAAAAGCTTTTCTGGACCGATGGCAGCTATCGACCAGGCATAAGTGTCGGTGGCAATGGTCGAGTCGCCTTTGCCGCGCCTGATAGGCACCTCGCCCTTGGCGTAGGCGTAATTCAGCAGCCAGCTCAACGTCTTCTCAGCCGCCCCTTTATACATCTCCTTGCCGGTAAGCTTGTAGAGCATCCTAAAGAAGGCGTAGGCATCCAGGTTGTGTTCTGTAGAGTACCAATCTATGCCCGGGCCTCCCCGCAGGCCTCCGTCATCATCCTCGCCCTGCAAATACATGACCCCTTGGGCGATCTGCTCGGCCAGCCCGAGATAATTGTTATCCTGGGTCTTAGAGGTGTACTGCACAATGGCTATCCCCAGCCAGACATTGGGCCCGACGTTAACGACGAACTCCGCAGGAGAGCCGTCATTGGCATAATAGGCGTTAAAGAATCTGCCGTCCGATCGTTTGGCGCGCCCGGAAAAGAAATCCAGGATCTTTTTGGCACGCTCATAATCTGCAGAATTGGTGTAAGCCTGCAGCACCAGTGCCTGGTCATATAAGAACGCCCAATTCTCTACCTCGCTGTCACCCTCAAAGCTTATGACCAGGCCGGTCCTGGGGTTCTGATGGACTCTCAGCCACCGGTACATCTTGTCGATATTGGCTTTTTCAAGGCTGGCCTTTTGGCGGTCCAGGCGCAGCAGGTCTTCGGCAATGGCATTTTCCTTGTTCTGGATAAACACCAGCTGCTCCTGAAGGGCGCCCTTTTCCTTTGAGATCCTCTCTATCAGAGAGTTCAGTTTGTCGATCTGTACCAGGTTCCCTTTCTTCTCCTGATCTCGCCTTATCCTTTCCTCTTCGAGTGTGCGTATGCGCATCTCAGCTTCATGGATCTTTAGCTGCAGGTCCTCTCTTTCTTTGGCAGTCTCTTTTATCTTTTGCTTGGCAACGGTGGAATCCTGCAGGATCTTTACCAGCTGATCAACCAGGGCCTTATTGCCCTTTATCAACTGCATGTTGACGAAGCCGTTCAGGGCCACCCCGATCAACAAAAAGGATATGACCGTCATCGTGACCGGGAAGAACAGCTTCCTGGCCCAGGCATAACGCATGATCTGGTTGTTCTGCCCGGCGTCTATCTCCTCATATTTGAGCCCGACCAAATACTTATTGTTGGCCGCTGGAACTTCTTCCACCCAGGTAACCGCGGTCATCGCCGTGACCGGGACCTTTAGGACCGGCATCTCCATCTCCAGTCCCAGTTTTACCTGTTTGCTCTTTATGGCCTGAGCTAATTCCTGGTTGAGATTATTTATCGCCAAACATATTCCGCCCCGGCTGACATTGTTGGTAAAACCCTGCAGCCATCCGGAGATAAATTTCTCGCTGTCGAGGCTCAACACCCTGAATTGGACGGGAAAGACAGAATCCAGGCGCAGGTAGCGGCGGCGGTTGCGCATGGGATCATTTTTATTCATCAGCGGCTTTCCTTTTCTATGACCACCCTCTGCTTGATGCCCTTGGCGATCTCGCCGAACGATGATTTGAAGCTCTGGTAATCTTCCTGGGGGATGCTTTCTTTAACGACCTGCGTCCTTTCCCTGAACTGGATCACTCGGCTGCCCCGGAGGCGGTAGCCGGATGAGAAACTAAACCACGGTGTCTTTTTGTCCACGTCTGCCGGGATATATTTTATAACAAAACCGTCCGGTAATGCAATCTCAAATATGGATTCCCTGATCTGCGTTGCTCCGAAATCAATGGGGTAGCGGCGCTTATCCTTGGCTATCAGGGATGTATCAAGCCTGCCCAGCTGCGGCATTATCCTTAAATTTCCGGCAGCCGTAAAGTACTCCGGTCCGCTGAAAGCGTAAGACAAAATTATCGGCAGGTTTAAATCCTTCAGATTGTCTATCCTGTAACCGGCCAACCTTGAACCAATGGAAATCTCCTGTATGCGCTCTTTGAGCTTTTCCTGGATAAGCTCCGGCTGGGTATATAGAAGCCAGTAGCGTTGTGCCTGATCGTAAATGCCCCTGGTGAAGATTTCTCTCTTGGCCTTAATAGTCTCATCGCCTTCCACGGTTATCCTAAGGGTCTGAAGAAGGCTGTTATGGCTGGCGTCTAAACGCGGGGTCTGGTCTATGCTGTAGCCTGAATCCCTAAAGACCATTACCTGACGGCCCTGGTCATCGCGCGGCAGGTCCTTGAAAGGGCATGTTTCTGCAGTAGGATCCATAAAAATGACCTGCGGGCCGAGGTCTAGCGCCGCGATGCAGTGGTTGAATATGCTCGAGGCAAACCCCTTGTCCGCATCATAATAATCCCGGGTGGATATCAGTACCGGATAAGCCTTCAACCCGGCCTCTCTTAACATGGATACCAACAGTATCGCCTGGTCTTTGCAGTCGCCGTACCTGTTCTTGTAGATATCGCTGGCGCTGTGCGGCTCATGCCCTGCCTGGCCGTACTCTACCGCTACATAACGGATCTTTTGCGCGCAAAAATTATATATGGCGCGCGCTTTTTCCTCCTGGCCTTTACGGCCACGCACCAGCCTTTTCACCTCGGCTTTAAGGCCCGCATCGCAGGCGATCTTCTCGCGCGCCAATCCCCACCACCAGTCATAAACCTCTTGCCACGAAGAAAAGCTGGACACTAGTACCGATGGGTTGACGTGCGAGAACGGGGGCATATTGGCTTCGGGTATGATCTGGGGTATATCCTTGAACTTCCAGCGATATACATCTTTATCCCCGCCCCTCGTCATCACCGGGCTCATCTGGGCGTTGAAGTCGTTGTACTCCTGGTTTACGGCTCTGACATGAAGCTTTCTGCCCTGGGGCAGACTGATGCTCAAATGCGCCTCAACAAGCGGCTCCTGTGACTGCAAAGGGTAGACCAGCGCAAAATCCTTATTGTTGACCAGCCGGCTGCGGTAGATCTTCAGTTTGTATTCGATGAAGACGCCTTCCGCGACTTCGGGAAAAGATATGATGAAGGCGCGCACATTGCTGTAAAGCGGGAAGTTCAGATATTTTGAGACGTCGCGGATGTGCCTGGTGCCTACTTCTACGACGCTGCCGTCGCTTTTTATGGTGCGGGCGTACTCCAGCTGGATGCGTTCGTAAGTAGAATCGTAATCAACCGCGGTCTCGGCAAACTCTTCTTTGCCCCGCTCGTTGATTATCTTGACGATATAGTGAAGGCTGGTGATCTGGGTATTCTGAGGAGTGATTTCGGTTGCCTCATCGGCGTAGAGCATGATGGCGCCCGCCTGAGGATATTTGTCCTGGGAAGGGCAGGCGCAGATCTTATCGTAAATCTTGCGGTCGATATCCTTTATATTAACGCAGCCGCTCTTTCTTTCGATCGCCTCGATACGCAAGGCAGCCATTGCGGCCAGGTCCTTATCCTTTATCTTGCGATGAATCTTTACTGCCTCATCGAAAAGATTGAGCTTCTCACAAGTAAGCGCGTGATAAAAAAGGGCCTGGTCGTCGCCAGCGTCAAACTTACTGAAGAACTCCAGCGCCCGGGTAAAATCCCCGGACCGGTAATTTGCGATAGCCAGATATCTGTCGCAGCGCGGGTCTTTCGATCTTTCAAACGCCGCTATCGCATCTTCGAAATCGCCGTGCGAATAGTAAAGCTTGCCCAGCTCAAAGAACAGGGCCTCGTCCTGCGGGGCCGAGGCAATGGATCTTTTATATTCCGCCGCCGCCTCTTTATAATACTGTTCGGACAATAACGCAAGCCTCTCGGCCTGGCCTGTTTGGCTTGATTGCGAACAACCCGCAAGAAAAATAAAAAAGCAGAGCAGATACAAAGAAATGCTGGGTTTGATCCTGTTCTTCATCTTTTACCGGCCTGTCGTGGAGTTCCGAGCGTAATTATAGTAAGAGTTGCAAGATCCCTCGGATGAGACCATGCATGGGCCAACCGGGTCTTGCGGCGTACAAGCCTTGCCAAAAAGCGGGCAGGCTTTCGGCAATATCAACCCTTTCAGGACATCGCCGCACCTGCACTTGCGCGGCATGCCAGCGGTATGGGTCTTAACCGAAGGCAGGAGTCCGGCGGCATCAAAATCGGACAGGCTTCTTTTGATAACAAGTCCGCTGTCGGCAATGACCCCCAGCCCCCGCCAAAGCGCGGCAGCGGGCTTGAACACCCGATAGATTATCTTTCTTGCGCGGGGGTTGCCGTTTGTTTTGACCAAACGGCTGTACTGGTTTTCCAATACGGGCCTTGGTCTGTTTATGCCGCGGATAAGAAGGTAAAGGCCCTGCACGATGTCCAGGGGCTCAAATCCCGCGATACAACAGCTTATGCCGTGCTTTTTGGGAATAAATGCGTAGGGCCTGGTGCCGATTATCGCCGATACGTGCCCCGGGCAGAGAAACCCATCAAGGGCCAGCCTCTTGTCTTTAAGCAGATGCCTCAATGCCTGCGGCATGGTCTTTAGCGCACAGAGAAAAAATAGATTTTTTAACTTCTGTTTTCGGGCGGCCAGAATGCTGGCAGCAATGGTTGGGGCGGTGGTTTCAAATCCTACCGCAAGAAATATGACCCTTTTATCGGGGTTAAGCCTGGCGATCTTAAGGGCATCTATGGGAGAGTAAGCCAGGCGGACATTTCCGAAATGCGCCCTTTCTTTTTCCAGAGAAGAGCCGCTGCCCGGCACGCCTAACATATCGCCGAAGCTTACGATAAGGTTTTTTTCGTCTCCGGAAAGGGCGATGGCTTGGTCAATATAAGACTGGTCGCTTACGCATACGGGGCAACCCGGGCCAGAGATAAGCCGCAGGCTCGCGGGTAAAAGCTTGTCCAGGCCGAACCTTAAGAAATTGTGAGTATGTGTGCCGCAGACCTCCATTATGCTGACTTGCCGCTTAGGCATCAACGCCTTTATCTTTGAAGCGACCTTCAATACCAGCTCTTTACTGCGGTACTCATCAACGTATCTCATCTATGATCTTAAGGGTATCCTTGGCCCTGCGGGCATCTATCTTTTCAATGGCAAAGCCGGCGTGCACCAGCACATAATCTCCCTTCTTCAGCCCGCAGAGAAGCTGAATGTTCACTTTTCTTCTAAGCCCCGAGCTTTCGACGCTGGCAAACTCTTCGCCTATTTCTTTGACCTTCATGGGAATACCCAGACACATATCAACCTCCTGAAAAAGCCGCTATCACCGCCTGGCCAAGCGATATCCCTGAATCAGAGCAGGAAAGCTTTTTATGGATGAAAACTTTAAATCCCGATTTATATAATAAGCCCAAAGCCAGCTTTAGTAAAATATTATTTTGGAATACCCCGCCGGACAAAACCACCTTTTCTATGCCGCTGGCTTGCCTTATGCGCCTTGACAATAACAGGGACATCTGCGCTATGCTCAGATGGAATTTATAGGCCATCTCGGCCCTGGGCAGGCCTTTTTTGATATCCGAGACTATCCCGCCAAAGATCCCCTGCGGGCGGATAATATAAGCGTTGGCGCGCCTGTCTAACGCAAAACCGTAGGCTTTGGCCCTGCCCCTGAAAAAAGACGCTTGCCTTTCCAGCTTGATCGCAAGCTCCGCCTCTAACCCAGCGGAAACCTCGCCCAATATGATAGCGGCGGCGGCATCAAAGAGCCTGCCCATGCTGCTGGAAAGCGGACAGTTTACCCCCTTTACCTGCATGCTTCGAATCAGGCGCCATTTGCGAAGAGAAATGAGACTGACAAACGGGATATCTGATTTCAGGAAGTCGTTACCGTAAAGACCGTGAAGCCAGAAGCAGGCAAGCCGCCATGGCTCTGCGATCGCCCGTTCCCCTCCGATCAAAGGAACCTCTTCAAGATGGGCCAGCCTCCGGCAGCTCTTGTAATCACAGACCAAAAACTCCGCCCCCCAAAGACCGGAATCGGTCCCCATCCCCGTTCCATCAAAAGCCACCCCTATCACCTTTTCGTTCTTCAGGCCGTTCTCAGCCATGCATGAGGCAATATGCGCGTGATGGTGCCCTATGCCTATTGCCTTAATCCCGCCTAACCCGCCTTCTGAGACAAAAACGGTCGAACGGTAGCCGGGATGCAGGTCGTAGGCTGCGATGCGCGGACGCAGCTTCATAAACCTGTCGACATCCTTGACGAACGCCTGATAATCATCGTAAACACCCAGGTCATTATGGACCGGGCTCAGATATGCCGAGTTTTTCCTTACCAGGCATACCGTGTTCTTTGTGTGGCTGCCCGTGGCAAGCACGGTTGCAGGGGACCTAAAGGCTAGTTTTACGTCTGCGGCGCTCAAGGGACCATCTCCATATCGATAATATTGTCCACCCTGAATGTCCTTTCGTCCTTTTTCAAAGAACAGTACCCTATCAGGTAGAACTTATTATTGGTTTCTCTTACCTGGCGCGGAACGACTATGCGCTCGGATAACTGGGCATCGGTGCTGCCCAAATATTTTATCTTTATGCTTATCTTCTTATCGATGGCCTTCTGGATTTCGCCGACCTTGCGGTTATTGATGTCGTCAAGCAGGGTGGCATTGATGCCGAAGAGGCTGACGAATTTATCAAAATCATCTATGCCTTTCTGTTGAAGCATTTCCACAAACCTTAGAAAGACATCGTAGGTCAGCAGAACATCCGCCAGGGCACGGTGATCCTGCTTGGTCTTCACCCCCAGCTTCTCAACCACTGAAGATAATGCATACCTGTCCTGCCCCGGAAGGAGCCGGCGCGCCATTTTCAAGGCATCAACTACGATCAGGTCTTTCGGCAGGCAGGCGCCGATAAGAGAAAGCTCCTCTTTGATGAACTCCATATCGAAGCTGGCATTATAGGAGCACAGGCAGCTGCCTTCGATAAAATCCAGAAACCTTGGCAGCACATCCTTGGCTAGAGGCGCATCTTTTATCATATCCCGGCTTATGCGGTTTACCGCGTAAGCCGCCGGGGAAACCTCTCTTTGGGGATTTATAAGCGAGCTGAACTGGGCAATCGCCCTTTTGCCCTCAAACCTTAGAGCGGCTATCTCTATGATCCTGTCTCCGGCGCCAGCACAAAGTCCGGTGGTTTCAGTATCAAAGATAGTGAACTCGATCTCTCCAAGCTTCTTATGCATGCTCATGCCTTGAGGCTATGTAGGCGGGGATCATCTTTACCGGATGATACCCCAGCTTTGTGCGCCTGAGGTTCTCCAATCCCGAATCGTCCATTATGTTAACGAACTCAAAATCCTTCAGGTCGCTGCAAAAAGACGAAAAGATGAACTGGCTCAGGCCTTTGATCTTCAGGTCCGCCACCTCATAAGCTATGCAAAAGGTCTGCCTATCGATTACAAAACCCAGACTGAATGCCTTAACGGCTTTACCTATCAACACTACCCTGCCGCTCAGCTCCAAGGACCTCCATGAGTTGAATATGAAATCCAGACACCTGAATCCGTCTTCCATAAGTCCGCAGTAAACCGCGTCCCGGTTGGATTCCTTTCTTGAGCTCGCCCATTCCTTATAAAGCCGCAGGCAGCCGCCTTTTCGCGAAGCAGAAAGCGGCAGATAACAAAACTCATTATTCCTTACGAAATGGTTGAAGCAGGCGCGCTGAGATTTGTATTTATTGCCCGGCAGCCCTGCGATATCGCTTCTTTTGCACAGGTATTCCGGATATTTTTCGCTTATCTTATAACCCCAGCGGCTGAATCTGTCGATATCGGACTCCTGTAAATTCTCAATGCGGGAAATCTGCGGGTTCCTGCGGTTTATCCCGTCCATGAATTCAAATGATTCCATCAACGCGGCAGGCGAGATGTTTTTACCCAGCGGGGGAAGGTACATGAACGCCCCCGAGCCGTCAACAAAGAAAACGCACAAGTTGCCTGAAACCACAGACCACCTGATATCAAAGATGGCTTTCCATATATAAATATTTTCGAAGGTGTATACCGATAAGTCGTTTGCACAAAAACCCAGAAAATCCTTGAATAGCTGCCTGTCTTTGGCTGCCAGACTCTTTGTTTTCATCAGCCTATGTCCAGCTCAAACAAGTTGGTTACGTTATCGTAGGATTGGATCAGATGCGGGTTGTTCTCTAAAATCCGCCGGTTCCGGGGCCGAATGAAATACTCCTTAAGGTAATTAAGATATTCGTCTTTCAGGGCGCCGTGAAAATGCTCTTTTATAAAGGGGCAGGCCGGATGCAGGGCAAGATAAACCTTTTCGTCCTGCCGGTTGATGACAAAAGGATATAGCCGGCATTCAAACGGCCTCTTATCATAAATGCCGCATCTGTTGGTCGCCTGGTTAAGAAACGGGCAGATAAAGCCCTGCCCTTCGGGACCGGGCTTCAGCTTTAACCTTTTATCAGCCAGAATAAGTCCGGCATTCTCTTTACCGGCTGCCAACCCCGCGCCCTCTTCATCAAGCAGCCGCACGCTCCATACCGAGCGTTCTTGGCTGAACCTGCAGCAGCCTTGACAAGCAAGGCAATAGTCGCTCTTTAGCAGCTGCCGTATCATTTTACGATACTACCGTTGGCTACCCGGCGCAATGTAGTGATTATCGATATCCCGTTTTCATCGGAAGCCGCAAGCAGCATGCCCTGGCTCTCAATGCCCCTAAGCAGCGCGGGCTCCAGGTTGTCGACAACGATCACCTGCTTACCTAATAAATCCTCTTTCTGATAAGACCCTCTTATGCCGGCCACCAGCTGCTTAGTCTTATCTCCCAGGTCAACAGTGACAACATACAGCTTATCCGCATTGGGATGCTCGCTAACTTCTTTTATTTCAGCAACTTTCAACTCTAATTTTTTGAAATCCTCTATACTGATCATTCTTCCTCCCTGGATTAAGCTATCTTGCTCAAACCCGGCTCGTTAGGGCCGAGTCATTAATGATATCACGCTCCGCTTAAAATAACAAGCTCAAAGGCTTCCAGGATAGCTATTGCAATTGAGGCAAGTAACTAATATAATTATCTAATCCAGGCAAATCAGGTCAAAACTATGATCTCCGGAAAAAAAGCTCTTCCTCTTATTGCCCTCTGTGCTATCCTAATCTTTCATCTTGGTGCTAACTTCATCTGGCTAAGGCTTGATAAAACCGACCTCCTCTATGACGCCCACCACCATTATCTCTTCAGCCTTACAGTCTTTGACCAGATGCGCTCCCATATACTGCCTTCGTTGTCCGAGGTCCTGGAGCGCATCGGGCCGCATCACCGTTGGCACGGTATATTCCCCGGATACGCAACTGCCCCTTTCTACTTTTTCTTCGGCGTCAGCCAAGATGCCGGGGTGATGGCAAGCTCTCTTATATTTCTTACCGTACTGATCCTGGCTACTTACGGAATAGGCAAGACGTCGCTGGACCAAAAATCCGGCGTATTGTCTGCGTTCATCGTGGGCATGTATCCGGCAGTTTTCAACCACTCAAGGCTCTATATGCTCGATCTTCCGCTGACCTCCATGGTAGCCCTTAGCATATATTTGCTTTTAAAATCAGATGACCTGAGGCTAAAAAGGTACTTTCTGCTATTTTCCGTTGCTGCGGGCCTCGGCCTTCTTTGTAAATTCAACTTCCTGATCTTTGTCTTCGGCCCCTTTATTTATATTTTGATACGCGCGCTGTTGGTCCGGGCGGCAGGCAGCAAGAAGCGCATAGCCGTTAATCTGCTGCTTGCCCTGGGGATCGCCGCGCTCATAATCATGCCGTTTTTGGCGCTCAAGCACAACGAGCTAAAAATGAGGATCTATGAATTCTCCAGGCTAAACCCTGCTTACTCTGGTGGGTTTAGCTCATGGGCAGAGGCCTTAAAGGGGTGGGCGGCGTCATTTACCGACTATCTGTTATGGGCGGTCCCGGAGACCGTAAACACATTGACATCTTTCATGTTTTTTTTACTGTTGGCGCTGGCGCTCCCGTTTTTTCTGATAAAAAAGTGCCGCTTCAAGGCAGCCATCGTTCTCTGGGCCTTCGCGCCGTTTGTGATACTGGCCTCTTGCTTCCTTTGTCAGAATATCAACAGGTACCTGATGCCCAGCCTGCCGGCCTTGGCAGTCGTCTGCGGCGTAGCGATCTCTTCCATAACCAATAGCGCCATTCGTAAGGCAACTACCGTGCTTATTGTCTTCTTTGGGATATGGCAATATCTGGTCATATCTTTCAATCTTGGCTTCTGCGTGCCGGACGAGAAGCTTACTATCCCCATTCGCATCAACAGGCAATGGTCGGCCTTTACAGAGCCTTCTCTTGACATTAAGCTGCTTAATCCAAGGATAAACCCCGGCTATAGAAACGGCGCTGCCGCGGCCAGTTATCCGGACCGTCATAACCTGCCCTATCGGCCGATCCTGGAGCGGATACTTGCCTCTTCGTCGGGGATGGCCGTGCGCCCCATCAATCTCTTCTTTACCGACGATATCCCGGAAATCTATGAACCGATGGAGTATCTGGCCTTTGCTGGCCGCCTTCCGTTGCTTTTTTCGATCAATCCGCGCGTCTTCGAGCCCTCCAGGTGGAGCTGCCAAAACGTTGCGCTTTCAATCTCCGGCGCAGATTATATCATCGCCGCGCAAAACACGGTTTCCGCAGACCTGCCTGACCGGATCAAAAAAAACATTGCCGCCTCCAGGAACTATCTGGACAGGTATCTGGATTCGTTCGCGCTTCTTGGCTCCTGGCCTTTGGGGCAGGATAACCGGCTCCTGCTTTACCGGCGCAAAGAAGGGTACTCGGAAATATCCAGCGGCCGGCTGCGGCTGTACTTTCGCAACGGCATTATAAAGCTTTTCTCTGCCTGCGGACCGGTCCTGATCAATGAAGGCCTGGAGGCATGGGTTTACGCCGGGAATAACCGGTACAGCTCTTGCCTGGGCAATTGGAGCATGCATAATATATCCGGTGATGAGATCAGGGCCGAGGTGTCCTGGCCTGATATAAATACCAGGCAGCGCTGGGTCCTGCGCCTGCAGAAAGAAAAACTGCTTGTCAACATTAAGACCTCTACGGCCAGGGCGCCCCATCCGCAAGGAGCAGGGTACTCTCTATACCTGAACCCAAAATATGTGCGCTTCTCTACGGCTGGCCTTAAGCCGCGGCTGCTTCAGAAAGGGGTGATTGCTGACAACGTCGTGGCTCTTGAGCAAGAGGAGCTGCCTCTTTGGTTTCATGCGGGCCGGATGGACGGATTTAAGTTTTTTTCTCAGGCGCCCGTGCAGAAGATGACGTTAGCTGCGCAAAAAGAGTTTGTAAGGATAAATGTTTATGCTTGGCCGGTCAACTCCGAGATGACAAAAGAGCTGGCGTTCTATCTATGGTTTGGTGCGGATAATACAAAGTAAACGCATGGTCAGCGTAATAATTATCACTTATAACCGCGCCCGGCTCCTTAAAAGGTGCCTCGATAGCCTGTTGGCGCAGGCTGCCGCCGGGGCCGCGGAAATTATCGTCGTCAATAACGGCTCCACCGATAATACCGCGGAACTGTTAGGCAATGAGTACTGCGGCCGGATAAAGCTCATTGACACTGCCCCGAAAAGCTTGTCCGCCTGTAAACAGATGGCTTTCGATGAAAGCCGGGCAGATACCGTTGTTTTTCTCGATGACGACTGCGTGCCCAAGGAGGGATGGCTGGAGCTCATTAAAAAGTCCTGCCGCACTTATGACATACTGGGAGGGGCGGTGCTGGCTGAAGAGGGGACTGAATTTCCTCGATGGTGGAGATCCTCCTTGAACTGGCTTATCGGGATAAACCCCGATCCCGGCTTCTCCTATCTTCCGCTGGGCAGCAATATTGTCTTCAACAGGAAGGTGCTGGAAAAGATCAACCCCATGCTTAAATCCTCGGTCTCTGTGACAATCGGGCCCCTGCCTTACGCCGAAGACTATCTGCGAGTAAGGTTAGCGCTTGCCTGCGGATTCTCAATAGGCTTCATCAAAGAGGTGGCGGTCTTTCACTATGTTCCTGCCCAGAGACTAAAAATTGGCTATCTGATAAAAAGAAGCTGTTATGAGGGAACTGCGCGCGCGCGGGTAGAAAGATCTATCCCCTTACTTTTGCGCTCTTTTCTGGGCATCTTCTATAACCCCGTCCTATTGCTCTTGTCTGCCGATATCAATAGGCTCTTCCGCTTCCTGGCTTCAGCAAGCTATATCTTAAGCTACCATCGCAAGCGTTAATCCGCATTTACAATCTTGTGTAATGCCAGTCCTTCGCAGATAGCACAATCAAAGTTGCAGTCGCATTTACCGTCCCGGATGATCTCTCGAGAGCGTCTGGCCTCATCCGAGGTCCAGATATCCATAAATGACTCCTCCAGCATGTTGCCTATGGTCGCGCTAGACCAGCAGAACTTCACGGAGCCGTCGCTTAACAATTTAACTGAAGTGACTGCCTGGTAGCATTCCAGGCGCCCGCAGCTGCGCGTAAAAGGACTATCCTTGCGCCTGACTGCCCTGGCAAGGCTACCTCTTAACCAGACAAGCCAGCGGGAGTAATCGCCCCTCTCTTTTTCGCTGAGCGCAAACCTTCGGTTGACGGACTCATCCGGTGTATCGCTAAACGTTTGTATAAAATGCCCTATCCCGTGTCTTAAGGCAAATAATTTCACGCCCAACAGGTCCAAAGGTTTTATCTCTTTGGACATAACCGAAACCAGGGAAAATGAAATAGCGGGAAACTTCTTCCTGACCTTAATGCAATTGGAAAAGGCCTCTTTAAAAAGCCGCATTTCGAAGCTCCTCAGCCTTTTGAATTTTCTCGGGTCAAGAGTATCTATGGAAATGTTTATCCTGTTCACTCCTGCCCTGATTGTCTCTTCAAGGAAACCGTAATCTCTGAAGCGCAGCCCGTTGGTACATAATTCGATGGTCTTTATTTTGCATTTTGCCGCATGCCTGATGAGACTCTGGAATCCCGGCCAGATCGTAGCCTCTCCGCCGCTTAAGCAAAGCCGTTGCGGTATACCCCACGCGCATATCTCGCCGATGAACTCTGACAGGCGTTCGAAAGTAAGCAGGCTGCCGGTTTTCTCCTGGTGATAGCAGTAAGCGCAACGGCTGTTGCAGGATGTAGTAATAGAAATCATTAGGTCCATAGGGGCAAGGCTGGGGGCGCAGTCAAGATACGACTTCTTGATTAGTGACTGCTTTTCTTCTGATATGGCCTTACGCATGGAAATCGCGCTTATCAACCGCCTTAAAAAAATATAAAGCTGCCAGATAAAGAATGGGGGCGATGATCAATGAAGGGAAAAACTCTGTCTTAAAGTAACGAATGAGCGCAAACATAATCAAACCGGATAAAACCGGCTTAATCGAAAAGTATGCCAAGGCCTTGGAGTATTCCTTTGTTGCTTTCCTGAAGTACGCTAAAACCTGCCCTGTAGCATAAGCGACCAGCGATACAAACGCAGCTCCCAGGAAACCATAACGCGGGATCAACAACAAGTTAAGCGCGACACTAATGGCCGCGGAGATGCCCGTGAAGAATGGGTCCAGCCTTTGCTCGTGTGCGGCGATGAGAATAACATTGACCGCAACCCCCGCGAATACGAAGATTTCGCCCCACATCAGGACCGCAAAAGCAGGCGAGGCGGAAATGAACCTTTCTCCGTATAGCAGGGAAATAATCTGCTTTGAAAACATGGTCGAGTAAAAAGCCAGGGGGATTATTATTATCAAAAAGTATTTTATCAGCATGCGGTAACGTTTTTTAAACTCCTCCTTTGAAGAATCGAAGGATTTTGATAACAGTGGCAGCATCGAAATAGCGAATGCCGCCGGAATGACGTTTAAGCTCTCGGAAATCCTGGTCCCCGCAGAATATAAACCCAGAGAAACATCGCCGTTGAACTTGTAGAGCATTATGTGGTCAAAGCGATGGTAGATAAAGATAAAGATTGTGCTCAAGCCCAATGGCCAGGATTCCCCGAAGATCCTGCGCCACAAAGCTGGTTCTAATTTAAATACGGGCTTTATGAGCCTATCGGCAAAGAACATCAGCGCAACAAGCGCCGCCAGATATATGAATACCGAGTAAAAATAATAGTCTATTAGGCCTTTGCCCCTGGAGGCTAGCCCAAGCACAAGCAGTATCATCAGCGCTTTTTTAGATAAATTCAAGAAGACAACATATCCCATTTTCAGCTTAAACTGGAATACCGCTTCATAGACACAGCTTATGGAAAAAACCAGCATAGTAAGCGTTGCGAATGCCGATAAAACCAGCATTCCTGCGTCCGGACGGATAAACCAAACGGTGACCCAGAACGCCAGCATTGCGCACAACGATATTGCGGCCTGTATCATAATGCAATTTCCGAAAAGCAGGGGTGCGAATCTTTCCTGCCTTGACATCTCGCGTATCAAGATCGGTCTGAACAGCTGGCTGTTAAGGGAAGAGAGGAGGAAAAGGAAAACCGAGAGAAAAGAAAGCTTGCCGAAGCCGCTTTCTCCGAAGCAACGGGCTATAGAAGCCGCCAGCACCAAACCGATTAGGTTCTCCGCGAAATTGCCTGCGATAATAACGAAGCTATTTTTTATTATTTTTTCCATTACCATTTTTATAATAATCCATTAAGCATTGCGCAAGAAAACCCTGGTTATAGGCCAGGTAACGCCCGTAATCAAGCAACCCGTAAAGTAATGCGCGCCGGATACCGAGCCCCTGGCCGTAATAATGCGCGCCTTTAAATAATACCGCAATAATGTTGGCGGCCGCCTTTATTTGTTTCAGCATCCAGATCAATGTCGCCCCGGTTATTTGGGCAAAATTGTATCGGCGCCTCTGAGGCGATCCGGATGTATTTAGGCATAGATAGCCGCCCTTGCCGTAATTATGGCTGGTTTTAAACAGCTCTGCGGCTGTTGCCTTGTGCCGGGTATAAACCACGGCGCGCATATTATACTGGAAAAAATATCCGAGCTTTTTAAGCCTGATGCACAAGTCCAGGTCTTCTCCTCCTGGCATAATAAAACTTTCATTAAAGCCTCCCGCAGCACAAATGGCGGATCTTCTAAAAGCTGCGTTTGCGCTGATAAGACAGTATATGCCTTTATTATCCATAAGGGGTGTTTCGTTCAGGCGTATCCATGCGCAGTATTGGCTTACCGGCGAAGCTGCAGGCCGGGACTCTACCCTACCTCCCACGCCAGCCAGAAGCTGGTCCTCCTCAAAGGCGCCCGCCATTTCAGCGATCCAGCTCTCGCAGGCAACGCAGTCAGAGTCGATGAACGCAATTATCTGGCCACGGGATCTGCCAAGACCAAGGTTGCGCGCAGAAGCTGGCCCGCTGTTCTGCTGGAAAAAATAATAGAGCCGGCGGTCAGAGTTGCTTATAAGGGGCTGGACGGCTTCGGCGGTTGTGTCTTTAGAGCCGTCGTCAACGACTATAATCTCATATTGGTCCTTAGGGTAGGTCTGGCGAAAAAGCGATTTCACCGTCTCTGTTATCGAATCGGCTCCGTTAAAAACCGGCACTATCACGCTTACAAATGGGGTATTGACCATGGTCTGATTACCGCAGTATTTCTCTCATGACCGCCTTTGAATTTTTCCACATGAACAAAATCATGCAGAGGCTGTCCAGGGGCAGTAATTCGCTTCTGCCGCTCAACGAATCTTCTTCAAATAAGCGCTTTAAAAGAAGCGCCTGTTCGTAGAACCTGCTCAAACCCGCTGCTACTCTTCTAAGCTTATTCTGACTGCGGCCCGGCAATATGCTTACGGGCTCCTGCCACCCCCAGTAATTTCTTAACACTGACGTGACGGTATCGTTGCGTAAATGACTGACCTGTGCCTGGGGCTCATAGATCAGCTTGAAGCCCTCCCGATAAATTCGCCGGGACAGCTCTACATCCTCATAATTATTGACCAATCCGGCGTCGTAGAAACCGATCTTCTTAACTATATCCTTTTTAAATACGGTGTTGGAGCCATACAAAAACGGCGGACAATCCAGAATATGTTCACCCCAGGCCTGAACCATGTGTGCGGCCCTCCACCTGTCGGCGACCCTGTCCTGGTTGGTCTCCGTCAGCCTGCCGCCCGCTCCGGCTACGCCTTCCTTTACGGCATGCCCCATAAGCCTCTCCAGCCAATAACTATCGGCTTGGCAATCAGAGTCGATAGTAGCGACAAACTCATGCCTGGATTCACGGAAAGCGATATTGCGCGAACAGGACAACCCTTTGTTTACGCTATTTCGTATGACCCTTGCCCCGTAACCCTCGGCCTTTTTTGCCGTGTCATCGCTTGATCCGTCATCGATAACGATTATCTCTGCGGCCTCATACGTCTGACCGATCGCACTCTCCAGGCAGCGTTCGATCGTCTTTGAAGAGTTATAGCAGGGTATATAAAAAGAAACCTTCTCCTTCATCTTTTATCCAAGTAGACTTCCTCGATCCTAATGACAATATCGTCCCAGTTGTAGTTATTGCGCACTCGCTCCAATGCCTTTATTCCGGCATCAACCACTATCTCAGGGTTATCTATCAAATACTCAAGTTTTGTCTTTAGATCGGCAGGGTCGCCGCTCTTAAAAGAAAACCCGCAATTATCTATGACCTCCAGCGACTCCTGGATATCGCTGACTAACACCCCTTTGCCGCAGGCCATTGCTTCCAACAACGATAGCGACAGCCCTTCAATTTCTGAGGGCAGGACAAAAATATACGCATTGCGGTAAAGGTCCCTGAGTTGCTCTCCGCTTACAAATCCAAAGAACTCTACCTTGGGACCAGCCAATGAATGAAGAAATTTTGCATATTTAACCTCGGACCCGGCATCTCCGGCTATTATCAGTTTCATGTCGCGTTCCAAATCATTAAAGGCCCTGATCAGATAATGAACGCCCTTTTCCGGGACAAGCCTTCCTACATAAAGAATATACGCGCCCTGCATGCCCCGGCTAACGCCATGAACATTCGCATCCTCTATAGATACGCCGTTGGGGATAAAAATAAGCTCTCTGTCTGTTTTTTTCTCAAGATGCTCTTTAACGGCCATCGATACGGCTATTGTCTTATGAGGAAATATGATTGCCGGATATTCACAAACTTTCAGAAATAGCCTGGCCGGATATTTCCACTTTCTTCTTTTCCAATCAAGGCCATGTATGGTAACTATGCTTTTCTTCCCCGACAAGCGCGCCAAAACCGAGAATATCGAAGGGCCGAGGGCATGGAAGTGCACGACTTCGCAATCCGTAAAGATTGCGTGCAGGGTCGAAAGAAAGACGTGGATAAAGGTGCCCAGATGTTTACTGTTAAGCGTAGGTATATATATGGGCTTAATGTTGGGGCACAGCCCCTGTGATTGTTTTCTTCGATAGGAGCTGCGGCCGTAAACACAAACGGTGTGCCCTCTTTCGGCAAGGCGCCTGGCAGTTTCGTCTATTGAAGTCTCTACGCCGCCGTATAAAGACAAAAACCCTCTGCCGCCGATCATCGCAATTTTCATAATCTAACGCCTGTATCCGTTCAAATAACTTAAGAACCTGAATAGCGAACTGAACCTCGACCTCAAATTTCTTCCTGACAATGACTGCGCTGCCTGGGAAAGGATAAAGCCCGGCCGGAAATACCTCCTGGCATAACAGGCTTTTATGATTTTTTCCAGCCGCCTTGAGCCGATATGCGGCAGCTCAAGCAACCCCTCCCTGACGTTATCTACGGGCACAAAATCTTTAGTCCTTATCCATTTATTTGCCATTGCCGCCTTGTAAAGGCCGGTCTGCGGCAGAGGCAGGGCAATGCTGTAATGCACGAACCGGCCTGCGCACTGCTTGGCAGCCTGGATGCTTTTTCTTATCGTTGTCTCCGTCTCAAGGCGGCTTGCCCCCAACAATACCGAGACCTCCGGTTCAATCCCCGCATCCTTTAATAATCTGGTCGCCTTATAGACATCTTCGACAGTCAAGCCTTTATTGATATCATTGAGTATCTGCTGGTCGAAGGATTCACTGCCCAAATATACCAGGCGGCATCCGGACCCCTGCATCGCCTTTAACAGCTCCTGATCAAGAAGATAATCCGCACGGCTACAGCATATCCACTCCAACCCCAGATCCTTGATGCCGCGGCAGATTTCCATGGTTCTTGCTTTATCCCAAACAAACTGATTATCGCAGACCTCTACCGCCCTGTAACCCAGGGAGGCTATTTGGTGAAACTCTTCTATGACTTTTGCTGCCGCCCTTAGCCGTAGCTGCGGCTTTGGCGCATTAATTCTGGCGCACTCCAATTCCGTCGCCTGGTCAGCCGCCTGGGAAGCGCAAAAAGTGCAGCTATACCTGCAGCCCCGCGAAAAACACCCTATGGTGGCCGGATGAGCGCGAAGGCGGTTTATAGAATAATCCCCCTTAAGGAGCTTTCGGTCAGGCGCGGGCAGTTGGTTTATATCCAACAGCGGCCTGGCGGGATTATGAATGGCTTTACCCTGTCTTATAAACGAGAGGTTCTTGATCGCGGGGTAATCCGTTGACAAAAAGCGCCCCTTAAGAATATCTGCCAAGGCCTCCTCCGGCTCGCCACGGATTACAAAATAATCTTCATCTTTTAAGAACATCTGCGGCCTCCATGTCGGGTAGGGGCCGGTAAATATGCACTTGGTGTCCTGCGAATTCTCGGATATTAGTGCTGCTGCTGCAAGATCCTCAGGAGATGACAGCCATACGGTAAAAAAAACAGCCAGATCAGGCTTATTGTCTTGTATATACGAGATCATCTTTGCTGTATTATAGCCTTCTGCGGGGCAATCCAAAAACCTTACGTGGCTGGCGTAATCCTTGGCAACTGTGGCCATCGTCAACAGGTGTATAGGCGGTTTGTAATCGAATCCGTAATTGCAACCGTAAACCCGGTCTACGGCCAGCTTTTTCTTATTTAATCCCCTGGGAGGTACAACAAACAACGCTGACAGTTTCTGGTCGCCGGCCATAATCATCCTTGTGCTTCAGAGTATATCTTCAGCAACGAACCGATGTGCTTCTTTTGATCGTTTATCGACTTTAACCCTTCTAAACCCGCTCTCCCCAGCTTCTCGGCTTTAGCCGGATCGTCTAATAATATTCGCATTTTGGCGGCTAGGTCTGCTGCATCCTGCCTATGAAACAAGAGTCCGTTTATGTTGTCCTGCACTACCTCCGGTATCCCGCCTGCGTCCGATGCCACAACGGCCTTGCCGCAGGCAAAGGCTTCATAGATAACAAGCCCCGCTACCTCCGGCCAGGAAGAGGGGACGACAACAAAGAGGCTCTGGCGGATGCAATCGATGAGCCTGTCCCGTTCCAGATAACCGAGAAACTCCACATCGGCCAACGCGTTTTTTCGGCACAGCTCCTGCAGGCCGCGGCGCTCCTCTCCCTCTCCTGCGATCTTGAGCGCCAACCCTCCTAAATCGGCAGCCGCCCTTAACAAAACATCTACGCCTTTCTTCTGACCGAGGCTGCCGATATAAAGGACGTAGCCGCCGTCTTTAGGGGCTGGCCCGAATCCATTAAGGTCAACGGCGCAAGGAAGATGCCTGATCTTCTTTTCATCAAACCCGAATTCTACCATCTTTCGTTTTGCGAAATCGGAGGGGGTGATGAATAGATCTATATTATTCCTGTACAGGCCGCCAGCCTGCGTAAAATATGCCTCAACCGAAGCCAGGAGGCTGGCGGGATAAGAATCCTTGAGACATTTGTTGATGAATGCCCTGTAGAACCTGGCGCCCTTGCACTTTTGGCAAGGCGAGCCTTTGGAAAACAGCGAATAGGCCGGGCAGATCAGCTTATAATCATGCACGGTCATTACCGTAGGTATACCGGCCTTGCGCAATACCGGCAGTATCGAAGCCGAAAGGTGGTGGTAAATATTATGGATGTGGGCCACGTCCGGCTTATGTTTTTTTATAAGCTCCGAGATGTTGTCCCTGGCCCTGAAAGAATAAATGAAATCGCAGGAGCTTCTGAGAAGCTTTAGAGGTTCTCTCAGGGAAAGCGCCGAGAAATTTGTCCCTGGGACGAAGTGCTGCGAATAAAAAGAGGGCTGATTGCGGATATCCTGCGTGAAAAAATCTATGACCGTATGACCGCCTTGCGATAAGGACCGGCGCAGGTCGAGCACGTATCTTTCTGCCCCTCCCAGATAATAAAGGAATTTATGGCAGAGGAGTATCTTCATCTTATCCGGCAACGATCTCCTTCTGCAAAATCTCTTGCAGTTGTCTGCCCAGGACGCGTAGGCAGTATTGGGATTCGACGCAGGCCCTTGCCTTTTCCCCTGTTCTCTTGCGCAAACCCTCATCTTCGACTAAAGCCGCTACTTTGTCGATGAACTCGTTTTTGTCTTTGGCCAGAAAGCCGGTGTCGGCTTCCCGGATTATCCTGGCTGCTTCCCCTACCCTGCTTGAAACCGTAGGCTTGGCCATAGCCATGTACTCAAATAGCTTAGTCGGGCTCTTTGCCATATTGAACCTCGTCTCCTGCATGAGCGGCAAGGTCCCTATATCGATCCCCTCCAGGTACGCGGGGATATCATCCGGACTTACCCAGCCATCGAGGAGTACCTGCCGGCGGCAGGGCAGCTCATTGACCGCGGCTTCTATATCCTTAAAATAGGCGCCTGTCCCGGCAAGGCGTAAAAAAAGCTGCGGGTACTTGGCGGCCAGGACCGAAAAACACTCCAGGAGGAACATTATGTTATTGCGCATCTCAGGATGATATATTGTGCCTATCCAGGACAACCATAACTTGGAATCGCCCCGCACGTTGTTTTTCGGCTTAAATATATCGGTATCGACCCCCGTAGGAATATAGTGCATGCTCTTGCTGAATTTCCCGAAGTACTCATAAAGATAGTGGCTTGCCGAAATGCAGGCATCGGCGTAACCGCAGATAAGGCGGGTAAAAAACTCCATTTTTGAGCTGGGCCAGCAATTGAAATAGCACTTCGGGTCCTCCCGTATATTCCAGTCGTCACAATCAAAGACGATCCTGTTTTTCCTAAACAGAGAAACCAGCCATGGCGCCAGCGTATGGTAATTAAGCCTCTGGATAAAAAAAACCGCGCCTTTTTGCGCCGAAAGGTATTTGATCGCCGGAAAATTCAGGCTGAGCTTGCGTGCGAATGGCATCTGGAACTCTTCTTCACCGTACTTTGCCCCCAGGCGCTCTGCAAACGAGAAGACCTCTGTCTCCATACCTAGCTCTTTGAGCTGCCTGGCAAAGTTGAAGCATCTGACCCTTGCCCCTGAAAGATTATATCCTTCACGGGTGATGAATATTATTTTCATTTTGCTTTACCGGCCTGCGCCGTTGATACCAGTATAGAATACTCGTCTGAGGCGGCCTTCGCCGAACCGTCATCGCGCATACACAGCCCCAGCTCATCATCCCATCTTTCCGCCGGGCTTGCGCTATCCCAAAGCCGCGCCTGCCTGGTCCATTGCCAGGGCAGGAATCCTGCCGCGCCTGATTCTAAAAATCCGGCGAAATCCTTTCTTAATTCTTGCGCCTGGCGCATCTCTTCGGCCAGACCATAGCCTGCCGGATTCCATACCTCCTGAAAAACAACAGGCTTAGGATATTTATCCAAGTCCTTGAACTTGCCCGGCTCGTATGTATGCAGGCATCCGTAATCCAGGATATCCAGCATTTGGATGCTTGAGTCGTCTCCTATGGTAACCGGATGCCGGTCATTATTCCTGCGCAACTCCCTGATCATGGCCTTGGCCCAACCCTTAAGCAAGCACAGGTCTTTTTCGTCCAGGCGAGGTTCATTCCAGAGGTCCCAGACGATGCCCGGGCTATCTTTATACCTCTTGGCCAGGAGCCGGATGAATTTTTTTTGAAAGAAGACCTTTCTTTTGTCGGTGATGCGCTCCTTCATTGACAGCCAGCCGAGGGGATCCCCCATCTCCCCGGGAACAAGAGAAAAAATATCCATACAGAATATCAGCCCTTGCTCATGGGCAAGCCATATAACCGCGTCGAGTATCCTGAGCGAATCCTCCTGAGGCAGGGGCATCTGTGCTACAGAGTCAAAATATGGATCCGGCTCTTTATTAAGCACCTGCCGGAAGTAGTCGCCGAACCACTTGGGATGGTGATAATGGATGCGCACAATGTTGAGCCCCATTCGGCGCATCTTACGGAAATCCTCCCTTACGCGCAAAAGATTGGGCTTTACCCACATAAGCTCGCCGCTGCGGCTTTCATAATAGTTGATCCCCAGAAGCAGGCTGGGCGTGCCATCGACAAAGAACTTCCCGGCCTTGACCTCAACGGTCGGCCCTGATTTTAAGGCGCCCTTATCCAAGAGCAAAAACCCGTTTTCTTCTATATCCAGGATTTCTCCCCCCTTGACAAGCCAGGTCTTTATTCTGTAAAAACCGCTTTCTCCTTCCGGCGGAGTCCATTCAATAGTGAGCTGGCGTCTTTCCAGAGGCCCCAGTAGCAGCTCATTTTTTTGCAGGTGAACGGACCTGTTTTCTCCATCGAATATCTCAAACGTCAACCCCAGCGCCTCCGGTCTTCTTGCGCAGTTGGCGGCTTTCACCGATATTAGGACCTTTTCGCTCTCCAGATACGCCGCCTTGTCGGGTTGCAGTTCGAATATGACGCCGGCAAACGATAAAAAACGCATGATGCTCTTCAGCTCTTGTGCGGCGCGCGCAGCTTCTTTGAACGGGTGCTGGCCGGCTGCTCCTGCCAGAAAACACCACTTCCTTGGGATACTCTTATCGTTTCCGCGGTATGGATTGCGCCAGCTCTTCACAAAGACTGCGTGTCCTCCCATGCCCGGCACGCCTATAAGCTCGGACTGTGCATAGAAATCTCTGCATGGCAGACGGTAAGGGAATACGTTGCCGCGCGTGGGGATCACGGGGCTTGAGCGCAAACTCGTGGCGACCACAAGACGGCTGCTGCCATCTGATCCCTCGTAATGCTTTATGCCCAGCTGCGAAAGGAATTTATCGCGGGCATCTTCCTGCTTGGCGACTTGCCATCTGCCGCTCTGTTTTATCATCGGAGACCAAAACGGCTTTGCGTACACGCTAAACAGCCCTCCCCCGGAACACAAATACTCGCTGATGTTCTCAAATGCAGCTAAGGGAAAGTTCTCCCCGTATGGCAGGATAAGGAGGTCAAAGTTGTCGGTGTTTAGGAGTTGCTTGTCTGAGAGTTGACCGGAATCAAGTAGGGCGACTTCAAAATCCGCGCTTAAGCTCTTCTGCAGCCAGCGCGAGCTGCATGCTTTCGGACGGCCGCCAGAAGCGGGAAATCCTTTTTCGCTGAATATGGCTATCCGCAACCTCTCATCCTTGGCTTTGCAGTGCGCATGGTCCGGCCAAAAGTAAAGAAATGGCAACGCAAGCACACAGACGGCCAATCCCCGGAATATCGTCTTTGGCATCATCTAAAAGAAGTATTGTAGGCCTTCAGGAGGCTGTCGGCGGTTACCCTCCAATTATACTCCTGTTCTGCCCTTATCCGCGCCTTCTTCTCTAAGGCCTCCCTGAGATTCTTATCGGCCAATACCCTGGTTATGCCTTTGGCCAGTGCGTCGCTGTTGCCGGCCTCAACCAATACTCCGGCATCTCCAAGCATGGCCGCAACCTCCCCTACGTTGCTGGCAACTATCGCCTTGCCGCTAGCCAGATACTCCACGATCTTCAGCGGGCTTTTGCAGGCGGTTACGTCGTTAGACTCGAAGCAGGCTACGCATACATCGCTGGCAGCAATATACCTGGGGATATCTTCGTGCGGCACCGCTCCCGTAAAGATCAGCCTGCCATCCAGCCCCATCTGAGCGGCCTTCTTCTTAAGCTCACCTGCCATATAGCCGTCACCGACGATCATGAAAAGAACGTCCTGTCGATATTCATCCAAGAGCTTTCTGGCGGTAAGCATGAAAAGCTCCACGTACTGGCCGCCGTGCAGCTGCCCCAGATAAAGCACCAGGGGCTTGTCAATGCGGTATTTTTCCCTTACGCTGCTGCCCGAGACCCGGGGGTTAAATCTGTCCAGATCAGCGCCTACATGGGCATCGAATATGAGCTTAGGCTGCTTTATGATCCTGAGGCATTCTTTCTTCAGCCGGCTGCTGGCTACCGATACGGTGTCGGCCGCAAGAGGTATCAAGCCTTCAAGCCGGCCGATAAACCAGCGGATAAGATCCCTGCCGAAGCCGGGAAATGTAGAGACCTCGTATATCTTTAACTCCCAATCATCCCAATCGTAATGCAGGTGTTTATTCCTTAACAGGGCCGCTGTCATTGCCGGGATGCTGGCGTGGTAAAAACATTTTTGGAAATGCACGATGTCGCACCATCCGGCTAACCTCAAAACCCTTATGATATTAGCCAGGAGTATATGCGGGCCGTGGAGGCGGCAAAGAGGAATGGCGGTTATCCCTTCTGAAATCCGGAGCTCTGCCTGCCCCTTCCATTCCAGAGGAAAGTAAACCAGCTTTACCTTATGGCCCGACCTTTCAAGCTCCCTGGCGATATAGACGACACGCACGGTCCAGGGCTCGAACTTGGAATTGATGTCATGGGGGTGAAGCATGAGGATATTCAAATCAGCCCCCGGGGAAAATAGTGGTCCTTTTGACGGCCTTCAACAGCCAAAGCGCGGCATCGAACAAAAATGAGAGGAGAAAAAGGGAGATTGTGACAAGCGCCTTTAATACGGGCTTCATAATCTAATAGTATTGGTAGAGGTCGTACTTCTTAAGCTCGTTGAGCGTCCTGATGATGGTCTGATGATTGTCGCAGTGGTCGCAGTGCTCATCGTAGAGGACCTGGCCGTTGGCGAACTTCGCCTGGGTATTGTCTTTGAGGTACTTTGCCTGCCTTCTCCAGCGCCAGTAATCCCTTGAGTTCCAGACGTCCCGGAAGCGCTGCCGGTCAAGGTAGCCGACGGTGCGCAGATGGCAGCAGAAGCTCATATCATACTTGGCCGGAATCAGGTTGAAGTACCATCCGATGGTGCAGCCGTGCTTAAGAAAGAAATCCTTGGACCAGGCGCCGGTCTTCTCGTCGTAATGGCCGAGCTGGAAGGCAAAGTTATCCACCAGTTCAATTTTTTTGCCCCTCAGTATCTCTTCCGCCCGCGGGACCTGTTTGCGGATCGCCTCCATCTCTGCGGGGCTCAATTGCAGGAACCTGTTCATATGGTCGAGTCTTATAAGATAAAAGCGCACCGCATCCGGGGCTATATCGGCATCCATTTGCGCCATCTCTACCAACTCATGGTGGTTTAGCGTATGGATAACGTGGCTGACTATGAGCCTGGGCTTGTCCTTGCCCGCTTCTCTCTTAAGCCTCATAAACTCTTTCAGGTTGTTCCAAACGCGAAAAAATGTCTCGCCGGGCTGAACGGTAGAGATCTTGCCGTAGGTCTGGGCGCTTCCGGCTGGGAAGCTGCAGTATATCTCATCAACGCCCAGATCGATGACCTCCCTGGCTATCTGACGGTCAAGCAATATCCCGTTCGTAAAAAACATCACGCCCAGCCCTTTCTGCCTGGCATACCTTAACATGGGCATGAATTTGTCGTACATCAATGGCTCACCGTCGCCCTGGAGTATAATGCCGTCGGTCTTCATCTCGGAGGCGTCGTCGATTATCCCCTTGAATATATCGAAATCGAACTTTCGGTCCAAAAACTCCTGCGGATGATGCACTCCGGGCGTATGTACCCAGCAGTGCTGGCATTTGGTATTGCAGCGATGGTAGGGATCGAAGACTATTGTCTGCGGACCAAGGAATGCCTGCTCTGAAATCACCCCCAGAAGCCTTAAAAGCTCCTTTTCCCTGCCCGGGTTGACTTCCGAATGAAGGCCGATCTTGTTGAGTATCTCCATAAGCTTGTCGTCTTGATAAAGAAACTCGATATTAAGCCCACCGACGCGCTGTTTCAGCTTTTCTAAATAATCCAGGAAATGGGCTGCAATATCTTTTACGGGAAAAAGCTGCAGTTCCAGGCCGCTAAAATCCCTATTATCTCCCAGGGAACCTGCGATCATCTGCGCTATCAAGTGCAGGCGGCCGAAGTTGTATCTGGAGATGCCTATGCTGATGGCGGCAGCGGGGGCGCGCGCTTTAGATCTCTCTATCAAGGCGACCTTCTCGTTGAAGCCGTCATTGCATCCGGCTATCCGGTCATGCAGCTCCTCAAAATCACCCAATATCAGAATATTGCCAACCGCCATTTCCTTAGCCTCCGCCTTTTTCGAGATCGCCGTATCTTGCGCCATAGGATGCCTGCAAAACGCCTTGATATAGCGTGATATTAACGCCGGCTCCCGGAATAATCTCCCGGCCTTCTTAAAAGATGCGCTTTTTATCTCCGAAAGTAATATACCGGCTTTCTTAAAATATCCGCTGTACACTCTCCCCCCGCTGCCGCCTTAGACCAGGACAAAAGGATAGTCTTGTTTGAAATAACAGTTTAAAAGAAAATGGCAGTTATTCCTGCAGCCATGGATCTGCGCCCTGGCCTCTTTTGCCTTATCCGAGAACCAAAGCCGGCTGACATCATCGCTGGATATATTTCCCAGCGGCAAACAGTTATAGCACAAAAAGACATCCCCCCGGGAGCTGACATGAAGCGCTGAATCCATATTGCATTTTGTTTTCTTTACGAACCTCTCCGGGGCCTGATAATAGAGATCGAAGGCCTCCAGCTGCGCCAGGCTATTGGTGATCTTGGAGCTGCCGCTTTTTAGTCTTATCAGCTCTGCGATCACCGCGTGCACTTTTTTCTTATCGCGCGGCCAGAGCATGCTGAATTCTTCATTCTCATACCAGCGCTTGTCCGGAATGGTGTTGTTGGGCTGCATCGCCGCCATAAAATATACCGAGTTCAATCTCGGATCCTCTTGCGCCCACCGGGCCAGATTCAATATGTCATCCAGATTCTTATCGTATATGACGGCGCAGATCCCCTTGTAAAGGCCGTCGCATCTTTCATCAAGCAGCCCGATCGCGCCTATCGCCTTATCGTAGGCCCCCTCCACCCCCCTCAAGTAATCATGGACAGACCTGTTGGTGCTGTCCAGGGATATAATTATGCTTTCCAGGCCGGAATCGTTGATCTTCTCGGCCATCACTTCGTCTATAAGATAGCCGTTGGTGGCTATGTTGGTGGCAAATCCTTTCTGTGCGCAAAAACTTACAAGCTCCAGCGTTTCTTTTTTTAAAAGCGGCTCTCCGCCTCCGAAGTTTATCTGCAGCCTGCCCCGGCATATCCGGCGCAGCGATATAACGCAGCGCTTCCAGTCCTCTAAGCTGGCTTCCTTTGCCTTATCTGTAAAAATGTCGTCCTGCCACTTCCTGCACATCTTGCAGCGCAGCATACAGTCGTCAGTGATGCCGAAGCAGACGAACTCCGGACGCAGACGCTCATCTTTAGTAAAAGAGGCCAGGACCGAGCTTGTCTCGTGCCTGACCAAAGTAATCAGGTCTTTAATGCTGCGCTGGGCTCTCAATGTTTTATAAGTTTCTCTTGCCTAGCGGCTGAACTGGCGCCAATCTATGCCTTTTATCAAACAGTTCAAGCGCCAGAAAAAATACTTTATGCCCCTGTAAAGGGCATAAGGCAGACCGCCCTTATTGCAGTGCTTTTTAAACTTCTGCCATCCGGTTTCCTTCATATCCACCCCTCGTATTCTTGGCATCCCAGACCGCTGCCTCTGCGGCCACATGCCTTGCGTCCAAGATCACCTCTTCCATCGACAGGTATCTCCATGAGCCGTATCTGCCCGCAAGCAGTATATCCCTGCTTTTAAGGTAGCCGGCGATCTCCCTCCTTACCTGTTCGTAGACATGGTCGTATATAGGATAGCCGTATTTTATGTCGTTTATGTCCTCGGCTATTATCTTTTGCCCGGTACTTATGATCCCTACCTTGCGCAAATCGGAAAGGATGCGGCCGATGATCCTGTTTTTGTCAGGCCTGGCATCTTTGGAGTAGGAGACTTCGGTATAAAGCGCGCTTGTGCCTTTGGGGGCCAGGGACGGTGAAAAATTATGAAAGAACCCCGCCCGGAAGAAGCTTATTTGCGGGTCGGGAAAATAAACCCAGTGCCGGCCAAGATACTCCCTGCCGCACAAACCGATATTAAAATTGAAGATCGAGTTCCACCTCAGCTTCTTGAATAAAGCAGCCTGCGCCGCCGGCAGCCCCTTGGCCAGCCCCGGCAGTTCCGGCAGCGGGATTGTAGAGATCAGGACGTCGTATTTTACCGACTGCCCCGAAGAAACCCGAATTTGCTTATTAACCAGGTCTATTTCGATCACTTCCGAACCGCGATGGATATTCTTGAGGCTTCCTGTAAGTGCGGCGGGCAGCTCGTTTATCCCTCCATGCTTGGGATACCAGAAATGCGCGTTATATCCCAGGGGCTTCTTGTTCTCTTTGATCGTTCCTTCGACTATCTGATTTAGCGAAGGCACGGGTATGACCCCTTCAAGCCAGCTGCAAACCATATCCTGCGGCTCAACCGTCCAGAACTTGCGGTTGTAGGGCACCATGAAGTATTTGGCGATGCCGCTGCCGAACTTACCGTTTATCCACTCAAGAAAATTACCGGGCTGGCAACAATGGCCGTTTTTAGAACTCTCAATGAACCCCATAAGGCACTCTTTGACTACGGGTGCCGGCAGCCCATAGAGGTTTGCCTGGAAAGGGTAACGGGTGTACCTGTCGTAAGAATAAACCCAGGAGCTTTTATGGTGGCCGCCGAGGTTCTTTTTAAGCAGCTTTTTAACCAGTCCGAATGCGTAGTTGCTTTTAAAATGAAGGAGATGCCCGTCGTAGTCAAAAGTAAAACCCTTGATCTTTTTGGAGCGGCACAGGCCCCCGGTCTGCGCCTCCTTCTCGAAGAGTTGGCAGTCTATGCCTTTTTTTTGCAGATGCCAGGCTGTGCTTAAGCCACTTAAGCCCGCCCCCAGTATCAAGACTTTGGAATTAGCCATCTATCACCACCCTGCTCATAATCAGGCCAAGAACAAGGCTGACCGACAACACTATAAGGATAAACGCCAGGGACAACGCCGGCGCGGCCAGCATTACAAATATCCCGGAAACCGAGTAGAGCAGCGCAAGCATCGACATCGCCACCAGCGCCCTCCTTGGGGAATGACCGTTCTTCAGGAAGCGCAGCGCCAAATGATCGTTGCTTTTTTTAAAGATCGAGCGGGACTTAAACAGGCGCATCAGCATAAGAAAAGAAGTATCGAAAATCGGCAGCCCGAGTATCAGGAATGGGCTCATGAGGGCGAATTTATTCTCTTGCGAGGCGTACTTCAATACCAGGGCCGCGGAAGCCAGGAAAAAACCCATAAAATGGCTGCCGTTATTTCCCATGTATACTTTTGCCGGCGGCAGGTTAAACACCAAAAAGCCGGCTAGCGCCCCGATAAAAGAACAGATAAGCAGGGCCATGACTGCATCGCCGCGCAGGAGCGCAACCGCCATAAACCCCAGCCCGCAGACCAGCCCCGTTGAGCCGGCCAGGCCGTCTATTATATCAAGATGGTTGACCGCATTAGTGATGAAGATCACCCAAAGAAAGGTAATGGCGATGTTTGCGCCCAACCCTATATGCATGATCTGCGTAGTCACCCCGAAGAAAACAAGCATACAGACCGCCAGTATCTGGGAACTGAATTTGGCCTTGACCGACAACTCCCGAATATCGTCGATAACTCCGATCACCAGCATAAAGAATGACGTCATGATGATGACCGCTGCCTCGGAGCAAAAACTTCGCCTGAAAAGCATCGCCAGGCAAAAGGCGCAAATAAAGGCCAGGCCGAACGCCACCCCGCCGGTAAGCGGCATGCCTTTCAAAATAAGCAGGTTGCGCCTTAAGGATATCTTGCGCAGTATAAAAGTAAAACCGCAGCTTAATGCAAACGCCGCGGCAGCAACGGATAATAAACCGTACGTTTGGCTCATTGGCTGTTCGTTTTCCCCAAATACATATATTATAATATATTTAAATGTGCGTTCAAGTTTGAAGTGTGGTTAAATCAAGAAAGCTCTTTTGACCAGACGTCAAAATCACTCTGCCCGCAATACTTGCGGCCGGAGTAGATGCCGCTAAGTAACGCCCTGTCGGAGTTATCGTAACGAAAGAGCCCTCCCCTGCCCATGGTTTGAAGATTTTCAAAGCCTGCAAGATATTGCTTCAATATACCCAACTTTTCCAGATACCCGCATGAATAGACGGGATAAGCGTTCTTGTAGCGCACCACAAAACCACTGATAAGATGCCTCTGCGCTCTTATGCCGATCTTTTCCAGCTCTCCCACCGCGTAATCGATAAGGTCAATATCATTCATGCCCCATAAAGGCTCTTTTGGGGAACAGAAATACTCCAGCCCCAGGGCAGTCTTATGAAAATCCGCCACCATTGCCGGACTCCAGTTTTTATAGTTCTGTATCCTGCAGAGCCGGACATCCGGAGAGTGGACATATATCCACTGATCGGGGAAAAGGTCTTTTTTATCAAGGATTATGTTGACCGCCAGAAAACTCCTGAAGCTCAATGCCTCTGCCGCATCCAGTACATGGGCCGGCGCGTGAGGATCCATGAGCTTGATCAGGTCGGTAATAGCCGCGCTTGAAAAAACGTGGTCCGCCCGGATCACCCGCAGCGCCCCCGTTTCGCGGTCCAGTGATTCAACGGACAGCACCCTGCGGTTATCGTGACGCAGCCCTACCACATCGTTATTGAAAAGGGTCTGTGTTCCGTTATCAGCGATTATCTGGCCGAAGCGCCTGTAAAATTCTCCCGGCCCCGTGCGCGGGTACCGGAACTCCTCTGCCAGGGTCTTGGGGCTGTTATACTTGAGGTTCAGGGCATCCTGTATTGCTATGCGAAGCGACAACCCTCTGATCCGTTCGGCGGCCCAGTCAGCGGAAAGTTCGCGGCAAGAGATATCCCAGACTTTTTTGTTGTAGGATTTGAAAAATATATCGTAGAGGCGGCTCCCGAAGCGGTTGATGATCCATCCCTCGTAAGTGCTGTCGTCTTCGGGCTTTAGCGCTTTACACCAGAGGTAGCTGCCTACGCATAAAGCGCTTTCAAATATTCCGAGGTTCCAGAAGGTATTAAAGAAGGAAAGGGGGTAATTGAAGTATTTTCTTCTGTAGTATATGCGGGACTGTCTTTTGACCCTGAGCATATCGCTGCCCATGACCCTGTCCCAAAGTCCTTTTATCTCTTCGTGATCCGAGAGGAAGCGGTGGCCGCCGATATCAAAGAGGTAGCCGTTAAAGCTTATGGTGCGGCACAGGCCGCCGCAGGAATCCTCCCTCTCTATCACCAGGGTGTTTTTCTTTGCCTGGCCCAGGGCATAGGCGCACCCCATGCCTGCCGGTCCGGAGCCGATAATAACGATCTCTTCTTTCATGATGGCCTTGCCCCTCTTGCGCACGGCAAAAGCGTCTTCCTTCCAGATGCTACCCGGATAACCCCGCAGATCGCCCCTAATCCCATCGTTATGTTGTCCAAAAAGGTGAACAGACAAGACCGTAGCGCGAAAAACAGCCCCCTCTCCCTGTAAAGGAATTTAAAAAAATCGTAATTCATCGTCACCCATATAAAAACCGCGGCCGCGGCCAAAACAAGCAGCCCGGGAAAATAAGCGGCTGCCGCCAAAAGCGGCAAAGTTAAACAAATAACAATGATGCTTGATATTTGCCGGGGCCTGGCATGGGCAAAACCCCTATCAAGCCTGCCGATCTGCGAAAAACCTTTATAGGAGATGAATAATCGCGCCCATTCAAAAGGGACCATGAAATCATTCTTCAACAGAGAAAGAAACCCGTACTTCTTCAGGTGCGTGACTTCGAGATCCTTGAGCAGGATTAGTTTTTTGCCGAGTTGGAATAGTTTTTGTCCAAACTCTGTGTCGTCGGTTATGCAAACCTGGGGATCATAAAAATCCCTGAGGATGCGCCTTATAGCGTAAATAGAGCCGTAGAGGAATGTGACGCGTTCTGGCATATGCGTGAATATGTAATTCATGTACAAATTCTTGTAGGAGCTGAAAAAATCTTTCTCCGGCCCTTCTTTGGAAAGGCAGCCCGTAATGGCGTCTATTTCCGGGTGCCGGTCAAAATATCCAGTTATCAGGGAGATGGTATCGGCTGCGACGATGACGTCGGAATCAATGTTTATGATAATCTGCCCTTCGGATAAGGCCATGCCTGACCTGCGCGCCGCGGCCCTGCCGCGCGGCATGTCAAACCTGATCAGCTTGTCAGCGAACCGGGCGGCAACCAGGGCGGTCTTATCGCTGCTTGCGTCATCTACGACGATAACCTCAAATTCGCTAGAATCGCTCTTTCTTAGCTGCTTCAGGCAAAGCTCTATCTCTTCTGCTCTGTCGCGGACGGGAATGACTATCGACGCCTTTACCATAGCGGCTTTCCGGGGCTTATCAAGGCTGGGGCAGGGATTTTTCGTACTCCTCTATCACCTTGGCGACATCGCCCTCCATGCGCAGGCTGCCGTTGTCCAGCCAAATGGCCCTTGTGCAGTATTTTTTGAGTAAATCCGAATCGTGGGAGATGACGATCGCGGTTTTTTCGCGGGAATCCCGCAACTGCTCAAACAAACCAAGGCATTTTTGGATGTAGCATTTGTCCAAGAACATAAGGCTTTCGTCAAAGATCAGAAAATCCCCGGGGCATTGGAAAAAAACGGAAACCGCCAGCCATTGCATCTGTCCGGCAGAAAGAAATTTAAGCTTGGTGTGCCGCAGCTGCGCTAAATCCGTATTCTGCAGTATGGGCTCTATCCGCTGGCTGAGGAACCTGCGGTCCATGCCGTGAATGGCTCCAAAAAGGTATATGTTGTCTGCTACCGTCAACTCCCCGTTCATCCCGGTCCAGAACCGGAAAAGGACCGTGGGCTCGCACTTGACCTTTACTGTGCCCGATGTCTGGGCATATATGCCGCAAATAATACGCAGTAATGTCGTCTTCCCGGAGCCGTTCCTGCCGATGATCGCAAGCTTTTCCCCTTTATTGAGCTCAAAAGATACGTCCTTAAGTACCCACGCATCCCTACGGCAGGCTCTCTGCGAGAATAATCTCCTGGCCAACCCCAGCGAACTCTCCCTTTCAACTATCACGCTAAAACGCTTGGCCAGATTTTCCGTCTTCAGGTAAATATCTTTCATATCTTTTCTACCGCCGTTTTCTCAAAAATGATCAAAACAGCATAGCCGAGAAAAAAAACAGAGAGGCCCAGTACGATGCAGTGCGCATAAACCAAGAAATCGATGCTCCCGGTTGCGATAAATAATTGCCGGCCAGTTACCATGAAGGGGGTCAGCGGGTTAAGCCAATACACCGCTTCCCTGGCCAGCGGCCTTATTCCTTCCAGCGTATAGAATATAGGAGATATGAAAAACAGTAGCCTCGAAACCAGCGTCCAGATATGCTCAAAGTCACGCATAAAACAGTAAAGTATGGCGACCATAAAGCCGACCCCGATCGTAAAGGCGCAAAACGAAAGAATCACCGGAACGAAAAGCAGAAAATACTGCATGTTGAAAACCCCGTAAATAACGCTTATGATCCAGGAGATCAGTATCTCTATGATAAATTTTCGCGCGTGCACGGAAAAGAAAGAAAGCACCAGGTATTCCCGCGGGACGGTTGAATTCAAGACCAAATGGGGCTGCGTGTAAAGCGACTGGCTCATGGACATAATAACTGTGGCGAAGAAATTAACCAGGATAATCCCTAATAAGAGATACAGGGGGTAGGCGAAGACCTTTTTCCCGAAGTGCAAGTTAAAGATCGTATACATGGCCAAAAACATGGCGGCAGGCGCAATCAGGCTCCAGGATATGCCTAAAACAGTGCTCTGGTTCTGTGATTTATAGTTGGCCCGTATTAATTCGGAAAGCAGCCCGATCTTGGGCTTAAGGAAGACATTGGCCATCCTGAAAAGCGCTTTGGAGAAAAAGTTGCCCGGATTAATAAAAGTAGCGTTCATTTTTAGCTGCCTTTTGTCTATGGCTTATACGATGAACCGGCGCGGGTAAGAGCTGCCGGGTATACAAAAAATTATATGTTAATGCCTCTTTGGGGTCAAGGCAATTTAAATTAGCGGGCAGCGCAATTCTATTAAGAATGTAAGCTTCGTTATCCGAAGATGTTGTGTATAAATTGTTCCATGATCAGGCCGGTCTCGCCTGGGCCTAGAAAACAAAAGCGCCCTGCGTTAAGCAGGGCGCTTTAATCAACGGGCCCGACGAGATTTGAACTCGCGGTCTTCAGATCGACAATCTGACGTGCTGAACCAGGCTGCACCACGGGCCCTGTTTGGTTAACAGCTAACTGTTGACAGTTAACGGTTAAATACGTAAAACAAAAACGTAAGAGACTATTCTACTCAAAATACCCCTATTTTCAATAACTATTTTATCCCTACCCTCTTCTATCCTCAGCTGTTAGCTAAATGGGCGCTAGAGGACTTGAACCTCTGACCTGTTGAATGTAAATCAACCGCTCTAACCAGCTGAGCTAAGCGCCCCGCAGGGTTGTTATTATAAAGCAAACTCCTGCCGGCGGCAATATTTATTCTTGGATCTTCGGAGGCCTTTCATACTTCTTGCGCAGACGGTCAAAGGACTTTTTCTGCCCCTTATCCAATGTCAGGGCTATTTCATCGTTGGCTTTGACCAGCGCATCAATAACCGCCTTTTTTGCTTCGGTTAATATCCGGGACGTATCCTGCTGCGCCTTAAGGAGTATTGATTTTATTTTTGCCACCTGTTCCGGGGATAGATCGAGCGAACGGGTCAGATCCATAAGCTTCTGATTTACCCTGTCGGCTAGGCTATGGGCGGATTTGGCCTTCGGTTGGAGCTTCAGCTCTCGGAAGGTTTCGGAGTGCGCGCAAGGCGCAAGAAGAAATATCGTTAATAAAACTATTCCCGGTTTCCTTATCATTTCTCTCCTTGGATTTGGTTATTTTAACCTAATATTTTTTTGACTGCCTCCAGCGGATCCGGTGCCTGGACTATGGGCCTGCCTATCACCAGAAAATCCGCTCCTGCCTCAAGGGCCTCCTGGGCCGTAGCTGTCCTTTTCTGGTCGTCGGCCGGAGAATCTTTAGGCCTTATCCCGGGGGTTACCACAATGAAATTTGAACCGCAGGACCTTTTTACTTCCCTGGCCTCAAGCGCGGAACAAACTACTCCGTCAAGACCGGCCTGTTTGGCTAAAAGCGCTCTCTCTAACACAACCGAAGATGCCGTTGGCTCGCTGGTTAAAACTGTTACTCCTATTATATACGGCCGGGCTACGCCAAGCGACGAAGCTTTGGTTTGAGCCCCTTTAAGCGCTGCTTGAAGCATGTTCAATCCTCCGGCGGTGTGCACTGTCATCATAAACACTGCTGCCGATGGAGCGCTGGCTTGAGCTAAGGCTACATCGTGGCCCAAACCGGTAGCTGAGCTTGCCGCCCCCGAAACGGTATTGGCAATATCGTAAAACTTCAAGTCAAGAAAGATGCTTGCGCCCTTCTGCCGGATCACGCGGATAGCCTCCGGCCCATAGGCGGTAAAAAACTGACTTCCGATCTTATAATACCTGACCACTCCCTTAAGCCTGTCTACGATACGCCTGGCATCTTCCAGCCGCTCGACATCCAGGGCAACAATAAGCTTATCCTCGGCTCTTAACATCTTATCGCTCCGATCAATTCGCTGATTGACTCTATCCTGTTTGCCTTCAGGTATCCTTTCAAACCCTCTATGATCTCCAGCGTAGCTTTAGGATTGATAAAATTCGCGGTACCCACGCTTACTGCGGTGGCCCCGGCGAGAATAAACTCCAGCGCCCCTGCCGTATCCATGATCCCGCCCATGCCAATTATCGGTATTTTAACTTTCTGACGCGTCTCCCAGACCATCCTTATTGCCACCGGACGGATCGCCGGGCCGGATAAGCCCGCAGTGATCATGGCTATCTTTGGGACCCTTTCCTCGACATCGACAGACATGCCGTTCAAGGTATTGATAAGCGCCAGTGCGTCAGAGCCTGCCGACTCGGCCGCCTGGGCGATCTCGGTAATATCAGTAACATTGGGGCTGAGCTTGGTAATCAGGAGCTTTGAGGTGTTTTTGCGCACGGAACTCACTGTATCGTATGTTGCCCGGGGATCCTGCGAAATCAATCTGCGCAGCCCCTCGCCTTTCTCGCGGATATTCGGACAGGAGATATTTAATTCCACGGCGCTGACACCTGATATCTTATCAAGCTTCTTTGCCAGCTTCATGAACTCTTCGGGCTCGCCTTCCGAGGCGATACTGACGATTATGGGGATGCCGGTTTTAAAAAGAGGCCCGAGCTTTTCTTCGATAAACGCGTCTATACCCGGGTTCTCCAAACCTATGGAATTAAGCAGGCCCGCGGGCGTCTCGCAGGTGCGCGGCGCAGGATTCCCGTTCCTTGGCCGAAGAGTCACGGTCTTAGTGACGATGGCCCCGAGCTTCTTAAGGTCGATAAAATCCTTAAACTCTTCGGCATAACCGAAAGTCCCGGAAGCTACCATTACCGGGTTCTTAAGTTTAAGTGTGCCTATCTTTACCGCAAGGTCAGTCTTCATTTATTTGCCCAGTATCATCTTCAAGGAAATCGCCAACAGGAAGAAACCGAACATTTTCTTAAGCAGCTGTTCGGGGATCCCCTGGATCAGGCTTGCCCCCAACCACCCTCCGATGAAAAAACCCAGACAGATGAATCCAGCGACACCAAGCTTAACATTGCCGCTTTGATAATAGCGCCACGCCGCCAATAATCCTATCGGAGGCACCATTGCCGCCAGGGTCGTGCCCTGGGCCTGGTGTTGAGTAAGCCCGCAGAGAAAGACCAGGGCCGGGATAAGGATAGAGCCTCCGCCTATGCCGAACGCTCCGCCGAAAATTCCAGCAATTAATCCTAATGCTATGTAAAGGATGTAGTTCATCTGCCCTCCCTCATAAATTTCAATCCCAAACAATCTCCCGGGCGTCAAATACCGGCCCTTCTTTACAAACCCTCTTATATCCTTCTTTGGTATTGACCGCGCAGCCCAGGCAGGCGCCGAAGCCGCAGGACATATGCTCTTCCAATGAAACCCCTGCCGGGATATTCTTTTCCCGGCAGATACGGGCCACTTCCTTCAACATGGGATGCGGGCCGCAGGCATAAACAGTCAGCGGCTGACGGCTGACGGCTGACAGTTCTTTTTCCAGCAATGCAGAAACGTAGCCCTCGAACCCTTTGCTGCCGTCGTCAGTGGAGATCTTTACCCGGCAGCCTAAATTCTTGAAATCGGGCTCGCAGCAGATGTTTTCTCGGTCAGAAGCCCCCAACAATACCAGAGTTTTAATTTTAAGTTTCTTTAACTTAGCTGCGAGAAAAAGCAGCGGCGCAACCCCCATTCCTCCGGCTACTAATATCGCGCTTCTGCCTTTTATGGCTTGCCTAGACAGATCGAAGCCTCTTCCAAGGGGCCCGATGATATCCAGCCCTTCTCCGGGTTTTTTCATCGATAAAAGCCGCGTCCCTTTTCCAATAACTTTGTACATTATCGATATTTTGACCCCATTTACCTTGTGTATGCCAAACGGCCGGCGCAGGAGAGGCTCAAAAGAATCATTTATTTTTGCGTTAATAAACTGCCCCGGCTTGGCGGCGGCTGCCATCTGTCGCGGGACCTTCAATACGCAGCGCCAGCTTGTTCCGGGTATCCGTTTGTTTTCTATTATTAATGCTCTCGTCTGGGTCGTCATAAATTATTTATCTTTGGCACTTGGCGCAAAAATACGTGCCCCTGCCGCCCAGGGCTATCCTTTTTATGGGCGAGCTGCATACTAAACATGGCTTTCCTTGCCGGTCATAAACCTTATGGTGCCTGACATAATCCCCGCGCTCTCCCGAAAGCCGCACATAATCGTCTACGGAGGAGCCGCCGCTGGCGATCGCTTTCTGCAGCACCTTTCTGATCGCTTCAAATAAAGCCTTTTTCTCTTTTTCGCCAAGGCTCTGGGCGCTCCTGTCAGGTGAAATCTTTGCCAAAAAGAGCGCTTCTGCGGCATAAAGATTGCCTATGCCGGAGATAAACCCCTGGTCCATTAACAGCGGTTTGATCTTGGTCCTCTTAGCAGAAAGCATTTGTTTGAATCTATCTATGTTTATATCGAACGGCTCCGGGCCGAGGCTTCGGATAAAATCCAGGTTCTTCCAATCATCAATCAACCGCAACTCCCCAAAAAGCCTCTGGTCGTTAAAATCAAGGGCTGTGCCGTCAGTAAAATCGAAGCTCACCCGGCAGCTTTTGCCGTTCCCGGGGTAGACTAATTGGCCGGTCATCTTCAGGTGCACTGTCAGGAACTCGCCGCCAGAAAGCTCGAAAATCAACAACTTTGCCCTGCGCAAAACCTTCTTAATAGTGGCCCCGGTCAGCCCTTTCTTAAACTTCTCTACGGAAGGCTGCCTTATCACCGCAGGATTGCGAACGCAGACCTTGGAGATCTTCTTGCCCAACACTGTCTTTTCAAGGTCTCTTTTTATTGTTTCGACTTCCGGCAGCTCCGGCATAAACTCCGCCCTAGCCTTTCTTTGCCCTGTACGGTTTTTTTATCCCCTTGTGATACTGCTGCAGGGATTTGACACTGAGGTCTTTTTTGATCAGCGTCTCGATGCCGTCGACGGTTGCCTGCGCTCCGGCGATGGTCGTAGTATAGGGTATATTATATAGAACTACGTGCGAGCGGATTTTTACCTCATCCTGGCGCGGGATCCTTCCGGTAGGGGTGTTGACCACCAGCTGGATCTTGCCGTCCTTCATCAGGTCCAGGACATTGGGCCTGGCCTCGGAGATCTTGGGCAGGATCACTGCCTTAATCTTGTTCTTGCTCAACACGGCAGCCGTGCCGGAGGTGGCGTAAATATTAAAACCGAGGTCTGAGAGCTTTTTGGCCACCAGCGCTACCGCCTGTTTATCCCTGTCGCAGACAGAGATGAAGACATTGCCTTTTTTGGGCAACCTCTGGCCGGCGGCTATCTGGCTTTTGATGAAAGCCTGGCCGAAATCCTTGTCTATGCCCATGACTTCGCCGGTTGATTTCATCTCCGGGCCTAAGATAATATCAACTCCCGGAAAGCGGTTAAAGGGGAAGACCGATTCTTTAACTGCCACGTAATCCGGTATGATCTCTTCGGAAAAACCCAGCTCCTTTAGCTTTTTACCGAGCATCGCCTTGGTAGCAAGTTTCGCCAAAGGCACGCCGATAGCCTTGGAGACAAAAGGCACGGTACGGGAAGCGCGGGGATTTACCTCAAGCACATAAACTTTATCGCCTTTCACCGCGTACTGCACGTTCATCAGCCCCACAACATCAAGCTCTTTGGCCATTTTATACGTTATCTCGCGGATCTGATCCAGCGTGGCCTTTGAGAGCGTGTGTGCCGGCAGCGACATCGCCGCATCACCCGAATGAGTCCCCGCCTCTTCTATGTGTTCGAGGATGCCGCCGATGACAAAGCTTTCGCCGTCTCCGATAAGATCCACATCCACCTCAATGGCATCCTCTAAGAATTTATCTATGAGGACCGGATGCTCGCCCGACACCTCCGCCGCTTCCTTGATAAACTTTTCCAAGGAGACTTCGTCGTAAACGATCTCCATTGCCCTGCCGCCCAGCACATATGAGGGCCTGACCAGCACCGGATACCCCAATTTTCTAGCGACCTCCTGGGCCTCTCCAAAAGTAAAAGCCGTCCCGTTTTCCGGCTGCAGGAGCCTTAACTTCTCCAGCATCTGTTTGAAACGTTTCCTGTCCTCGGCGATATCGATGCTGTCGGCGCTGGTTCCCAGGATATTCACCCCGGCCTTACGCAGCGAAACGGCCAGATTTATCGGAGTCTGCCCTCCGAATTGCACGATCACTCCGATCGGCTTCTCCAGGTCGATGATGTTGAGGATATCTTCAAGCGTCAATGGCTCAAAATACAACCTGTCGGAAGTATCATAATCGGTAGAGACCGTCTCGGGGTTACAGTTAACCATGATGCTGTCTACGCCTTCCTCTTTCAGGGCATAGGCGGCGTGGCAGCAGCAGTAATCGAATTCGATACCTTGGCCGATCCTGTTCGGACCCCCTCCCAGGATAACTACTTTCTTATTGTTGCTGGGCCTGGCCTCCTGGGTCGAGAGATCATGCGTGGAATAAAAATACGGCTGCTTGGCATTGAATTCTCCGGCGCAGGTATCCACAAGCTTGTAAACCGGCTTCTTACCCTTCTTTTTTGCAAACTCCCGCACCTTCTCCTCCTTGCTGTTCAAAAGGAACGCCAGCTGTCGGTCGGAGAAACCGTCCGCCTTGGCCAGGTTGTAGAGCTCCAAAGGCAGATCGATATCTCCGTTATTCTTCGCGCTCCTGTATTTTTTTATCTCCTCTTCCCTCTCTATCAATTGTCTAATATTATCGATGAACCACCTGTCGATCCTTGACAGCTCGTATATTTCATCTACGGACATCCCCGCCCTGAGGGCATATCTTATGTAAAAAAGCCTCTCGTCGTTAGGAAGACGGACCTTGTCCCGTATCAATTTGAGCATTAGGTTGTCAGCCCTGCTTAACTCTTCGTCGCTTATCTTGTCTTTGCCGTCGCAGCCTAACCCGAAGCGCGATATCTCGGTTGAGCGTATGCCCTTCTGCAGGGCTTCCTTGAAATTACGGCCGATGGACATCGCCTCTCCCACCGCCTTCATGGAAGTATTTAGGGTCCTCTCGGCCCTGGGGAACTTTTCAAAGGTAAAACGGCAGATCTTGAAAACGCAGTAGTCAACCGTAGGCTCAAAGAAAGACGTTGTTTTGCCTGTAACCTGGTTGATCACTTCCGGCAGGGTCAGCCCTACGGCAAGCTTGGTGGCTACGCGGGCAATGGGAAAACCCGTAGCTTTGGATGCCAGGGCCGATGAACGCGAGAGGCGCGGATTTACCTCGATGATCACAATCTGGCCGTTATCGGGATTCTGGCCGAACTGGATGTTCGCCCCTCCCCCTGAAATACCGATCCTGCGGATGATCTTCCTGCACAGATTCACAAAATTGGCGTACTCTTGGGCAGTAAGCGTCTGGGCGGGCGCGACCACTATGCTATCGCCCGTATGCACGCCCATAGGATCCACGTTTTCCATGGAAGTGATCATGATCACGTTGTCCGCGCAATCCCGCATCACTTCGAACTCTATCTCTTTCCAGCCCAGGACAGACTGCTCAACGAGCACCTGATGGACGGGACTGGCCTCTATGCCTTTCTCGAGGAACTTTTCCAGTTCTTCCTTGTTATAGACAGTAGAGCCTCCGCTGCCGCCAAGGCAGTAGGCGGGCCTGAGTATCAGCGGAAACCCTATGGATAGGCCGATATTCAAACCCTGGCTTACCGATGTGGCGATGCCGCTTTTGGGCAGGGCCACCCCGATCTCCTGCATCGCTTTCTTGAACAGCTCTCTGTCCTCGGCGCAGGATATCGCCTCTACCGACGCCCCGATAGACTCAACCCCGTATTTCTTGAGCACCCCCTGCTTCATAAGGAAAAACGCCAGGTTCAGGCCGGTTTGTCCGCCAAGAGTAGGCAGGATGGCATCCGGTTTTTCTTTGGCGATTATTTTGGTAACTATATCGACGTTTAGAGGCTCGATATAGGTAACATCGGCCATCCCGGGGTCGGTCATGATAGTTGCGGGGTTAGAGTTGACCAGAATCGTATGGTACCCTTCTTCGCGTAGGGCCTTGCAGGCCTGTGAGCCTGAATAGTCGAATTCGCAGGCCTGGCCGATAACGATGGGGCCGGAGCCGATCATTAAGACTTTTTTGATATCCTTGCGCCTGGGCATATTTACTCCTTACGTATTCAGCTGTTGGACAAGCAGATTAACGAGAAGTTGCCATATTCAAGAAACGCCTCAACACCGGGTGCGTCTCGTTAAAACCGGGTGAAACCGGATAATACTGGATCCCCATATACCTGTGCCTTTTGTTTTCTATCTCTTCAACGCTCATGTCATTAAAGTTGTATCCCGTTATTTTGAGCCCTTTTATTTTGGTCAATGAATTCGCGTCTACCACGTATCCGTGGTTCTGGACGCTGATCTGGCCCTTGTATGAAGCCGGGTTTCTTATCGGATAATTTACCCCGCGATGTCCGAGCTTCATCCGGATAACCTTGGCCCCAGCTGCGGCTGCCAAGGCCTGATGGCCCGTGGATATCCCGAGTATCGAAAGCTTTCCGATCAGGCTTTTTATGTTTTCGATGACTTCTTCCAAGGCTATGTCTTGCTCGGCTCCGTTTGAGATGATCAGGCCTTTGGTTTTTGTTTTTAATATATCCTTTGCGGCTGTGTTATAAGGCAGCAAGGTGATGCCTGCTCCCAGGCTCGTAAGCTGTTTAATAAGGCTGTTGGTAACTCCCAGGTCAAGTACGGCGATTTTTTTCTTACCGCTGCCGATGGTCTTTGGCCTGGAAACAGATGCCCTGGCAACAAAACTCTGAGGCTTGCTGTTCTTATAAGCGGCCATCTTGGAAAGCAGGCTTTTAGGGTCGCCGTCTTCGGTAGAAGCGATGCCCAGCATCTCTCCTTTATTGCGCAGGTGCACTATCAGGCCCCGCGTATCAAGGCCTTCAAGCACCATAAGCTTTTCTCGTTTAGCGAAATCATCAAGGCTTTCCCTTGCCTGCCAATTCGAATAAATCGCAGAGCGCTCTTTTATGCCCAGGGCAGCCGGCCAGCAGGATCCGGATTCGTTGAACTTCGGCGCAATTCCGTAGTTACCTATCAAAGGATACGTCAACACCAGGATCTTTGCGGCATTGGCGGGATCAGTAAGCATCTCCTGGTAACCTACAACCGCGGTATTAAAACATACCTGCCCAAGCCGCTCTCCTGCTGCCCCGCTGGCCCGCGCGCCAAACATCTTTCCATCTTCAAGCATTAAAATGGCTTTCATCAACTGCTCCTGTTTAGGATTTTTATGACTTGCTCAAGCGCATCATCAACCGTAGATGCCTTTATCGCTCCCGGGATGTCCCAGGAGCCTAAACTTATTACCGGTACGCCAAGCTGAAGGCAGTATGCAATCTCTGAAAGCGTTCCTGCCTCGCCCGGCAGGGCAATGACAACATCGGCACTCTTAACCACCAATACATTACGGGCAAGCCCCAAACCAGTAGGAATGGCTATATCAATGTTGGGGTTAGCGTCAGCCTTGTTGTAGCTAGGCAAGATCCCTATGGTGGTTCCGCCGTTAGATTTGAAACCAGCAGAAGCCGCCTCCATTACTCCACTTAAGCCTCCTGTAACCAATATATCCACCACTTTAGCCAGTTTTTTGCCTAAATTTAGGGCTAAATCCTCCACTTCATTAGTACAGCTATGTCCGCCTATGACGCTAACTGTCTTTTTCATAAAATTATTTACTCAAGTGAATCTCCTTTATAAACCATTTGCCGCTACTTAATTCTAATTCTGCATCTGCATCGCTTCCAATGTCAATAACATACTGATCGCCAACCTTTTCGACTGGTTTGAACTCACCGGAATATAGCAAAAAGTGACCACGTGAGATATCATAAAGTTGATCCCTATACGTATCTTTGAATATTTTCCGGTAATTCCGGGATCTATGAATGCTTTTCATCATTTTAAAGGCGTTCTTGGTTGCAGCAGCAACATAGTTTATCCTCCCTGGTTCGCTATTGCCGTCCATTTTAATTAACCTCTTAAACTCTTCAAAATTGTCCTGTTCTAAAACCCCGCATAACTTTTCAACGAATCTTCTAAGGCTTGCTTCTTCCGTGGCGCTATTACGAATGTCGACCTGCTGGTTTTTGACCAAAGAGGCAATTTCTGTTTCTTTTTCTACTGGCGAGCAATTCAATGCATACCAATATCCTTTTTTCATTGAACCCTTGGTTAGGAAAAATATGCATTCTTTTGAAGGGTTGCTTCTAATTACCTGCTTCCATTTCTGATACTCATAATCGCTTATCTCGGCATTGATATCTCTTAAGCCGATATCTCCCTTTAGAACCCGTGCAATCCTTATTACAAAATCACGGTAAACCATTGTTCCTACGGAAGCGGTTACTTTCATATTATCGGCTGCCCCCACAACTATAGCGCTGGCATTATTAACATAGCTATCGAGTGGCATCCTGTCGGCTCTGGGGAAGTAATAATCGTCCCCCAGGGCGTTTGCTGCCGGGATAAAAAATAAGGTTATGGATAAAAAAGTTGCTAAAAATGTTTTCACTGTCTGCCTCCTTCTTGGCGGAATCCCGACTTCGAGGGGATTCCGCAGTAATATATCAATTGCCCCTGACAGGAGTCTTAGTGAGCAGATGATTTACGCGACCAAGAGGAGCGTAAGTCATAGCCGAAGGCGTCTGCGAACTTTGAGCACCTAATGGTTTAGTCTGGCGAAATCCCGCCGGTTTATGGCGGGAAATCCCTTACCTACGCACCTTTGCTTATCGGATTGCAAAGTGCGCTGCCTTCTGCAGCGAGAAGATTCAAGAGAATCTTCGAGCGGCCAGGTAAGGGAGAACCTGTCCGGCATAGTCGGCCCTTCTATTATTTGCCCCTGACAGGAGTCGAACCTGTACACCTGGCTCCGGAGGCCAGTGCCCTATCCATTGGGCTACAGGGGCTAAATATCGTCCGACCGACGGTCTTTCGGTTAAAAAAGGCTTAGCTGCTGTTCCTGCTTTTGGTCCTTGTCTTCATCCCCAAATATGGAAATTACCCCATATTCGCCGTCGTAGCCGGCCTTGATGTTTACCTTTCCCTGGCGCACCCTCAGCACCCCATCGGCTATGCGTGACGGCAGATTCTTAAGCAGCTCTTCTTTAGAGGCACGAAGCAAAATATCAAACTCGTTTGCGAATTTTGCCACAAGGCTTCGGTACTCTTTTTCCACCGCAACCGACGTTACCCCGACTCCCTTTGCCTCGGCTATAATCTCATTAAACGGTATAAGGTTCTTAAAAGGGATGGAGTTTTCCGGGACAAAACCTTCATTTCTATCCGCCAGTTTTTCTATCCGGTTTACAACCCCAACGGTTACGGGTTTGCCGCATTTTGGGCATCTGCCGTTATTTTGTTTTGTCTCTTGCGGAGAAAGGCGTACTGCGCAAAGACGGTGGCCGTCATAATGGTACTTGCCTTCTTCGGGGAAAAACTCTATTGTATAAAGGAACCTTTTCTTATCCTTGGTCTTGAGCACTTCTCTTATAGTCTTATAATCAAGTTCGCAGTCAAATACATTCGCCTCCCGCCCTATCTTCTGCGGAGAGTGCGAATCGCTATTGGAAATTAGGCTGAACCTGTCCAGGGCGCTTAGCCTCCAGTTCATAGCCGGGTCGCTTGACAGCCCTGTTTCCAGGGCAAATATGTTCTTGGTCTGCTCCTCAAAACAATCCTGGATGCGGTCAAACCCCGACATCGACCCGAACAGAGAGAACCACGGCGTCCAGATGTGGCCGGGGACCACCATGCAGTTTTCGTCGATATCAAAAACGATCCTCGCCAGCTCTGCGGCATCCAATCCCAATATCGGCCTGCCGTCACTGGCCAAATTACCCAATCTCCCCAGGCGGTCGTTTATTTTATCCACAGTCTTAAGCGACGGGGCGAATATTACGTTGTGAATACGGTAGCTGCGATTATTCTTGGAATAAATGCTGCTTATTTCTGCGGTAAGGATAAAATTTATACCTGCGTATTTATACAGGCCGTTTCCCGTATCTTCCAGCTGCGACTTCAACTCTTCCAGCCATAGATGATGAGTAAAATCGCCCGTGCCCATCAGGCTAATGCCTTTAAACTTTGCCCATTCGGCAAGATGCTTTATATCCATATCGCGGCTGGTAGCGCGCGAGTATTTGGAGTGGATGTGAAAGTCGGCGATAAATTCCATATTTATAGTTTGCCGGTTGAATAAATGGTTTTGCCGCAGCAAATAGTATGGTCAACTGCTCCTTTAAGCCTCTTTCCCAGAAAGCAGGAGTTTTTGGATTTCGACAAGAATCCGCTTTTTTCGACTACCCATTCTTTATCCGGGTCGATTATGACCAGGTCTGCGCCGGCGCCCGCTGCAAGCGTACCTTTAGGTATTCCCAGTATTCGCGCCGGACCAAGGCAGAGCTTATGCGCAAGCTGTACCCAGCTGAGGATCTTTTTATCAACAAGCTCCGTAATGCTTGCGGCCAACTCTGTCTCAAGACCGATAACCCCGAACTCCGCGCGGTCAAACTCTATCTCTTTTTCGTTTTCAGTATGCGGGGCGTGATCTGAAGCTATGGCATCGATCGTTCCGTCACTGAGCGCTTGTTTTATGGTCCTTATGTCGTCCTGCCCTCTTAAGGGAGGATTCATCTTCATGTTGGTGTCGTATCCGGCAACATCCTCTTCGGTAAGGCTAAAGTAATGCGGAGCGGTCTCGCAAGTTAACGCCATGCCGCTCTTTTTTGCCTGGCCTATGATTTCAACCGACTCCCGGCAACTCACATGGGCAACATGAAGCCTGGAGCCGTTTTTACGCGCTAACTCAATATCTCGCTGTATCCTTTTATACTCCGCTTCCCTCGGAATGCCTTTTAAGCCCAGCTTTGTAGAAATAAAACCTAGATTTATAGCTCCGTTATTGGAGATGCTTTTGTCCTCGCAGTGACAGATAACCAGGATCCCGGCTTCTTTGGCCCTCCTGAAAGCCTCCCGCATCAGGTCTTCGTCATCTACGGAGGAACCGTCATCGGAGACGGCAACCGCCCCGTTCTCTTTAAGGCTAAGGTAATTGGTCAGCTCTTTGCCTTTTCTGCCCATGGTGATCGCTGCGCAGATATTGACATTTATCTTGGCGCTGTCTTTAATTATCTTTCCTAATAGCTGAAGGCTTGCCGGACAGTCCATTGCAGGGGTAGTGTTGGGCATGGCCAGAGCCGTTGTGACTCCTCCCTTGGCCGCAGCGTTCGTCCCGGATAATACCGTCTCCTTGTCTTCCCTGCCCGGCTGCCTTAAGTGCACATGCATATCTACTATCCCGGGCATGACGATCTTGCCTGAGGCATCAATCACCTCTTCTGCCTCGCATCTTATATCCTTTTTGACCGAAGAAATGAATTGGCCTTCGATGAGAATATCCCTTATTTCATCGAGATTGTCTGCCGGATCCACAACCCGGCCGTTTTTAATCAGGGTTTTCATTTTTGATGTGTTCGTTGGCCTGAGCCACAAGAAAAAGCACCGCCATCCTCACGGCAATGCCGTTGGTCACCTGTTCAAGTATCACCGAATTTAGGCCGTCCGCCACTTCGCTGGACATCTCTATCCCGCGGTTGATCGGTCCGGGGTGCATCACAATGATGTCTTTTTTGGCCTTCTCCAGTCGCTCAGCAGTAATTCCGTAGTTCCTAAAATACTCCAGCTGCTGCGGGAACGCCGCCCCTTCATCGCGCTCAAACTGCATGCGCAGCACATTTACCGCATCGGCGCCTGCCAGAGCTGTATCTATATCCGTAGAGGCCGCTACCCCCATCTTTTCGATCTCTGTCGGTAAAAGCAACCGGGGCGCACAGACCGTGACTTTTGCACCCAGCTTCGTCAGGCCCCAAATGTTGGAGCGGGCGACCCTTGAGTGTGAAATATCCCCAACGATAGTCACATTGAGGCCTTCAATCTTGCCCAGTTTTTCTTTTAAAGTGAAAATGTCCAAGAGCGCTTGGGTAGGATGCTCGTGCCATCCGTCACCTGCATTTACTACGCTGGCTTTAAGATGGCGGGCCAGCATCGTCGCTGCCCCCGAATAATTATGGCGCATCACGATTATATCTACCTTTAACGCTTCTATATTCCTTCCCGTGTCAATAAGCGTCTCTCCCTTCTTGACGCTGGAGGTTTCAGAGGCGATGTTGATTACGTCTGCGGAAAGGCGCTTGGCCGCCACTTCGAATGAAACGCGGGTGCGCGTTGAAGGTTCGTAGAATAGGTTGACTACGGTCTTGCCGCGAAGCGCAGGGACCTTTTTTATCTCGCGCGTGGAAACTTCTTTAAAGGAGGCCGCGGTATCGAGGATAAGCTCTATCTCTTCTTTGGTCAACTCTTCCAATCCAAGAAGGTCTTTGCGTCCCCAGATTGTCGGCATAACCGGCATTACTCCTTCTCCACAATAACCACTTCGTCTTTGCCGTCTGTTTCGGCCAGCCTTACTTCGACCGTCTCGTTCAGGGAGGTGGGGATGTTCTTGCCCACAAAATCCGCCCTGATCGGCAGCTCCCTGTGCCCGCGGTCGACCAAAACCGCCAGCTGTATATTTTTAGGGCGGCCAAAGTCCATTAGCGCATCCATAGCCGCCCTGATGGTCCGGCCGGTATACAAGACGTCATCTACCAAGACGATGGTTTTACCCGTAACCTCAAAATCTATCTCTGTCTTATGCACCACCGGCTGGGCTGATATAAGGGTCAGGTCGTCCCGGTATAAGGTGATATCAAGGATGCCTACCGGCACCTTTTCCTGGTCTATGCCAAAGATCAGCTCTGCCAGGCGCCTGGCAAGGTAGGCCCCGCGATTACGGATGCCCACGATACAAAGCTCTTTGGTTCCCTTGTTCTTCTCCAATACTTCATGGGCAATGCGAACAAGGCTGCGGCTTAAGGCTTCTTTGTCCAGTATCCTCTTCTCTTTCATGGGGCCTCGCGGCAAAAAAAATGCCCAGCCGGCGCGTAACTGGCTGAGCTTTGATTGTTTTCTTCCCTGTTATAATGCATTGCTTTTCCCCTTGCCAGCCTCACCGGGCTGGTCTTAAAGGTTGTTATTTTCTATAAGTATATATCTGGGGGATGTAAAAGTCAAGTTGATTTTTATAGTGTTAGGGACGGTTCTCAAGACGATTTAGAACTGTCCCCGTTCAGGGGACACTGTTAGATTGTCTCGAGAACCGTCTCCAACAAAATACCGGGCGCCGCAGTTTATTGGCTGATAAACTTCCTGCTATCGGCATTTTATTGCCGGCAGGAACAGGCAGGCCGGCGCCCTAAAACTTAATATCTTTAGGCTCCTGCGGCAGGACATTGATCGCTGCCAGGGAAGCATGTATTTTTGAAGCTGAACGGTCTGATTCCAGGATCATTAAGAGATCGGTCAGCGCCGCTTCTGTCGAGATACACCTCTCTTCTTCCATGCGCATGATGCTGGCAACACAGGACAAGACTTTGGCGATCTCTTTATCGCAATCCCGCGAGAAACAAGAGGCCTGGGCGTACTCCTTGATCCTTTCGCTGGAAGGAATTATCCCGGCCTTGAGCATGCCCTCTATAGCTTTCCATTCCCTGTCTAGATTCAAATGGGGGCGGTTCTCAAGGTTCAAATCTGTTATGGGCTTGAGAACCGTCCCCATAGTCTGAGCAGTAATAGGCAGGGCCCGGAAATCAATTCCGCCCTTGTCGCTTTTTACCGGTGAAGAGCCTCCTGCATTAAGAATCTTCAGTATCTCTTCTTTCTGGTCAGCCGGCAGATATGCCAAAAGCCCTTCACCTAACTCTTTGGCTACCGTAGAGCGTGTATGCCCGTCTGCGGTATACATTTTACCGTCTTTGGCGATCGGCTTAAGTATGATCGGAGGCAGGTTGATCGAATCTGCGAACGCCAGCCTCACCCGCTCCAGCCTGTCCACAGGAGGGTTGGTAAAAGTCTGGATATTCCTAACTTGAGCAGGAGAAAGCTCAACTAAAATCAACCCTTTATGCTCGCTTGCGATCTCATATAGATACTCCGGGTCCACTATTGTTGTATCCGGCATGGCAGTAGAGTTGATCCTGTTGCCTAACTCCCTTGCCTGCTCAGGGGTAAGCCTTGCCGGATAGATGCCCTCTAAAGGCGAGCTGATCTCTTCGTCGGCATCGTAATCCGGCTCCGCATACGGATCGCCTGGCATAGGCTCAACCTGGATGAGCAGATTAGAACCCGCTGCCTGGGCCCTGATCCCGGCTAATTCGATTGCCTTATTGATATAGGAGGCTTCTGACGGCAAGATCATATATGATACCTGCCCGCGGGTATCTGGACCGGCTTCTTCGATATGCCGCAGTATTTTATTCGCCAGCTTTAGTTCTGCTGAAGGAATTAAGCTTTCAAGCGTTAACTTCAGGATTTCGAGCATTTTTACCCGTCCTGTACGCGTTGTCTTCTGTCCGTAGAAGCTGCTCCTGGAATCCAGATAAGAGGCCTTTTGAATGTATTCGTTGATCGCTGAAACGGCTTTTGCCGGGTCTCCCATCAGCCGCTCAACTATCCAATATAGCTGGTCAGAAGAAGAGAATTTCTTTTCGCTTATTAAATATTTCAGGGCAGGCTGTTCTCTTGCGGTTATTCCGAATACTTTGAACGCAAGGAATCCGTCGGTAGTGCTAAAAGACCCGTCAGACCATTTAAGCTTCTGGCCGGACCATACCGTGCGGTGCTGCCTCCTGCCTCCTCCGGCAGGAGTAGTAAGAGTATCAACAATAACGTCCTCTGCCTTCCTGGCCAGATCTTGGCGGATCTTAAGCGCATCTATGGGAGAGCTGACTGCTTTATTCTTTTTGTACTCCTCGTATGCCGGATAAGTATCCGTATGCGGGCCTCTGGCAAGCGTATATCTCATATAATCCAACAGATCGGCGACTATCAAATTTATCGTTTCTTTATTCGTTGAATCTTTTATTTTTATCCCGTTGAGCACATTCCTGAGCTTCTCGCAAGCCGCCTCATCTCCCTGCCAGACATCCATAATGCCGCGGGCCTGCTTGATTATGGCGGAAACCTCATCGTCTGCCGGTTTTTGCGATGCGGCTACGATCCCTTCCAGTTGCGAAATCAGCTTGCTCCTGGCTTCAAACGTAACAAGCTCAACCATGCTTAAATCTTCGTCTTCGGCATCTTCCAGCGGAGAGCTTGCCCCGTTCACGTCTCCGGCACCCCTAAGAGATGATTTGAAAAATCTGTCTTTGGATATCCATGCGCTCTCTTGTTCTCCAAGCCGTACTTTTATCTTTTGTGCGGCAGCATCAATGATCAGGCTGGATCTTTCTCCTGTCACCCGTCCGCCTTGCGTCATCGCAAATGTAATCGCCGATAAAGAATCGTCTTCAATCAATACCGGCACCAGCTTCACCGTTCCCGCGCTTTCTCCTAGCTTCGTTCCAACCATAATCGTCTCAACAAACCGGTCGTTTCCTTCGTAAGGCCCCAGCTGTATATATGAATAAAGTTCGCTCTTATCCTTATTAACCGCTGCCCATTGCACGTCATAGGGGTCGGTTACCTTTACTACGTCCTTTGGAGACTCCTGGAATGTTCTTAGAACGCACTCCTTGATATGGCCATAAATATCTACTTTGGCCTCAACCATAGAGGGCCATTTATATGCATAAGTATATTCATGTACTGGATCTCCTTCCGTTGCTTCGTCGGCCATTTTTGTCGGAACAACCGTTATTCCCGAGTCTTTTCCTGTGTATGCTTCGTTAGCCAGATCCAAAATGACCTCTACGCCGGCTAAATTCAGCTTTATGAAGTTTGCCAGCGGCATTTCTGTGCGCAATACAGGGTTGACGTTGGAAAACATGGAGTGCCTGAACCCGTGAGCGCTTAGAATCTTGGAGGCCCCCCTTGTGGCCTGATAGCATATTTGGGGATATCCGAGTTTGGATTTTCTTAAGTTATCCTGCAACTCTTGAAGGTCATTTAAAGCGCTGACAAAAGAATTTATCCTTTCGCGTTCGAATTCATTGAATGCCCTGCCTTTTATCTTTTCTAGGCCCGCCACAAAATCATCAGATCTATCAAGGCCGACATTGATAAAATCCTCTATTCCCACCGGTGAGCTGACGCGGTCATTATCAATAATCAGGTCCCAGGAAATCCCGGGATCGCTTAACTGCTCTTCAATGATGCGTACGTTTGAATCATAGTAGAAGTTAATATCTTCTTCCGTGAGCCTGAAGGCCCCTGTTTCATATGACGGCTTAAACTCCCGAAGGGACCTTTCTCGGAAAGCCGCCCTTGCCTGGTCGTCACTGCGCTTAATAAGAACGCGGATATCCGGTTCCATCTTGTAATATTGGAACCATTGGGGCGCATAAAACCCTTCCACAATTATCAATCTCGTATCATCTTTGCGCTCAAGGGGCCGCAATCCTTGGTCGCCATATTCAGCATAAGAATCAACCTGGTTATCCGATAGGCCTGCTGGCCTGCTGTTTGCAAACTCCTTTGAAAAAGTAGTTTTGCCTACCGCAGGATAGCCGTATATCCCCACAACTACCTGCTTCTGAAATTTCAATTTTTCTGTAACTAAATAACCAAGCTTCTCTAAGCCTTGCGATTGCGAATCCGCGTGCATTGCCTCGTGTTTTACCGGCGAGCTGACCATAAGAGCTGCGGCAGGGACAGATACGGATGTCGTATTTAAAGCTGTCCTGGAGCTAATACTGCCCCAGGCAATGCGGGAAAAGTCGTTAACGCCATAAACGCCGTTGGAAAACTGCTCTGTTTTGCTTTCCTTCAGGTAGCTTTCTATCTGCCGCGCATATTCACTGCCCTTGCGGATGACCATTAAAGATGCCCCGTTATATTGATCGGCGAGCACCAGGAATCCTTCCGGAATAATCAGTTTTTCCAGTTGTTCTTTATTGAAAGAGCGGTCTGCGCAATAAAAGATCCCTCCTGGTTTCAGCAAGCCGTAAATCTTATCAAGCGCAGCATGATAATCTTGCGTGCTGGCCGAATAAAAGAAAGCGCCCATGTTGTCGGTGATAAAGTCGTATTGAGGCAGGCGCATGTCTTTGCTCAAAAAGCTGCCTATATATTGGTGCCTGATAAAAGGCTGGCTATCCTGACCGGTGCGGACATCGAATACCGGGTAACCTGCCTGCTGCAGATCAAAAGCAAGGCCCAGGCTGATCTTGCCCTGTCTTGAATAGCTTCTTATATCGGTCAATCTCCCGGCGGGATTATTCTGCGTATACTCTGCGATCCACTTTTTAAGATCGTTTGTGCTGGCCTTAAGAATAATCCTCGAAGCTATGGGCGTCAACGAGACCGTATCGATCATTGCTTTATCTGAAATATTCAGGATGTCTACTATGGCGCCGCCTGCCCCCGGCCCCAGCTCCAGCACCTGCGGCTCTCCCTCCAAGAATTTGGCCAATGACGCAAATACTCTCCCTGCCCGCTCATCAAGCCTTCTGGCGTTGGTGTTGTGGGCGGCATCCAGGCCGTCAAAAACACTGAAGGCATCCTTGCGATGGGAGATAAAAGATATCCTGCCTTCTTCCATCGCCTGATCAATATCCTGCTTGTACCCGGCGATCGGGCCGTTTCCAAAACTGAAGGTAAATGCTATCTTGAACCTTAAGGCGTTGATTTTATCGGCTAGCGGCGAGCTGGCCTGGGCAACTAACAGTATTTCTCTCTCCCCCTGTTTGAGCGGCTCTATATCTATGCCGCCGGGGTGAATAACTTCTAGGCTCCCTGCGTATTCGTCTTTCAAATCAATCTTTACCCTGCTTAAGGGTCGCCCGTATTTAAAGATAACGCTTGCCATATACGCGGTTATCTTTTTGGCTTTTTCGCCCCCGACTGCTTCTTCTACTTGTTTAAACACTCTAGCCAAATAATCAGTGTTTTCTTGATTTCCGATAAGATGGCGGGAGATATCGCCTGCGGCTGTCCGGTCTGCCTTATAAAGCTCATTTATATCTATCAGCTCTTTTAAGTCTTGAGGCAAATTGCGAGCTATTGCATCGAGCGCCTCCTGGCTTACCGGCCTTGCTTCTTTCTCCCAAACCACATAATATTCATTGCTGACATAGCTGCCTCCTACCGGATGGTCAAACCCCAACTTATCCTTATCGTAATTCTGCTTCCTGATTAAGTCGGCAATGGAGCTCCTGTTTGATATTGCCGCCCCGGCAGAAGAGATAGCTAAAATATCCGCTCCCGATATATCAGCCAGCATATTGGCGTCATTGATTATTATTTCGAATATTTCGCGGCTATTGTGTTTTGCTAAATACTGATCGCTGGGATTGATCCCCGCCAAAAGCAGGACTTTTTTACCGTCAGCCCTGTTTATGATATGCATATTCACATATCCGGCAAACTGGCCTTCTGATTTGAGGGCCAATAAAAGGAAGGTATCTTTATCAAGCAGGCGCACATCGTTATAAATACAGATATCAGCCGTAGCCCCGTATACTGACTGCCAAACGCTTTTTATAACTTCCATCTCAAACTGTTCTGTGCCTACAAATCTATCTACCAGCTTTTCATGATTTTTGCTTAATTCATAGCTGGCTTCGGCAAAAAGCAGGTTATGCAGCCTTCCAAATATCTCATCCTGCTGGCTTTTGATGACCGGCAGCTCCAGCTGGCGGTTAGCAGGGTTAATAATATCCCGTATTGTCTGGGCGAGCTGCGCATAATTATCATTTAAAGCTGCTGCTATTCTTTCCCATCTCGTGCGGGCTTTCTCTTGTGAAGAAGCAAGGGCATTGGCGGCAATATATTTTTGCAATTCAGTTGAGCTTAAATCCTGGACGATTTGAATTATCTTTTCATTGGCAGTATTGGTCTGGTCTATAACCGGTTTTTCCACCAAAGGCAGCTGGGATTCTCCAATGGAATTAATAATATCTTCCATTATATCTGCAGTTTCACTGTCTTTTTCCCTCAAGTCTTTTATTATATTTCCCCATCTAGCTGCGGAATCCTCCTTAGTCAGCCCGATGGCAAAACGGGTAAGCATATTGGAAAATGCTGCGTAAATATCGGCAGCTGCGCTCTCCTTAACCTCTGCGCCTAACTGTTTTAGATCCTTGGCCTGGCCCTTAGAAGCCCTGCCGATAATCCGGTTTTTGGCTTTGATAAATTCAAATCCGATGTCTCCGTCCCGGTAGCTGGATCTGTCTTCGGGCACCCCTAAAAACACGCTGAGCTTGCCTAATAGCTCGTTGAAATCCTTATTAAACTTCTTGGCTTGCTCTCCTCCTGCCTGCCTGGATGTATCTATATATTCGCGTAAGACATCCTTAAATCCGTCTTCCAGGAGGGTCTCTAACATGCTCATGGCTATGATATCTTGCTCTTGACCAAGAGCTTCGTTTATCTGTTTAACCCTTTCAACCACATAGCCGCTCTGTCCCAGCCAATGACAGTAGTCTTCTTTTATCCTCTGTGCGTAATCCTCTGCAGTCTCTTGCGGTAAAGGCATAAGAATGCCCGCAAGAGAACCTTCTTTCGCCTGGGCTGGCTTGACAGAAAGCTTGTCCAGCAATGCGCGGGAGTCTGAATGATCCAACCTTTCTGCGTCTTTGAGCCCCTGCTGGATAATCGCGATATCATGCGTAAATAATAATCGCTTACCGTTCTTAATCTCGACACCGGGATATCCAGCTAGCTTTTCCTTATCAATAGTGGCAATGAACTTTTCTACATGCTTGCGCCATTCATTTTCATGCGATATCCCGTATTTTAAATTCCCCATCAATGCTTCGTCGCTGACATTGGCCCGGAATTTAGGAGAGACATTCATAAGCAGGTCGAAGACGAATTCATCATCAACCCCCGCGTCCTGCGCTTGGAGCTTATTCTTTACTTCTTCAAAAGATTGCCCTTCCAGCATTCCGTTAGCAGAGGCCTGCGTGCTTTCCAAGAACTCCAAATCCCGGTCATTTTTAACGGGCAGCTTCTTAAACCTTTCATATATAGAGCGGCTTAGGTGGCTCATCTTTTGGTTATATCTCTTCAGCTTCTCCAGTTCTCTGGCATTAAAGTCGATAGCTGCAGGAGATGGCTTCCCTTCGTCTTTTGCAGGGGAGATTAATTCAAATACGGAGCTTATATAGGTTGCCGCTCCTTTAGGCCATCTGGTATATCTGTCTTGAAGCAGCTCATTTAAATTGCTTAATCCCTCATCGCTTAATTTTTCCAGGATTTCGTTTCTATCAACCAGTTTATTTACTAGCTCGCTAAACTCCAGGTCGCTGGCAATAAGCTTTCTGCGGCCAGCCGGATTAAGCACAGAAAGCATATTAAGTTGGCTGTGTTTTTGTACGAAGAGTTCGCAGTATCTGGCTTTTTCCTTCTCTGTTTTAGCTCTTAACAGCAGTTCTTTTATTATAAAAATATATCCTGCGTTATCCAGATCGCCTCTTAACATCACTCTTACCAGCGCTTCTATTTCGCCGGAGTTTGGCAGCCGGGTTAACTTATTTCTGAGTGCCCCGCGCAGATCTTGGGCATCCTTGCTACCACCGCGAATGTTCTTAAAAATAGCTCCTATAAGATTGCTCAGGCTTTCTTGTCCCATATTACTAAAGCCTTCCAGGCTTTTAATCCACTCCTCTTTTAAACCTGTGCCTATTGAGGGGTCGGATATCAGCTTTTCTGCAAATTTAATGATATCTCCTCCGGATGATCTGATGGTTTCATTAAACACGCCGTTAAACAGGCCGATAACGAAAGTTTCGTTTAATTCACAATATTCCATTATATTTTTGATTTCCTCAGTATAAGTCGAAAGCTGTTGGCTGAACTTGTCCGGATCGTTTGAATCAGAATAAGTAAAAAGCCCGGGATTTAAATATCTAAGGAATATGCTAAGCTTATCAAGCAACAAAATCCGGTTCCTTGCCAATAAACGGCAGCTGAGCTCTTTGGCCGTACTATTATTATTTATAAGCACTAATGATTCTGTGAGCAACTCATCCCCTGCGCTAGTAAACAGGTTTTTGAGCACCTGGGTGATCGATTTTGCCGTGCTGCGGTCAAAAGATTCCAAGCCCTCCAAAATATCCATCAACAACTCTTTGGTTATCACATCCGCTTCAATATTATCTGTGCTGGCCATGGCAAAACGGCGCAATTGCTCATTTTTCAGGTAATAAACGGCCATTTTTGCCAGGCCATTTCGTATTTCTTTTTCACTGGAAACATCGTCTTCTTCGGATGTTAGGCGGTTTTCATTATTAAATAGCCGGTTAAGGCGATCATTGCTGCGTACGCTGTCGATTACTTGGTTCAAGCCGGGAATATTTTTGGCTTTCAATTTGCTTGCCTCTTCTTCGGTTAAAAGAAAAACGCTCCGGGATACCCCGTCAATTAATTCGTTAACAACGTAACCAAAGCCATATTCATATTTTGCGTTCCATTTAGGGTTCATGATAATAAGCGGAGTCAGCTCCATCTTGATTTCTGAATCCTCCTGGGCCAGCCAAAGAAGGATAGCAACCAGGTGCGCTTCATTAATCTTGGGATTTAAATCCTTGTCCAAGGCCAGCGATAGAATTACCTTTAATTCTTGCGGAGCAAGCTTATAGTTGCCTTGCATTAAATCAGTGGTTGCCTGAATAAATAAATTTGCCAAGGTGCTCATGGCCGAACTATTGTGGGGGTCTGAATAGCGCCGGCTTCCTACAGCTTGCTGCAATAGCGGTAAGAGTACTAAAATATTATTGGCGTAATCTTGATATGCGGAATCCAAGCCTCTTTCGACTTTTGAATAAAATTCTGCCTTTTGACTCTTCTTTATCAAATCCAAGGCGTCCAAATACCTGTTACCCGATGAAGTATATCTCTTTGCATCTAATAAGAGTTCAATAACAAGGTCTTCCAGGGTTAAGCTATCAACGTTGTCTTTTTGAGAAAGAATCAGGATCAGGGGGGTTAAAAGAACGGTCCTTTGTTTTTCCGGTATTTCCTTAATCAGCTCTGCCAGCTTTTCCTGCTTGTGGTTGGAAAGATTCTGTCTGGCTAAAGATGCGCTTAAAATTGCCAGCAATTTTTCTGATTCTTCGCGATAGAATGTCTCTTCTTTGCCGCTTGAAATATGGCGTACGCGCAAATATCCGGAACTTAAATCTACTGAAATGCTTTGAGCGTTAGTGGTGAATATGATGTCGCTTCCATCGACTTCCACATTTTTAAATTGGGCGTTTCTAAATCCTAATCTGCTACGTAAATAAGGGAAGCGGTCGGAAATATAGTTGATCGATAGCCAGGCAAACACGATGGCGGCTATTCCGCCCAGCATGCCTCCTGTAAACTTGACATAAAAGCGCCTGTTGCTCCTTTTAAACTCTCTTTTTTTTTCAAGCATTTCCCGCAGCGCCTTACTAATAATTGATGAATCCTCTTGGAAGGCGCTGTCAACAAAGACAACCAGGTTGTATTCGCCGCGGGAACTTCTGGAAAATCCGTCATAGGCCAAGCTCTGCACTCCTATTGCTTCTTTGAAGCCCTCTATAGGAATGACATGCACATCCCGGTCATCTATATTTCTTAAGATGTAATTCTCTTTTATGAAATCGTAAAGCCTGGCCTCAAAATCCTCATACGCCTTATACCTGGTGTAGCTTTTTGGATATTCTGCCTCCTTAAGCGCCTTATGCGCGGCTTTTAGCTCCGGAGTGCTGATCTTTTCGATCAAATAATCCCGTCTTTCGTGGAGTGGGATTTTGGCCTCTGTTGAGGCGGGGGCAGCTTCTTGGGATTTGCCTGAAGCCGAATCAAGGTTGAACTCCGCGCTCTTCTTTAAATCTGCTTCGGGATTATCAGGGACGGTTATTTCGATACCGGAAACCTGCTTGGCCTGATCTGCCTGCTGGCTGTAAAGCTGGTTTCCAAAAATAGACGCGGCAATAAACGTTGCCGTCAAAATCGCCTTCTTGGCCCAGGTTATCGGAGAGCTGGCGGATTCGGCTTTGTCCAGCGGCATTACATACGCGGTGCCGCTCTTGCCTGCTGCGCCGGCCATCCCAAAAAGCAACCACAGGCTTCCTGACGCCTCCAGCGGCACCATCGGTATTCTGCCAGGAAGAATACCGCCTTCTGTCTCTGTCGGTTCGGCTTGGCCTATATCAAGGGCCGGAGTTCGCCATTCATTTTGATTAAAGATCTCTTTTAGTTCCTCTTTGTCTTGCGGCGTAAGGAATATGAAAGTGCTCGGGTTTTCGCTCTGGAACATCCCGCCGTATTCAAAGCCGGCTGCTTCTGTATTAAGCACGTCTTTTCCTGTCAGCGGCGTACCAAGGACCCGTGAGCGCCTGTCAAGCTGAAGCAGGAAAACACTATAAGTATCTTCTGATTTAGTAAACCGGTCGGCGGTCGATATCCCGGGATGGCCGTAATCAGAAGTAGCAATAATCGTAGGCAGGCCTTTTGCTTCTTCTTTGGCATCATCCGGATAAAGCTCACGCAAAAGCTTCTCTGTGAAATCATAGGAAAAACACTGATTAAATATTATCGTTACGTCTTTTAAATCCTTCCTCTTGGCCAGGGCCTGTGCTAGGTCTTGATAAAACAGGCGCGTGCCGGTTGAATCCATTTGTACAGCCCATGCTGTTCCGTGCATGGAGAAGTTAATTGTCAGCGGCCCGGCGGTATTGGCAATGGAATCAAGCGCCCTCTCCATGTCTTTGCCGCCAACAAAGTCGTATATATTCTCCCCGGATACGCCCGATTCGACAGCAAGCTTTTCTAAAAGCCTGGCGTCGCCGCGCGAGGATTCTGCATCGTTGATGCTCAAAACAGTGACATTCTTCCCGAATATGATGCGCTTGCCGAACTCCTGTCTTTGTTTGATAATAAAATCCGAGGCTTTGGCAATTGTGGCTTCGCTTGCTTCGGCGCCTGCAGACCGCAAAAGATAGTAAGCGGCCAGGGCAATAGAATACTTTTCCCTGGAATTAACATTAAATTCTTTCATCTTTTCTTCAAGGGCAGGGCTAAGATATGTCTTATAGTGCATCCAGGGCTTATTTAGAAGGGAGTAGTCGCTAAGGCTGAGCGCGAATTCTATAAAAGACCCCGGCCTGACCAGCTCCGGCCTTTGCCATCCGATCTGTCTTAACATGGCTATGGCCTTATAGTAAATATCCTGCGGCATCGGGGTATTCCTCTCCCAGTTCATCCCGTACTTCTGCGGGATGCTTTCGAGGATAGAAACCGTGAGGTTGTTGATGAATTTTTCCGTCTCCGGGTTCTCAAATGCCGCAAAGATAGCATCCAAGGCTGCATCAATTTCTCTGGATTGGCTTATCCTGGGCACCAAGCTCTGCAGCGCTTCCATGGCTTCTTTTCTGTAATCCAGGTCTATATCGCTATTGTTGATTACCCACTTCAGACCGGAGATGTCTTTCTTTTCCGATAATCTATTTATAGTTTCTGTGCCGACCCATTCGCTGCCGACAGACGCCTTTGTCATTTGGGCGGATAAATGCTGGCCGAATACCGGCATAAGCATAAACGCGGTCACCAGCACAGCTCTCCTGAGGGATCCGAGGCTGCCAGTTATTGGGGAGCTAGACTGATTAAGAGCTCTTTCCAGGGCTTCATCTTTAGTCTCTACTGCTGCCTCTCTTAAAGAGGCGGCTATATTCGGATTATCCGCAGCCGCATAAAGCACGGACCTGGCAAAACGCCTGGCGTCTGTAAGATTGCCTTCCTTCCTAAGGCTCAAGTAAAGCTTTATGAACTGTTCTGCTGCGGATGGTTTTTTCTTTATCGTTTCCGCGATGGCGATAATCAGTGGCGAGCGGATTTCATCTAAACTTGTAGACATGATAATTCCGCTTATCTCTGTAAGCTGCTCGGAGGTAGGTACAAATTCGGGGATTTCGGCGATAGAATACCGGATGATGTTGGCAAGGAGGTGCTTATAATACCTGAAGTCTATCAGCTCCCCTTCTTTGAGGGCGTCAATAATGTTCTGCAGATTGGCATTAGAGGGATTGGATTTTAGATACCCTAACATTGATTTTGCCAGAGCATCAGCCTCCTCGCCGCCGAGCCCCATATCGGATAATCTTTGGATACCGCTGACAAAACCGGATTGACTTTCAATGCCCGGGCTTACTGGAGAGCTGGATACCGGCAGCCGCACTACAAACCTTGCGCCTTTGCCCAGACCTTCAGAAAAAGCATCGATGCTGCCGCCGTGTGTTTTTGCTATGTCGCTGCATAGCCATAGACCTAGCCCGGTTCCGTCTTCCTTGGTAGTATTGTCTTTACCGAATATCCAGCGGTCTTTCAGGTATTCATTCTCGATCCCGCTCCCATTATCGGAAAAAGACACTTCCACAAAATCCTGGCCGTCAATATTTACTACTTTAGTAGATACGGTAATCAAGCCCTTTAGCTTGCCGTCGGCGTTATGTTCTTTCAAAGATTTGCGCAATTTCTGGATGGCATAAACAGAGTTTCTCGCCAGATTAATCCATAAGTATTCGAGCCTGAATGGGTTGGCTTGAACCCGAAAATCGGCATCGCGAAGATTCAAGACAAAATTGATATCGTGGCTTTTTTCTTTGTTAATGACATCGTTTATTATCGTCTCTATCGAATTCCCTATATTAGTGGGCTCGATCAGGCTTTGCGGGTTTACTAAGTCTTTCTGCAGCCGGTTAAGTGTTTTGACATTCTTTTCGTTTATCGATTGGACCTTATCGATGATTGCCAGGAGGTCTTCGTCCGGGGTTTCATTATACTTGGACAGGAGTGTCTTGATCGCCTCAAGTATGGCTATGCCTTTGCGCATAAATAATTTTATGTCTTCGTAAAAAGCGGATATCGTCTTGGTGTCGGCGTAAGCAATGCCGCTCCATTTGGCCAGGTTCTTTATTCCGTCGTATTCAGTTTTATATTCGTTTATCACCTTGGCCATGTCTCGGATTTCCGGTACATTGATATAAACTACCTCCATGAGCTTGAGCCCGTTTATAAAATGGTACAGCTCGTGACTCAGGTTGTGCATTTCAATATACATACCCGCGGTATTATTAGGGGTTTCTGACATTTGGGGGTTAAGCTCTAAAAGCTTTCTTAGTCCCGTAGCATATTCATATAGGATGGCCCGATCATGCTCGCGGGCAATTTGGCGGTCGTTATAACCGTAGGTCTTGCCGATTTTAACCATCTCCTTCTTCTTTTCTTCCATGTTGTCCAAAAATGAATCCGCTCCTTCATCTACCAGATTCTTTATAAAAGTGAGCTGCTCCTGATAATCTAATACCGGAGAAGAAGCGGGAGTTTTTTCTATCTGTGCCTCGCCAGTTGTCGAGGCAGTATTGATCTTTAACCCTAAGCCGTCCGTGCTTAGTGAAATGTTTGAATTAAATGGGCCGGCCATCTCTTTTGCGCTGGGAGTAACTATCGAGGTGTATTTGCCGCCTGCGCCTAAATCGGTGTGGAGTTTTGCCGGATTCTCGTAAGTGGGGTTGATCGGCGAACCCAGGCTGCTTAGGTTAAGGCCTCCGGAAAAGTAAGTCCTTATGTTCTGGCCGAAAGGAGTGGAGATCGTTTCCTTGATATTGTATTCGCCTTTGGAAAATGAATCCCGGTATTCCTGGAAGTATGCCTCTGTTGACCAGGCGGATTTTGAGGTAAGCCCAAAAAGGCTTTTCTGGTCAATGAGGCCGGAGTAAGAACTCCCCTTGCCCCGGAAGCGCGATTTAAACCACTGCGCAATGATCAGCGAATAGTAAAGCTGTCTTAAGGGTGCGTATCTCTTTGCGCTATTTACTTCTCTATTTAGTATTGGGATGATCAGCTCGCGGGTCAGCTGCGCAGCGTACTCATTTAGGGCCTTTTGTCTTGGATCTTTAAAGTTATAGGTGTTTGAGCCTTTAAGATAATCCTGCTCTAACATTACCTTCAAGGTCGCCTTATAAACATAGGCGTTAGTAGGTGACTCGCGCACGATTATTTCATCCGGCACGATCCACGGCCTGACCAGTGTAGGTATAGTGACGTTTTCGTATCCAAAAAGCTCTTCTGCCTTTTTATAAAGCAGCTGCCAGTACTTCTTGCCTTCTGCGGTCTGGGGGGAAGTGGCTTTGGCAGTATCTCTTTTCAACTGCACGTCAGCTTCAAGTAGAACCTTTCCTGCGTCGGTTTGAGCAACGAGGGGATCGATTATACTGTCGGGGGAATCCGGCCTGAGATTGACCCAGAAGCTTTCATTGGGAAGGCTGATCCCGATAAGAAAATAATTGAACAGGGTTTTAGCTGCATCCTGCACGCTTTCGTAATTGGGCTGTTTTGTGTCGCCTCTGTCCAACAGAAGGTTGAAGTTGTTAGCGCGGCTGTCAATTGCCAAGGACCTTAAGTGAAGCGGCCTGAACTTTTCCTGAGTAAAGCTGGAACTGAGGCTGGCGAATTTGGCAGAAACATCCAGTTGGCCAATAACCTGGGCAAAAGTAGATTGCTCTAGGAGTAAAGTAAAGCATAGGAAAGAAGCTAAAATTCTATTAAGCTTATTTATCATCTTTTGAGGGTTTATCAGCCATTTGCTACAAGTTAAGTGTATTATATATATATTCTTAATCAATACCTAAAAAGTGTTCTTAAGAAACCGTTTTCGGCCTAAATAACCACTTATTCAACTATAATTTAACTGTATATATTCCAATAAGTTATAAATACCCTACAGGCAAGGGTGGAAATGAACTAGACTGGACAATAATTTAGTTCAGCTTGGACATTTATATGGCGGGTTTTAAATAATTATTACGAATTCTCCTAGCGGGGGGGAGGCCTTGAAATGCTCAATAATCTGGCTGGGCTTTTGGCGCTGGACTTCTTCGAACTTCTTGGTAAGCTCGCGGCATACTGCAATGGGCCTGTCCTCAAATACTTCTTTTATGTCCTCAAGGCAGGATAAGATGCGGTGGCATGATTCATAACAGACAATGGTGGTTTTAAGCTCCTTTAATTTAATCAGCCTGTTTCTGCGGGATATTTTCTTGTTCGGGAGAAAACCTTCAAAATAAAAGCTGTGTGCGGGTTTTCCCGAAAGCACCAATGCGTTAATAAAAGCGGCCGGGCCGGGGATGACCGTAACATCAATGTTTTGGCTGATTGCCGCATTGATAATATTGTAACCCGGATCTAGTATCCCCGGCATGCCTGCATCAGAGACCAAAGCTATTGATTTGCCTTCTTTTAGCAAGCCTAATAGATACTCCAGCTTGGTTACCCGGCTGTGCTGGAAAAAACTGGTAGTAGGAGTGCATATGTTATAATGCTTAAGCAAAATCTTGGTGTGCCGGGTGTCTTCGCAGGCTATTAGCTCCACGGATTTTAACACTTCAAGCGCCCGTAAACTGATATCTTTAAGATTGCCTATAGGGGTGGCTACAATGTAGAGCATGTAATGTCGCTTATCGTGGTTTACTCAACAGTGACTGACTTTGCCAGGTTGCGCGGCTGGTCTACGTCGCAACCGCGTTTTACGGCGATGTGGTAGGCTAAAAGCTGCAGCGGCAGCGCGACCAACAAGGGTGAGAAGAGCTCTTCGGTCTTGGGCACGAATACCACCTCTTTTGAGAAGGCGCGGATCTTGGTGTTGCCCTCAGAAGCAATAAGGATGATCTGACCCTGACGGCTTTTTATCTCCTGGATGTTGGAAATCATCTTTTCGTAGATCCTGGATTCCGGGGCAATGCAGACTACGGCGCGGTATTCATCGATAAGCGCGATCGGGCCGTGCTTCATCTCTCCGGCAGCATAGCCTTCGGCCGGTATATAGGATATTTCTTTGAGCTTAAGCGCCCCCTCCAGCGCAGATGGAAAGTTGATGTTGCGGCCCAGATAAAGGAAAGAGCCGAAGTGCGAATGGCGGTAGGCAAGCTTTTCGATCTTGGCCTGCTCTTTTAATACGCGTTGCATAAGGCCCGGGATGCTCTTAAGCATCTGGAGGTATTTGTTGATCTTGTCCTGCTCAAGGATATTGCGTATCTCGGCAAAGTAAAAGGCAAAAAGGTATAGGGCGGCCAATTGCGCGGTATAGGCCTTGGTGGAAGCCACGCCGATTTCGGGCCCGGCGTGAGTATAGATGACGCCGTCGGACTCACGGGTAAGGGTAGAACCCAGAACATTGCAGATGGAAATTATGGATGAGCCGTGTTTTTTTGCCTGACGAATGCCGGCCAGGGTATCCGCGGTCTCTCCTGACTGGCTGATGGCAACGACCAGCGTATCTTTGTCAATAAGCAGGTCGCGATAACGGAATTCGCTGGAGACATCCACCGCTACGGGGATGCCGCAAATGGACTCGATAATATATTTGCCGACCACGCCGGCATGATAAGCGGTGCCGCAGGCAACGATCGAGATGGACTTGATGCTCTTTAATTTTTCCTCAGGGACATTCTGTTCTTTAAAAGTTATCCTATTCGTGCCTCTTTCGATCCTGAAACTAAACAACTCCTCCAGGATCCTGGGCTGCTCATTAATCTCCTTAAGCATGAAGTGCTTATAGCCCTGTTTCTGGGCCTGGGTTATGTCCCAATTGATGCAGCTTGGCCGCTTGGAAACTGGCTTTGCCTCCAAATCCATTACGCGCCAGCTGTCTCTGGTCAACACCGCTATCTCATTCTCTTCCAGAAAAATAATCTCTTTGGTCTGCTCGAGTATTGCCGGCGCATCCGATGCCAGAAAATTCTCATTTTTGCCCAAACCGATGATCAAAGGGCTGCCCTGACGTGCGCCAACGAGCTTGTTCGGTTCATCCTTGGCAATCACTCCTACCGCAAATGACCCAACCAGCAATTTAAGCGCTTTACGCACCGCTTCCTCCAGGGGAACCTTTTTATAAAACTTCTCTATCAGGTGCACAATGACCTCGGTATCGGTCTGGCTGCGGAAACGGTGGCCTTCTTTGATAAGTTGGATTTTTAAGGCTTCGTAGTTTTCGATTATTCCGTTATGGACGACTGCGATATCTTTGTTACAGCTAGAGTGGGGATGGGCGTTTACCCGGTTTGGGGCGCCGTGAGTGGCCCAGCGGGTATGGGCAATGCCCGTGCTTCCGGCAAGCGCCTTATTATGAAGCAGCTTTTCCAGCGCCGAAATCTTACCTTGGGATTTTTTTATTGCGGGTGCCTTGCCGGCTGCCAATACCGCTATACCGCTTGAATCGTATCCACGGTATTCCAGACGCTTAAGACCTGCCAGAAGTATTCCCTGAGCAGGCCTTTTACCTATGTATCCAATTATCCCACACATCAAGCACCTTATGCTTTTGTCTGGCGCAGTCCTTGCGAGCACAAGCGAGCAAGGATAAACAATAATGTCCCCGGTGAGATTTTCCCGCATTCTTAATTTAACTGTCGAGTGCGGGATCCCGCCTACAATTATATCAATGCGGCGGGAGAACTCGTATAATTTTTGCCTCTTCTAAAAATAGAGCAAAAATTATTTGTCCCCAACCGGATTTTTAATGAGCGCTTGACTTATGGAGCGCCAGCGACATAAGTCAATGCGCGAATTAATCCCGCTGCCTTTTGGCGGGAGAACCGGCCGAGTTTAATGTCCCCAACCGGATTTTTAATGAGCGCTTGATTTATGGAGCGCCAGCGACATAAGTCAATGCGCGAATTAATCCCGCTGCCTTTTGG
>CAZYCL010000005.1:124770-173047 GCA_964645795.1 uncultured Planctomycetales bacterium
CGGGAGAACCGGCCGAGTTTAATGTCCCCAACCGGATTTGAACCGGTGTCGAGAGCTTGAAAAGCTCTTGTCCTAGACCAGGCTAGACGATGGGGACTGTCTTTCAATCAAACCTATCAAATAACCCTTGTCTTTACGACGCTTAATTTCGTTTTCTCGTTTGCGCTCTTCGGTTCGGGTTTTAAACTCTTCTTTGTAAATAACCTTGAGCGGTCCTTTATGCTTTGTGGATCTAACGCTATTCTGATTGTGCCTTTTTAGTCTTGCCTCTAAATCTTCGCAGCTGCCCGTATAATGCCAGCCGTCTTGATTTGCCAAAACATATACGTAATACATTTATGTCGAGAGCTTGTCCCGGCACCCTAGTTTTTTTATTCTAGGGCCGGGATCCCGCCGCCTGAACCGATCTGGGGCTGCGGGAAAAAGCTCTTGTCCTAGACCAGGCTTCCCGCCAGGCCATCATATAGAGGGCGGGATCCCGCTCGCTATCCAATAGCCTAGCGGGAAGACGATGGGGACTATATATTTACTCTTCCTCTTCGGCGATCACATGCGCCACACAGGAAACCCTATCTTTATCAGCTATCTTGATCAGGCGCACTCCCTGGGCAGAACGTCCGGTTTCCCGTATATCCTTTACCGCACACCTCAAGAACATGCCATTCTGGGTGATCACCATCAACTCGTCATTATCGGTGACGGGCTTAAGATTTACTGCCTCACCGTTTTTGTCGGTCACTTTGATATTAATAATGCCTTTGCCGCCGCGGCTGGTCAGGCGATACTCTTGGGCGAGCGTGCGCTTGGCAAATCCGCGCTCCGTAACCGTTAAGATCGATGAGTCTTTGCTTACAAGGATCATGTCGATAACCTGGTCTTTTTTTGCCAAAGAAATGCCCCTTACGCCTCCTGCCCCCCTGCCCATATCCCGGACTTTGACTTCGGAAAACCTGACGGCTTTTCCTTGACGGGTAGCAATCAAGAGCTCCTGCTTGCCGTCGGTAAGTTCGACTCCGACCAGGGCATCGTCCTTGTCCAGGCTTATTCCGATGATCCCGCCTTTGCGAGGATTGCCGTAGGCGTCCAGCTTGGTCTTTTTGATCTTGCCGGTGCGGGTGACCATGACCAGGAACTTGTCCGGGGAAAACTCTTTTACCGGAATAGTGGAGCTGATTTTTGCCCCGGCTTCCATATGAACGAGGTTTACGATAGCCTTACCCTTGGAGGCGCGACCGGCCTGAGGGATCTCATAGACCTTAAGCCAATGCACCTGCCCCTTATCGGTAAATATCAACAGGTGATCCTTGGTGGAGGCAACGAAGAGGTGCTCGACGAAATCCTCCTCCTTCACTTCCGCCCCTGTCACGCCTTTTCCGCCGCGCTTCTGTTTGCGGTAAGACGACACCGGCAGACGCTTTATGTAGCCGCCGTGGCTGATGGTGACAACCACGTCTTCTTCGGCGATCAGGTCTTCCACTTCCAGCTCCGCGACCTCTCCTACTATATCGGTGCGGCGCTCATCCCCATACTTCTTCTTCAGGTTTTCCAGCTCATCCTTAATAATGGCTTCTATCTTCTTCTCGGAGGCCAGTATCGCCCGGCACAGTTCTATTTTTTTCAAAAGCTCTGCGTATTCGGCGTCGATCTTGTCCCGCTCAAGCGCGGTAAGCCGCTGAAGCTGCATCTCCAGTATCGCCTGGGCCTGGATCTCCGAAAGATCGAACTCCTTAACAAGGTTTTTACGCGCGTCGTCCGTGCTCTTGGACGTCTTAATGGTCTTGATGATCTTATCTATGAACTTAAGGGCTATCTTTAGCCCTTCCAGGATGTGAGCCCGTTTTAGCGCCTTATCCAGCTCAAACTGCGTCCTGCGCCTGATGATGACCTTGCGGTGCTCAACATAAGCCTGCAGCATCTGGTGCAGATTGAGTACTTTGGGCCGGTTGTCAACGAGCGCCAGCATTATGACTCCGAAGGTTGTTTCCAGTTGTGTGTGCTTAAAAAGAAGGTTGAGTACTATCTGCGGCTCGGTGTCGCGTTTAAGCTCAACTACAATGCGCAGGCCGTCTTTGTCAGACTCGTCGCGTATATCGGATATTCCTTCCAGTTTTTTATCGTCGACCAGCTCGGCTATCGCTTCGATGATCGAGGCCTTTTGCACCTGATAGGGTATCTCGGAGATGACTATCAGGTCTTTGCCGTTCTTCTGGTGCTCTATCGTGGCCTTGGCCCTTACCGTAAGCTTTCCTCTGCCCGTGGTATAAGCATCCTTGATCCCTCCTTTGCCGCAGATAATGCCGCCGGTGGGGAAATCCGGCCCCTTAACGTGGCGCATCAGATCCTTTATTGGTGCTTCGGGATTATCCAAGAGGTAAATAGTGGCGTCGGCTACCTCATTTAAATTGTGCGGAGGGATATTGGTGGCCATGCCTACGGCTATGCCGCTTGAGCCGTTGACCAGCAGGTTAGGCAGGGCCGCGGGCAATAGCAGCGGCTCCTTCAAAGAGGCATCAAAGTTCGGCCCGAAGTTGACGGTTTCTTTATCGATATCCTCCAGCATCGCCTCGGAGATCGCTGCCAGTCGCGCTTCCGTATAGCGCATCGCCGCTGCCGTGTCGCCGTCGATCGAACCGAAGTTACCCTGACCGTCAACCAAGGGATAGCGCAAAGAGAAATCCTGGGCCATCCTTACCAAAGTATCGTATACCGCCACATCGCCGTGGGGATGATATTTGCCCAGGACCTCGCCGACGATACGGGCGCACTTCTTAAAAGGTTTGGAGTGGTCCAGGTTTAACTCCTGCATGGCGTAAAGGATCCTGCGGTGCACGGGCTTCAAGCCATCGCGCACATCCGGAAGCGCCCTGCCTACGATTACGCTCATGGCGTAATTAAGATAGGAGTCCTTGACCTCCTCTTCGATATAAACCGGGATTATCTTTTCGTTTCGCGTATACATTGAATGAGGCCGCAACGCTTTGCTAAACCCAGCAAGGCGTTGTATGGCCTAATTAATCCCGCCGAGGCTACGAGGCGGGATGTGCCCCTATATATCCAGGTTCTTGACCTGGTGCGCGTAGTTTTCGATGAACTCCCTGCGCGGCTCAACCTGGTCGCCCATTAAAACCGTAAACATCTTATCCGTCTCGACCGCGTCCTCCAGGGTAACCTTTAGTATTGTGCGCTTATCCGGGTCCATGGTCGTATCCCAGAGCTGATGCGGGTTCATCTCGCCCAAACCTTTGTATCTTTGTATGTGCATCCCTTTGGATGCCGATTCTTTTACGTAGAGCAGTATCTCCCTTAAGGAGTAAATGTCGCGGATATCTTTTTCGTTGGTAATCCTATAGGGGGCTTTCCTTTTCGCCTCGGGGCCCCTGGATGAAGGTTTTTCCTCTGCTGCGCCAGAGGAGTAGCTTGCGATGTCCAAGCCCAGCTTTTCGATCTTGATGATTATGCCTTCGATCTCCTGCGCCTCAAACAGCTCCAGAACATCCTTTTCAATATCCTTACCTTCTTTTTCTGTGAGCGCTGCCAGCTCTTTATCTGTATAAAGAAATTGGTCTTTCCCCTCCACTCTTACCCTATAAATAGGCATTTTTTTGGTCTTTTGGCTTCTAAAAGTAAGGTAATTTGGAAAATTTACTCCCTTTTTATCTAAAACCCTGGCGATCTTTTCCAGCTCTACCAAAAGATGGAGAAGCTCTTTAAACTGGTTGTCTGTAAACTCCTTTTTTTCTTTTACCAGCAAAAGTTTATGGCCTTCTCTGCCCAAATCCAGGAGCAAATCGTCCATCTGTTGTTCGGTCTGGATATACTCTTCCCTTTGGCCCCTTTTTATTTTATAAAGCGGCGGCTGGGCTATATAAACATGGCCTTCTTCAATAAGCTTGGGCATTTGCCTGTAGAGTAAGGTCAAAAGCAACGTACGGATGTGTGAGCCGTCCACGTCGGCATCCGCCATAAGGATTATTTTGTCATAACGCAGCTTTGACAGGTCAAACTCCTCCCCCACGCTTGTGCCCAGGGCCGTGATGATCGTGCGTATTTCATCGTTGGACAAGATTTTATCCAAGCGAGACTTTTCGACATTAAGGATTTTCCCTTTGATAGGCAGTATGGCCTGAAATCTGCGGTCTCTGCCTTGTTTGGCCGAGCCGCCGGCGGAATCACCCTCAACAATATACATCTCGCAAAGGGCCGGGTCTCTCTCCGAACAGTCCGCAAGCTTTCCCGGCAGCCCCGCGCCTTCAAGGGCGCCTTTTCTGCGCGTAAGCTCCCTGGCCTTGCGCGCGGCCTCACGGGCGCGCGAAGCCAGGATCACTTTATCAATTATCTTATTGGCAACCGAAGGGTTTTCTTCAAAGTAGGACGCCAGGGAGTCCAGGCTTGAAGAGGCCATAACTCCTTCTACTTCGGAGTTGCCCAGCTTGGTCTTGGTCTGTCCTTCGTATTGCGGGTTGGGGACCTTGACGCTGATCACCGCGGTCAGGCCTTCGCGTACGTCTTCACCGGAAATGCTTATTTCATCGTTCTTAAGCAGGTTCTTTGATTTTGCGTACTGGTTTATCGCCCGGGTCAGGGCGGATCTAAAGCCAGAAAGGTGCGTTCCACCTTCAACGGTATTGATGTTGTTGGCGAAGGAGAACATCGTTTCGGCATAACCGTCGTTATACTGCAAGGCCGCTTCTATCTGTATATCGTCCTGCTCCTTCTGGAAATAGATAACCTTGTTGTGCAGCGGATTTTTGTTCTTGTTGAGGTGTTCGACAAAAGAAACTATGCCGCCGGCAAATTCAAAGACCGCTTCTTTGTCGTTACGTTCATCGCGCAGCTTTATCTTAAGACCTTTGTTCAAAAACGCCAGCTCTCTTAAGCGCTGGGAAAGGATATCATAAGAGTACTCTGTCTTGCTAAAGATCGTCTTATCGGGCTTGAAGGTGACTTTGGTGCCGGTGACGGTAGACTTACCAATAACCGTAAGCTTGGAGGCGGTCTTTCCTCTTTCATAGCGCTGGTGGTAGATTTTACCGTCCCTTTTTACCTCCACCTCCAGCCAGTCTGAAAGGGCGTTAACGACGCTGACGCCCACACCGTGAAGCCCGCCGGATACCTTATATACCCGGTGATCGAACTTGCCTCCGGCATGTAAGGTTGTTAGCGCTACCTCTACCGCCGGCTTCTTCTCGGTTTTATGCATATCTACCGGTATGCCGCGGCCGTTATCGACTACGCTTACGCTGTTATCCTCGCGCACGGTTACCTCTATGCTGTCGCAGTAGCCGCCCAAGGCCTCATCTACGCTGTTATCCACGACTTCATAAACCAAATGATGCAGGCCTCTGCTGGTGGTATCGCCAATATACATGGCTGGCCTGCGCCTCACCGCTTCCAGGCCTTCCAGGACCTGGATGCTTGTGGCATCGTATGTCTTGGCGGCCTCCGGCCGCGCAGCACCGCCTGCCTTTACTTTGCTGGACTTACCGGTCTCTTTGACCACTGTTTACGTCTCCTATGCGAAACCTGATATCCGCTATCTCGGGAACCTCTTTTTTCAGCCCCGAAAGCATTGCCTCTTTTTTAAGGTTAAAGCTGTACATCCACCCCGAAGTATCGACGTTAAAATACGCCGTCCCTTTTTTAAAATAATTAAACTTTATATGTCTTGTCTCGCTCCTTGTCAAGATTTTTTTTAGGGCAGCTCCGGGGTCTGTGCCGGGGACGCTCTCCATTTTTTCGGACAGGGTCTTGATGACATGATTGATGGTGTCTTTTATGCGCTCCATTTCATCCGTTTAATTCAGGCGCATAGGAAGAACTATATAAATATAGCCGTTGGTCCGGATTACGCCTGGCTTTTCACCGTCCGTTACTTCGACTTCGACGCTTTCGTCTTTCAGGCTCTTGAGAACATCCATGAGGTAGTTGGGGTTAAACCCGATTACCATCTCTTTGCCCTGATAATCTACCTCAACCTCTTCGCGAGACTCCCCGATATCCGGCGTGGATTTAGAGACTACCAGCTTGTTTTTAAAAATCTCCAGCCTTACAGCCTGATAGTCGGGGGTAGACAAAAGGGCCGCTCTTTTTATGGTAAGCAAAAGCTGGCTTCTGTTGGTGCGGATCCTGTTCTCCGAGGCCGCCGGGATCACCTGTTTATAATCCGGGAATTCACCCTCGATCAGGCGGGAGATTATTACCACCTGGCCGAGGTCAAAGAGTATCTGGTTGTGACCTAAAACCAGCGAGAGCTCCCCTTCTTCTTTTAGATTCCGATTTAACTCATGAATAGTTTTAATGGGAACGATTAAAAGAAGGTCTTTGTCGGTGTCCTGTTTTAGTTTTTTTTCTGAAATAGCCAGCCTTTTCCCATCGGTAGCAACGAGCGTTATTGTATTTTTACTGATCTTAAATAATATTCCGCTTAAAATATAGCGGGTTTCGTCGATAGATACCGCGAAAGACGTAAGCTCCAACATTTGTTTAAGCAGGCCTTGATCGATCTTAATGACCTCTTTATCTTTAAACTCCGGCACCTTGGGAAACTCTTCTGAGCTCAACCCCATAATCTTGAATTGGCAGGCCTCGGTTTCAATTATCACCGAATTGTTCTTTTTGGTCGATATCTCAATCTTGTCCGCGGGTAACTCTTTGACAATATCACTAAACCGTTTGGCGGGAACCGTAATTGCACCCTGCTCCTGGATATCAACGGGTATTACACAGGTTATACCTATATCGAGATCGGTTGCAGTAAGTTTTAAATTGCTTTTATAGGTTTCAATTAATATATTAGAAAGAATAGGTAAGGAAGATTTGGATGTAATGATGTTATAGACGGTTTGTATTCCTCCAAGGATGTCTTGTTTATCCACAGTTATTTTCATGCCTATCTCCTTCTATTAATTAATTTAATAAAAATCGTGGTAGAAGTAATGATTAAAATTATATCTAATAAGCCCCGATCTTATTTATACAAAAGCACTTAGTTAAATATATGCTTGTTAACATCCGGTTATTTCACTGTTTGATTATCTGAATTACCCTTTCCACCCTTTCATTCAGACCGGGGTTGGTTTTTATGTCTTCCTTGATTTTGTTATAAGAATGCAGAACGGTAGTATGGTCTTTGCCACCGAAGTATTTTCCAATCTCTGGCAGGGAAAGGTCGGTCAACTCCCGGCTTAGGTACATCGCTATCTGTCTGGGCAAGACCACTGTTTTGTTGCGGCGCTTAGTCTTAAGCTCCGCCAAGCTTATAGCGAACTCTTCAACAACACATCGCTGAATAAAATCCACCGTAATAAGTTTTTTGGGTTCCCTCAACAGGTCCCGCAGGACTTCTTTGGTCAGGTCCAGGGTTATGGGTTTTTCCTCCAATAGAGAATAGGCTATAGTGCGTATAAGCGCGCCCTCCAATTCCCTGATGTTGGTCTTTATTAATTGCGCAATGAAGAATATTACATCGTCGGGCACCGAGACTGGTTCCCGCTCGATCTTTTTCTTTAAAATGGCTACGCGGGTTTCGAGGTCCGGAGGTTGAAGGTCGGTAGTAAGCCCCCAGCCGAATCGGGAAACCAGGCGCTCCTGCAGATTGGCGATCTCTTTGGGAGGCCTGTCAGAAGAAAAGACTATCTGCTTATGCGCATCATAAAGAGTGTTAAAGGTGTGAAAGAACTCTTCTTGGGTCGACTCCTTGCCTGCGATGAAGTGTATATCGTCTATTACCAGAATATCGGCGTTTCTGTACTTCTGTCTGAAGGCGGCGGTGGAATGATGCTGTATGGCATCGATAAGCTCATTGGTGAAACGCTCCGAAGATATATAGCAGATCTTCTGCAAAGGATTTTTCGCGCGCACATGATGGCATATGGCCTGAATAAGATGGGTTTTGCCCAGCCCCACCCCGCCATATATAAAAAGCGGGTTATAGGCCTTGGCAGGAGTATCGGCCACTGCCATAGAATAGGCAAACGCGTGCCTGTTCGAGGAGCCGATCACAAAATTTTCGAAAGTATACCGCGGATTGAGCGCCTGCGAGCCGATCGACTCGGTAGCCGTTAGCTTGGGTTCATATGGCACCGGGTTATTTAAAAGAACCGGGTCCTTGCGGGAGGTGACTACAAAGCTTACCCCGGTGCTGGCCCCGCAGGCACGGGACAGGATCTCTTCTATGGGCTGGCGATAGTGCTTCTCTACCCAATCCTTGAAGAAGCTGTCAGGCGCTTCCAGGCCCAGGCAGCCATCTTTCGACTCAGCTCTTAAGGGCTGAATCCAGGTCTGATAGGCCATATCGCCAAGCTTATTCTTAAGGTCGCTTTTTGCCTGCTCCCAGGCAGCCAGAACATCCATTCGCTAAAGCCCCATTAACAGATTATTAACAGAGTGAATAATACTGTGGAAAACTATCGCCGTGAGTTTTTTCAAAAAGATGCCCACCATTATAGCAAAGTCAAAAGGGTTTGCAAGCAAAAAGATTTCTTCGCTGCGGCGCGTCTAAGGGCCGGGCCCGATCTCGGCGGCATTTATAATATTAAAGGTTGACTTGTAATGAAATTGTGTTATAATTTCCAACATTCTACTAAAAGCAGAGGAGACCAGCCATGAAAAAAAACATAAAAACCCCCACCCTGATCAAAGGCAAAAGGAGCCAGGGTTTCCGCAGCAGAATGGCTTCTGCGGGCGGGCGTAAGACCATTTCCCGTCGACGGAGAAAAGGTAGAAAGAAACTAAGCTTTTAATGCTAAAAAGGACGCTTATTGTCTTGATTTCGCTTTATCAGGGCTCAATCAGGCATTTATTTCCCGCGGCCTGCCGCTTTGAGCCTAGCTGTTCCGAGTTTGCCAAACAAGCCATATTGAAGTACGGGGTTTTTAAGGGTGGGCTTAAAGCAGTTGTCCGTTTGTGCCGCTGTCACCCCTGGTCCGGATCTTCGGGTTATGACCCGCTAATTTAAAAGGATGTTTATGGAAAAAAGATTAATTCTCACTATTACCTTATCATTGCTTGTCTTATTTTTTTGGTCCTCGTTTATATCAAAGTCATATCATGTTGAACAGCAGCAAGTTACAACTAAAATTGGTTTAATCAATGAGGCCATAGTTATGCCCCCCTCCGCCCCTGTCAGGGCTCAGGATTTGGCTGCTGCCGCATGCAATCCTCTTGATTTCAAACTAAAGATGTTTGACCTGGTATTCAACGAAGAAGAAGCCTCGATCAAGGAGGTGACCTTTAAAGAGCATAAAAATTATAGATTTGTGCTCGGACACAGCCTTCTTTTAAGCGACCTGCAGCCGGCCTTTAAAAAGCTCTCCGCGGACCCTCGAAACATCAGCTTCGTTTACTCTGACGGGCAAAAAAGGATCACCAAAAAGTTTTCTTTTTCCGGCGACGCCTTTGACTTTTGGCTTAGCATTATCATTGAGAACACCAGCCCCTCTCCTCTTAAATTATCCCTTCCGCTGGAAGTAGGCGAGCTCGATTTTTCAGACCAGGCTCACGCTCAATTCCTTGACATGGTAGTTAGCGAGGCTGATAAAGTAAAACATTTTAATGGCAGGAAGGAGATGCTTTTTAATAACGTATCCTTTGGCGGCATCAGGGATAAATATTATTGTGCTGTGGTGGATGTTCAAGGCGATATGTATGGCGGTCAAGTATTGAAGATTAATGGCAAAATGTCCAAACTGATCCTTAGATCACAAGAAATGGTTATCCTCCCACAGGAGAGTCTTGAGAAAAAATACCATATTTATTTGGGGCCACAAGATTTACAGATATTAACCAAGATAAACCCCTACTGGTCCGGCTTAGTAAATTATGGAACATTTGATGCTATTTCTCATATCTTACTGCAATTACTTGAATTTATACATAAATTCATTCCTAATTGGGGATGGTCAATAATCTTTTTGAGTGTTGCTGTTTATTTTTTACTTTATCCTTTGACTCTCAAGCAGATGCGTTCAATGAAAGAGATGCAGGCGCTCCAGCCGCGCATCGAAGCCTTGAAGGCTCAATATAAAGATAATCCGCAAAAGCTAAACAAAGAGATTATGGAGCTTTACCGGGAGCATAAAGTTAACCCTCTCGGCGGGTGCCTTCCCCTTGTTTTACAAATGCCCATATTTTTTGCTTTGTATCAGACTTTAATGCGTTCTATTGTTTTAAAAGGCGCCGATTTCCTATGGATAAAAGATCTCTCTGAGCCTGACAGATTGTTCCTTTTGCCCAATTCCCTGCCTTTTATTGGTAACGAGATTAATTTGCTGCCCGTTGTGATGGCAGGCGGGATGTTCTTTCAACAAAAAATCTCCATGAGCAGCGCTGCCGTCGGCACTGCCGCTGAACAGCAAAAACTGATGACCGTGCTGTTCCCTGTCTTATTTTGTGCTATTTTTTACCACATGCCATCCGGCTTGGTTCTTTACTGGTTGATTAACAGCATTCTCAGCATCAGTTTTCAAATTAAAACGAACAGGTCAAAATGAGCAAACAGTTTAGCGTAGAAGTTGAAGGCAAGACCGTAGAAGACGCTGTTAAAAAAGCTTTAAAGGAACTAAAGCTTCCTCGGAATAAAGTTAGAATTGAGATCCTGTCTGAAGAAGAAAAAGGTTTATTCGGCATGTCTGGCGCAAAGCCAGCCAAAGTCAGAGTTTCCTCAATTGACAACATTTAAAAGGCTTGACAATTTCATAATGAACTTATAAAATATGAGTAAATTCATGGATTTCCACGTGGAACAATCCATAACTGTATAAGAATCAATGGGTAAAATAATAGCCATTTGTAATCAGAAGGGCGGGACCGGCAAAACAACCTCTTCAATCAATATCGCTGCCTTTTTAGCCATGGCCGGCAAAAGGGCCTTATTGATCGATCTTGATCCTCAAGCTAACGCAACCAGCGGAGTAGGGATAAACAAGCACGACATTCAAAAAAGCACCTACCATGTTCTGCTCGAGGAGACGGAGATTAATGAAATTATCCAGAAGACCGCCATTGAAAACTTATGGCTGGCACCCTCCAATCTGGATCTTACCGGAGCAGAAGTTGAGTTAGTCGGAGAGCTGGGTAGGGAGAACAGGCTAAAGAAAGCCCTGCAAAAAGAACGGGACAGCTTTGACTTTTTTATCATCGATTCACCGCCTTCATTAGGCCTGCTTACTATTAATGGGCTTTGTGCTGCCGATTCAGTGTTGATTCCTGTCCAATGTGAATATTATGCCCTTGAAGGATTAACGCAACTAACTAATACCATTAGACTTATAAAGGAAAATCTTAATCCTGATTTGCTTATAGAGGGCGTTCTTTTGACGATGGCTGACTTCCGGACCAACCTTACAAAAGAGGTAATTCAAGAAGCGCGGAATTTTTTTAAGGAAAAAGTCTACGCCACAGTTATTCCCAGAAATATCAGGCTTAGCGAGGCGCCCAGTTATGGCAAGCCCGTAGTTTTATACGACAAGGAGTCCTTGGGATCGCAGAAATACGAAGAGTTGGTAAGAGAGATGCTCGGTTTACCGCTTAAAGAAAACCAGGCAGCAGCCTCATAATGGGAGAAAAGATGGAAAGAAGGGCATTGGGTAAAGGAATTGGGGCATTGATCCCTGAGCGTACGGATGTTTTCATTAAGCAGTCCGTTAATAAGCAAGAAGGGATTGTTTATGTCCAATCTGATAAGATCCGGCCTAACCCATATCAACCCCGCGAGGAGTTTAAGCAGGAGAGCATTGAAGAGCTCGCGCAGTCGATAAGGGAAAAGGGGATCATTCAGCCCTTGCTTGTCAGGAGAAGGGGTGAGCATTATGAACTGATAGCCGGTGAGAGAAGATTCCGTGCCGCAAGCCTCCTTGGTTTAAAGGAGTTGCCCATAATCGTAAAAGATGCAAGCGATCAGGATTCGCTGGAGCTGGCTTTGATAGAAAACATCCAGAGAGAGGAGTTGAATCCCATCGAAGAAGCGCACGCCTATCAATATCTTATCGATAAATTCAATCTCACTCAAGAGAAAATAAGCAACGCCACAGGCAAGGCCCGGACCACAATTGCCAACTGCTTGCGCATATTGAATTTACCCAGAGAGATAATCGAAGAGATAAAGAAGGACCGGTTATCTTTCGGACACGGCCGGGCGCTTCTCGAGATCGAAGACGAAAACCTTCAAAGAAGGCTGGCCCAGGAGGCGATCTCTAAAGGGCTTTCCGTCAGAGAATTGGAGAATCTCGTAAAGACCCGGCGCAGAAGGTTCACAAAAAGAAAAATAGGCCAGGGGATCCGAGAGCCGCTGGTTGCTGCCTTAGAGGAGGAGCTTCAACAGGTTTTGGCCACAAAAGTAAGGATATCTAAAAGAAAGAAGCGCGGCCACATCCTGATAGAGTTTTATTCGCAAGAAGACCTAGAACGCATCATCGGCATCTGCAGAGGAGGGAAGACTTGATGGTCCAGAACCAGGCAGCGCTTATATTGATCAAGCCCGACGGGCTGAAAAAATCCTTGACCGGCAATATTCTTACCCGTCTTTCCGAGACAAAACTTGAGATTGTCGCGGCAAGGATGGTGAGGGTCACTCAGGTCCTGGCCGAAGAGCATTACAAACACCTCAAGGAAAAGCCGTTTTTTGGCGACCTGATAAAATATATACGGGGAGAATTCCATGACCGGCGCAAAGTCATGGCCCTGGTCTATTGGGGCCCGCAAGCCATAACCAAATGCCGGGAGTTGGCCGGGGCGACCAATCCGGAGGAGGCCGAGTCCACGTCTATCCGCGGGTCTTACGGCAGGATAACCACCTCCGGGGTTTACGAAAACGTGATACATGTCTCTTCTAACGAATCCGAGGCGGAGAGGGAGATAAAATTATGGTTCAACCCCGATGAAATAATCGTGGATCTATATGGGACCGAAGAGGTGACGGAAAAGGAGCTCAAGAGGAAGGTGTGGGCAAGATGACGCAGAGCATGACCGGGTTTGGCGCTTCGGTGAAGGAGTTCGCCGGTACAGGCAAGATTGCGGTGGAGATCAGAAGCATAAACCACAAATTTTTAGAGACGGTTTTCCGCCTGCCGGAAGGATTCGTATTTTTGGAGGACAGGATCAAGAAAGAGATCGAATCCAAGATCAAGAGGGGGCGGGTCAGCTGCAGCGTCAGCCTCTTTGGGGCAAGATCCGGCAAGGTCTACATAAACCGGACGCTGCTTTCCGATTATCTGGCGGCCTTTAAGAAGATAAAAGAGCAGTTTCATGTATCAGAAGGCATCAGCCTGGATACGCTGGTAAAGCTTCCGGGAGTAATATCTTTAGAGGAGGGGGTTAGCGTCAAAGAATCAATCTGGCCGCGCCTGAGACCTTTGCTAAGACAGGCTATCCGCGAACTGGTAAAGACCAGGGCAAAAGAAGGCCGGGCCCTCCAGGTTTTTCTTAAGAAGCGGGCGGATAAGCTTATGGTAGACCTGGCAGCAATAAAAAAAAGGTTCAAGACCGCAGTGGAGACCGAGCTAGGCAATATCCAAACCGATGAGGCCAGGGCCGGGTTCCTAAGGGACTCCGATATCACCGAAGAGCTGGAAAGACTGGAGTTTCATGTGGGAAACTTCAGGCAGAAGCTGGAGGCAGCCGGTCCCGTAGGCAAAGAGCTGGATTTTATCGCTCAGGAGATGCAGCGTGAGGCTAACACCATGGGAGCCAAGTCATTTGATGTGCAGGTATCCGCGCGCGTCGTCCAGATAAAAAGCCAGATCGAAAAGATTCGGGAGCAGGCACAGAACATAGAGTGAGCGGCGCCAAAACCAAAGGATTGATATTCGTCGTTTCCGGCCCCTCCGGGTCCGGCAAGACCACGCTGGTCAACAGGCTGTTAAAGGACCGGGACCTTAAAGGCAAGCTGAGGAGGTCCGTTTCTTTTACGACGCGGCCAAGGAGGCTGATAGAGAAAGAGGGCAGGGATTATTTTTTCATAAATAAGAGCGAATTCAGGCGCAATCTTAAGGCGAAAAAAATCCTTGAATGGACCAGGTATTTAGGCTATTATTACGCCACGCCCAGGGATTTTGTCGATAAACAGCTAAGCCTGGGCAAGAGCATTATCCTGTGCCTGGATACTGTCGGCGCACGCAGGATCAAAGAGTTTTACCCCCGCGACTCACGGACGATTTTTATTAAACCCCCATCTTTAAACAGATTAAAACAGAGAATTGAGGGCCGCAGGGAAAAGAGCGGCGAGCGCGGTATCGGTAAAAGGCTGGGTTTGGCCAGGTCAGAGCTTTTGTTGTCAAAAAAATACGACTATTGTTTGGTAAACGATGTTTTGGCGAAAGCCTCGGCCAGGCTGAAAGATGTCATTAAGAGCGAAATAAACAAGAGGATGAGGTAGCTATGGAATATGTGGTCACCGGGCAGTTGCTGGACAAGAGTTGCGACTCCGTTTACAAGCTGGTTATTCTGGCTTCAAAAAGGGCCTTGGAGATAGCCGAAGGCCAGCCGAAGTTGGTGCAGATGAGCTCTTCGGCCAAGCCCTCGACTATTGCCCTGCAGGAGGTCTCGCAAGGCAAGGTCTTTTGCAAGAAGGCAAAGCCCAAGGATTGACCGATTTTAGGTCAGGGAGGGTTAGGGTGACGAGGGAGAAGAATGTTGTTTTGGGGGTCACGGCGAGCATAGCCATTTACAAGGCCTGTGAGATTGTGCGCCGGTTAAGAGAAAATGGGTTCTGCGTCAGGGTGGTCATGACCGAAGAAGCCTGCCAGCTTATCCGCCCGGTGGTCTTCCAAAGCCTTTCCGCAAACAAAGTTTACTGCGGGATGTTCGAGGAGCCGGGAAGCTGGGAGGTAGAACATATATCTTTGGCTGATAAGGCCGAGCTTGTTTTGATCGCGCCGGCAACCGCAAATATCATCGGGAAGCTTGCGGGCGGCATCTGCGATGACCTTTTGACTTGCGCTGTATGTGCGACCAGGGCCCAGGTGCTTATCTGTCCGGCGATGAACGAGAACATGTATAAGAATGATATCGTCCAGGAGAACATCGCAAGGCTAAAGAAGCACGGTTACAGGTTTGTCGAGCCGAAGGTAGGAAATCTTGCATGCGGCAGGCGCGGGCCAGGGTGCCTGGCGGAAGTAGATACCATAGTAAAAGAAGCGCTAAGGCTCTTGAAATAATTGGCGACGTAGCCAAGTGGTAAGGCAGCTCTCTGCAAAAGAGCTATTCAGCGGTTCAAGTCCGCTCGTCGCCTTAAATGAGGCCATAATACTTTGCCGGGCCCGGCAAAGTATTGTTGGGCCGAATTTCTCCCGAGCTTGCACTGAACCGCCAACAGCGGTCAATGCGTATAAGCTCGGGACTCAATACTTAAATTCCGGGCGGTTAGTTCAATTTAAATTTTCCGACAAGGAAAATTTAAATTGATCCTTTTCGAACGTCGTTTTGCGACAAGCAAAACAGTGAGAAAAGGATCTAATTGTTGGATAGCACAGAGGATTTCGGGCGGTTAGTTCAGCCCCTGCAGAAAGCGCAGGGGCTCCCGCGGATGCAAAAAGCGCATCCTTGGTCGTTGGTAAAAGGTGTTCACTACCCGCCAGCGACTAAAAGATTTCGGGCGGTTAGTTCAGTTGGTTAGAACGCCACATTGACATTGTGGAGGTCACAGGTTCGAGTCCTGTATCGCCCACCATAACAGCTCGTAAAGCGTTAGTCGGTTGCGTAGCGCGAAACGTAAGGCGTCTTGCGCTAAACGTTACGCGCTACGCAACGGATAAACGTAGCACGATAATCAGGGCAAGTGGTGGAATGGCATACACGACAGACTTAAAATCTGTTGATCGCAAGGTCTTGAGGGTTCGACTCCCTCCTTGCCCAATGCTCTAAAAATTATGATAAAAATATTTATATTAATGGTTTCTACCATTGTTTTATATACGTGCGTCTCTTTTGCCGAGACGGTTTATTTAAAAAACGGTAAGGCCATAAACGGCAGAATTCTCGAAACAACCGATAAATACGTCCGGATCGAATTCGAGGGCGTGCCGCTCACTTATTATTTCAACGAGATCGAAAAGATAGAAGGCCTGAATGCCGCTTTGGTCCCGATGGCGCCGAGTGCCTCCGGAAAGCTTTATCGGGACAAGGAATACGGGTTTGAGCTCCGGGCGCCAAGAGGGTGGCATATTAGCAAGATTGCCCCCGGCACAGAAGGGACAAAGTTGGGAGGGGTCAAATTCACGAAAAACCCGGCAGACGAAGCGAACCCTTTTCCGATAATAGGGATAACCGTGGACGCCGTCGGGACCTCACCATACAATACCGGAATCAACAGCGCCCTCGATTTTGCGAGGAAGATTTTTGAAGGCCAAAGAAGAATGGCCGCCAGCAAGGGCGGAAAATTTCAGGCGATAGAGGAGCCTCGCGAGATAGAGATAGGCGGACAAAGGGCCGCGAGGTTCATCACTAAACTGATCTCCTCCAGCGGCAAAGCTATGTGCGTGGCAGCGTACAAGTTTAAACAGGCCGATATAATAATCTCGGTTGCCGGGGTAGATGTGCCAGATACCTTTCAAGGCAGCCTAAGGGATTTTGAAGAGACGGCCAACAGTTTCAAGTTTACCGGGCCGGCAGGCAACTAGGAAATAACCGACTATGGACCTGGATACATTAAGACATTCCTGTTCGCACGTGATGGCTGAGGCGGTCAAGGAGCTCTGGCCCGAGACCAAAGTGGCCATCGGTCCGTCCATCGAAGACGGCTTTTACTACGATTTCGATAAAAAAGAGCCTTTTACCGAAGAAGACCTGGCGGCGATCGAGAAAAAGATGCGCGAGGTCATTGCCAAGGACGAAAAGTTTGTGCGCGAGGAGCTCTCGTCGGAGGATGCGATCAAGCTCTTTGCCAGGCTCAACGAAACATACAAGATAGAACTGATAAACAACCTGGGGCAGAAGAAGGTTTCCGTTTACCGGACGGGAAAGAACTTTGTAGACCTCTGCAAGGGCCCGCACATCGATTCTACAGGCCAGATCAAGGCCTTTAAGCTTTTATCGGTAGCCGGCGCTTACTGGCATGGTATCGAGACCAACCCCATGTTGCAGCGCATATACGGCACGTGTTTTGAGTCTAAGGAGGAGCTCGATGCCTATTTAAAGAATCTGGAAGAGGCTAAAACCCGGGACCATCGCAAGCTCGGACCGTCCCTGGAGCTCTTTGACATATTTCATGAAGAAGCCGGGGCAGGAGTAGTTTTTTACCCTCCTAAGGGCGCGCTGTTGCGCACGATAATCGAGAATTACGAAAAGCAGGAGCATTTGAAACGCGGCTATCAACTGGTGATAACCCCCCACCTGATGGACGCCTCTTTATGGAAGGCATCCGGACACTACGAGTATTACAAAGAGAACATGTTTATTGTCCAGTCGCCGGATAAAGAGCTGGTGCTTAAGCCCATGAACTGCCCGGGGCATATCCTGATATATAAATCCAAAAGCAGAAGTTACCGGGAGCTGCCTATACGCTACTTCGAGTTGGGTACGGTATATCGCAATGAAAAGGCCGGGGTGCTGCATGGGCTGCTTCGGGTGCGCGGTTTCACCCAGGATGACGCCCACATCTTCTGTCTTGCTGAGCAGCTGACGAACGAGATAAAGGCAATAATCGATTTTGTCTTCGATACCATGAAGGTATTCGGTTTTAATGACGTGGGCATTGAGTTAAGCACGCGGCCGGAAAAGTTTATCGGCAGCGAAGATGACTGGGAAAAGGCAACGGCCGCCCTGGAAGGGGCCTTAAAAGAAAAAGGGCTAAAGTACGATATCAACGAAGGCGACGGCGCCTTCTACGGCCCCAAGATCGATATCAAGCTAAAGGACGCCCTGAAAAGGTCATGGCAGTGCGCGACCATCCAGTGCGATTTTGCCCTTCCCAAAAGGTTTGATTTGTCATATATTGATGCTGAAGGGAAACAGCAGCGGCCGATCATGCTGCACCGGGTGCTCCTGGGCAGCATAGAGCGCTTCATCGGCGCGCTCATCGAGCATTATAAAGGAGACCTCCCGGTGTGGCTGGCTCCGGTGCAGGCCCTGGTTTTACCCGTAAAAGAGTCCGTCTGCGGATACGCTTCTAACATCAGGAAGTTCCTGGAAGATAACAATGTGCGTTGCGATACGGATTGCCGCAACGAAACGCTGGACAAGCGCATACGGGCAGCAGAACTGGCCAAGATACCGTACTCTATTATAGTAGGAGAAAGGGAATCCAAGCAGGGAGCGGTTTCCGTGCGCAGGCGCCTTAAGGGAGATCTCGGGGTGATGCCGGCCGAGTCGCTTTTAAAGCTTATCAAGGAAGAGATAGATAACAAAACCGTTTAACCAAAAAGGAGGTGGTTGCTATAAAAAAGTTCTTCAGGGTAAACGATAAGATCCGGGTTTCTCAGGTCCGCCTGATCGGTCCTGAGGGCAGTCAGCTGGGCATCGTTTCGATCCAAAAGGCGCTGGAGATGGCAAATCAATACGAACTGGACTTGGTTGAGGTGGCCTCATCCGCGACTCCGCCGGTCTGCCGCATCATCGATTTTAGCAAATTCAAATATGACCAGGAGAAAAAGGAGCGCGAGGCCAAGAAGCACCAGAAGCAGACGCATTTAAAAGAGATAAGGGTCAAGCCCAACATAAACCAGCACGATTACCAGACCAAGCTCAAGCAGACAATCACCTTTCTGAAGAAGAAAGATAAAGTCAAGATCAACCTTTTCTTCCGGGGCAGGCAGATGGAGCATCAGGACCTGGGCAGGAAGGTTTTGGATAAATTCATGATCGATACTCAGAACGACGGACAGGTGGAAAAGGAGCCGATGCTCGAAGGCAGGATCATGTCACTTGTCCTTTCTCCGAAATAGAAAACGGCGCACGGAAAGGAAAACGCTAAAAAATGGGCAAATTAAAGACAAAAAAAGGCGTAGCCAAGAGGTTCAGGCTCACCAAAAAGGGCAGGATAAAGTATACTTGCGGAGGCAAGAGCCATCTGGCCACGCATAAGAAACCAAAAAGAGTAAGGAAGTTAAGAAGGGCGCAGACGATCGATCTGAAAAAACACAGCAACTTCTTAAAAAGCATGCTTCCTTACGGCTAGAGCATGTTTAAGAGCAAAGGAGTGTATTTAAAATGTCAAAAGTAAAACACAGCGCGGCAACGCGTAGAAGAAAGAAGCGGGTTTTGAAGCAGGCTAAAGGCTTCTGGGGTGACCGCAGCAAACAGTTCCAACAAGCCAGGCGCGCCCTGATGCACGCGATGGTATACGCCTACCGGGACAGAAAAGTCAAGAAGCGGGATTTCCGCGCCCTTTGGATCGCCCGGGTCAACGCCGCCTGCCGGGCCGAAGGCATCACTTACAGCAAGTTCATCTGCGGGCTTAAAAAAGCCAAGGTCGGGCTGGACAGGAAGATCCTGGCAGACCTGGCGGTAAGGGACGAGGCCGTATTTAAAAAGCTTATCCAGATAGCAAAGGCTTAATCAAACCGGAAGCGAGGGTGCATGTACGTCATAATCGTAGGTTGCGGAAGAGTGGGTTCGGAGCTGGCCAAGATCCTCTCTAACGAAGGCCATAACGTGGTGATTATCGACAAGAACCCCGCGTCGTTCGACCGCCTGGGCGCCACATTTAACGGCCTTACCGTCGCCGGCGGCGGATTCGACCTTTCCGTGTTAAAGCAAGTGGGGATAGAAAAGGCCGATGCCTTCTGCGCCGTTACCAACGGGGACAACACCAACCTTATCGCAGCTCAGGTTGCCAAGAAGATATTCAAGGTGCCCAAGGTCATCGCCCGGATCTATGACCCGCAGCGGGCGCATATCTACGCGGCGCTGGGCCTGGATATCATAAGCGGGACCATACTTTTCGCCTCGATGCTCAGAGACAAGATAATCGAAAGCCGCTTCTCCAGTTATCTTATCGAAACCAAGGACCTGGGCGTACTTGAGATCGAGGTCAAGGATAATCTTGCAGGCAAGACCATAAAAGATATAAACATCCCCAAGGAGTTTATGGTAGTAGCTATCCGCAGGATGGATGGCATCAATATCCCGGAGTCCGGCACGGTCTTGAAGGAAAAAGACATGTTGATGGCGGTGGTAAAAGTCGCCAGCCTCGACAAGGTCAGGGAAAAGTTCCATCTTAAAAGCTAAAGAGGGCGCGATATGTATATTATAGTCGTCGGCGCAGGCAAGATCGGTTATTTCTTGGCCCGCAGGCTCTGTCAGGGAAAACATACCGTTAGCATCGTGGAAAAGGACCGCAGCATCTGCGACGAAGTGGTAAAAGAGCTGGACGCCCTGGTCATCAACGGCGACGGCTGCGAACCGAGGATCCTGGAAGAGGCCGGGATAAACCGCGCCGACGTCCTGGCCGCGGTCACCGGAGACGACGAAGACAACCTTATCATCTGCCAGTTGGCCAAAGAAAGGTTTAACCTGCGCAGGACCGTGGCCCGGGTCAACAATCCCGATAACGAACACACCTTCACGGAGCTGGGCATTGATGTGCCGATAAACTCCACCAACATCATCGCCAAGATAGTGGAAGAAGAAGTCTCTTTCTCCGACTTTGTCAACCTTATGAGTTTTAAGCGCGGGAAGCTTGCGATAATCCGCGTAGACCTGCCCGCCGACTCGCCCGTAATCAATAAGGAGGTAAAGGACGTTGAGCTGCCTACGGATTCCGTCCTGGTCTCCATTGTCAGGGGGGAAGAGGTTATCGTGCCCAAAGGTAACACCGTTTTTAAGCCGGGGGATGATGTCATTGCGCTTACCCTTGTAGGCAACGAGCCGCAGATGCTTAATCTTTTAGCCGGGAAGCTCTGATGAAGGCGCAATCTATTAGGAATGTCATTTTTGGAGTGGCGGTAGAAATATTATACGCCCTGGCGATACTGTCCGCTTCGTTTCTCATCTGCCTCCTGTTCTCTTTTAAAAAATGATCCTTAAGCCTCGCCTCCAAGACGTCAAGACCATAGGTTATTATCTGGGAAAGATCATCTTCGGGCTTTCCCTGACCGCGGTCATGCCGCTGGCGGTAGCGGCCGTATTCCGGGAAGCCGGCCCTTTCCTGGATTTTTTGATTTTTTCCGGCATATCCATGATTTCCGGCCTTGTTCTGATCTGGGCGTGCAAGGGGGCAAAAGACCCCAGCTGGATGGACGGCATGATAGTAGTTTCGCTTTCGTGGCTGGCGGCGATGTTCCTGGGCGCTATCCCCATGCACTTAAGCGGGCACTGGGCTTCCTACCTGGATTCCTGTTTTGACTCGATGTCCGGTTTTGCCACGACAGGGCTTACCCTGGTGCAGGACCTGGACCACCTTTCCCGCGCCCATAACTTCTGGCGGCATTTTATCATGTTCCTCGGTGGCCAGGGCATCGTGATCATTGCCCTGTCTTTTTTCGTCAAAAGCGCTCCCGGGGCTTTCAGGATGTATGTGGGAGAGGCGCGAGACGAGAGGATACTGCCGAATGTCATACATACCAGCAGGTTCATTTGGCTGGTGGGCTTTGTGTATATGGTCTTAGGCACTACCGCTTTGGGCGTAGCCGGCATCATGAACGGCATGAATCCCGTAAACGCCCTTTTTCACGGCGCCTGCATATTTATGGCGGCCTTTGATACGGGCGGCTTCGCCCCTCAATCGCAGAATATCCTCTACTATCACAGCTTCTCCTTTGAGATTATAACCGCCGTACTCATGATCCTGGGTGCGATAAACTTCAAGCTGCACTATCATATTTGGGCAGGGCACCGCCGGGAGATCTTCAAAAATATAGAGACGATCACCATGTTCCTTACCGTTGCGTTCACCCTTATCATCGTGTTAAGCGGCTTGGTCCAGGCAGGGGCATATCAGGGCACGGCCCTTATATTTAGAAAAGGCTTTTATCAGCTCATATCCGCTCACACGGGCACGGGATTTCAGACCATCTATGCCCAGAAGCTTGGCGCGGACTGGAACGATTTGTCCCTGGTGGGCCTTTTCTGCGCGATGGCCCTGGGAGGCGCGGTCTGCTCCACCACCGGCGCCATCAAGATGCTGCGCTTAGGGATAATCTTTAAAGGCCTGGCCGAGGATTTGAAGAAAATAATCCTTCCGGAGAAAGCGGTGATCGCGCAGAAGTTCCATCATATAAAAGAGATTTTTCTGGATGACAAACAGGCGCGCAGCGCCTTGTTTATAAGCCTCTGTTACATACTTCTCTACTTTGGCGGTGCGCTGGCGGGCATGTATTACGGCCATCCGTTTTTGCGCGCCTTGTTTGAATCGACCTCCGCGGCAGCCAACGTAGGCCTGTCTTGCGGGATAACCTCTCCGGGAATGCCCAACGCGTTAAAAGTGGTTTATATCATCCAGATGTGGGCTGGCAGGTTGGAGTTCATGGCAGTCTTTACTTTGCTGGGATTTTTTGTGGCTATCTTTAAAGGGAAAAAATGAACGCCAGGGTTTTGCTCAAAACATGTTTATTGGCAGCCTGTTTTATTTATCTTCCGCAATCGTACCTCAATGCGGATGTCGTGACAGGCTCGCAGCTGATAAACAAGGCCAAAGATTACGACGCCGGGACCGTCGTATTTCAAGGCGAAGTTGTAGGAGATATCATGCGCCGGGGCAGCTACTCATGGCTTAATGTTTATGACGGAAATGTCGCGGTGGGCGTGTGGGCAGAGAACTCCCTTTTATCCGGCTTGAGCCTAAGCGGAAGCTATAAACAACGGGGGGACCGCATCGAGATAGAAGGCGTTTTTAACCGCATCTGCAAGGAGCATGGCGGGGACATGGATATTCACGCCCGCAAAATACGAAAGATCGAGGCCGGCGCGCCTACGCCGGAAAAGATAGATAGCCGAAAGAAAACAGCAGTCATTTTGATATTAGGGGCGTTGTTTCTAATATGGATATTGAAGCGATTAAGAATCAGGTAGAAGCGGAGGCTTCAGGGATCGGCTCTACAGTTACCCTTGAAGATTTCAGAAACAAGTATCTCGGGAGAAAAGGGGTTATTGCCCAGCTGACCGCTTTCATCCCTTCGCTGCCCAAAGAGGAGCGCGCCGCTTTCGGCCAGAAGGTGAACTCCCTGAAGGCTTTTATTAGCTCCTGTATCAGCGCAAAAGAAAAAGAGCGTTGCGGGTCGTCCTGTGCGCAGGAGAGCTTTGGTTCATTTGATATCAGTATGCCCGGGGTCGCGCAGCCTGCCGGTAAACTCCACCCTATTACTCAGGTGATCGATGAAATATGCGGTATCTTTATCCGAATGGGCTTTCTTGTCATCGAAGGCCCGGAGGTGGAGACCGAAGATAATAACTTTACGGGCTTGAATATACCCCTGGATCATCCCTCCAGGGACGCCTTCGACACCTTTTATTTAAAATCAGCCGACAAGCTGTTGCTGCGCAGCCACACCTCGCCCGTGCAGGTAAGGATAATGAAGTCGAGAAAACCGCCGTTGGCCGTGGTCGTGCCGGGCAGGGTTTATCGTCCGGATGCGGTGGATGCGTCGCACGCGTTCATGTTTCATCAGATCGAAGGCCTGGTTGTAGATAAGGGCATCAGCTTCTCTGACCTTAAAGGGACGCTTGAGTTTTTTGCCAAAGAAGTATTCGGAAGCCGGATAAAAATGCGCATGCGCCCGCACTTCTTCCCTTTTACCGAACCATCGGCGGAGATGGACATCTCCTGTATCATCTGTAAAGGAAAAGGCTGTTCCGTCTGCGGCAAAAAAGGATGGCTGGAGGTCTTAGGCGCCGGCATGGTGCATCCCAACGTGTTCAAGGGCGTCGGATATGACCCCGGTAAGTTTACCGGTTTTGCCTTTGGCATGGGCATCGAAAGGATAGCCATGCTCAAATACGGGATAGATGACATAAGGCTGTTCTGCGAAAACGACATAAGGTTCCTGAGGCAATTTTAAATGAAGTTCACTTATAACTGGATAAGAGAATTCCTGGATCTGCGCATTCCAGCCGAAGAGCTCGCGGATAAGCTTACCATGGTCGGCCTTGAGGTCAAGTCTACGGTCAAGCACGGGTCAGATTATGTTTTTGAAGTGGAGATCACCTCAAACCGTCCGGACTGGCTAAGCGTCATCGGTATTGCCAGGGAAATAGCCGCTATTACAGGTAAAAGACTCCGCAGTTCTCCAGTCAGCCAGTCAGCCAGTTCTAGAACCGCTAAGCCCATACGAAGTAAAACCGGCCAACCGAAAATACACATCGAAAACAAAAAAGACTGCCCTCTTTACAGCGCCACGCTCATCAAGGGAGTAAAGGTTGCCGCTTCTCCGGCCTGGTTAAAGGAAAGGCTGGAATCTATCGGCTGCCGCAGCGTAAACAACGTAGTCGACATCACTAATTACTGTATGTATACCTGGGGCCAGCCTTTGCACGCCTTTGATCTGGATGCCCTGGCTTCAATGGATATCGGAGTGCGCAGGGCCAAGCCGGCAGAAAAGCTTCTGACCATAGACGGACAGGAAAGGACCCTGGATGGCGAGATCCTCGTGATCGCGGATAAGGATAAAGCTGTTGCCCTGGCAGGCATAATGGGCGCTAAAACCACAGAGGTAAGCCAGGAAACGGCCAATATCCTGCTAGAAGCAGCAATTTTTGATCCTGTTGTAGTGCGCAGGGGCAGAAGAAGGCTCGGGATTCAAAGCGACGCCTCTTACCGTTTTGAGAGGGTCGTGGATATATGCTCTACGGAGAGGATCGCCGCTTATGCAGCCGGGTTAATACAGAAGATCGCAGGCGCATCCATCGTCGCTGCCAAAAGCTCATCGCATCCGGCAGCGTCAAGAAAAAAGATTATTCTCGATGTTGACCGCGCCAACAGGATTTTGGGTGTCGGTGACATTTCTGCCGTCCTGGCGCAGAAGAGCTTAAGCGCTCTGGGTTTTCCGGTTAAGAAGAAAGCGAAAAGCCTGCTTCAGATAGATGTCCCGTCTTTCAGGCCGGACATCCGCCTGGAAGAAGACCTGATAGAAGAGATAGCCAGGATCTATGGTTATGAAAAAATCCCCGCCAGCCTTGCTAAGATCATTCCGCAGCAAAAATCCGGTTTAGATAAAAGGGGCCTGGTTGCCAGGATAAAACAGGCGCTCATAGGCGTTGGCCTGCAGGAAGCGATTACCTACAGCTTGATCTCAAGGGAGCTGCTTAAGGGCATAATTGACAGTGACGAAGGGATAGAGGTTGCCAACCCCTTAAGCAAAGAACAGGAGCTTTTGCGCCCGACGCTTATCCCCAGCCTCATCAGATGCACTGCCGTCAACCTCAATCAAAAAATAGGATACGTGGCCCTTTTCGAAATAGCGGATTGCTTTAAAAAGGAATCCGGTAATGCGGGCGTGCAGGAGAACCTGTCTTTGGGGATTGTCTTGTGCGGGGAGAGGTCTCTATGGTCTTCTTGCGGCCGCCAGTTGGATAGGGTCGGCTTTGCACATCTAAAAGGGGCTGCAGAAGCGGTATTTGCCGGCCTTGGCATAGACGCATACGGTTTTTCTCCTTCCGGTAAAGCCGGCCGGTTCGATATATCCGCTTGCAAAGAAATTGTCGGCAGTTTGTTTGAAATAGCCCCCTGCGTCCTGGATAATTTCGCTATAAAGAACAAAGAGCTTTTTGCCCTTGAGATGAACCTCGATAAGCTCCTGCCTCAAGCCGCCAGCGCCAAAAAATTCCGCCCGCTTGCCAAGTTTCCTTTTATCCAAAGGGATATAAGCATGGTGGTCAGGGCGCAGCTAAGCTTAGAGGAGATTTACGGTGTTATTATCGATAGCAGCCAGGGATTCCTTCAGGAGGCTCCCGCGGTGGTTGACTTTTATGAGGGCAAGCAGATCGAAGACGGCTTTAAGGGTTTGACCATAACCTGCCGCTATGCGTCCGAAGACCGCACGCTTACGGAAGCAGAAGTGAATCCGGTGCACAACAACGTTCTATCCGCCCTGACAGAAAGACTGCAGGTAAGGTTACGCTAACGGGGCTGCCGCGGGGCGGGATTATTTGATTTTGCGCGGCTATTGTGTTATATTAGTGCTAGAAGATAAGATTCCCTGCGGTGCGCGTTGGAACATTGATAATTGTTGAGCCAACACCAACAATCAGGGGCCCAAAAGTTCCCGGCGCCTAAGGCTACGGGACAGGGTACCCACCTGAAACCAAATGGTTCAGACTATCACTCTGACGGCACAATGCGGGGATTGAATATCCGTCCCGCCGCTCTGGCCGGTGCAAAAACCGGATCCGGAATGCGGGACGGATTTATTTTAGGCCCCCCTGTTTCTATTCCCAATCGCAAAAAATCTGATATAATAATATCCCTAAAGGCGATCGGATCATATGGCCACAAACTCCGTCGATCTATTCGAAGAACAGACAGTCTTGGCTCAAGAGCTGCCCCTTGCCTTGAGGATGCGTCCGCGCAGCCTCGAAGATCTGGTGGGCCAGGGACATCTTTTGGGAAAAGGCAAGCTTTTAAGGCGTTCGATTGAAGCCGATCGGTTAAGCTCCCTTATATTATACGGTCCGCCCGGCACAGGCAAAACATCGATTGCCAGCTGTATTGCCAGCGCCACCCGCTCGCAGTACATCGCCATTAACGCCACTACCTCCAATGTCGATGAACTAAGAAAGATAATCGCCCGCGTAAAACAAACAAGGCAGGCCCGCGGCCAGAAGACCACCCTTTTTATCGACGAGATCCACCGTTTCAACAAAGCGCAGCAGGACGTCCTGTTGCCGGACATAGAGGAAGGTAACCCCGTGTTGATCGGGGCCACGGTACATAACCCGTTTTTTTCCATAGTATCGGCTCTCCTGTCGCGGTCCCTGGTCTGCGAACTAAAAGCCCTGAAGAACGAAGAAATCATCGCCATATTGGACCGCGCACTAAAGGACAAAGACAGGGGCTTGGGCAGGATAAAAGTAAAGCTTGATAAAAAGGCCGCGCAGTTCCTGGCTAAGGCCAGTTCAGGGGATGCCCGCCGCGCCCTCAATGCCCTTGAGATAGGAGCGTTGACCACCGCTGCCGCTAAAGACGGCTGGGTGAATTTTGATCTGGCGGTCGCTGAGGAGTCCATTCAGAAGAAGGCCCTGCTTTACGACCGCGACGAGGACGAGCATTACGATACCGCCTCCGCATTCATAAAATCCATGCGCGGCTCCGATCCGGACGCGGCGATCTACTGGATGGCTAAGATGCTCTATGCCGGAGAAGACCCGCGGTTCATCGCCCGCCGCCTTTGTATCCTGGCAGCCGAAGACGTGGGCAACGCCGATCCCCTGGGGCTGGTCCTGGCAAATGCCGCATTGCAGATCTCTGAATTTGTGGGTATGCCCGAGGCGCGCATCCCCCTTGCCCAGGCGGTGATATATCTGGCCTGCGCACCCAAATCCAACGCCAGCTACCTGGCGCTGGAGAAGGCCTACAAAAGCGTAGAGGAACAGAGGACCCAGGAAGTCCCCGGGCATTTAAAAGACGCCTCTTACGCCGGGGCAGAAAAGCTGGGCCGGGGCAAGGGTTACAAATACGCACACGATTACCCCGGGCATTACGTAAAGCAGGAGTATGCGCCGAAGAAAACCAGGTTTTATCAGCCTACCGAGATCGGCTACGAAGCCAAGATAAAGCAACGCATGGAAAAGCTCAATTCATCTGAAAAAAGGAGATAAGAATGAAAAAGCCGATATCGTTGACGGCAGTCATTGTGATGATCGTTTTGTCTGCGGGCTGCCAGAATACCCAAAACCGCACGGGGGAAGGCGCGGTTATTGGCGGCCTGCTGGGTGCGGCAGCAGGAGGCATAATCGGACACCAGGATGGCCACGGAGGCGAAGGGGCGGCGATAGGCGCAGCAGCCGGGGCCCTGACCGGAGCGCTGGTAGGCAGTCAGGTAAAAAAACAGCCGCAGCCTTCATCCAGACAGCCAGCCCAGTCCGTTCAGGCGGCAAACCCTAATCAGATGCCCCTGCAGCAGATAGTCAGCTTAACTAAGCAAGGCGTGAACGAGGACGTTATCATAGACAAGGTACGCCTTACCAGCTCAAGGTACAGCCTTAGCCAGGCCGATATAGATTACCTTAAAAACGAAGGCGTTTCGCAAAAGGTGATAAGCGCCATGCAGGCCCAGCAATGACCCCGTTCAGCCTTATAATTGTAATTTTAGGCGCAGCGCTGCTTTTTTACGGTCTAATCGGGCTGCTCTTGCCGGTTTCCGGAGCGGATAAAGAGAAAAAGAAGCCGCCGGTTCCGCCATTTCCCGCCAGGCCCGGCGAGCCTTTAAGGTCGGACAAAAACCAGAAACAACAGCAGTTTGTGCTCATCCAGGAAGAGCTGGAGAGGTTAAAAAACGAACGGGCCGAGATTGAATCCAAGCTCAAGGCGGCCCTCGATAGCCAGACGCAGCTTAAGGCCGAGCTTGAACGCCGCAACGACTGGGTAGGGAAATCCGAGGCCGCATTAAACAAGGTCAAGGAAGAGAACAACGACCTTAAAAAAAGTTTTCTGGCCAAGGAAACGGAATCTCAGGATCTGTTTACCAAGAACGTAAACCTCACTAAGGAGATCAAAGAGCAGGTTGAGAAGTTCGCCGGGCTTGAGAAGGACATCAGGGATAAGTCAGAGCAGATCGAGATTCAAAAACACCAGATCGAAAAGCTCAATAACGACATCAAAGGGTTTAAAGAGAAGGTCTCGGAGTATCAGAAAAGAGAGTCAAACAGCGAATGGGTCCCCAAGCAGGAGTTTGGCAAGCTCAACGAAGAGTTTACGCAGCTTGAAAAAGAGCTGGAAGAAAAAGATGAGAAGCTCAGGATCGCCTGCGAAGAGATAGTGCAGTTAAAGGCCCAGCTGAACTCAAGGGCGGATTTTGAGGTAACGCCGGCTGAACCGACCGAACCCCCCACAACTAAAGCCCCGGAAGCCGTTGTGCCTCAAGAATCGGCCGCCGACAAAGAGGCCGTTGCCGAAGAAAAGATCGAAGGCCAGACCGTAGATCAGCCTGCAGCCGCCCCTCCCGTCGAGGAACCCCCTCCTCCAGAGGCAGCAGCACCAGACCAAACCCCTTCTCCTGAACCAGAAGCCCCTCCTGTAGAGGCGCAGGCCGCACAAGAAAGCACCAAGGCTTTGCCGGAAGAAAAAGCCGAAGAAGAAAAATCCGAAGCTCCGGCAGAAAAGGCCGCGCGCACGGTAGAGGCAGACCTTAGCAAGGTCAGGAACATCGGGATAATGGCGCATATTGATGCCGGCAAAACCACGCTTTCCGAAAGAATACTTTATTACACCGGCAAGTCACACAAGATCGGGGAAGTGCACGACGGACATGCCACCATGGACTGGATGAAACAGGAGCAGGAGAGAGGGATTACCATAACGGCGGCCGCTACGACTTGTTTCTGGAAGGACCATCGGATCAATTTAATCGATACGCCAGGCCACGTGGATTTTACCGTTGAGGTAGAACGCAGCTTGCGCGTTCTTGACGGCGCAGTGGCGGTATTCTGTGCGGTAGGAGGGGTGGAGCCGCAGTCTGAGACGGTCTGGCATCAGTCCGACAAGTATAACGTCCCGAAACTTGCCTTTGTCAATAAAATGGACCGCGTAGGAGCAAACTTCTTTGCCGTTGTAAAAGGCATCGAGCAGGAGCTTGGGGCCAATCCCGTCTGCGTCAATATACCGTTAGGAGCGGAAGCCGATTTTAAGGGGATCATCGATCTTATCGAGATGAAGGCCCATTTTTTTGATGAAACTTCGCAGGGCAAAGAGTATAAGAAGGAAGACATCCCCCAGGATTATGCCGAGCAGGCCGGTGAATACCGCCATATTCTCGTAGAGAAGGTCGCTACCTTCGATGAGGCGCTTACTAAAAAGTATCTTGAGTCCGAGGCTTCGATCACCAATGATGAGCTTATAAAGGTTATCCGCCAGGCTACCATCGCCAACAAGATGGTCCCGGTATTCTGCGGCTCGGCATTTAAGAATAAAGGCGTGCAGCAACTCCTGGACGGAGTTAGCGCGTTCCTGCCGTCCCCTGTTGACCTGCCCCCGGTAAAAGGCCACGATATCGACGACGAAAACAGGCCCATCGAAAGAAAGCCGGATACCAAAGAGCCGTTTTCAGGGCTGGCATTTAAGGTTCAGACAGATCCCCATATGGGCAAGCTCGTATATGTGCGCGTCTACTCAGGGGTGCTTGAGACCGGCACATACGTGCTTAACTCCACCAAGAACAAGAAGGAGCGCGTGGGCCGCATCGTCCAGATGCACGCCAACCAAAGGCACAACGTTGAGTACGCCGCTGCCGGAGATATCGTAGCCGTGGTGGGCCTTTCCAACACCATAACCGGGGATACGCTTTGTTATCCCGAGAATAAGCTGATCTTTGAAGCGATCAAATTCCCCGCCCCGGTAGTCTCGATGAGCATCACCCCCAAGAGCCGCTCGGATCAGGACAAGCTCGGTAAGGGGCTGGCAAAGCTTACCGAGGAAGACCCGACATTCGTCGTCCAGACCGACGAGGAGACAAAAGAGACGCTGCTTACCGGGATGGGCGAGCTGCACCTGGAGATCATCGTCGACAGATTAAAAGAGGAGTTTGGGGTCGAGACCATCGTCGGCCAGCCGCGCGTAGCCTACCGGGAGACGATTACCAAATCCGGCGGCGCGGAAGGAAAGTATATCAGGCAGACCGGCGGGAGAGGCCAGTACGGCCACGTTGTCCTTGAGATAGCCCCCCAGGAGTCGGGAAAGGGTTTTGAGTTCGTTGATGCGATAAAGGGAGGCGCCATCCCGCGCTCGTTCATCCCTTCCGTTGAAAAGGGGGTTATCGAGGCGATGGGCAAGGGCGTATATGCCGGCTATCCGGTAGTCGACGTCAAAGTAACCCTTGTGGACGGCTCGTTCCACGAAGTGGACTCTTCGGAGTTGGCCTTTAAGATGGCGTCCAGCATCGGATTTAAAGAGGCGTTTATGAAGTCAGAGCCTGTTTTACTGGAGCCCTGCATGTCGCTGGAAGTCACTACCCCCGAAGAGTACTTGAACAGCCTTATCGGATATATCTGTTCGCGCCGGGGCAAGATCCTTAATACCGACGCCAAGGGAAAACAGAAGATTATATCGGCGCAGGTGCCGCTGGGAGAGATGTTCGGATATGCCACCAACATCAGGTCTTTAAGCAGCGGCCGGGCCTCTGCCTCCATGGAGTTCGACAAATATCTGCAGGCTCCCAACGAAATCGCCCAAAGGATAATCGCCGAGAAGAAAGAAAAGGAAGAGCAGCAAAGAAAGTGATTTTAGGCTTGCAATAGCCGCATCCCGGTATATAATGCAGAAAATGAAAAAAACTCTTTGTGCAGCGGTTGCGTCGATTTTTATAGCGGGTTTTTTCACGAAAGGATACGCCGTGGACAATAAAATAGTGATACTGGAGACTGATCAGGGCAGGATCACCATCAAGCTCCTGCCGCATGTCGCGCCTAAAGCCTGCGAGAATTTCTTGGGGCTGGCCGCCAAAGGTTATTATGACGGTACGGCCTTTCACAGGGTAATAAAGGGCTTTATGATACAGGGGGGAGACCCTACGGGTACCGGAGCAGGGGGCAAGTCTATCTGGGGCAGGTCGTTTGAGGATGAGACCAGCGATGAGGTAAGCTTCGATATGCCGGGCCTGGTGGCTATGGCCAACGCCGGCCCCAATACTAACGGCAGCCAGTTTTTTATCACTACCGCCAGGACCCCGTGGCTGGATTCCAAGCACACCATATTCGGTGAAGTCATAGACGGTTACGATGTCGTCCAGAAGATCGAGAACACGCCTACGGACTCCTCTGACAGGCCGCTTGCGCCCCAGAAGATCGTCCGCGCCTATTCCGAGGACACTCCCTAGGGCCGGCTTCTAACAAAAAAGGCCCTTATTTTAAGGGCCCTTTTCGGAGGAGATAATCCTCGATGGCTTGCGCTATCCCCCATCCTCCTTCGGTTGACAAACAAAATGAGCATTACAATAATGCCATAATTTCTGGCTGGGACAAGGCCCCGGGAGGCTTTTATTGAAAACGCTTACCAAAGATGCATAAGAATGCCGGTCGCATCGATTATGAGAAGGAGTTAAACCCTGCCCAACTGGAAGCGGTAATGTCCGTGCATGGGCCTCATTTGGTCATCGCCGGGGCCGGAAGCGGCAAGACCAGGGTCCTGGTATACCGCGTAGCGCATTTGGTAGAAAAGGGCGTGCGGCCGCAAGACATACTGCTTCTTACTTTCACGCGCCGGGCGGCCAAGGAGATGCTCTTGCGGGCCGAACGGCTCCTGGATGAGCGTTGCAGCCGCGTCAGCGGCGGGACATTCCACTCCTTTGCCAATTCGGTGCTCAGAAAATACGCTTCACTCTGCCGCATATCAGCTGACTTTACCATCTTGGACCAGAGCGATGCCGAGGACACCATAAATCTGGTGCGTACGCAGCTCGGGTTCCACAAACAGGATAAGCGCTTTCCGCGCAAAAGCACCATCCTCGAGGTGATCTCCAAAAGCACCAATAAGTCCCAGAAGATAGAAGAAGTTCTTTTCGATGAATATCCGCATTTCCTGGAGTGGGAAGACCAGATAAAGAGGATCCGCCGGGAATACGAGAAATACAAAAGAGACAAGTCGCTGCTGGATTATGACGACCTGCTGGTCTTTTTTAAAAACCTCCTTAGCGATAATCCGCAGGCAAGGAGCGCGCTTTCAAAAAAATACGGCTACATCATGGTCGACGAGTACCAGGATACCAATAAGCTGCAGGCGCATATCGCCTGCCTTCTGGCAAGCGAACACCGCAATATCATGGTAGTAGGGGACGACGCGCAGAGCATTTACTCTTTCCGCGGGGCGAACTTCAAGAACATCATTGACTTCCCGAAGATATTCAAGGACACGCGCGTAATCACTTTAGAGGAGAATTACCGCTCCACCCAGCCCATACTGGACCTGACCAACGAGATCATCAGCCGCGCCTCGGACAAGTTCGATAAGAATCTTTATACCCGCAATAAAGGGGGCAAGCTGCCTGTCTTTATCGACGCACGGGACGAGCACGCCCAGTCCAAATATATCGCTGATAAGATCCTGGAGTTACGCGAAGAAGGGGCCGAGCTTAAGGACATCGCGGTGCTATTCCGCTCAGGCTGGCACTCCAATGACCTGGAAGTGGAGCTGGCCGGCCGCGGCCTGCCGTTTGTTAAATACGGCGGGCAGAAGTTCGTCGAGGCCTCACACATAAAGGACGTCATTTCCTATCTGAGGGTAATAAATAATGGCAGCGATGAAGTCAGCTGGCTGAGGATCCTGCTATTGATGCCGGGGATAGGGCCTCGCACCGCAGAGCGTTTTATCAATAAATTCATCCTGAAAAAAGGGGATGAAAAGATAGATGATTCTTTTGTCGCCAGACACGAATACCTGGGCAAACTTTTTACTTTGCTCAAAGACATCCCCCCGGGATTAAGCCCGCAGGGCTTAATCCAGTCCTGCATCGAACATTATAAGCCTCTCTTAAAGGAGAATTACGACGATTTTGATAAGCGCCTGCATGACCTGGATTCCTTGATCCGGATAGCTTCGCGCTATAGATCGACGGAAAGCTTCCTGACCGATATGGCGCTGGAGCCTCCGGAAAGAAGCCTGGTGGAGAAAGGCCTCAAAGACGCAGATGACTCCTCTCTGGTGCTTTCTACGATACACTCCGCAAAAGGCCTTGAATGGCAGACGGTGTTTTTGATCTATGTGGCCGAAGGGCACCTGCCTTCTTACCTCTCATTTGAGAACAAGGATGCCATGGAAGAAGAACGCCGGCTTTTCTATGTGGCAGCGACCCGCGCCAAAGAAAACCTTTATTTGCTCAAGCCTCATCTGGACCGCTCCCCGCGCTCAGGCCTTGATGAAGGGGGGATGGTTTTTACCCAGCCCTCCAGGTTCATTGAGGAGGGCTCCATCCTCCATAACCTTGTCAGGGTCGAGGCATCTGCCCGCATAGGAGATCCTTTTGAGAGCCTTGATCCCGGCGACATTGCGGATTTTGTACCGGAAGACAAAAGGCGCCTTTTTGAGGCTATCGAAGAGTTTTTTCCGGATAATGAATGACCTTTTGTCTTGAGGGCCGTGTTGAATTATGCTAAAATATTTCTATGATAATTACCGAAAAGAAACCGTCTGAAGAGCTCAAAGAGAGCCTAAAAGGTTATAAGCGCATATTTTTGATTGGCTGCGGCGAGTGCGCTACTGCCTGCAAGACCGGGGGGGCTGCCGAGATACTGGAGGCACAGAAGGCCCTGGAAGAGATGGGCAAGTTCATAACCGGCACCTGTATCCCGCAGGCGCCCTGCCTGGCCTCCCAGGTAAAAGCGGAGCTGGCTAAGCACTCCGCGGCGCTCAGGGAATCTGATGCGGTGCTGATCTTTGCCTGCGGCCTTGGCGTGCAGTCGGTAAAAGACAACAGCAGGCTGGATTTGACTGTTATCCCGGCGTTGGACTCCGTGTGCGGGGCGGTTATGGACGCAAAGGGGAGCTTTATCGAGAAGTGTTCTACTTGTGGGGAATGTTCCTTGGCGCAAACCGCAGGTATCTGCGCGGTTACGCTCTGCCCTAAAGGATTGGCCAACGGCCCCTGCGGCGGCGTCAACAAGGGGAAATGCGAATTGGACCCGGACAAGGACTGCGCCTGGGTGCTTATTTACAATGAACTGGCCAGAAAAAACAGGACCAAAGATATGATGAGCATACGTAAGGCCAGGGATTTCAAGAAATCAGTCAAGCCCCATGTAGTCAGGCCAGGATAATGGATAGTCAGCAGTATTCCGATATGGTGATGGATCATTTTATGCGCCCCCGCAACGTAGGCGAGATCCCGGATGCCGACGGAGTAGGCAAGGTCGGCAACCCTATCTGCGGCGACATAATGAAGATGTATCTTAAGATCAAAGACGGCCTGATCACCGACGCCAAGTTTAAGACCTTCGGATGCGGGGCGGCCATCGCTACCAGCTCTATGGTCACAGAGATGGTCAAAGGCAAAAGCATCGATGAAGCGCTTAAAATATCCAACCAGGCGGTAGCCGAAGCCCTGGGAGGTCTGCCTTCGGCCAAGATGCACTGCTCGGTACTGGCAGAAGAAGCTTTACGGGGGGCCCTGAACGACTACTATCAAAGGCAGGGAAAACCCGTCCCTTTTAAGGCCGGAAAGAATCCTCATTGTTGACAAGAAGTTAAGGCAAAAAGATGTCATCGCTTAGGTTGACAAAACCCCAAATCCGTAGTAAAATTCTTTTAAAGTTAAAATTACAGAAGGAGGCAGATCGAAACCGAAAGAGCAGGAGAATCAAGGAAAAGCTTCTTAAGGCAGCAGTCTTTAAGAAAGCCAAAAAAGTGATGTTTTATGTCGCGTTCGGTGGCGAGGTCGAAACAACAGAGATGATTAAGGAAGCCCGGAAATCAGGTAAAATAATAGCAGTGCCAGTGTGCATGGCAAACCGGATAAGTATCCGCCCATGTATCTTAAACTATAACGCGGGGCTGATAAAAGGCCCTTACGGGGTATTGGAGCCGGCGGTCAAAAGGTACCTCTCTCTAGATGAGCTGGACCTTGTGATCGTCCCCGGCGTTGCCTTTGATAAAAAAGGCAACCGTCTTGGCCGCGGTAAAGGCTGTTACGATTCTTTTCTAAAGAAGATACCCCGGGATACGCCTTCAATAGGCCTGGCATTCGACTTCCAGATATTACCTTCCTTACCCACCGAAGCCCACGACGTAGGCGTCCAGCAAGTCTTATTTTCCTAAACTCTTTATCTTTTCTCTAAGCGGCGATAAAGGCGCGACTGTTGAACGGCCGTCTGCCGCCGCTTATGATTATAACAGGAGGAGGCTGTTTACCATGATCAATGCGGTAATTTATCTGGCAATAGCCGCGTCGGCGGTCCTTATCGGCTATTTTTTTAGAAAGCATCAGGCCGAAAAGAGGATCAAGAACGCGGAGTTAGAGGCGCAGCACATCCTGGACCAGGCTAAAAAAGAGGCTCAGGACAGGCGCCGCGAAGTGGAACTCGAGGCCAAGGATCTTCTATATAGGATGCGTCAGGATTTCGAACGCGAGACCAAAGAAAGACGGCAGGAGCTGGGGGAGCTGGAGAAGCGCCTGACACAGAAAGAGGAGAACATCGACCGCAGGCTCGATCTTCTGGAAAAGAAGGAAAAAGAGATCGAACAGCGTCAGGATAACGCCAAGAAGCAGGAAGAAGCGATAAAGGCAAAAGATAACCAGTTGCATCTGCTTATCGCCGAAGAGAAGGAAAGATTGCAAAAGATCGCCTCGCTTTCGGCGGAAGAAGCCAAGCACATTCTGCTCAACCGCCTCAATGAAGAGCTTAATAACGAAAAGGCGGTGCTGATTAAAAGGCAGGAGGAAGAGGCCAGGGTCTGCGCCGATAAGAAATCCAGGGAGATCATGAGCCTGGCTATTCAGCGCTGCGCTGCCGAGCATACCGTTGAATCAACGGTCAGCGTCGTAACTCTACCTAATGATGAGATGAAAGGCCGCGTCATAGGCAGGGAAGGCAGGAACATCCGGGCCCTGGAGATGGCCACAGGCGTCGACGTGATCATCGATGATACTCCGGAAGCGGTAACACTTTCCGCATTTGATACTGTGCGCAGGGAGATTGCGCGCTTAAGCCTCGAGAAGCTCATCTCCGATGGCAGGATCCACCCGGGAAGGATCGAAGAGATCGTTGAAAAGACCAAAAAGGAGATGGATGATAAGATCCGCGAAGAAGGAGAAAGGGTGGTCTTTGAGGCCGGGATCAGCAGCCTGCATCCGGAGATAGTCAGGCTGCTTGGCCGCCTCAAATACAGGACCAGCTTCGGCCAGAATGCCCTGCAGCACTCCAAAGAGGTGTCTTTTCTTCTGGGCGTGATGGCTTCGGAGCTGGGGCTTGATTTCAAGCTCGGGCGCAGGATCGGCCTTTTGCATGATATCGGCAAGGCCGTGGACCATCAGATCGAAGGCACGCATGCCAAGATCGGCGCGGACCTGGCCAAGAAATACAACGAATCACCCGATGTCGTAGCCGCGATCGAGGCCCATCATGAGGAGACGCAGCCCCAGAGCCTGTATGCGGTTTTAGCGGTCGCAGCGGACGCCATAAGCGCCGCACGGCCCGGAGCCCGGCGTGAGACGCTGGAGACTTATATCAAACGCCTGGATAAGCTGGAGTCTATCGCCAACGTATTTAAAGGCGTAGAGAAGTCTTTTGCCATACAGGCCGGACGCGAGATACGGGTGATCGTGCAGCCGGAGAAGATCTCAGATGCGGATTCCGTAAACATGGCGCGCGACATCCGCAAGAAGATCGAAGAGGGAATGGAGTATCCGGGGCAGATCAAGGTGACGGTCATACGGGAAACTCGAGCTATAGAGTACGCTAAATAATCAGTGTCACCCGGCAAGCAAAATTGAACCGGTCACCAAGTCACCGGTGACCTGATGGCCCGGTGACGAGAAACCAAATATCTATGAAAATATTATTTATTGGCGATATAGTCGGCTCGCCGGGCCGGGAGGCGGTAAAATCCCTGCTTCCCGCTTTGGTCAAGGGTCATGACCTTGAGTTTGTCGTCGCCAACGCTGAAAACGCTGCCGGCGGCTCAGGCATAACCTCAAAGGTAGCCGAGGAGCTTTTTGCTTCAGGGGTAGATGTATTGACCTCCGGCGACCATATATGGAAAAAAAGCGAAATATTCGAGCTTATGGCAAGGGAAAAACGGATATTGAGGCCGAGTAATTACCCCTGCGGTGCCCCTGGCAGCGGATACGGGGTTTTTTTAACCAAAACCAAAAAGAACGTCGGCGTAGTAAATCTGGTCGGCAGGGTCTTTATGGAGCCGCTGGAGTGTCCCTTCAAAGGAGCGCTTATTGCGCGCGACGAACTGATTAAAGCAACCAAGGTGATCATCGTAGATATGCACGCCGAAGCCACCTCTGAGAAGATTGCTATGGGCTGGTTCCTGGACGGCAAAGTCTCGGCGGTCTTGGGAACGCACACTCATGTCCAGACGGCAGACGAGAAGATACTCCCCGCCGGCACCGCCTATATTACCGATGCGGGGATGGTCGGCCCGTACGACTCCGTAATCGGCAGGAAAAAAGAAGCGGTACTTTCCCGGTTTTTAAACTCGCTCCCGGCCAGGTTTGAGGTAGCCGAAGCGGATGTTCAGCTGCACGGCGTTGTGCTGGATATCGATGAGCAGACGGGCAAGGCTGTATCCATTTTAAGGGTTCAAGCAAAGGCTTAGAGCATAAAATGAAGCATCCAAGACCATATTCGATCATTACTGTCGCCCTGGCGGTCCTAGCAAACTTTATATTCTTTTCGCCCTCCCCTGCGCAGCCGCAGGATGAGCTGGAGCTGGTAATAGACCTGGCCCAACCCACAACCCCCCTTCCCAAGATATTCAAGCCCAATATCGACCTTAGCGGCCGGGGCTTTCACCGCGACCCTGCATGGCCTCAGGAGCTGGCTGCTTCCGAACCGCTCAAACAGTGGCAGAACGATATCAAATTTTCCGGGCTTTACCGTATCCAGCTTAATCTCTGGGACATAAGCCAGTTTTCCCGTAACCCTTTTCTGCAAAAGCGCCTGATGGATAATTACGAATCCGTGATCCGCGCCATCAGCCAGGACGGCGCAACGGTAGTGCTTAATATCTTCGGGACCCCCGCGGGCATGGGCAAGATCCTTGATAAAAAAAGCGCGCCAGTGGAGCTCAGGGAGTTCAAGGCCCTGATAAAAGACACCATGCGTTATTTCAGCTGCGAAAAGAAGTACAACGTATGGTATGAGGTATGGACCGCTCCTGACCTGGATGATTTTTTTCTGGGCAGGAAACAGGATTACCTGGCCATGTACAGGGTGATAGGTGAAGCGGTAAAGGAGCTGGAAAAAGAAACCAAGGTGTCTATTCCGCTGGGGGGTCCGGGAGCGAGCTGGTGGTTTCAGAGCTTCGAAGGCAACAATACGCTTAATCCCGAAGACAGCTTTCTTTACGAGTTTGTAAAATTTTGCCACCGCTACCGGCTGCCTTTGGATTTTCTTAGCTGGCACAGCTATTCATCGTCCGTTGCGGTTGACAAGGAGGATACTATTTACCGCAAGACTGCCGTCAAGCTCATCCGCGACTGGCTGAGCTACTTCGGGTTTTCAGGCAAGACCCAGATGGTCATAAGCGAATGGAACTATGACCGCAGCGCCAACCTTCTGCCCGAAAGAAAAGAGAAGGCCTCTATCGCCGCCAGCTACATACCAGCCAGGATAAAAAGCATGTATGAGGCTGGTATCGACAACCAGATCTATTATTGCCTGGAGGATTTTCAGGCCAACAAGGAAGGCGTTGTCCGCAACGTCGGGATTTTTTCTTTTGACCCGGAGTACACCGATTACAGGGGTTGGCCCAAGTCCATCTATAACGTTTTTAAGATGCTCTCGCTTTTGGAGGGCAAGCTTATACCGGTAAAGCTTGATAACGATTTCGTCGGAGTGATAGCTACCAGGGATACGGATAAATACGCCCTGATTGTTTTCAATTATATAGATCCCGATATCGTCATGAATTATCTCTCCAGGGGTATCGCCACGCTTGCCGGTTCGGAAAGAAGGATGCTGTTACGCTTGATAAAATCCGATAATCTGGAAAAGCTTCTGTTAAAACAGCTCGACGTCAATCGTCTTCACGCCACGCTCAGGGTAAAGAACCTGCTTAGGAAAGCGATCGAGCTCAACGATAAGGCCGCACACTGGGCGGCAAACAGCCGGATGTTAAAGCTTGGGCTGGGAGGCATCAAGGAAAAATACTCCTGGGTTCGTTATGGACTGGATTTAAGCTGCAGCGCCGGCTGCAAATTCCAGCCTCTGGAGGAAAAGGAGATCGATTTCAGCCAGCCGTTCAAGGAGCCTCTGGAGCTTAAGCCTTACTCGGTACAGTTGATCATCCTGAAAAAGAAGCCCAAGACCGAAGAGCCCGTTGTTGAGCAGGTTGCAGCGGCCCCCGAAAAGAAAGATGAAACCGTTGCGGAAAAGAAGGCGGAGCCCGCGGTCGAAAAAAAGCCTGAGCCTGCCGAGGAAAATAAGGCCGAGCCTTCCAAGAGCGTAACTGCGGTCAAAGAGCCTGAGCCGGATTTGGCATCCAAGGATAAGGTTCAGGAAGCCCCCAAAGAGGAAAAGGCCAAGAACGGCGCTGACCAGAAAAAGTAATATGATGAACGAGGCGATAGAAAAAACCCGGCAGCAGCGGCAGATCCTTAGCGTATCCGAAGTAACGCAGGACATTAAGCTGCTCTTGGATAATACCTTTACCGACGTCTGGGTCGAGGGGGAGATATCTAATTTTCGGCCGCATGCCTCCGGCCACCTGTACTTTTCCCTGAAGGACCAGAAAGCCGTGCTTCTGGCGGTGGTCTTCAGCCGCGCCGCCAAAGACATAAAATTCAGGCTTGAGGACGGACTGCAGGTGGTCTGCCGGGGCAGCATAGAGGTGTATCCGCCGCACGGCAAATACCAGCTGATAGTGGAGTCCATCGAGCCCAAGGGTATCGGCAGCCTGCAGCTGGCATTGGAGCAGCTCAAGGAAAGGCTCCAGAAGGAAGGGCTTTTTAAAGAAGAGCGCAAGCGCCCGGTGCCGTATCTTCCTTCGAAGATAGGAGTGGTTACTTCTTCAAGCGGGGCGGCGATAAACGACATTTTGAAAGTGCTTGACCGCCGGTTCTCCGAAGCCCATATAATATTCAGGCCTGCCCAGGTCCAGGGCAGAGATGCCAAAGACGATATCGCCCGGGCCATAAAGGATCTCAATGATTTTAACCGCTCGCTTTCTGCGCAGGAAAAGATCGAGGTAATAATCGTGGGCCGTGGCGGGGGAAGCGTTGAGGACCTTTGGGCTTTCAATGAAGAAGTGGTTGCCAGGGCAATATACGCTTCTTCGATCCCGGTGATATCGGCGGTAGGACATGAGCGGGACTGGACGGTCTCTGACCTTGTGGCCGATGTGCGCGCAGCCACACCATCCCAGGCTGCGGAGCTTGTGCTTCCAGAGAAAAAAGAGTTATTGGGAAGGATAACGGAGAATAAAGAGTCCCTGACCAGGGCGGTAGAGGAAAAAATATATGATTTTAAGGAGGGCCTGGCCGAGCTTGGCCGCAGGTCTTGCCTGGGTGTAGAGAATATTTTGAGATTTTACGGCTCTGAATTTGAGGCGGCTGCAAAGAAGCTCAAGCTTCTTAATCCTGCCTCCCGGATCATCGACCACCGCCAGAGGCTTGATGATTTTGTCAGGCAGATTTATGTCAGGACCGAGCATTTGCTGGCGCTTAAAAGCTCAAGGTTTTCAAGCCTGGCCGGCAAGCTTTCAAGCTTGAGCCCCTTGAACATCCTGGGCCGGGGATACAGCATCACTTTTAAGATGCCGCAGGAAACGGTAGCCAAAGACTCAAGGCTATTGCAGGAGGGAGACCTGATCAGGACCAGGCTCCATAAAGGAGAGCTCTTAAGCAGGGTAACGGAGGTCAAAGTCAATGGCTGAGATAAAGTTTGAGGAGGCATTAAAGAAGCTGGAAAAGATAGTCGAGGAGCTGGAGAAGGGGGATCTGACGCTCGACGATGCGCTTAAGAAGTACCAGGACGGCGTAGAGTTGGCGCGGATGTGTTCACAGAGGCTTGATAACGCCAAAAAAAAGATCGATATCCTGATGAAGAATAAAAAAGGCGATTTTGAGCTCAAAAACTGCGAAGGCCCAGAGGAAGGATAATGCTGCTGGAGAAGATTGATTCGCCGCAGGATTTAAGGAAGCTTTCCGTTGAAGAGCTGCCGGCCTTGGCCGAAGAGCTGCGCAGGAGGATGATAGAGGTCGTCTCCTGTTCGGGGGGGCATCTTGCATCCAGTCTTGGGGCGGTGGAGTTGATCATCGCCCTGCACTACTGTTTGAATACTCCCGTTGACAAGATAATCTTTGATGTCGGCCACCAGGCCTACGCCCACAAGCTTATTACCGGAAGGAACAAAGATTTCGCTACCTTGCGCCAATACGGGGGATTAAGCGGCTTTCCCAGCAGGAATGAGTCGGAGCACGACGTTTTTACCACCGGCCACAGCTCTAATGCCGTTTCCCTTGCCACGGGCCTGGTCTGCGCCAGGGATTATATATCGGGCGACCAAAAGCCATTTAAAGTGGTAGTGGTGATAGGCGACGGATCATTGAGCGGCGGCATGTGCTTCGAAGGCTTGAATAACGCCGGCCACCTAAAAAAAGATCTCACGGTAGTTCTTAATACCAACGAGCTAAGCATCTCTCCTAACGTCGGGGCGTTGAGCAATTACCTTAATAAGTTGATCTCCCTGCCCATTTATAACCGTTTTAAGGATCAGCTGGAGGGGTTCGTGCAATCCCGCATGCCCAACCGGGGCAGCCGCATTATAAAGTTAGCCAACAAATTCGAAGAGGGCTTAAAAGGCCTGTTTGTTCCGGGCATATTCTTTGAAGAGCTGGGTTTTCGTTACTTCGGGCCTTTTGACGGACATGACCCAAAGCTCCTGGTCGAGTCCTTTAGAAAGATCATCCCCATAAGAGGGCCGCGCATTATCCATGTAGTGACAAAAAAGGGCAAAGGCTATCCTCCGGCGGAAAAAGAGCCGGTCAGGCTCCACGGCACCGGCCCTTTTGATATAGAAACGGGGTGCGGTTTGTGTGAACCCGGAAAAGAGCCGGCACAGACATATACCTCGGTATTTAGCTCCAAGCTCACAGAGCTTGCCTGCCGCGACGATAAAATTGTCGCCATTACCGCGGCCATGCCCGAAGGCACAGGCCTGGATAAGTTCCGCGACGCCTACCCCGAAAGGTTCTTTGATGTGGGTATCGCCGAGGCCCACGCGGTGGCGTTTTCTGCGGGGCTGGCGCGGCAAGGGTTAAAGCCCGTAGTTGCGATTTACTCGACTTTCCTTCAGCGCGCCTACGATCAGATAATTGAAGATGTGGCCCTGCAGAACCTGGGAGTGGTATTCGCGATTGACCGTGCCGGCATCGTCGGTGAAGACGGGGCCACCCACCAGGGGATATTCGATATCTCCTACTTGAGGGGCATCCCGAATCTGATCATCATGGCACCGAAGGACGATAAGGAGCTTGCGGCAATGATGGAGTTCGGCATCCAGGCCGCTCGCCCCACCGCCATACGTTACCCGCGCGCCTGTTGTCCGGCCGCCGATAAAGAGCCGGCAAGGATAGAGCTGGGCAGATCAGAGATTATCAGGCAAGGCAAGGATTTCTGTGTCATCAGCGCGGGAAGCATGGTCATTTCTGCCCTGGAGGCAGCGCAGGAGCTGTCCCGCGGAGGGCTTGAAGGGACAGTGGTTAACGCCAGGTTCATCAAGCCGCTGGACGAACCCCTATTAAGCCAGCTTGGACATAGACACAAGCATATTATTACCGTGGAAGAAGGAGTTGTAGCCGGGGGATTTGGTAGTGCGGTAGCAGAAATGATAAACAGGCCCGTGTGCAAGCTTGGGCTTCCGGATGCGTTTATCCCACACGGAAAGAGAGGCCTCCTTCTGGAGAAGTACGGTCTTACTCCCTCAAAGATCGCCGAAGAAGTCAGGAAGATATGCCAAAAGTAATCATAGAACAGCAGAAGTGTAAAGGCTGTCTTCTGTGTGTTTCTGCCTGCCCCAAAGGGCTGATCAAGGAATCTGGCAGCGTAAACAAACAGGGATTGCATTTTGCGGTCTTTGAAGGCGAAAGTTCCTGCAGCGGCTGTGCCATGTGCGCGCTGATGTGCCCGGATTGCTGCATAGAAATATGCAAATGACCAAACGAATACTCATGAGCGGCAACGAAGCAATTGCCCAGGGGGCGATTGATGCCGGCTGCAATTTTTATGCCGGCTATCCCATCACCCCGCAGAACGAGCTTATTGCCTACATGGCTAAACATCTTCCTGAGGCAGGAGGGGTTTTTATCCAGTCAGAATCGGAGATATCGGCAATAAATATGCTCTACGGCGCCTCTGCAGCCGGTGCACAGGCAATGACCTCGTCTTCCAGCCCCGGGGTAAGCCTCAAGCAGGAAGGCATCTCATACATTGCCGGCTCCCAGCTACCTGCGGTCATCGTCAATATTATGCGCGGCGGGCCGGGGTTAGGCAATATCGCTGCCGGCCAATCCGACTATTTTCAGGCTACGCGGGGCGGCGGTCACGGCGATTATCGCAGCATAGTGCTTGCGCCCTCCTCTGTTCAAGAAGCATACGACATGATGGCTAAGGCTTTTGCGCTTGCCAGGAAATACCGTAATCCGGTGATTGTCTTGGGCGACGGATTATTGGGGCAGATGATGGAGCCGGTTTTGTTAGGTCACCAGGTCACCAGGTTACCAGGTCACCAGGTCGAAAAGACATGGACTCTGACAGGGTGCGCGGGGAGAAAGCCGAATGTCATAAAATCGTTTTTTCTAAGAGAGGGCGAGCTTGAGCAGTTTAACGCCGTACTCCAGAAGAAATACAAAGGGATCCGGCAGAAGGAACAGCGCTGCGACGGCCTGTTCCTTGACGACGCCAGGCTTATCATCGTTGCCTACGGCACGATGGCGCGTATTGTCAGGGGTGTCGTGGTTGAGTTAAGGAAGAAAAAGCGCAAGGTCGGGCTGTTGCGGCCGGTTACGCTCTGGCCTTTCCCGGAAAAGGCGTTTCAGAAGTTAAGCAGGCGCAAGTTTTTGACTGTTGAAATGTCCGCCGGCCAGATGCTTGAGGATGTAAAGCTGGCTGTTGCGGGAAGGGCTGACGTAGATTTCCTTGGACGCATGGGCGGCGGAGTGCCGACGCAGGCAGAGATTATTCGCAAGATAAGGAACATGCTTTAATGGAATACATTTACCAACACCCAAAATCCCTTCGCCATACAATTACCCACTACTGTCCCGGATGCGGCCACGGCATAGCCCATCGCATCGTTGCAGAAGTCATAGATGAGCTGGGGATAAGAGAGAAGGTTATAGCCGTGGCACCCGTAGGATGTGCGGTAGTAGCTTATGATTATTGGGATTTCGATTGTTCCGAGTCCGCGCATGGCCGGGCCTTGGCAGTAGCCACGGCCATCAAACGCGTAAGACCCCAGAACATCGTCTTTACCTATCAGGGCGACGGAGACCTTGCCGCCATAGGCACTAATGAGACGATACACGCGGCTAACCGCGGAGAAAACCTTACCGTGATCTTCATTAATAATGCCGTCTACGGCATGACCGGAGGCCAGATGGCCCCTACGACAATTATCGGGCAGAAGACCGCCACTACCCCTCTGGGGCGCAATCCCGCTGAGCACGGCAATCCTTTAAAAATATCTGAGATGCTCGCGGGCCTGGCGCAGGTCAAATACGCAGAGAGGGTCTCTTTTTCTTCTCCAGCACAAGTAAGAAAGGCGCGTTCAGCCATAAAGCAGGCGTTTGGCAACCAGATCGATAACGTCGGATTTTCACTGGTAGAAATACTTTCCCCCTGCCCGACATACTGGGGCATGAAGCCGGGGAAAGCGCTGGAATGGATAAGGGATGTTTTGGAAAAAGAGTTTCCTTTGGGACGCTTCAAATAGCTTTGGTTAAACTATGACCGAGAAGATCATTATTGCCGGAGCGGGAGGTCAGGGGATCATGCTGGCGGGAAAGGTCCTGGCCGAGTCGGCTATGCGCCAGGATAAGCGCGTAACGTGGCTGCCGGCCTACGGGGCAGAGGTACGCGGAGGTGCGGCTTACTGCATGGTAGTAATATCTGATGAAGAGATCGGCTCCCCTTTTATCGAAAAAGCGGATACGTTGATCGTCATGAACGAGCCGTCATTACGTAAATTCCAGGCCAGGGTGCAAACTGGCGGCTTGGCGATCATTAACAGCTCCCTGGCCGAGGCCAACGCCTGCCGCCTGCGTCGCACACTCAAGCACCCTTTTACGGAGATTGCGGTGGAGCTGGGTAATATCAAGGTAGCCAATATGGTGGCTCTCGGCTGTTATCTGGGGGTAAGAAAGAATATAAGCCCGGAGACGGTCATCGCGGTTATGCGGGATTACGCCCCCAAGGACAAGCCCGAGGTCTTTGCGGCCAACAGGGCCGCGTTGTTGAAAGGGAAAGAGTTGTCATGATAAGGGTAAGATTTGCCCCCAGCCCGACAGGCAACTTGCACATCGGCGGCGCAAGGACCGCGCTTTTTAACTGGCTGTATGCCAGGTCAAGAAAGGGAGAGTTTGTTTTAAGGATCGAAGATACCGATGCCAAGCGCTCCAGGCAGGAGTATGTCGACGAAATACTCTATAGCCTTGGATGGCTGGGTTTTAACTGGGACAAAATCTATTATCAGAGCCAGAGGCTTGAGGTTTATCTTGATTCTGCCCGCAGGCTCCTTAAACAGGGTCTGGCCTATACCGAGAAGTCTGCCGACGGAAACGGCGAGGCGATAATATTCAAAGTCCGGCCTCAGGAGGTCGTGGTTAACGACCTTATCCGCGGCCGGATCTCCTTCGACTCCGAGAATATTAAAGACCAGGTGCTTATCAAATCCGACGGCACCCCTACTTATAATTTTGCCTGCGTAGTAGACGACGCGGAAATGGGCATATCCCATATCATCCGCGGTGACGACCACATCTCCAATACGCCCAAGCAGGTCCTTTTATATCAGTCCCTGGGATTAAGACTTCCGGAGTTCGCGCACCTGCCTTTGATCATGGGCTCCGACGGCAGGCTCTCCAAGAGGACCGGGGCCACAGCTATAAGCGATTACCGTAAGTTAGGGTATCTGGCCGAGGCGCTGGTCAACTACCTTTTGCTGCTTTCCTGGTCTCCCGGAGACAACCGCGAGGTCATAGATATAAAAGAAGCGGCAAAGATATTCGATATAAAGCAGGTTAACAAGACTGCGGCCGCCTTTGATCTGAATAAGCTCAGTTGGATGAACAACCAGTATATAAAAAGCTACGACACCCAAAAGCTCGCCGACCTACTTGTCCCGGAGCTCGCCGAAAGAGGGCTGATAGACGGCAATAATTTTGATAGAAATTACCTCAATTCTTTAGTAAAATTATTCCAAGACCGGATGAACACCCTGCTGGAGTTTGCCGAGCGCGCAGACTTCTTTTTCTGCGAAGACCCGGCCATGGACCAGAAGGCCAAGGAGAAGTATCTTTCTAGGGATCTTTCCAGGGAGTTCAGGATGTTCAGCCAGAGATTAAGCAGCCTGCCTGTCTTTGATACCGCTTCCATCGAGATCTCTTTTCGCCAAATGGTGGCAGAGCTTGGAATAGAAAGCAAGGCCCTTATCCATCCCGTAAGGGTAGCCCTGACAGGCAAGACCGTAGGGCCGGGGCTTTTTGATGTCATATATCATCTTGGGTTGGATAGGACCAAAGAGCGGCTGGCAAAATTCATAAAGGAGTAGATTATGGGTAAAAATAGCGGTATCTGGGTGATGGTTTTGGTCTTAGTGGCAAGCTTCTTGCTTTGCGGCTGTGAAACGATAAGAGGCGCCGGAGAAGGCCTGGCTTATACCGTTAACAGCGCTGGCCAGGGTTTGGCTAAAGACACCAAGAAAAGCTGGAATTTCATCCAAGATGCCGACGAATGGATGAAGGCTAATCTCTGGTAGCCCCCACAGGAAGGCCATATTATGCAGGATGAAAACAATATGAACAACAGGCGTCTTTCAAACCGGGTGCGCGTAAGCCTTACCGTCTTCTACCGCGTGCATAAGCCCCTTACGGTTCAGATGATAATCGGGGGCAAGCTTATCGAGGCCAGGATGTCGGACTTAAGCGAAAGCGGGATGGCGATACTTACCGAACATAACGTACCTACTTCTTCCGAGATGCTCATCAGGTTCACCCTCTTTAAATCCGACGAACAGGATGTCGGCTTCTACGGTCCGGTAGAGATAGTCGGCCAGGTCTGTTACAACAACCGTCTTTCGGAGAACGAATACAGGCTGGGCGTCAACTTCATCAAGATGGAGGAGAGGGATAAAAAGGAGATCAGGGATTTTGTCAGGAGCGTAGGCAATCTTTTGGGGGAGCAGTAATCCCGCCGAGCATTTTGCCCTCTAGTGCAATGGTAGCACGACTGGCTCTGGACCAGTTAGTTGAGGTTCGAATCCTCAGGGGGCAGCCATTGTTGACAACTATCCGAAACTTCGGGTAGCGATACAGTGGATGCA
>CAZYCL010000006.1:0-70176 GCA_964645795.1 uncultured Planctomycetales bacterium
TTCTGCGGTCAGGCACCCAAACTTATAGGATAGTTTGGTGCCCCGCTTTCTGCGGTCAGGCACCCAAACTTATAGGATAGTTTGGTGCCCCGCTTTCTGCGGGGAAAAGCGACCTGAGCGAAAAAAACCATTAGACCCATTAGAAATTAAATTATGGAAAAAGCATTATTGGCGACGGTGCACATAAAGAACAAAGACAGGCGCTTTAGCATGGATGATGCGGCTAGCGAGCTGGAGGAGCTGGTTTCTGCCGCGGGCATTGAGGCGGTAGATAACCTTTCTTGCGTCTGTGAGCGGCCGACGCCCAATCTGTTTATAGGCAAAGGTAAAGCCGAGGAGCTTGCGCTTACCTGCGAAGAGGAAGACGTTGATGCCGTCATATTCAGTCACGATCTCTCGGGTACGCAGCAGAGAAACCTCGAGTCGATAATCGCAAAAAAGACCATTGACCGCACGCAGCTCATCCTTGATATTTTCGCCAGCCGCGCCAAGAGCCCGGAAGGGAAAATGCAAGTGGAGTTGGCGCAGCTCAGATACCTTATGCCCAGGTTGATAGGCAAGGGCATTATCTTATCGAGGTTGGGAGGCGGTATCGGTACGCGCGGGCCCGGCGAGCAGAAGCTGGAGATGGACCGCAGGCGAATCCGCAAGCGCATCGATAAGCTTGAGAATGACCTAAAAGACGTAAGCCGACACCGCCAGACGATACAAAAGCAGAGGAAAGAAAACTCCATTCCTTCAATCGCCCTTGTCGGCTATACCAGCGCCGGAAAATCGACGTTACTGAATTCGCTTACCGATGCCCAGCAACTTGTTTCGGGCAGGTTATTTACTACCCTGGACCCCATATACAAAAGCCTGCGTTTGCCGGCAGGCTATAATGCCGTTATCTCGGATACCGTCGGTTTTCTTCACGACCTGCCGCACCATCTTATCGAGGCTTTCAAGGCCACCCTTGAGGAGGTCACCGAGTCTGATCTTATTGTGCACGTGCTTGATGCGGCCAAGCCCGGCGCGTATGAAAGAAACCTTGCGGTGCTAGATGTGCTTAAACAGCTGGGTGCCGAATCCAAGCCCATGATCACCGCCCTGAACAAGATAGACCTGATAGATGACCAGATGTGGATAGAAAGGCTTAAAAAGGATGTGGTCAACCCTGTAGCGATCTGCGCTATCCAGAAGAAAAACATTGACCTGCTCCTTCAGGAGATCCAGGGGTATTTTATAGGCAGGCTGAGGGAAGTAGAGGTGCTTATACCGCATTCACGTATGGACCTTGTTGATCTCTTCTACCGTGAGGCCAAAGTAGAGCGTATAGATTACCGGCAGGAAGGTATCAGGGTTAACATTATAATTTCCTGTGTTCTGATTGATAAGCTATTGCATAATAAGGAGATACAGATTATCAGTTAGAATATCTAACAAAAATTATCATTTTTACTTGACAAAATATTAAGTTTATGGTACACTTGCTTTGCAATCAAGAAAGAGGAATAGATGCCAATTTTTGACATCCGCATAAGTCCTGATGAGCCGGTTTATGTGATCAGCGTTGTAAGCAAATTAACCAATCTGCCCGTATGGACATTGAGGCAATTGGATAAGGCTGGTGTTGTTTGCCCCAAGAGGATAGGTAAAAAGAGCAGGCTTTATTCTATGAAAGATATAAAGAGGCTGGAGTACGTTCATTACCTTATGGATGAAAAAGGCGTCAATATTAAAGGTATAAGGATCATATTGGAGGGCCAGGAGAAGGAAGGATAAATTTTTTTATAATATAACTGGCACTCTAAGCTCGAGAGTGCCAATATAGAGGAAAGAGGATATTCATATGAGACAAGACAAGATGACCACTAAATTGCAGGAAGCGATCCAGGAGGCTTTGGGGTTTGCGCAGGAAAACAATCATCAACAGATCGAACCTGAACATATCCTGTTTGCCCTTACCCGGCAGGAAGACAGCATTTTGCTAGCCGTCTTCGACAAGCTGGGCATCGAATCTTTTTTAATGATCAAGAAGCTGCAGGAGTATTTGAAAGAAAGGCCGGCCGTATCCAGCCAGAACCCGCAGGTTTACTTTTCCGGCCGCACCAACAGGTTGTTGCATAACGCCTCTCTCGAAGCCAGGGCGCTTAAGGACGAGTATGTTTCGGGTGAGCACATTCTTCTGGCCGTGCTGCAGGATGGCGAATCTCCCATGGCCGAGGAGTTTAAGAAGCTCGGCATTGACAAAGAGCGGCTTCTTCTGGCTTTAAGCGAAGTTCGCGGCAATCATCGCGTTACTGACGAGAATCCGGAGGAGAAGATCAACGCCCTCCAGAAGTATGGCCAGGACTTGACTGAACTGGCCAGGAAGCAGAAGCTTGATCCGGTGATCGGCAGGGATAGCCAAATACGCAGGCTCATCCAGGTGCTTTCCCGGCGCACCAAGAATAATCCGGTCTTGATCGGCGAAGCAGGCGTAGGCAAGACCGCTATTGTCGAAGGGTTGGCGCAGCGAATAGTTTCAGGGGACGTTCCCGAAGGGCTTAAGGGCAAGCGCATCATTGCCCTTGATCTGGGCAGCCTTGTAGCCGGGGCGAAGTTCCGGGGAGAGTTTGAGAACAGGCTTAAGGCAGTATTAAAGGAGATACAGGCCAAGGACGCAGAGGTGCTTTTATTTATCGACGAGCTGCATACGCTTGTCGGGGCGGGTGCTGCCGAGGGGGCGATTGACGCCTCGAATATGCTCAAGCCCATGCTGGCAAGAGGCCAGCTTCGCTGTATCGGGGCCACTACTCTCGACGAGTACCGCAAGCATATCGAAAAAGACAGCGCGCTAGAGCGCCGTTTCCAGACCATCTTTGTCGGCGAGCCCGGTGTCGAGGATACCATCGCCATCTTGAGAGGGCTGAAGGAAAAATACGAGATACACCATGGCGTGCGCATCAAAGATTCTGCCCTTATTGCCGCGGCCACGCTTTCTAACCGCTACATATCCGACAGGCACCTGCCGGATAAGGCGGTGGATCTGATGGATGAGGCGGCAAGCCGGCTGCGCATGGAGATCGACAGCATGCCTACCGAGATAGATTCGGTCCAGAGAAGGATAGTGCAGCTTGAGATCGAAAGGCAGGCTTTAAGGAAAGAGAAGGATAAGGGCTCTCAGGACAGGTTTAAAAAGATCGAGGAGGAGATAGCGTTTTTGAAGAATGAGCTGGATACCAAAAAGAAACAATGGGAAAAGGAGAAGTCCGCGATCGTCAGTATCCAGGAGATAAAGGCCAAGATAGAGGATTTAAAGAACGAGGCCCTTGGCGCCGAGAAGGTAGGGGATCTGGATAAGGCAGCCGAGATCAAGTACGGCAGGCTGGTGGAGCTCGAGCAGCGGCTTAAAAAGTCCAATGCGGAGTTTGACAAGCTGCAAAAGGAGTCGGGGTTGCTCAGGCAGGAGGTCGCTGACGAGGATATCGCGCAGGTGGTTTCCGAGTGGACCGGGATACCCCTGCAAAAGCTTATCGAAGCCGATAGCCACAAGCTTGTAAAGATGGACGAGAGGCTAAAGAGCCGGGTTGTCGGGCAGGACGCGGCAGTCGAGGCCATCTCAGATTGCATCCGCCGCTCGCGTTCGGGTTTATCCGAAGAGACCAGGCCCATGGGTTCATTCATATTCCTTGGGCCCACCGGAGTAGGTAAGACCAGGCTTGCCAAGGCCCTGGCCGGTTTCCTCTTTGACGATGAGGAAGCCGTTATACGCATAGACATGTCCGAGTATATGGAAAAATTCAGCGTTTCCCGGCTGATAGGCGCCCCTCCCGGTTACGTCGGATACGAGGAGGGCGGACAGCTTACCGAAAGGGTCAGGCGCAGGCCTTACGCGGTGATACTCCTGGATGAGATCGAAAAGGCCCATCCGGAGGTGTTTAATATCCTGCTTCAGGTTATGGATGACGGCAGGCTTACCGACGGGCAGGGCAGGACCGTCAACTTTCGTAACGCCGTGATCATCATGACCTCCAATATCGGTCAGGAGATCATCCATGAGTACTCCGGCCCCCGCAATAACGACGCAGCGCAGGCCGAGTTTAAGAAAAAGATGGATGAAGAGCTCAGGCAGTACTTCAGGCCTGAGTTTTTGAACCGGGTGGATGAGGTGATCATCTTTAACCCGCTGGATAAGGGGCAGATCGCCAAGATCCTCGACATAGAGCTGGAGCCCCTCTATGCCGCATTAAGAAAACAGGGGGTTGAACTGAAGGTCTCGGATAAGGCCAAGGATTTCCTGATTGAGGAGGGTTTTGATATCAATTTCGGGGCCAGGCCGCTCAAGAGGACCATACAGAAATACCTTCAGAACCCGCTCTCCGTTAGGCTACTGGAGGGGCGTGTCGGCGCGGGCGCGAGGCTTTTGGCAGACAGGGACGGGGATAAGGGGCTGGTGATAAAATAAGCCCCAGATACGGTTGACAAAGCAGCTTCTTGTGTTAAAATTACCTTTTAGCATTGTGCGTTTAAGAGTGCTAAAACGGAGAACGATATGGTCAGAAATGTAGATTATGAATCCAGGAGAAGGGCGGTTCTGGCGGCAGCCATAAACCTGTATATCCATGACGCCCAGCCCGTAGCCTCCGAAGATATCGCCGATAACTTTGATCTGAGCTCAGCGACTATCCGCAACATATTCTCGGAGCTTGAAGAACACGGGTTGCTTGCGCATCCTTATACTTCGGGCGGCAGGATCCCCACCGAGAAGGGGTACCGTTATTACGTGGATTTCCTGCTTTCGCAGATGGACCTGCTGGATGAGGAGAAGCGGCGCATCGTCAGGGAGTTCAAGAAAGAGATCCGTAAACTTGAGGACGCGCTGGAGGAGACTTCGGAGGTGATCTCGGCGATCACCCGTTACACCGGCATAGTCTCTTTCATCGAATGGCAGGACAAGCTCTTTTACAGGGGTTTGAGCCGGATACTGGAGCATCCTGAGTTCAGGGATGCCGAAAAGATCCGCCTTTTGGTCAGGATGATCGAGGATAAGCAGCGCCTGCTCGATGTCATCAACCGGGAGTTTGACGAAAAGGTCAAGGTTTACATAGGAAAAGAGCTTGGCTGCCGGGAGATGGAGAACTGCTCTCTTATCGTCTCTAATTATAAGGTAAAGAACAAGCCTTCGGGCAAGATCGCGGTGCTGGGGCCGGTGCGCATGGAGTATTCGCACATAATCCCCGCCCTGGAATACATCTCCGGCGTGCTGACAGAGGTGCTGGACAACATATAAAATGAAATCACCGATGGAAGAACATAAGAAAGAAGCCCAGAATAACCAGAAAGAGAATAATAAGGAAGACAAGCCCGTTACTCTCAAAGGATCGGAGTACCAGGCCTTAAAGGAGGAGGCGGGCAGGGCCGCGGAGCTAAAAGAGAGCCTCCTTCGCCTGCAGGCGGATTTCGAGAACTCCCGCAAGCGCCTGGACAGGGAGAAGCAGGATTTCATCAAGTTTGCCAACGAAGGCCTTATACTGGACCTTTTAAATGTCCTGGATGACCTGGAGCGCAGCGTAGAGCTGTCGGAGAAGAACCACCAGGACCTGCAGGCTTTCTTAAAAGGTGTTGAGATGATACTGGCGCATCTGTATCAGATGCTTAAGGGCCACGGCGTAAAACCTATCGAGGCCCTCGGTAAGGGCTTCGATCCGAACTTTCATGAGGCATTGATGCAGGTCGAAGATAATAACCTGCCGGAACACACGGTAGTCGAAGAGATGCAAAAAGGCTATATGCTTAACGATAGGGTGATACGTACGTCAAAAGTAAAAGTTTCCAAGAAACCGGAGGTGCAGAATGGCTAAAGTTATAGGGATCGACTTAGGAACATCAAATTCAGCCGCGGCAGTGATGGAGGGCGGCAGGCCCGTGATCATCCCTTCCGCGGAAGGCGCAGGAGTTTCTTCCGGCAAGGCCTTTCCGTCTTACGTCGCTTTTACCAAGGACGGACAGCGCCTGGTAGGCGAGCCTGCCCGCAGGCAGGCAGCCATAAACCCGGAAGGGACTATTCAGGCTGCCAAGCGCAAGATGGGCACGGACTATAAGTTCAAGGCAGCAGGAAAGGATTTCACGCCCCAGCAGATATCCGCTTTTATCCTGCAGAAGATCAAGCAGGATGCCGAGGCCTATCTTGGGGATAAAGTAGAAGAGGTTGTGATCACCTGTCCTGCCTATTTCGATGATAACCAGCGTACCGCTACCAAAGATGCCGGAGAGATCGCCGGGCTTAAGGTGCTCAGGATCATCAATGAGCCGACGGCGGCGTGTCTGGCCTACGGGCTTGAGAAGGCGGGTAAAGAATTAAAGATACTCGTCTTTGATCTGGGCGGCGGCACACTGGACGTCACCATCATGGAGATGTGGAAAGAAGGCGGCTTTAAGGTAGTCGCCACCAGCGGCGACACGCAGCTTGGCGGCACAGACATGGATAACGTGCTCATAGACTATATCGCCAAGGAGTTCAAGAAGGAGACTGGTATCGACCTTAAGAACGACAAGATGGCGGTACAGCGTCTGCGCGAGGCGGCAGAAAAAGCGAAGGTCGAGCTTTCCAGCACCGTCACCACCGACTTAAACCTTCCCTTTATTACCGCCGATGCCTCAGGGCCGAAGCATTTGGCCATGAGCATCAACCGCGCCAAGCTCGAAGAGCTGGTCAGCCCCATAGTCGAAAGGTGCCGGCATCCGTTGGAGCAGGCGATACAGGACGCCAAATCCGCCTTTGAAAAAGAAGGCTCAAGTTTCAATGCCAAAGACATCGACAAGATAATCATGGTAGGAGGCCCTACCAGGATGCCGGTGATCCAGAAGTTCGTTGAGGATTACTTCGGCAAGAAGATCGAACGCGGGATCGACCCCATGGAATGCGTGGCATTGGGCGCGGCAGTGCAGGCGGCGATCATCAAGGGCGAGGTCAAGGATGTTCTTTTGCTTGATGTTACTCCGCTTTCGCTGGGGCTTGAGACCTTGGGAGGCGTCAATACCAGGCTTATCGAGCGCAACACTACCATCCCTACAAAAAAGTCGCAGGTCTTCTCTACTGCCGCCGATAATCAGACCGCGGTTACCATCAGGGTTCTGCAGGGCGAGCGCCAGATGGCCGACGATAATGTGGAGCTGGGCAGGTTTGATCTGGTAGGTATACCTCCGGCCCCGCGCGGGGTGCCGCAGGTAGAGGTTGCTTTCGATATCGATGCCAACGGCATCGTGCATGTTTCGGCAAAGGACCTGGGGACCGGCAAGGAGCAATCTATCCGTATCACCGCTCCTAAGAAGCTCTCCAAGGAAGAGATAGACAAGATGGTAAAGGATGCCGAAAAGTTTGCCGCGGATGATGCCAAGAAAAAAGAAGAAGTCGAGGTCACCAACCAAGCGGACAATCTTGTCTACGCCACTGAAAAATCGCTTAAAGAGTATGGTGATAAAATCAGCCAGTCGGAGAGAGCAGAATTAGAGGCCAAGCTTAATGATCTCAAGACCGCTATAAAGGATAAGAATATCGAGCGGATTAAAAAGGGCGCTGAAGAGGTGACCAAGGCTTCGCATAAGCTTGCCGAAGAGGTGTATAAGCAGGCAGCGGCAAAGCAACAGGCAGGAGGTGCCGGGTCTCAGGCAGGTGCCGGACCTAAACAAGAGTCCGCACAGGAAGAGCCGTCGCAGGATGCCAAGAAAGAAGACATCATTGACGCAGAGTATAAAGAAGAGGACGATAAGAAGTAAAGGGGTCAATGTCAACCAAACGCGACTACTACGAGATATTGAGTATAAAGAAGAACGCGACGCTTGATGAGGTCAAGAGCGCCTACCGACAGGCAGTGCTCAAGTATCATCCTGACAGGGTGCCTGCCGAGCAGAAGAAGGAAGCGGAAGAGAAGTTCAAGGAGATATCCGAAGCCTACGCCGTGCTTTCCGACGCCAACAAGCGTTCGCTTTACGATCAGTACGGCCACTCCGGCATAGACCAGAAGTATGCCTATGAGGATATCTTCAAGGGAGCGGACTTCAGCAGCGTTTTTCAGGACCTGGGCGGGTTTGGTTTCGGCGGAGGGATCTTTGAGGATATTTTCAGCGACCTGGGTTTTGATATAGGGGGACGTTCATCCAGGGGCTCTGGTCGGCGCTCAAGAGGAAGGGACCTGCAGATAGCCGTTTCGATTACCCTGGAGGAAGCAGCCAGAGGCGTTGAGAAGACGATCACTGTACCCCGGTATGAAACTTGCGATACCTGCGGCGGTTCAGGCGCCAAGCCCGGGACAAAAAAGACGACCTGTCCTCAGTGCAAGGGTTCAGGCCGCACAGTAGTCTCCAGCGGTTTCTTTCAACTGGCCCAGACCTGCCAGCGTTGCCGCGGAGAAGGATCTCTTATTCAGTCGCCGTGCCCACAGTGCCGGGGCGAAGGTCGCACAAAGGTCACCCGTAAGATAAAAGTAAAGGTCCCGGCAGGAGTGGATACCGGTTCCCACCTAAGGATCAGGGGCGAGGGAGAACAGGGGGCCTCCAACCGAGGAGACCTGTATGTGATCATAGAGTTGGCCAGACATCCTATATTTGAAAGACATGAAAACGACATCGTTGCCGCCGTCGATATTAGCATGGTAAAAGCGGTGCTGGGAGGAGAGGTCGAGGTACCTACCCTCGAAGGCAAGGTGAGTATGAAGATACCCTCCGGCACGCAGAGCGGTAGGGTTTTCCGGTTAAAGGAAAAAGGCATCCCTGATGTTCATGGCCGCGGCCAGGGTGACGAGTTGATAAAGGTCAATGTCATTATACCTTCCAATCTCAATGCTGAACAGCGCAGGCTTATTGAGGAGTTTGCCAGGGCCACCGGAGAAAACCCTGATTCCAAAGAGAGCTTTACGGATAAGTTGAAAAAGGCGTTTAAATAGAAAGGGACTATTATGCCGACCTACGAATACGAATGCGATAACTGCGGCCACATATTTGAGGCTTTTCAGGCCATGTCCGATAAGCCCCTGACCAGATGCCCCCGCTGCCAAAAGGAGAAGCTGACCAGGCTTATAGGAGGAGGGGCAGGGATAATCTTCAAGGGTTCCGGTTTCTACTCCACGGATTACCGCAAGAAGGATAACGGCCAACAGGACAAGGGCAAGCCGCCCTCCTGCCCGGGGGTCAAGGAAGGATGCAGTGGCTGCCCGCATAACCCTGAATAAGAAGACGGCATTCTTCGGGCTCTGGCTGCCGGTGCTGTTGTGCATGGCCGTTATATTCTATGCCTCTTCGGTGCCCGGAGACGACATACCCGGCCTGTTCCCTTGGCAGGATATAGCCTTCCACTTCGCCATATACATGATCCTGGGCTTTTTATCCTCCCGCGCCATAAAAAATAGTTGGAATATGGGGGCGTTAAAGGTTATAATATCATCTTTAGCGTTGGGCATTCTTTACGCTGCCAGCGATGAGTTCCACCAGCTTTTCGTGGCCTACAGGACAGCCAGTATCGCGGACATCCTCATAGACAGCGCGGGAAATCTTGCAGGAGGCATCCTCTACCGATGGCTTGCATAAAACCTTTCAAGGCGTTTATCTACAATACCGAGAAGATAAAAGACCTGGCCAGCGTCGTCTGCCCGCCGTATGACGTCATTTCGCCCGAGGCCCAGGAGTCCTATCACAGCCGCAATCAGCATAATTTCATACATATACTACTGGGCAAGGATATCCCGGGCGAAGACAAATATCAGCGCGCCTCCAAGGTCTTCCAGGACTGGATAAAGGAGAGGATACTCATCCAGGACCCCGTGCCTTCCATATACTTCTATAGCCAGGAGTTCCATATCAAGGGAGAAAAAAAGACCAGGTTCGGTTTCATCTCGCTCCTGAAGCTGCGGGATGCCGATACCCCTGTCTACGCCCACGAGAATACCCGCGTGGGGCCGAAAGAAGACAGGTTAAGGCTGTTGAATCAGGTAAAGGCAAACCTCAGCCCGATATTTTCGGTCTTTTTGGATAAGAAGCGCATCATCCAGAGGCTCAACCAAAAGTACATACAGGGCAAGCCATTTATCGACATAGTCGATGATGACAGGGTTTCACATAAGTTGTGGAGGCTCAACTCCCCCGCCCTGATCGATATGGTGGGGAAAGGCATGATCGGAGAAAACATCTTTATCGCCGACGGCCACCATCGTTACGAGGTGGCTTGCGCTTTCAGGGAGGCGATGAAGGCCAAGCTTGGCAGCGCCTTCACGGGAGAAGAGGATTTTAATTACATAGTGTCTTATTTTACCAATACCGACTACCGGGGGTTGTCCATCCTGCCCATACACAGGCTCCTGAAGCTGGATAATGAGCCCGATATGGCCAAGCTCAAGCTTGACCTTTCGCAGTACTTTGACGTCGAGGAAAAGATTAAGGAGAAAAGGCGGTTCTTTTTCATGATGGAGAAGGGCGGGGTAGCGGAGCATGTCGTAGGCATTTACTTTAAGAACAACAAGTACTGGCTTATCAGGCTTAAGAACGTCAAGATGCTGGATAAGCTTATCAGCGACAAGCCCAAGGAGTACCGTTCGCTGGATGCCTCTATCCTTAACCACCTTGTTTTTAAGAACGTCCTGGGCTTTGACCTGGATAACCTCGAGAACAAGGTCGATATCACCTTTTCGCCCGACGCGGAAGAGTTCATCAATAAAGTGAATGAGGACGGCTCTTATATAGCGTTTTTCCTGAATCCGGTGAAGATCCAGCAGATAATCGCCGTGGCCATGGCCGGCCACAGGATGCCGGCTAAATCCACCTATTTTTATCCGAAGCTGCTCAGCGGTCTGCTGGTAAATAAGCTCGCGGGAGTATAGAGATGGCGTTGTTCGGAAAGCCCAAGTATACGATCGTTCGCGTAAAAAAGAAGGAGATACCTGAGGGCCTTTGGACCAAATGCGAGGGCTGCAGCGAGCCGCTGTACAACAAGACCCTGGAAGAGAACCTGAAGGTCTGCCCCAAGTGCAATTACCATTTTACGCTGGGGGCCTATGAGAGGCTGGGAATACTTTTGGATGAGGGCACATTCGTCGAACAGGATAAAGATATGGTATCGGGGGACCCGCTTGATTTCAAGGGGCCCAAGACCTACAAAGAAAAACTTTCCAGCGACCGGTCGTCCACAGGGCTTAGTGACGCGGTGGTCTCCGGTAAAGGCGCCATAGGCTTAAAGACCACGATGATCGCGGTCACGGATTCGCGTTTTATTATGGGTTCGATGGGGTCGGTGGTAGGGGAAAAGATCACCCGCACGATAGAGCAGGCTACCCGCCAGAAACTTCCGGTGGTCATCGTCTCCGGTTCGGGCGGCGGGGCGCGCATGTATGAAGGGATGTTCAGCCTGATGCAGATGTCCAAGACCTGCGCCGCGCTCAATTACCATAAGAAGGCAGGCCTCGGTTTCATATCCGTGCTTACCAACCCCACCATGGCCGGCGTAATGGCCTCTTTCGCCGGGATCGGGGACATCATCCTCGCCGAGCCCAATGCCCTCATAGGTTTTACCGGGCCGAGGGTAATCGAGCAGACCATAAGGCAGAAACTTCCCCATGGCTTCCAGCGCTCAGAGTTTTTGCTTGATCACGGGCTTATCGACATGATCGTGCACCGTAAGAACCTCAAGAGCACGCTTACTCAATTGTTAGACTATTTAAGCCGATAAAACATGGCACAGGTCAGCCTTAAGGGCGTATCGAAGGTTTACGCCGACGGCGCGCGGGCGGTCAATAACGTCAGCCTCGGCATCGAGAACAGGGAGTTTATGGTCCTGGTCGGTCCTTCCGGATGCGGCAAGTCCACGACCTTAAGGATGATCGCCGGCCTCGAAGATATAAGCGAAGGGGAGATCTTCATAGGGGGCAGGAAGATAAACGATGTCCCGGCCAAAGACCGCGACATCGCGATGGTCTTTCAGAACTACGCCCTTTATCCCCACATGACGGTATTGGAGAACATGTCGTTTGGCCTGAGGCTGTGCCATATCCCGAAGGCCGAGATGCTGCGCCGGGTAAACGAGGCCGCGGATATCTTGGGCATCAGAAATCTTCTTGGCAAGCGGCCGGGTCAGTTATCGGGCGGGGAGAGGCAGCGCGTTGCCGTGGGCAGGGCGATAGTCAGAAAGCCCCTGGTATTCCTTTTTGATGAGCCTTTGAGCAACCTCGATGCGAAGATGAGGGTTCAGATGCGCACCGAGATCCGTAAGCTCCACGCCAGGCTCCAGACCACCGTCATCTACGTTACCCACGACCAGGTCGAAGCCATGACCATGGGAGACAGGATCGCGGTGATGAAAGACGGCGTATTCCTGCAGGTCGCCGACCCCATCGAGATATACGACCACCCCAGAAACAGGTTCGTCGCCGGCTTTATCGGCTCTCCGCCTATGAGCTTCATGAACGGAAGAATCGTCAAGAAAGAGGGAAGGTTCTATTTCGACGAGGGCAAGATATTCGTCAAGGTCGTGGAAGACATGTACCAGAAATTAGCCTCTTATGTGGGCAAGGAAGTGATTTTCGGCATCCGCTGCGAGGATATCTATGATAAGCTCTTTGTATCGGAGGCGCCACCCGAGAACATCGCCAGGGTCACCTGCGAAGTGTATGAGCCCATGGGTTCGGAGGTCTATCTGTATCTTAACACCGGCAAGCACACATTTGTCGCCCGTGTAGGCGCGCACGACAAACCCAGGCTTAACCAGGATATGGACGTGGTCTTTGATATGAGCAAGGTCCATTTCTTCGATAAAAGCAGCGAAGAGACCATAGTATAAAGACAAAAATTGCCGTTAAAAACCAAGTCAACGGTCCAAAACTACCTGTCCTTTCTTGAAAAGTCGCTTCTGGTAAAGATAGCGGCTGGCCTGGCCGGTTTTCTCTTCCTGTATGTTTACCTGCCGATATACCTTAAACACTCCCTTAAGTACGACTCATACCTTGCGCTAATCATTTTTCATTTGTTCAACCTCGCGGCGATATTATTGGTGTTAAAGCTTGCCATAAACAAGAAGTATAGCTTTAACTACAAGATCGGATTCCTGCAGGAGGAGACCAACGTTTCCGCCAACCGTAACAATCAGCTGCTTAAGGAAGGCGTCGCCCTGCAGTCCAAGATCATCCGTTACAGCAGCCTGAAAAAAGTTGTCGAAGAGATAAACGAAGACCTGCGCATCGATTCGGTAGCCAACAATCTGGTTTCCATCGCGTTTTCCCTGGTTTCCAACAACAAAGGGAACTGCGTGCTCTACCTGGTGGATAACCAGACGCAGAAGCTGGCGCTTTTCAGGTCGAGGAAAGAAGACAGGAAGCTCGTCGTCAAGAGCAAGGAAGGCGACATGCTTGATTACTGGGTGCTCAGGCACGCCAGCCCCCTGCTGGTCGAGGATATAAAAAAAGATTTCCGTTTCGATACCGAAAGGTTTTGCGAATATCCCCGCCAGATCGCATCATTAGTCAGCTCACCGCTTATAAGCGACCATCGCTTCCTGGGTATTCTCAGGCTTGACCATCCCGAACCCAACTTCTTCTCGCTTGACGACCTCAGGTTTCTTATGACCATCTGCGATCTGGGGGCGGTAGCCCTGGAGAACAGCCAGTTCTTCAGGGAAACGCAGAACCTGGCAATTCATGACGAACTTACTTCGCTCTATACCAAAGGCTTTTTCATGCAGAGCCTCAAAGAAGAATGTGAGCGGGCCCTGCGTTCAAAAAAGCCTTTTTCGTTCTTTATGCTGGACATCGACAACTTCAAGGGTTACAACGACAGGTTCGGTCATACCGCAGGAGACATAGTCTTGAAGAACATAAGCCAGATGATCCTTGAGGCGCTCAAGGATTTCAGCCCTATTGTCAGCCGTTTCGGAGGAGAGGAGTTCTGCGTGATACTGCCTGGTATGCACAGGGATGAAGCCGTGACTCTGGCAGGTCAGCTTAGGGAACGGGTTGAGAAAAAGAAAATACTGCTGCGCCGCCAGGAGACCACGGTTACCGTGTCCATCGGAGTGGCGGCATTTCCTGCCGATGCCGCGGACAAGGATTCGCTTATCCATAAAGCGGATAAGGCCATGTATCAGGCAAAGCAAAAAGGGAGGAACAGGGTATGCTCTATATAGGGATACTCCTGTGCCTGAGCATCGCGCTGATCGTTATATTTGAGCGCTACCTTTGGCTGCAGTTCGCCAAGGTCCAGGTTTATTATAACCAGTTGGAAGCCGAGAAGAAGGCCCTGGATGCCGATAACAGTCGCCTGGAAAAAGATAACGAGAACCTCCTGAAAGCAGTGGAAGACATGGTTTCGCTCTACGACTTGACTAAAGATATCTGTCGCACGCTCGATGAAGACAGGATCCTTTCTATATTCAAGTCGCACATCGATACTCGTATCCAGGTCCAGGAGTTCGATTTCCTTAAATCAGAAACACAACTTCCTGAATCTCAAAATGTTACGATTCTTCCCTTAAAGATCCACAAGAATACTATCGGCTACCTTTATGCAAGAGGTATTCTAAGAGGCGAAGACAAAGAGAGGTTCGCGATACTTGGCCAGCAGTTCTTGCTGGGCTACAAAAGGACCCTTCTTTATAAGGAGGTCCAGCAGCTTACCATAACTGACGGTCTTACGCAGATATTTAACCGGCGTTATTTTCTCGAAAGGTTCGCCGAGGAGCTTAACCGCTCAAAGAACCTGAAGCTTAACCTGTCGTTTTTGATGGTCGATATCGACAGGTTCAAGGGGTATAACGACCACTACGGGCACCTGGTCGGCGATGTGCTACTCAAGGAGTTGGCGCGGGTGATCAAAGAAAATATCCGCCAGATCGATTTTATGGGACGCTATGGCGGGGAAGAGATCTCTATAGTCCTGGCCGAAACAGACAAGGAGCAGGCCAGGTTTGCAGCCGAGCGTATCCGCCAGGCTGTGGAATCAAAGCGCGTGCGCGCTTACGACGAGGAGCTGGGCGCTACTGTCAGCATTGGGATATCCACATATCCCGACGATGCCTGCGATACCAGCCAGCTTATCGACAAATCGGACCAGGCGCTCTATGTTGCAAAGCACAGCGGCAGGAACAAGGTCAGCGCTTATAACGATAAAAAGGCGTCATGACGCAAGCGCCCCCTCAACTAATATCTTGCATTAAAAATACTTTTAATATAAAATAGCCCAATGGGTAAGCAATACATCGTGGCGGTCGACCTGGGCGGTACAAATATAAAGTTGGGCCTGTTTGGCGGCGGCAGCAGGATCCTCAAGAGGCGCCTGATCAGCACCCGCAGTTACAAGGGCAGGAATGAGCTTATTAACGGCCTGGCGCAGGCGGTCCCGGAGTTACTTAAGCAAAAACGAATAAAAAAAAGCCAGGTGCTGGGGTTAGGCATTGGCCTGCCAGGGCCTACTGATGCAAACAGAGGGATAGTGCACTTCCTCCCCAATATTTCCGGTTGGAAAGAAGTCCCGCTTAAGAAGATCCTCGAAACAAAATTGCATTTACCGGTCTTTGTGGATAATGACGCCAAGATCATGACCTTGGCCGAACACAAATATGGGGCAGCAAGAAAATATAAGAACGCCCTATGCGTGACTTTGGGTACCGGCGTAGGCGGTGGCCTGATTCTCGACGGCAGGCTTTACCGCGGCCAGGACAATGCCAGCGGGGAGATCGGCCATTTGCCGATAAACGAAACCGGGCCGCTGTGCAACTGCGGGGGCCTGGCCTGCCTTGAGTCTTATGTCGGGAATTTGCGCATAATCGCCGAAGCCAAAAAGGCGTTTGGCAAAGAAGTTTCTTTGGAAGAGCTCAGCCTCCTGGCCGGACGCGGCAACAGAAAAGCGCGCGAGATCTGGGAGACGGTAGGCCGGCGGCTCGGGCTGGCTTTTACCGCGCTGGTCAATACGCTTAACCTTGATGCCATTGTCGTCGGAGGCGGAGTAGCGGCGGCCGGGAAAGCGCTTTTTGAGCCGATAATCAAGACTATAAAAAAGAGGGCGATGAGCGTCCAGGCAAAGAGAGTAAAGCTCTTTAAGGCGCGTTTTGCCTCGGATGCCGGCCTGGTTGGGGCGATGGTGCTGGTTAGGCAAAGGGTATCCTCATGAAGATATTTATCGATACGGCAAGCATCAAAGAGATAAAAGAAGCGGCAAGCCTGGGCGTGATAGACGGCGTTACCACTAACCCGACGCTGGTGGCCAGAGAGAATGTTTCGATGCACGAGCTTCTTAAAGACATCTGCGCCGCTGTCGCCGGGCCTGTAAGCGCCGAGGTCATCAGCCTGGATTGCGACGGGATGGTGGAAGAGGCGCGCCAGCTTTCCAAGATCGCCAAGAACATCGTGATCAAAGTCCCCCTTATCAAAGAGGGGCTCAAGGCCGTAAAGATCCTGGCTGCGCAGGGCATCCACACCAATGTGACGCTGTGCTTCTCTGCCTCGCAGGCCCTCCTGGCTGCCAAGGCCGGGGCTACGTACATTTCGCCTTTTATCGGCAGGCTCGACGATATCAGCCAGGAAGGCATGAACCTGGTCCGGGACATAATCGCCATTTACAAGAATTACGGTTTTAAGACTGAGGTAATCGTCGCGTCGGTCAGGAACCCCATGCATGTGGTAGATGCGGCCTTGATCGGGGCGCATATCGCCACGGTCCCGTTTTCAGTGATCACTCAGTTGATCAAGCATCCTCTGACCGATATCGGGGTAGAGAGGTTCCTGGAGGATTATAAGAAGATACCGCAGAAATAGCGGTTAGCGTATAGCGATTAGTCAGTCGGAGAGCAAATACCAAATGTCAAATTACAAACCACAAATAAATACCAAATACCAAAACCCAATGACTGTCGGGATCTGGTATTTTGTTATTTTTTGGTGCTTGGGATTTGGGATTTGGGATTTGCAATACGCATATGCGCAGGGGAAGTTTGAGCCGATCACCGTAAACGGCGACAAGGTCGAGTATTCAGCGGATACCAAGGAGATCACCGCCGCCGGTAACGTCGAGGTGGTATACCAGGGGGCAAGGCTTACCTGCGATAAGCTGACCGTGAACAGCTCAACCAAAGAGGCTGTAGCCGAAGGCCATGCCCGGCTTGACGACAAAAAAGGCATCATCGAAGGCGAGAAGATCATTTATAACTTCCAGAATAAGACCGGCGTTATCGTATCGGCAAGGTTCAGGTCCAATCCCTACTTCATCAATACCAGGAGGGTGGAGAAGGTTGAGGAGAACGAGTACACGGCTTACAGGGGCCAGGCCACCACCTGCAGCTTCGACCATCCGCACTACTGCATAGGAGCTAAGCGCATCACCATGGTGCCGGCAGACAAGATCCAGATGAGGGAAGGCGTCTTCTATGTAGGCAAGACCCCGGTACTCTACCTGCCCCGTTATAACCACAGCCTTAAAGACGCGATGATGCACGTGCAGGTTCAGCCGGGCAAGAACAAGGATTGGGGCCCTTATATGCTGAGTGCCTGGAGGTATGACCTTACCGATAATATGAGCGGCAGGGTCTACCTTGATTTCAGGCAGAAGCTCGGATGGGCCGAGGGCTTCGGCACCAATTATAAAACCGATGATTTCGGAAAGGGCGACCTCAAGGTCTACTATACCGGCGAAAAGCCTAAAAACCTCCCCGATAACGCCCAGCGTCAATATGACAGGGGATTGGTGCGTTGGCGCCACAAATGGGATATCGACCCCAAAACTACTTTTGTAAGCGAGCTCTATAAGATCTCCGACGAGAAGCGCAAGAAGCTCGATACCTCAGCTAACTTCCTTAAGGATTATTTCTACCGCGAATACGAGAAGGACGTCCAGCCGCTTTCTTACGCGCTCTTTCACCGCAACTTCAATTATTCAAGCTTCGATGTGCTCTTTCAGAAGCGCACCAACCCCTGGTACGACCAGCTGGAGAAACTTCCGGAAGTAAAATACAGCATGCCTAATACGAAGTTATGGTCGAGCCCTTTCTACTTCGAGAACAGCTCAACATTCGCCGTTTACGACAAGAAGGCGCTGATGACGCCGGTATCCGCGGACGACGTGAACATGACCAGGTTCGACATGTTCAACAAGTTCTCCATGCCTTTTAGGCTGGCGTTCTTCGAACTTACCCCTTTTGCCGGCGAGAGGCTCACCATATATGACAAGGACTCCTACGGCAAGTCCCTGCCGGTTAGGGCGACGTTTTACAGCGGCCTTGACCTGAGCACCAAATTCTACCGCACCTTCGACGTCAAATCCAATCTCTTCGGCATGGATATCGAAGGCCTGAGGCACGTGATCAACCCTTTTATCAGTTACGTCTATAACCACGAGCCCAGCATATCCTATACAAGATTAAAACAGATCGATGAAGTGGACGCCTTAAGGCGTAGCAACGCCGTCAACATCGGGCTTTCCAATAAGCTGCAGACCAAGCGCGAAGGCAGGTCCGTTGATCTGCTTGAAGCCAGGGTCAGCACCGATTATATATTCAAGCAGAAGTCAGATTACAAGAACGGAGGCAACCTTTCGGATATCCTGTTGGACCTGAAGTTCCTTCCGTTCTCCTGGCTGCGGCTTGACGCCGATGCCACTTTCAAGCGCTCCGTTTCCAGGTCTGCGCCCGACTACAATAAATTCTCCACAGCCAACTATGACCTGGTCTTTGACCTTGGCAAGGACCGTTCTTTCGGTTTCGGCCAACGTTATGAGAGAGGGGCGGCAAATCAGCTTACCAGCAGCCTTCATTGGCGCTTTTCCCCGAAGTGGAAGTTTTCCATGTACCACCGTTTTAACACCGGCAAGGCAACGGATGTGTTTGATGACGGGCTGCTCGAACAGGAGTATACTTTCACGCGGGATATGCACTGTTGGGAGATGGACCTGACGCTTAATTCCAAGAAAAGCAGCGGCAGCGGTATCTGGGTGACCTTCAGGTTAAAGGCTTTCCCCGAAATGGAGTTTGGTTTCAACCAGAGTTACCACTCATCCAAAAGCGGTTCCCAGCAGGATTAATCCTATATTAAGGAAGGAGAAAGATGAACATATCAATCATCGGCGCCGGCTATGTCGGCCTGGTTACCGGAGCCTGCCTTGCAGAGTTGGGCAATAAGGTTATTTGCGTAGATAATGACGAAAAGAAGGTCGCCGCCTTAAAAAAAGGCGTGATTCCCATATATGAGCCGGGGTTAAAAGAGTTGGTTGCCAATAACGCCAGGAAAAAGAGGCTGTTTTTTACCTCAGCCATTAAAGATGCGGTAAAGAGTTCGGAGGTGATCTTCATCGCCGTGGGCACGCCGTCGCTGGAAAACGGCGAGGCGGACCTTACCGGCATCGAGAACGTGGCGCGCAATATCGCCGTCAATATGGACAGCTACCGCCTGATCGTGGAGAAATCCACGGTGCCGGTGGAGACCGGGCAGTGGGTAAAACATACCATAAGCACTTACGTCAGGAAGAAGATAAAGTTTGATGTCGCCTCTAACCCCGAGTTCCTCAGGGAGGGCTCGGCCATAGGCGATTTTATGCATCCGGACAGGATAGTGATCGGGGTGGAGTCGGATAAGGCAAAGGACATACTGGTCAATCTTTATAAACCCCTCAACGCCCCGATAGTGGTGACGAACATAAAGTCCGCTGAGCTTATCAAGCATTCATCCAACGCTTTCCTGGCCACCAAGATATCCTTCATCAACGCCGTCAGCCGCATCTGCGATATGGTGGGCGCCGACGTCAAAGAGGTCGCCGACGGAATGGGCCTGGACAAGAGGATCGGCCGCGAATTCCTTAACGCCGGCATCGGCTACGGCGGCTCCTGTTTTCCCAAGGACCTGGATGCGTTCGTCACGATCAGCGAAAAGCTGGGTTTTGATTTTGATCTGCTTAGGAGCGTGCGTAATATTAACGAAGGGCAAAGGGCCTATGTCTTTAAGAAGCTAAGGGAGGCCTTGTGGGTGATAAAAGACAAGACTGTCGCAGTGCTCGGGCTGTCGTTTAAACCCAATACCGACGATATCCGCAGCGCCCCGTCCCTGCATATTATCCGGATGCTGCAGGCCGAAGGGGCCAGGGTCAAGGTCTATGATCCCCAGGCCGAAGAAAAGGTGGGCATGCTTTTGAAGGAGGCCAGGTTCTGCCAGGACCCCTATGAGGCCTGCAAGGGAGCGGATTGCATGCTGGTGGTCACCGAATGGGACGAGTTCAAGCAGCTGGATTTCGGCAAGGTAAAGAGGTCGCTTAAGCGGCCGCTTATAGTGGACGGAAGAAATATTTATGAACCCGCAAAACTGCGTGCGATGGGTTTTACTTACATAGGGATAGGCAGGGGCTCATCAATTGCCCCCAGGGGCAGGAGGGGTTAGTTGGATAATTACTCTCGCGAGTTCAAACAGCGCATAAGGGACAAAAAGCTTAAGATTGCGGTGGTAGGGCTGGGTTACGTGGGCCTGCCTCTGGCCGTCGAGTTTGCCAGGAAAGGTTACTCTGTCTTGGGCATAGAGCTTGACAAGGACCGCGTGCGCAGGCTCAGGGAAAAGGTCTCCTACATTATAGACGTGCCCACCCCGCAGTTACGAAAAGTCGTCACAAGCGGCCATCTGCGCGCCGAGAGTGATTTCAGTTTTATCAGGGACCAGGACGTGGTCTTTGTGTGCGTGCCCACGCCGCTTAAGCGCAAATACCATCCGGATATCTCCTTCATTAAAGATGCCGTGCGGGGGATATCGGTAAACCTGAGAGAAAAAGCGCTGGTCATACTGGAGAGTACGACTTATCCCGGGACCACCGAAGAGGTGATCCTGCCGATGTTCGAATCGCGGGGCCTTAAGCACGGCGCCGATTTCTATCTTTGTTTTTCACCCGAGCGCATCGACCCGGGTAACGTAAAGTTCCCCCTGCATAAGATCCCCAAGATCGTCGGCGGCATAGACGCGACCGCTTCATCCCTGTGCGCCGGCGTTTACCGGATAATCATCGAGAAGGTCGTCGCGGTCTCATCGCCCCGCGTCGCCGAGACCGCCAAGCTCCTGGAAAACACTTTCCGCATCGTAAATATCGGGATGATCGATGAGCTGGCGATGATGGCCCATAAGATGAAGATCGACATCTGGGAAGTGATCGATGCCGCCAGGACTAAGCCGTTCGGCTTTATGCCGTTTTACCCCGGTCCGGGCGTCGGCGGCCACTGCATACCCAAAGACCCCCTCTATCTTTACTGGAAGGCCAAAAAGTTCGGCTTCAAATCGCGTTTCATAAAACTTGCCTCCGACGTCATTTCGCATATGCCAGATTATGTGGTTGAGAGGGTTGCTCAGGTGCTCGACCACCACGGCCAGAGCCTTGCCAAGTCCAGGGTGCTGGTGATAGGAGCCACCTATAAGAAAGACGTCAAGGACCTGCGTAAATCCCCGGCCCTGGATATCATCGGGATACTTGCGGCTAAATGCTCCGAGGTTTCTTACCATGACCCGCTGATCCCGTACCTTAAGATCAATGACCTGAACCTTAAATCCGTGGCGCTCTCAGCCGGCAAGCTCAAAGATTTCGACTGCGTGGTCATCGCCACTGACCATACGGCAGTCAATTACAAGAAGCTGCTTGAAGGCTCAAGGCTTATCTTCGATGCCAGGAACGTCTATAAGGGGATCACTCATCACAAGGTGATAAAACTCTGAGATGAAAAAGACGGCGGTAGTGACGGGCGGGGCGGGTTTTATAGGCTCGCACTTGTGCGAGCGGCTGATGGGGGCGGGTTTCAGGGTTATCTGCGTCGACAACTTCATTACCGGCAGCCGCAGGAACATCAAGGGCCTCCTGGGCAGCAGGCATTTCCTTCTTATCGAGCATAACGTATCCAGGCATATCGCCATCCCCGGGAAGGTCGCCTTTGTTTTCCACTTCGCCTCCCCGGCCTCGCCAGAGGATTACCTGAAATACCCCATACCCACTTTAAAGGTAGGTTCTCTGGGGACGCATAACGCTCTAGGCCTGGCTAAAGAGAAGAAGGCGAAGTTTATCCTGGCTTCTACATCCGAGGTCTACGGGGATCCGCTGGAGCATCCTCAAAAGGAGACCTATTGGGGCAACGTCAACCCCATAGGTATACGCGGCTGTTACGATGAGGCCAAGCGGTTTGCCGAAGCCATTACCATGGCCTACCACAGGGCCCATAAGATCGATACCAAGATCATCCGCATCTTTAATACTTACGGCCCCCGCATGCGCATTAATGACGGAAGGGTGGTCCCGAATTTCATCTTTCAGGCACTCCACGCAAAGCCCATAACCGTATACGGTAAAGGTACGCAGACCAGGAGTTTCTGCTATGTAGACGACCTGGTAGAGGGGATAATCAGGATGATGAACGCCCGTATAAACGAGCCCGTAAACCTGGGCAACCCAGGAGAGTTTACCATTATGCAGCTGGCCAGGATAGTGATGAAGCTTACCGCTAGTAAAAGCAGGATTATCTTTAAACCCCTGCCTCAGGATGACCCGCGCCAGAGAAAACCCGACATCTCGCGCGCCGTAAGATACCTTAAGTGGCGCCCAAAGATAAACCTGGAAGATGGGCTCAAAAAAACCATCAGCTGGTTCAAAAATCCCCGCCAAAATTAAAACCTTGCCCGCCTTGACATTATGTCAAATAATATGTTATACTTGAAAATATTTCCTTAACATATTATTTAATCCCCTAAATGCTCAAAGACTTCGTAATTAACTTCAACTGGTTCGATATAATTCTCCTAATTGTATTAACCAGAATATGTTACAATGCTGTCAAAAGCGGTATAATCGCCGAATTTTTCAAACTGATAGGCATTGCATCCGCGATATTCTTTGCCCTTCATTATTATTCATCCCTGAGCGCCTTTATCGGCAAGGCTTTCGGTTCCGGTCCGGCCCCTGCCGAGTTCATCGATTTTCTGAGCTGTTCCTTTATCGCGGCTTTCTTCTATCTACTCCTGGCGGTTTTACGCAAGACATTCTTTGGCCTTTTTAAGATAGAAGCGCCCGAGGGGCTAAACAAATGGGGTGGTTTCTTACTCGGGGCTGTCCGGGCTCCCTTGAGCTGTTTTTTAGTGATCTATCTGTTCGCGGTCTCCTCCGTCAACTATCTCAAGGACAGCGTCGCCACATCATATCTGGGCAGTAAGTATTATAACAGCGCCGGGCAGTTCTACGCCTGGCTTTGGAACGGCCTGGGCTCCAAGCTTATGAGCAATGAGAACTTCAATAAGGCGGTCACGGAGATCGAAAGGGTACTGAAAAAGGAAATGAAATGAAGCTTGCAGAGTTTTACCGCTGTGTGATAAAGTTCGGTTCCAGCCGCGATCCCCGCGGTCACAAGATAAGCGAGTATCAGGATACGGCCATTCTTTACGGGGATGGCCAGGCAACGGTCAAGAAGCTGCTTGTCGGCGTGGATATCGAAAGCGCCGAACTCCTTCTGGCTGAAAGGATCCGCCAGAGGGAGGGGCTTGACCTGGTAATAGGGCACCATCCCGAAGGAAGGGCCTACGCCCATCTGCACGAAGTTATGATCCTGCAGGCCGAGCTTCTTAAGAAGGCCGGTTTAAAAGACAGCGTTGCCAAAAACCTCTTAGAAGAGAGGATAAACGAAGTCCACAGGCGCATCATGCCGGCTAACCACATGCGCGCGGTCGATGCGGCCAGGCTTTTGGATATCCCGTTTATCTGCATGCATACGCCGGCGGATAACCATGTCTCCGATTTTCTGGAGCGGCTTTTCAGGAAAGAGAGGCCAGCTAAGGTCGCGGATCTCCTCGATCTTTTATCGGCAATCCCTGAATACAAGATAGCGCAATCTTCGCTTAACGCAGGCCCCAGGCTGATTTTAGGAAACCCCGGGAGGAAGGCCGGTAAGATCATCCTTGAAATGACCGGCGGAACGGAAGGCAATAAAGAGGCCTATCCCAGGCTTTATAAGAGCGGGGTGCGTACGGTGGTCTGCATGCATATGAGCGAAGAGCATTTCAAGAAGGCAAAAGAGGCCGGCCTCAATGTTATCATCGCCGGGCACATCTCTTCGGACGTCCTGGGCATGAACCTGTTGCTGGATAATATAGAAAAGCAAGCAGGCGAGAGCTTCGAAGTGATAGGTTGTTCGGGTTTTACCAGGGTCAAGAGGAGCGGCAATGGCAGGCAGGATCCCCGAGAATGTGCTTGAGGACATTCTCAGCAAGATAGATATAGTCGAACTCATATCGGGTTTTTTCCCGCTTAAGAGGGCAGGCAGGAACTTCAAGGCCTGCTGCCCTTTTCATCACGAGAAGACGCCTTCATTCATAGTTTCTCCTGACCGTCAGATCTATCATTGTTTCGGCTGCGGGGAGTCCGGCAACGCCTTCAGGTTCCTGATGCGTTATGAGCGCATGGATTTCCCGGAAGCGGTGGAGACCCTGGCCAAGAGATCGGGCGTAGTCATACCGGAGTTGCGCTCAAGCCAACAGCAACAGGCTTCAGGCAGCATAGAGCTCTACCGGGTGGTTGAGGCCGCCCTTACTTATTATTGCCAGAACCTTGATTCCGCGGCCGGCTCTCAGGCAAAAAAGTACCTGCTGGACAGGGGGGTAACTCCCGAGAGCATCAGCTCATTTAAGCTGGGTTTGGCCCTGAACAAGTGGGATGGTCTGCTTGCATATTTGAGGGGAAAGGGTTTTAGTCTTTCGAGCATCGAGAGGGCAGGGCTTATCCTTGCCAAGGAGTCGGGAGGTTATTACGACCGTTTCCGTAATCGGGTATTATTCCCGATAACCGACATAAAGGGCAGGTGCTTGGGTTTTGGCGGGCGCCTGCTTGAAGGCCAGGCCCAAGAGCTTGCCAAATACTTAAACTCTCCCGAGACTCCGATCTACACCAAAGGCAGGCATCTCTACGGCATGGCTTCCAGCCGCGATTACATAAGGGATAGCGACTGCGCGCTGGTCGTCGAAGGATACCTGGATTATCTTCTCCCTTTTCAGCACGGGATCAGGAATATCGTTGCATCCCTCGGGACGGCGCTGACGCTTGAACAGGTAAGGCTGCTTAAGCGCTATAGCTCCAACGTGATAATGGTCTATGATCCCGACGAGGCCGGGCAGATAGCGACTTTAAGGAGCCTTGATATTTTCGTGGAAGAAGAGATGCAGGTCAGGATCGCATCTCTGCCCAAAGGGCTTGATCCGGACCTCTTTGTGCGCAAGCACGGGCCAGACGCTTTTAAGAAGCGCATGGACGAAGCGGCCAGCCTCTTTGATTATAAACTTGGGGTATTGAAGTCTGCGCATAACCATAAGACCATCGAGGGCAAGGCCCGGATCTCGTCGTTGATGCTTGAAACCATCGTCAAGATAAAGAACGAGGTGCTTAGGTCCGAGTATATACGCAAGCTTGCCCAGGAGCTGGATGTCAGGGAAGAGGCGCTTATCCAGCAGATAAAAAAGATTAAGGCGCCCAGCGGCCCGGCCCCGCAGCAGGATCCGACCGTAAGAGCCTCGGCGGCAGGCAGCTCCACGGAACGGCTGCTGCTCAAGCTTATGCTTGAAGAAACCGAGCTGGTATCCAAGATCAGGGAGTGCGTGGAGCCCGCGGATTTTCGCGATGAGCTGGCAGGCCGGGTGGCAGGGCTAATGTTTGAGCTGGAGGCTTCGGGCCGGCGCATAGAGGCGAGCGCGCTGATGAATTATTTCGACAGCGATGAGATGTCCCAGATAATAGGCGAATCGGTATTCCTGCCGGATGAGCTCTCAAGGCAGGACAAAGAAGAGATAGTCGTAGATTGCATCCGCAGGCTCAAAGAAGAACGCGTCAAGTCCAGGAGGCACCAGTTACACGAAGAGATAAAAAAAGCTCAAGAGGCCGGAGATAATCATAGAATGGAGCTCTTGATGAGCGAGTTTCAGAGTTTAATTAGAAAGGGTTAGCGGTATGAAAAAGAAGGTCGGCGCAAAAGATATGGAAAAGATCATCGCCCTGGGTAAGCAAAAGGGCTTTCTTACCTACGACGAGGTTAACGATATGCTGCCCGAAGACCTCTCTTCTTCGGAGGAGATCGACAGGCTTTTCGAGGTCCTGGGCAACGAAGACATAGAGTTGGTCGATAACGAGGACGATAAGGGCCAGGTTAAGGCTGAAAGCCAGCTCAAGGATGAGGCTGTCAGCGAACACCTGAAGACCGAAGAGCGTTTTCTGCCGCTGGATGACCCGGTAAAGATGTATCTTAAGCGCATGGGTTCGATATCGCTATTGTCCCGGGAAAACGAGATAGAGCTGGCTAAAAAGATAGAAGATGCCGAGGATAAGTTCAAGCGCGCTGCCATGGCTACTAGGTTTGTGCGCGCCGAGATGTCCGGGGTAGTCCGCGGCATACTCGAAGGACATATTAACGCGGAGGACGTGCTTAAAGAGGACATTAAAGACCGCAAGAGAAGCATTTTCGGGAAGACCAAAAGGATTTACGAAAAGCTCAGGCGTACCCGCAGCCCCTCTAAGGAGATAAAATTCCTCTACGAGCTTAATTTCACCACCTCGGTGATCGAAACGGCGGTGCGTAACTTGAGCCAGGTCGTAAGGGAGCTGGACAGTATCTCTCGCTGCGGCAAGGGGCGCGCACAGAGGAAGCGCGCACTCCTCAGGCAGTTGAGCGAGTCTTATGCCAGGACCAAGGAGCAGATCAAGCTTATCAAGGGGGCTCAGCTTAAGTTCAACCGCACAAAAAAGAAGCTGGTCGAGGCCAATCTGAGGCTGGTGGTGAGCATCGCCAAAAAATACACCAACAGGGGCCTGTCGTTTTTGGACCTGATCCAGGAGGGCAATATCGGCCTGATGAGGGCAGTGGAGAAGTTCGAGTATAAGCGGGGTTACAAGTTTTCGACATACGCCACATGGTGGATCAGGCAGGCGATCACCCGCTCCATCGCCGACCAGGCCAGGACCATCCGCATCCCGGTGCACATGACCGAGACTATCAACAAGATCATCCGTTTCTCGCGCATATTCGTGCAGGAGAACGGCCGCGAGCCCACTCCCGAAGAGATCGCCCAGAAGATGCGCGTGCCTCAGGACAAGGTCAAGACCATCCTTAAGATCGCCCAGGAGCCGATATCCCTGCAGATGCCCATAGGCGACGAAGGCGACACGCACTTCGGAGATTTCATCCAGGATAAAAAAGCAGTCTCTCCGGCGGATGAGACGGTCAGGAGCATGTTAAAGGATGAGATGAACATGGCCCTGGGCACGCTCACCGACCGCGAGAAGAAGATACTGGTATTGCGTTTCGGCATAAATGACGGCTGTCCCCGCACCCTGGAAGAGGTCGGCAATATCTTCAAGGTCACGCGCGAGAGGGTGCGCCAGATCGAGGCCAAGGCCCTCAAAAAATTAAGGCACCCCACGCGTTCGCGAAAATTACGGACTTTCCTGGATATGACGCTCGCCCATCAAAGGGAGTATTGAAACAGATGACCGAGGAACAGAAACCGATTATCTTCGGACAGGCCCACCAGCACCTTATCGATATCTTTAACTGCATAACCGATCCGGTCTTTGTCAAAGATAGCCAGCACAGGCTCGTATTTGTCAATGACGCCGAGTGCAGGCTTGCGGGAAAATCGCGTCAGGAGATGATCGGCCGCACGGATTACGATTTCTTCCCCAAAGAAGAGGTAGATATCTTCTGGAAATATGACGATTACGTCTTTGATACAGGCCAGGAGAGCGTCAATGAAGAGACGATAACGGACGCCCAGGGGACCAACCGCATAATCGTTACCAAGAAAACCCTATACGTCGACGAGGCGGGGAATAAATTCCTGGTGGGTATCATCAGGGACATAACGGACCTCAGGCTGGTAGAGGAGGCGTTGAAAAAATCGCAATCCTGGCAGCGCGCCATACTCGACAATATTCCGGATATCGCCTGGCTCAAAGACTGCGAAAGCAGGTTTATCGCGGTAAACGAACCTTTTGCCAAGGCATGCGGTTTCGATAAGGCGGAGCTTATCGGTAAGACCGATCTTGATATCTGGCCCAGGGAGTTAGCTGAAAGATACCGCTCGGATGACGCGGAAGTCATTGCCACCGGAAAGCGCAAGCGCGTAGAAGAACCGCTTGCGGATAAAGAGGGCCAGATGCAGTGGATCGAAACGGTAAAGACCCCGATATTTGATGAGCATGGCAGGGTGATCGGCACCGCCGGCATTGCCCGGGATATAACTGTGCGCCGCAAGGCGGAAGAGGAGCTGGAAAATGCCAAGGATGAGCTTGAGCTAAGGGTGAAGGTCAGGACGGCGGAGCTGAGCAAGCTCAACGAAGAGCTGCAGCGCGAGGTCTCCGAGCGAAAGCGCATCGAAGAGGTGATCAAGGACAGCGAGCAGTTCCTTTTTAACGTCTTTGCCAGTATACAGGACGGAATAAGCGTGCTTGACTGCGAGTTCAACATCCTGCAGGTCAACCCGGTAGTAGAGATCTGGCATAAACATTCCATGCCCCTGGTGGGAAAGAAATGTTATCAGGCCTATCATGGCAGGACCAGGCCCTGCGACCCCGAACACTGCCCGACGATCAAGACCATTCGCGACGGCAAAGTCCACCGGGATTGCATCGCCAAGACCGGGGCGCAGCAGGAGGTAGTCGGGTGGCTTGACCTCTACAGCTTCCCCATGATAGACCCCCAGACCAACAAGATCAAGGGCGTAATCGAGTACGCCAGGGACATTTCGGAGCAGAAGCTGATGGAAAGCAGCCGGGAGGAGCTCAATAAGGAGTTGGTCAGGTCCAACGAAAGGCTCAAAAAAATATCGCTTCTGGATCCGCTCACCAGCCTTTACAACTATAAGTTCCTGGAAGAAGTGATCGAGGCAGAGTATCACCGCGCCCGCCGCTATGCCCATCCGTTATCGATCATAATGATCGATATCGACTACTTCAAATCCATCAACGACGTCTACGGCTACCAGTTCGGCGACTCCATCCTGAAACAGATAGCGAAGTTCCTTAAGAAAATGGTCAGGCGATATGACCTGGTGATACGCTCCAGCGGCGAGGAGTTCATAATACTTTCGCCCGGCATAGACATGCAGCAGGCCCAGCTCCTGGCCCAGAGGCTCCTGGATGCGCTGGGTATCTACAACTTTGGCGATAAGAAGCATACCGTTAAATTGAAGCTGAGCCTGGGCGTGGTCTCCTATCCCGAAGATAAAGTAGTCCACGGCATTGACCTGATCAACCTGGCCGACCAGATCCTTACCAAAGCCAAAGACAGCGGCGGTAACCGTGTCTGCACCTCGCAGGACATACAAAAGGGCAGGAAGAAGGGTGCCTCTCGCAGCGGCAAGAAGACGGATGTGCGCTTCCTGGAAGAAAAGATCAATAAACTTACCAAGCGCGCAAACCAGAGCCTGGTGGAAGCTATCTTTGCATTTGCCAAGACCATCGAGGCAAAGGACCATTATACCGGAGAGCACGGAGAGCATACGGTGCGCTACGCCGTTTCCATCGCCCAGGCGCTAGGCATGCCCAGGGAGGAGATGGAGCTGGTAAAGCAGGCAGCCATACTGCATGACCTGGGCAAGGTCGGCATCAGCGAGAACATACTTAATAAAAAAGGCAGGCTTACCAGGAAAGAGTTCGACGAAATAAAACGGCATCCGCAGATCGGAGCCGACATCATCAGGCCTATTCAATTCCTGCACGGGATTATCCCCTACATATTCTATCATCACGAGAAATGGAATGGAAAAGGTTATCCCAGCGGCATCAAGGGAGATGAGATACCCTTGGGCGCCAGGATCATCGCCGTCGCCGATACTTACCAGGCCCTGATCGGCGACCGGCCTTACCGCAAGGCCTTTTCCAAGAAAGAAGCCGCCGATATAATCAAAAAGGGTTCCGGGGCTCAGTTTGACCCGCGCATCGTCTCCGTATTCCTCAAGATCCTCAAAGAAGAAAAGTAACTCTTTAAAGCCTGCCTTTGTGATACAATACGCATATGGCCAAAGATAAGGTCGTTTTGGTATACGTCCAGGATTACGGCTGCGTATCTTCTGAAGGGCATGTCCCCGAAGACTGCAATATCCCCCTGGGCATACTCTACCTGGGTTCTTACCTAGCTGACCACGGCATAACCCCTGTTCTTCTTGATACGCGCCTTGAGCGAGAAGATGAGTTTATCGGCAGGCTTGAACGGGAACTGGGGGATGCGTGCCTGGCCGGCTTCTCCGTGACTACCCCGAACGTGCGCGAAGCGCTCAGGCTTTCCCGATACGTCAAGGAAAAGGCGCCGGGGTTGGCTGTGGTGTGGGGCGGAGCGCATCCTTCGCTTTTCCCCGATTCTACTATCGCTAACCCCAATATAGACTACCTGATAACCGGTTATGGCGAACAGGGGCTGCTGGAATTAAGCCGTTACTTGTCGGGCGCCGGTATAAGCTTAGGCGGCATACCGAACCTTGTCTTTAAAGATCCGGGCTCGCCGACCGGCGGCAGCGCCGCAGCGGCTGATCATCAGGCAACGCAGGTCAACGTCTGCTATGATCTCCTGCCTTTAGAGCGCTACTGTCTGCGTAAGGCCGAAGACGGGAGATTGCGCAGGCAGATGGAGGTCTTGAGCTCGCGGGGCTGCCCTTATCGCTGCAGCTTTTGCATTAATTCCGTTTTGGGCGCCACTGGTTGGCAGCCCTATCCTCTTGAGGCCGTGCTGGAGAATATCGACCATCTTATAAAGAGCTGTCGCATAGAGCACTTCTTTTTTATGGACGAGGAGTTTTTCTGCGACCGCGAGAGGGCCAAACTCATGGTCTCAATGTTAAGCTCCAGGCGTATCAGCTGGGAGGCCAACTGCCGCGCCGACTATATAAGGTATGGATTCCTTGATAAGGACGTACTGTCAAAGTTTAAAGAGAGCGGATGCATGCGTCTGCGTTTTGGCCTGGAGAGCGGCAGCCAGCGGATACTTGATGAGTTGAACAAAGGGATAACCGTAAAGCAGTCGCTGGCTGCGGTTAAAGCCGTCAGCGCCAGCGGCATCCAGCCGTCAGCGTCTTTCATGATGGCTGTGCCGGGAGAGACAAGGCGGGATATTCTCAAGACCCTGGGCCTGATCTTAGAACTTCACATGATCGACCCCAATTTGCATCTCATAGGGCCGCTGATATTCAGGCCTTATCCGGGAAGCGCGCTTTTTAAGAAGTGCGTCAGCAGCGGCCTTGATGAGCCAGCAAGCCTCCAGGATTGGAGCGATTTTTATATCCATAACAGCCTGGATGAGTATTCCGGGGGCCTGCCGTGGTTTCGGGATAAGCGCATTTTTGATAAGGTCTGGTGTTTTTGCGCCAGCCTACGTTATATGAAGATCCCGTATCTCTTCAGGGTTGCTCTTTACTGGGCGCTAAAGCTCCATTTGGCATGCGGCCTGCGCTTTACGGCTATAATTTATTATATTTTTAGATTATTTAGGAGGCCGGGCAGAGGCGCTGCTTTAACCTCTTGCCGCACAGACAATTAGCTTAAGGCCTATCAGAGTTTTTTAGCTTGCCTGCTTAAAACTTTTGTGTTACACTAAAAAATTCAAGCATTGACGGGCCCATAGCTCAGCGGTAGAGCAGGTGACTCATAATCACTTGGTCGGAGGTTCGATCCCTTCTGGGCCCAGTTGAATCGGGGACGGTTCTGGGGACAGGTCCCAGAACCGTCCCCAAACTAGAATTTAAAATTCGGGCGATTGGCTCAGCCCCTGCTAAAACCGCAGGGGCTCCTCGGGATGTAAAGCATCCCTCGTCGTTGGTTAAAGGTGTTCGCCAATCTAGCAACTATTTAAATTCGGGCGATTGGCTCAGCCCCTGCTAAAACCGCAGGGGCTCCTCGGGATGTAAAGCATCCCTCGTCGTTGGTTAAAGGTGTTCGCCAATCTAGCAACTATTTAAATTCGGGCGATTGGCTCAGTTGGTTAGAGCGCTACATTCACATTGTAGAGGTCATAGGTTCAAGTCCTATATCGCCCATTTGATAAAAGTGGTGGCTCAGTTGGTTAGAGCGCTACATTCACATTGTAGAGGTCATAGGTTTCGCCACCGAGTATCGAGCGATGGTGGCTCAAAAGTCCTATATCGCCCACTTAAATAAAAGGAGTGAAAGCCAGATAAGATGGACCTAAAAGCGCAACTAGCCAGCCTTATCAAGCTTCAGGCAATAGATAGCGAAATATACAAACTGGAGAATGAAAAAAACCAGCTGCCTGAAGAGATAAATAAGGCGCAGGCGGCTTTTGAGGAGAAAAAAAAGGGGTTGGCGGAGCTGGAGAAGAAACTGTTGGATCTGCAGAAACAGAAAAAGGATAAAGAGCTGGAGTTGGGTTCTAAAGAGGAGAGCATCAAGAAGCTGCAGGGCCAGCTCTATACGCTTAAGACCAACAAAGAGTATCAGGCGATGCTCCAGCAGATCCAGGATTCAAAGGCCGACGCCTCGGTGATCGAGGACAAGATCCTTGAGGCTATGGATGACTCCGATAAAGTGAAGGGCGAGATCGAACAGGAGAAGGCGCGGCTCAAAGATGAAGAAAAGGTTTTCTTGGCGCAGAAGAAAAAAGTCGAAGACCGCGTAAAAGAGATAGACGAGCGGCTGGCCACTTTAGGCGGGCAGAGAAAGCAGGTTACCCCGGAGATCGAAGCCAAGATCCTGAAGCAGTATGAAAGGATTCTGGCTAACCGCAGCGGCCTGGCGATCGTCTGCGTTAAAGACGACAGCTGCGGCGGATGCAATATGCTCGTCCCTCCCCAGGTAATAAACCTTATTTGCATGTACGAACGCATTATCACCTGTGAGATGTGTAACAGGATCCTTTACGTGAAGGAATGAGCGGGCTGGAGATTTATATCGACGGCGCATCCAAGGGCAACCCCGGACACAGCGGGATAGGGGTGGTGATATGCCGGCAGGGCGAGACGATAAAGAATGTTTGCCGCTACATCGGGCAGGCTACCAACAATGTCGCCGAATACACGGCCCTGATAGATGCTTTGCAGGAGGCGCTGATACTAAGGGCGCAGTCCCTGGTGATAAACTCCGACAGCCAGCTCCTCTGCAGGCAGCTTAGCAGGCAATATAAGGTCAAGAATAAAAATATAGCCTCTCTCTACGCCCAGGTAATGCGCCTTTTAAGCGCCTTCAGGGATGTTAAGATCAACAATATCCCGCGCGAAGAGAACAAAGGCGCGGACAGACTGGCGAATCTTGCGGTAAAAGAGGCTTTAAAGAAGCACAAATAAACGGTTCTTTTGTTATAGAGGCAGGCGGAATGTGGCTGCCCCGCTGGTCTTGGATCAGGGGGAGGAAAGTCCGGGCTCCGAAGGGCGAGCGTAATGGGTAATCCCCATCTTCGTCTGCGAGAGCAGGCGAAAGGATATCCGCCACAATTCGTGACGGACCCGCCATCTCGTATGGCGGGAGAGCCACAGAGACGAGTAGCAGCGGTAGGCTTTCGATGAATCTGGATCCCGCGGATGCTTTTGTATCCGCGGGATCACATCGCAGCCTTCGGCTGTGACGTGAAACGCGGCAATCTCTACGCGGAGCAAGGAAAATAGGAGACGAGCGCCTTAGCCCTGCGCGTTTGCAGTCTCGGGTAAAAACTGCTTAAACCTTCAGGGTAACCTGGATGGTTTTAGAGGAATGGCCACTAATGGTGCGCAAACTCGCACTGAAACAAAACCCGGCTTATTCCGCCTGCCAAATGAAGCCTAAGCTTGCGCAACGTAAGTCGCGCAAGCTTATGGCTGAATTTGGTCCCGCCTCTTGAAAGACCCTGAAGTGCGGGATCTAAGTCGAAAATAGAAAATGCAGACATTTGAAGTAGTCTGCTCATTAAAGGAGGAACTCAAAATGTCAGGTCATTCTAAATGGAAGACAAATAAGGGCAAGAAGAACGCTGCCGATGCCAAGAGGGGCGCGATGTTTACCAAGCTCATCAAAGAGCTGGTAGTGGTTGCCCGCGATGGCGGCGGCAACCCCGAGACAAATTCGCGGCTGCGCGCGGTAATGATGAAGGCCAAAGAATACAACATGCCTTCCGAAAACATCAAGACCGCGATCAAGCGCGGTACCGGCGAGCTGCCGGGGGTCGTTTATGAGTCGGTCATGTACGAGGCCTACGGACAGGGCGGGGTTGCCATGCTCATCGAGGCGCTTACCGACAATAAGAACCGCACGACAGCCGAGATCCGCAATATCATGTCCAAGAGGGGCGGTAACATGGCGGGGGCGGGTGCCGTTTCCTGGATGTTCACCATGAAAGGGTATCTGCTCATCGAGAAGAGCCAGGCCCAGGAAGACGAGCTTTTAAACATCGTGCTGGACGCCGGAGCCGAGGATATGAAGAGCGATGACAAGAATTACGAGATCTTCACCTCGCCTCAGAACTTCGAGAAAGTAAAACAGGCCATTCAGGATAAGGGTATCAAATGGCAGGACGCCGAGGTCACCATGATCCCCTCATCAACCGTAAAGCTTGGGGGTAACGACGCTAAGCAGCTCCTGGGGCTGGTCGAGGCGCTGGAAGAGCATGATGACGTGCAGCAGGTCTACGCCAATTTTGATATACCCGATGAAATATTGGAGCAGGTAAGCCAGGAATCTTAGATGATAATCTTGGGCATTGACCCGGCTCTTACAGTCACCGGTTACGGAGCGGTCGAAGTTCGGGGCTTGAGCTTAAGGCTTATCGAGGCCGGCCTGATAAAGACCAGCTCTAAGATGGCGATGCCCGAGAGGCTCAATAAAATATACAGCGCGGTCAGCCGGCTCATCAAAGATACCGCCCCGCAAGTCATAGTCCTGGAAAAGCTCTACGCGCATTACCGGCATCCCGTTACCGCATATCTATTGGGCCAGGCGCGGGGAGTGATATGCCTTGCCGCATCGCAGGCCAAGATCACTTTGGCGGAGTACGCCGCTACCAGGATAAAAAAGGCCGTAGTGGGCAAGGGGCTGGCCCCCAAAACTCAGGTGCAGAAGATGGTCGCTTCGGTGCTGGGTATAAAAGAGCTGCCTAAATACCATGACGTCAGCGATGCCTTGGCCCTTGCCGTCGGCCACAGCTATATGACCAGGAGCCGGCTATGATATCCAGGATCTGCGGCAGGGTATCGGAAAAAGGCTCAAACTACATAATCCTTGATACCGGCAGCATCTCCTACGAAGTGCTTATGCCGTCCACGGTAATCGAGAGGCTCGACGATAATATCGCGCAGGACGGGTCGGTGAGCCTGGTGACTTTTCATTATTTGCATGTTGAGCCTTCCAAGAGCATACCGATACTCATAGGTTTTTTAAGCGAGGTAGAAAGGGATTTTTTCGAGGTTTTTATCACCGTATCCGGTATCGGCCCGCGCGCGGCGCTCAAGGCGCTCAACAAACCCATTTCGCTGATTGCCAGGGCGATAGATGAGGCTGATACCGCTTTTTTAAGGAGCCTGCCCGGCATCGGCAACCAGCGCGCCAAGGAGATCGTGGCTAAGCTGCAGAACAAGGTCGGAAGGTTCGGCCTTATCCAGGACGCAGGATTAAAGCCCGCGCAAGCCGGTTCAAAAGACATCGCCGAAGAAGCGACGGCCGTGCTTATGCAACTGCAGTATAAAAAGCAGGAGGCGCTTTTGATGATCAAGAAAGCGCTGGAGGATTGTCCCGGGGCATGCTCCACCGAAGAATTATTGAACACCGTTTACAGGCAGAGGAAATCAAAATGAATTCCGGTCAAGAGAACAACATCAGGTCAGCAGTAGAGGCGCTGCTTTTTGCCAGCGATAAGCCGCTTACTCCGGAGCAGTTAAAGAACGCGCTGGGCGTGGATGCCGCAAGCCTGCGCAAGGCGCTGGAGGAGCTGGCTGGCGAGTATGAACAGTCAAACCGGGGCATCCGCCTGGCAGAGATCGCCGGCGGCTATCAGATGATCACCGCTGCCGGCTTTGCGCCGTTTTTGAAGAAGCTGTTCAAGTCCCGTCACGGCGACAGGCTCTCCAGGCCCGCCATGGAGACACTGGCGATAATCGCTTATAAGCAGCCGCTGACCAAATCCCAGATACAGTCATTGCGCAACGTCAATATCGACGGGGTGATGAAGAGCCTGCTGGAGAAGAACCTGATCCGCATAACCGGAAGAAAGAAAGCCCCCGGCAGGCCGTTTGTCTGGGGGACCACGCGGTTTTTCCTTGAACACTTTGGTTTGAAGTCGTTAGAGCAGCTGCCCAAGATAGAGAATTTTCAGGAGCTGGCCGTGAAGTCCGAAGCAGGAGAGATTGAGAGCATCAGCGAAGAAGATGCTGCGGGGCTGGCTGCTCAGGAGCCGCCCGTGGCCGCAGGCAGCCCGGGGCAAGAAGAAAGGCAGAATGAAAATGTCACTGAAGAATCTTCGCGGTCAAATTGACCATCTGGATAAAGAGATAATCCGCCTGCTTAACCGGCGCGCCGAGGTAAGCCTCAGGATTGGCGAGACCAAGAGAAAGAACGGCCTAAGCATCTACTCGCCCGAGCGCGAAAGAGAAGTATTGAAGAAGCTGGCGCTCTCCAACCGCGGGCCGCTTAGCAGCAAGGCGCTTGAGGCGATATACTGCGAGATCATGTCCTCCAGCCTTGCCCTGGAAAGGCCGCTCAGGATCGCATACATGGGCCCGGAGGCGTCTTTCAGCAACTTGGCCGCCTTAAAGAAGTTCGGCACGCAGGTAGGCTACATTGCTTCTAACGGCATTGCCAGCGTGTTCTTGGAGGTGGAGAGGGGCGCGGCTGATTACGGGGTGGTGCCGATAGAGAACTCCATCGAGGGGGCGGTGACGCACACCCTGGACATGTTCATCGATTCGGACCTGAAGATCTGCTCCCAGGTCATCCTGGATGTGTCGCATAACCTGCTTTCAAATTCCCCGAGGGCTGGGATCAGGCGCGTATATTCCAATCCGCAGGTCTTCGGCCAATGCCGCCTGTGGCTTCAGGAGAAGTTGCCTAACGCCGAGCTAATCGAAGTATCAAGTACGACGCGGGCCGCCCAGATCGCCGCCAAAGAAAAAAACAGCGCCTGCATCGCCTCGCTTCTGGCGGCCAAGGTCTACGGGCTCAAGGTCTTGGCTGCGGACATAGAGGATTCCCCGCATAACATCACGCGCTTCTTCGTCATCGGAAACACCGAGGTGGGGCAGACCGGAAGCGATAAGACCTCGCTGCTTTTCTCCATCAAGGACAAGGTGGGGGCGCTTTATGAGATGCTGCTCCCTTTTAAAAATAACCGGATAAACCTGACCAGGATAGAATCCCGGCCGTCCAAGAAAAAGGCCTGGGAGTATTATTTCTTTGTCGACCTAGAGGGCCATAAGGACGACGCGCGCGTAAAGAAGGCGCTGGGGCAGTTGGAAAATAAGTGCAGGTTCTTGAAAGTGCTGGGGTCATACCCCGTCGCAGACTAATATGACTGTTTTACCGAGAAAAAATACCGTCGATATCAAGCCCTATATAGCGGGCAAGCCTATCGATGAGACCAAGAGGCAGCTGGGGCTGCGCGAAGTTATAAAGCTGGCATCCAACGAAAACCCTTTAGGCCCCTCGCCCAAAGCTGCGGCGGCCATCAAGAAGAGCCTAGCCAACATCAACAGGTATCCTGACGGCAGCGGCTTTTATCTGAAGAAAAGATTGTCCCGGCACCTGGGGGTCGGCGCCGACAGTTTAATACTGGGCAACGGCTCGGATGAACTTATCGACATCATCGTCAAGGCCTTTGTGGAGGATGACGAGAGCATACTTACCGCCGACATAACATTCGTCGAGTATGAGATCGTAGCCAGGCAGAACGGCCGCCGCGCAGTGACTGTGCCGCTGAGGTACTTCAAGTATGACCTTGAGTCTATGCGCCGCAAAATAGACAAGAATACCAAGGTCATCTTTATCTCCAACCCCAACAACCCCACGGGGACCTATGTGACCGACAGGGAGCTTGAGGAGTTTCTGGGTGAGGTGCCCGATAGCATACTGGTGGTGCTGGATGAGGCCTATGACACTTTCATCGATGTCAACGATTACCCCTCAAGCCTTAAGTACCTGAAGAACAAGAATTTCATGATACTCAAGACCTTTTCCAAGGCTTACGGCCTGGCAGGATTAAGGATAGGCTATGCCATAGCCAACCCTTCGCTTATCGCATGCATGGAAAAGGTCAGGCAGCCCTTTAACACGAATATGCTGGCGCAGGAGGCGGCGTGCGCCGCCCTGGACGACAGGGATTTCCTTCGCCGCTCGAGAAAGCTCATTCTTGAAGGCAAGGATTTCATTTATGATTCGCTTAAGAAAATGGGGTTTGGTTACGTTCCCAGCGTTGCCAATTTCATCCTGGTCGATGTGGGATGCGACGGCCAGGAGGTGTTCAATAAATGCCTGCGGTTCGGGGTGATCGTGCGCGACATGAAGCAGTATGGGCTAAAGAACTTCATCCGCGTGACGATCGGCACCAAGAAAGAGAACGAGAGGTTTGTCAGGGTACTGAAAAAAGTATTACGTTGATGGGTTGCGGTTACGGTTGTGCATGGGTTGTGTTATCTGCCAGGGTTACGTAACCGAAACCGGCGCCGGAACCGATACCTGGCCGTGCCCGTTTAACGCAACCGCAAACGCTGAATATAATCTTAAAAAAAGAGGAGCTCTTAAATGATCATCGTATTAAGGACGGACGCAACCCAGGCCCAGGTTGACCATATCGTCGAGAAGGTCACCAAGCTCGGCCTTACTCCCCATATATCCAAAGGAACGGAGCGCACCATTATCGGGGTCATCGGCCCCGAGGATATCCTGCGCGTAACGCCCCTGGAGGTCTTTGCGGGCGTGGAAAGCGTCATGCCTGTCCTGGCGCCCTATAAGCTGGTTTCCAGGGAGTTCAAGAAAGAAAGCTCCGTAATAGACCTGGGCAAGAACGTCTCTATCGGCGGCAAGCGCCTGGTCGTGATGGCCGGCCCTTGCGCGGTCGAGAACATCGAGCTTTTGCGTGATATCGCGGGCCAGATCAAGAAAGCGGGAGCCACGGTGCTCAGGGGCGGTGCATTCAAACCGCGCACCTCGCCTTACAGCTTTCAGGGTTTAGGAGAAGAAGGCCTGAAGATGCTCAAGAAAGTAGGGGATGAGTTCGGGCTGGTAACGGTCAGCGAAGTAATGGATACGCGCGACGTCAATCTCGTAGCCGATCACATCGACGTCCTCCAGATAGGGGCGCGCAATATGCAAAACTTTAACCTTTTGAAAGAGGTGGGCATGACCAAGAAGCCGGTGGTATTAAAGCGCGGGCTTTCTTCTACGATAAAAGAGCTGTTGATGTCTGCCGAGTACATACTCTCCGGAGGAAACTTCAATGTTATTCTTTGCGAACGCGGCATAAGGACATTTGAAGATGCCACGCGCAACACCCTGGATATCAGCGCGGTCCCCGTGGTCAAGCAGCTCTCGCACCTGCCGATCATCGTGGATCCGTCTCATGCCGCCGGAAAGTGGGGGTTAGTCGCGCCTTTGGCCAAGGCATCTGTCGCCGGCGGCGCCGACGGGCTGATGATCGAAGTCCACTCGCGCCCGGAAGAGGCCTCCAGCGACGGGGCCCAGTCCCTGCTGCCTTCCACATTCGCCGAGCTCATGCAGGAGATAAAAGGATTTTGCCGGGCCGCGGGAAGAGAAGCCTGATGAGGATATTCGATACTGTTGCTATCGTGGGAACCGGGCTTATCGGGGGTTCCCTCGGCCTTGAGATAAGGTCAAGAAGGCTGGCCCGTAAGGTCATCGGCATCAGCCGTAGGGAAAAGAACGTCCTTTTGGCCAAAAAGATCGGCGCGATTGATGAAGCGCATACGCGGCTTACTGCGCTATCAGAAGCGGATGCGGTGGTATTGGCTGCTCCGGTTGATGCCATCCTGAGGCTGGGCCAAGAGCTTTCGGGATGCCTTGACAGCAGGACGCTGGTGACCGACGTAGGCAGCACAAAAGGAAATATCGTATCCAGCCTTTCAAAGCTCTTTCCCCGTTTTGTCGGAGGCCATCCGCTGGCCGGCTCCGAGAAAAAAAGCATTGCCTGGGCCCGCAAGGGCCTTTTCAAGGATTCAAAATGCATCCTTACTCCCATCGGCTCCACCGACAGGCAAGCCCTGGCAAAAGTCAGGTTGCTCTGGAAGAGCGTGGGCGCCAGGGTCATCCTGATGAGCCCCAAGGAGCATGATACCACCCTTTCTTTCATAAGCCATCTGCCGCATGCCGCGGCTTTCTCGCTGATGAACGCCATACCTCAGAAGTATTTAAAATTCGCCGCTGCCGGCCTTAAAGATACTGCCAGGGTAGCTTCTTCCGACGCCCGGCTCTGGGCAGATATCTTTATGGACAACCGGGCCGATCTCCTTAAAGCCCTGGAGTCCCTGGGAGGACAGCTGCACAACGTCTCTGATGCGCTTAAGCGTTCGGACCTCAAAAAGCTCTGCTGCCTGCTTGCCGAGGCCAGGCGCAGGAGGGAAGGCCTGGGATGATCGTCGCCATTGATGGGCCTGCAGGTGCCGGCAAGTCCACTATTGCCAGGTCAGTCGCCGGCAAGCTTGGCTTTCTTTACATCGATACCGGCGCGATGTACCGAGCGCTCACCTTAAAAGCCCTGGAACGCAATATTGATATAGGGAATGCCAAGGCAGTGATCGAGCTGGCGCATAATACGCAGATCGACCTGCGCAATGACGCCGGCGGAGAGCTTATGATCTCCCTTGACGGGGAGGATGTGAGCCGCCAGATCCGGCAGCCGCGCATTACTAAATTCGTCTCTGACGTGGCCAAGATCAAGGAGGTCCGCGAGGTGATGGTGGGCCTGCAGAGAAAGCTCGGAGAAAGCCGTAATTCGGTGCTCGACGGCAGGGATATCGGCACGGTGGTATTTCCTGAGGCGGACAGGAAATTCTTTCTTGACGCGGATTTCAGGGAGAGGGCAGCGCGCCGGCATAAGGAGCTGGTCGCCGCGGGCACGGATATAAGCGTTGGCGAGGTCGAAAAAGACCTGGCTAACCGCGATAACATAGATTCAACGAGAAAAGTCGCCCCGCTTAAGAAAGCGGATGACGCCGTCTATATAGATACTACAAAGTTGAGCATAGAACAGGTAGTGGAGAAGGTCCTAAGTTTTATTCGCAGTTAATGAAGGTGTTCCCAAGTCACCGCGTCACCAAGTCACCAGTTAGGCCGGTGACTTGGTGACCGGTTCAATTTTACTTATTGGGTGACCTGGTGACCCTGCGAACAATTTTAAAGTCAATGGACAAAACTCTTATTCGCAATTTTTCAATAATCGCCCACATCGACCACGGAAAATCTACGCTGGCCGACAGGATACTGGAGCTTACGGGCGTGGTGGACCGCTCCCATAAGGGAGACCAGCTGCTTGACGATATGGAGCTGGAGAAGGAGCGCGGCATCACCATCAAGGCCTCGATGGTCAGGCTCAATTACCGCTGCCGTAAGGACGGACGCGATTACGTCTTTAACCTTATCGATACCCCGGGCCACGTTGATTTTACTTACGAGGTCTCCAAATCGCTGGCTGCCTGCGAAGGGGCGGTGCTGGTGGTGGATGCCGGCCAGGGCATCGAGGCCCAGACCGTGGCCAATTATTACCTGGCCCTCGACAATAACCTGGAGATGATACCGGTAATAAACAAGATAGACCTGCAATCCGCGGATATCGAAAGGGTAAAGCATCAGATCAACGGTGTTTTGGGTTTCCGCGAGGCTGATATAATACTGGCCAGCGCTAAGGAAGGCAAGGGCATCGATGATATCCTGGAAAGGATAGTCGAGGTAGTGCCGGCGCCGACCGGCGAGCCGCAGCATACGCTAAAGGCTTTGGTCTTTGACTGCCGCTACGATGCCTATAAGGGCGTAGTGGTTTTTGTCAGGGTAGTCGACGGCAAGTTCGATAAAAACACGCCCCTGAAGATGATGCATTCGGGAAAGGTCTATAAGATAGAGGAGATGGGCACCTTCAACCTTAAATACTGCGAAGCGGACGGGCTCTCGTGCGGCGAGGTAGGGTACCTGACCGCCAACATCCGCGACCCGCGCGAGATAATCATCGGCGACACCATCACCGACAACCGTAACCCGTGCACAGAGGCACTGCCCGGATACAGGAAGCTTAAACCCCTGGTCTTCTGCGGGATCTATCCGGTCAACCCCGGAGATTTTCCGGAGTTGCGCGACGCCATGGATAAATTAAAGCTGTCGGACGCCTCTTTTGTATTTGAGCCCGAGAACTCCCAGTCATTCGGCTCGGGGTTTCGCTGCGGGTTCCTGGGGCTTTTGCATATGGAGATCGTCCAGGAGAGGCTGGAGAGGGAGTATAACCTTAACCTCATTCTTACCGTGCCCAACGTGGTATACCGCGTACGCAGCGCGAATGGTGAGTTGACAGAGGTTGATACTCCGGCCAAGCTTCCCGCATCCCAGGAGATACTCGAGGCCCAGGAGCCGATAGCCACACTTTTGATGATCGTGCCGGTGGATTCCATCGAGGTAGTCTGCGATTTTACCAAATCCCGGCGAGGGGTTTTCAGGTCCAATGAGTATTTGGGGGAAGACAGGGTAAAGATAGTTTTTGATATACCGCTTTCCGAGATAATCGTGGATTTTTACGACCGCATCAAATCGCTTACCCGCGGCTACGGTTCGCTTGATTACGAGTTCAAGGAGTATGTGCCGACCAATCTCGTGAAGCTTGATATCATGCTTAACGGTATAGTATGCGACGCTTTCTCCTCGCTGATACACAAAGAGAAGGCCTACTCCAAGGCCCGGGCGCTGGTGGAGAAGCTAAGAGGCCTCATACCCAGGCATGTGTTTGAAGTCAGCATCCAGGCAGCCATAGGCGGCCAGATAATCGCGGCGGAAAAAGTGCGCGCCCTCTCCAAGCACGTTACCAGCAAATGTTACGGCGGCGATATCACCCGCAAGCGCAAGCTTTGGGACAAGCAGAAAGAGGGCAAGAAGAGGCTCAAGCAGTTCGGCAGAGTCGAGATCCCGCAGGAGGCGTTTTTAGAGGTGCTTAAAATATGAAGATATCCGGCTTATGGAAATTAAAAGGGGGCAAGAAACCGGCGTTCAGGGAGTGGGTGGAGTCCATCGTCATTGCCTTTATCATGGCGATGTTCATCCGGGCCTTTTTCATCCAGGCCTTTAAGATCCCCACCGGCTCCATGCGCATGACGCTCATCGAGGGCGACCTGATACTGGTGGATAAGCTGACCTACGGGGCAAAAATCCCCTTTACAGACAAGCGATTACCTGCTATAAGAAAACCTCAGAGAGGCGATATAATCGTCTTCATCTACCCCGAAGACAGGAAAAAGGATTTTATCAAACGCCTTGTGGGGCTGCCGGGAGAGACGGTAGAGATAAAGAGCGGTTCGATTTTCATCGACGGAAAGCCCCTGATGGAGCCGCTATTTAGCCGCAGGTATTATTATAACCGCGGAGACTTCACCCAGGAAGGGCAGAAGATAGTGGTGCCTGCGGATAATTATTTCGTGTTGGGGGATAACTCTGCTTCTTCCAAGGACAGCCGTTACTGGGGGTTTGTGCCGCACAAGAACGTCCTGGGTAGGGCAGTGCTTATCTACTGGCCTGTCACCAGGATCAGGCTTATCAAATGAACATAGCTAACAAGATCTCGACCTTTCGGATACTGAGCGTTCCGTTCTTCATCGCCTGCCTTCTTTTTTATTCCCCGGAAAAGGAGTTCTTGAGGTTCGTGGCTTTAGGCATATTTATCCTCGGGGTCATATCGGATGCCGCTGACGGCTATATCGCCAGGAAATCGAAGCAGCAGTCAAAGGCGGGCCTGGTGCTTGACCCGTTGGGGGACAAGCTCCTGTTGATGAGCGCGTTTATCTTTCTTTGCGCGATACAGGACCTGGGTTTGAGGTTTCCGCTCTGGGTGACGTTTATCGTCGTAAGCAGGGACCTTATCATACTGCTTGGGGCAGTAGTCATCTACATGGTAAAACAGAACATCTCGGTGCACCCGACCAGGTGGGGAAAGCTGACTACGACTTTCCAGATGGCCTCGGTGATCGCGGTGCTCCTGCAGTTGAAGCTTTCATATTTAGTGTGGTGGCCGGCGGTGTTCTTTACCGTCATATCGGGATTCGATTACGTAAGAAGGGGATTCTCTATATTGTATGCCGTGGATAATCACCGGTCTAATCATTAGCTATCTTTTTGGTTCCATCCCCACCGCCTATATCTTTGTCAGGATCATTAAAGGCGAGGATATCCGGCTCATGGGCTCAGGCAATGTCGGCGCCACCAATGCCTCCCGCGTATTGGGTAAGCCCCTGGGCTTTTTGATACTTTTTCTTGATATCCTGAAAGGGCTGGCAGCGGTCCTGATCATCGGTAACATCATTATCCCCAAGAGCGGTTATGCCAACGATGCGATGCTGCGTATGCTCTTGGGCATATTCGCCATACTGGGCCACACCTGGACAGTATTCTTGAATTTTAAAGGAGGCAAGGGAGTGGCCACGACCCTGGGAGTGCTCTTGGGGCTTTCGTTTTGCCTGCCGGGTTTAGGCGTTATCCTGCTTTTAAGCTTTGCCTCCTGGGCGCTGGTCTTTGCCGCCACCAGAATAGTCTCCCTGGCATCGGTTATTGCCTGCATTCTTTTCCCGGTATTGATGCTTTTGTTCAGGCAGCCTTTAGAGCTCACCGCTATAACCATCCTTATTTCACTCTTCATTATCCTGCGCCACAGCTCCAATATCCGTAGGTTGTTACAGGGCAAGGAAAAACGTCTCTCCTAGAAACCAAGAAAACGCTTTCAAAAATCGTTCCTAAACTATTGAAAACGCTTGTATTATGATATATACTCGCATTGCAAAGCTAGTTTTTCCATCGATAATCTAGGCCGGGTAACGAATATAAGCGCTAGGGAGAATAAGACAATAGGTTACCCGGCTTATAATTTAAGGTAGCGATATGAGAGACCTGGTATTTAAAAACCTTACTTCACTCGATAAAAAGCGCCGGATCGTCGTCAGCTCCGAGACGATGGACAAGGAAGGCATCCACAGCGTTATACACAGGCATTTTGCCTGCATGGTCAAAGAGGTCAAAGACGGCAATATGCAGCGGATGCCGCACTGCCTTAATGTCATCAAAGAGCGTAATAATAAGGATCATACCGAGAGGTTTTTCTGTAAGATAAAGGGCAATTTATTTGCCATTAGCCAGGGCAAGATCTTCGAAATAGCCTTTATGCACTCCTTGAAGATCAATCTGTCTCCCAGCGCTACGTCTTCCGGGACCTGCTAAAAAAGGCCGCAAAACCGGGTTTTAAGGGCCGCACAGTAAATTGTGCGGTTTTTTGTTTTCGCAACCCTTTTGCCGCGTTACGGTTAGGTATAAAAAACCTTTGACAAACTGCAATTTATTTATATAATAACCTTAAATGAAGAAATTAATAATTTCAATAGTAACAACAGGTATTTTTACATTCTCCTCTTTCCTTCCTTTGTTCCAATCTCCTTCTTTTGCCGCCAACCAGGCCGTTGATTACCTGTGCGAACTAGGTATTACTTTCTATAAGCTCGGCAGGTACGATGAAGCGCTTATGGAGTTCAACAAGACGCTCTTGGTCGACCCTAAGAACGCCACTGCCAAAAGCTACATCGATAAGATATTCGCCATGAACATGAATGCCGACGCTCACGCCGGCTTAAAGGTAGTTTACCGTCCGTCGCCTGAAGCGCAAAGGCCGGCCCCGGTGCAGATGGCGCAGGCCGCTGTTGTGCAGGCAGCTCCGGCGATGCCGACGAGAAGCGACGCGGTCGCCCGGCCGTCAAAAGAAGACCAGATAAATAACGCCTTTGAAAAGCTGGCCCAGCAGCAGCCTTCATATGCGACTCCTTCGCCGGCTGCCGGCGGCATGCGCGCTGTGCGCGAAGAGGGGGCTGAGGGCGAAGAGGCGACAAAAGGTTACGAGGTCGCCGGGCTCAAGGTAACCGGAGAGATGCAGATCTCCGGCGGGGTTACTCCCGATCATACGATATGGAAGAGGGCTAACTATGATCTCAACAGCAAAAATTGGCGCATGGGCTCTGACCAGGCTTATAATTACAGGTTCAATACGTACGACCCCCGTATCTATGACAGCCTGAGCGTAAATCTTGATACGGATAACCAGACCGGCTTTAACTTCCATTCCAACCTTACCGTTGATCCCTGGAGCTTTACCGGCAAAGGCCCCAAGACTACGGTCTCCAGCCTCTGGGGAGATACTGCGGTGATCGAGCCGAAGTATTGGTCCAATACCGGCTACCTGGTCAACGAAACTTATTACACCAAGAACTTCGGCAACTCCTTTAATCTGCCCGAGACAAAAGTCCAGAACGGCAAATACGATGCCTTTAACGTAGGAGGGGCATGGGGCGATACTTTTTATATCCCGGGAGCAAAGCTCGACCGCCAGTTCCAGCCGGTTCGCGAGCTCTGGCTAGATTACCAGCAGGAAGGCTCAAAAATAAGGCTATTCCCCATGGGCTATCAGGACCAGGCATTTTCTTCGGATGACCCTTTGCGCATCACCAACCATCATATGTGGTGGGAGAACAGCCTGTGGCTGCGCCGGTATATGCCGGGCAATTACAACTTTGGCCAGGGAGATTTTACCAAAGGTTACTACGATAATTCTTTGGCGGAGCTAAGCCGCGATAGTAACGGTACGTTCCTGACAGGTTTGCGCGGAGGAAGCGTGGTCCTTGATTCGGGAGAGGGCACGGTATTCTCTACTACGGTTGCTTCGCCCAAGCATCTCTGGCAGGATTACGAGGAAGTGGACAACCTTATTACTGCCAGCCGGCTCAAGCATAATATTAGCGACAGGATGATGGTCGGCTCGACTTTTACTTCAAGGACCGCATTCAATACCGAAGACGGCAGTAAGGTCGACGCGACCAACTTTGTGGGAGGCGTGGATTTTGCCTATGAGTTCATGGACGGCATAAAATCCACCGCTGAAGTGCTCACCTCGCGCTCCAAGTTCGACAAGACCAGTTCCGGCTATGAGACAGAGTCGCGCGGAAACGCCTATTATGCATCTGTTTTCGGGAGGTATCCGTTTAACAGCGTCATGGACCTGGAGTACGGATATGACCAGATCAAGCCCGGAAAAGACGAGAAGTTCATCGTCAAATCCCGGATCTTTGCCGCCTATGTTGACGAAGGCTTTACCTCTGCCCTGTCATCATTTCGCAATACCCGCAGCGACGCTTTCTGGTCAAGGCACCTGACCTTCCGCAGGCCCTTTGATTATTATTACGCGGGGTTAAAAGGCGCCAGCGTCAACTGGGACCAGATCAACGCCGTGCGTATCGGAGACGGTATAGATGTAGGCCGTAACTCCGTAGGCTTCCGCACCGAAGTGATGCATGAGAAGTTCGATACCTTGACGGATATCCGCAGCGTCCATGATAACAACGGAAAGATAATCGAGACGGTCTTTCGCAACGAAGCGACAGTCAGGCTTTCGGATAAGCTGACCGCCAAGGGCCTGACTATTTACCATGATCTTCCCCAGACAGCGGCAGGGGTCGACCCGTACCTCATCGATGCCAATACCGGATTATTCCTGGCTGATTGGTCGGCAAACCCCATTGACGGCGACAGGGATCCTTCGGTCTTTACCGGTTCATTCGGGCTGGAGTATGCTTTTTATGAATGGCTGGCAGCTAACTTCGTCTTCGAGCGCACCAACGATCATAACCTGGGCTATGGCAGTTTCCCGCGCAGCGTGCTTATCGGAGGGATGCCCGGGCTGCTCTGGTATGAGGAAGGGCGGAACTTTCGCGCCAATCAGGTATTCCTTTATGACCAGCAGCTTTTTCCCCAGCCGCCGTTTCATTACTACAATATCTACAAGTGCGGCCTGCGCTTTCAGCCCATTGACAAGATCGATATCTACCTGGATTATACCCGCAACGAATACGCGGTTGCCGGGCAGAATACCGATAACATGAACCATGTGGGCCTTGAAATGTCATATACTCCTTCGGCAAAGTTCGGCATGGCCTTCAAATACACTTATTCGCGCTGGAAGGACCTGGACCTGCTTACGCAAGGGGTGACCAAGGTCCGCGGCCACCATAATTTCTTTAGCGAATTACGCTACCTTCCTTCAAGCTCGGATGAGTTTGTCCTGCAGTACGGCGAGGGAGGCTCGGCTCCCGTGGGCAACATCACCTTCGACCCCTACGGCGGCAACCTCGCTACCCTCGATACCCAGCATATCGTCAGAGCCTACTATCGTAGGCGTTTTTAGGTCTTGATTTTCTCCAAAAATAGCTGTAAAATACTATCATCCCGCAACACGATATTCCATTTTCCTCGTAATTAGACCGCCTGAGACGAAACAGGTCAACCTGACCTGCCTCCAAGCGTTAAATAAGAGTTCATGTGGAAGGGACTGTCCCCGCCAAAGCTATCAATTGCTTGCATAAGGGGACTGTCCCTTACGTAGCAGCTTAAAACACAGGAGGCAGAGGGATGAAGTACGTTGGCCTGACCGACGACCTTGAAGAACGAAAAACCGCACACGGCAACCCGAGCGACTGGTGGCACAGGACCTTTACCTCTGACAGAGAAGCAAAAGCATGGCTGGAAGAGCTTTCTGCCCAGCCCGGATACACCGGCGGCATGCCGACAGTGGGCTGCAAGTTCGGTTATACCTATACGATTACCAGCTCAACTAAGCAGTAAAATTAAGGCAGTTATAGTTTGCGATGGCAGTAGGGACTGTCCCCGCCAAGGCTATCAATTGCCTGCATAAGGGGACTGTCCCTTACAGAATGGCTGTTCAAGTATTAGCTAGCGGGTCATGTCGTGCAGCAGAATAGCGAGATGTTCCCAGAGGTGACACCCAACGGAAAAATCTGCTTTACCTGACATAATAACGGCGATTTGGGAAGCGTCTCTGAGTTTTAACCAACTAACCACCAACAACCTAACCATCCACCAACCCCCATAAACCAACTACTGCAAATCAGGCTGTGCTATCTGCCGAATCCTTTGATCCTGCGTTCGTCTTGTTTCGGCGGTTTGAGGAGCTGTTTTAGCGCTTGGATGATCGTTAGGATATCTGCATCATGTTTATTGATCCTTGCTTCCAGTCCTGTAAGCTTAAAGGTTATTTCTTTATGGCTTGATAATATCTTGCGCAGTTTTATAAAAGCCCGGACTATTAATATGCTCATTTTTACTGCCTGCTCGCTGTTAAGGATACTGGCAAGCATGGTCACGCCGTGTTCAGTAAGGACAAAGGGCAGGGAAGCAGAATGTTTCATGGTGCTGAACCGGTGACAAATTGTTACCAGTTCATTCTTTTCCTCCTCGGTTAGCCGGAACATGAACTCCTGCGGGAATCTGCGGATATTATTTCTTACTTGACGGTTAAGATATTTTGTTTCTACGCCTTAAAGATCAGCCAGATCCCTGCCAACCATGTCTTTGTGTTCCCTGATCACAAAAATTCTTTGTTCAAGGTTCTCTTTCGTAATCGCATTTTTCATGGGTCCTCCTTTGCGCTATAATTGAGGCGCAAGGGATCTAAATCTAACAGCCTATTTATTCATATTGTTCAATAAAAAAGAGTGCGCTATACTCATCTCAAGCAAGGAGACGGGATGATCGAATCCAGAGATCCGCTGGTGGTTTTTATTGCGGCTTTTGCGCCGGTGATTGTTTTATTCTATGCCTTCCGGTGGCAGCGCAGGATATTGCATAAGAACTTTTCAAATGTGGCCCAAATACTGGGGACCAGCGTAGAGACCCGGTATTACTGGAACCTCTTTCCGGCGCATGTAGTGGAGGCCGTTTACAAGGGAAGGAAGGTAGTTTTCTGGGCATTAAAGCTTTCTTCCGAGAGCGCATCTATATACATCATTCCCGTCGCTTCATCGCAAACCAACCCCTGGAATATTCTAAGTAGTTACAAGCCTACCGAGAACACTTCTTATTCTGCTGCCGAAAACAAGCTCTATTGGGCAAAGAACCTGTTTAAGCTTCCGAGGTTAAGCCAGGCCAGCTTTAAGAAGCGCATCCTGGCCGAAGAGGAGCTGCGCTCTGTGCTTAATGACCTTGTTTTAGGCGCGGAGAAAGTCGAATCGAAGCTCGCAGAGAAGAAGTAACTGATCTTATAACCGGCTGTCCACCAGCTTCCATAAACCTGCCGTTTTCCCGCGTTAGATTTTAGCCTGCCCCGCGTCTATTATGGCGAAAGATGAGAATTCTTTCGCTTGACCCCCTTGTGGCATAACGGATAATGCTCCACTCTGACTAAGGGGATGATGCGGGTTCGAATCCCGCCAAGGTGGTTCAAGAACGGGCGCAGTTAGATCCCGGGGTGGCTGACTGCGCCCTGATTTGTCTTGATTAACCATATCGGATAAACTATACTTATTTTAGTCAGAGTGGAAGTATGCTACGAGTGAAGGCGGCCGTTCGAAAGAACGGGCCGCCTTTGTGTTTGTGACGGACCTACTGGCGCACCCTATTCTAGGTAAACGTTAATTTCTTTGATTCTTCTCGAGCGGATCTGGTCGGCGTAAGGCGCGGGGATGATCGAGGAGGAGAGCGCTACATCCTTGCCCTCGGCATCGGTGAAGGTGATGGTGGTGATGCGGCTGGCTTTTGAGCCGAAGGTGGCCCTGCGCGAAGGATTGATGTAGTTGACGCGCACTGTCCTTAGGAAGTTGAAGCTGTAATTTCCTTTCTTATCGAAGAGCCAGCCGGCGATTATCGGCTGGAGCCTGAGCGTAAGATTCCCGGAGATATCCAGGTAAAAGGGCTTGGGCCCCAGGTTCATCATCAGCCACAGGTGTATGAGCTCCGCGGTTGAGCCGGAGAGCCTTGCCACAAAGCCGTTGCCGTGCAGCTGTTTCTCCGGAAAGGCGCTGCTTACCAAAAATGATGAGTTCTCCAGGATGCTCCTGCCGTAGGCCTTGGGGTCCTGGAAGCAGATAAGGATATTCTTGAACTCCGCGTAGAACTCTTCGTAAAGCCCCTGCTTCAACAGCTCAAGCAAAAATTTATACTCCATATGCAGCCAGACGGATTCGTTTTCCAGCCATCCGGGAGGAAAGACCCGGCAGCGGCCAAGCTCCATAGGCATATCTTTTAGCGATTCGGTTATCTTATACATCTTCAGTTTCTTGTCGTAAAGAGCGCTTTTGCGCACCGCCTCATACAGGGCCCTGGCTTCCTGTTTGTCCCGGGCTAAGCGCAGGGCGTGCACCGGAGCCTCCAGGAACAGGGCGACTTTCTTTTGGCGGAATTCGTCAACTTTGATAAGGGAGTCCCTGATGATAGAGTATTTAGTGACTTCATTTATTAAGTAAGAGCAGTAGGTCTGTTTTTGCCGGTCATAGGCTTTATTTATTCCGTGGTCAAGCTTCTCAAGTGCGGCATCAAGCAGCTCCAATAGCTGCGAGGCGCTTACCTCGGTTTCCCTGCCGCTAAAACCGAACTTGGTCTTCTGGCGGTACTCTTCCTTCAGGGTAGAGCTCTCATCCCAATAGGCGATATCCGCAGCTTCGTTGCCTGCGTTATTCTTAAGTATCCCCCAGATCCCCCAGAGCAGCTCTTTTATCTCTTCGGTAATGTTTACTTTCTCGATATTATTGTCTTTGAGCGCCTTCCTGGCGACAAGCACCAGCCTTTTTAGCTCTAATGTTTCAGAAACGGATGAGCCGAAGAGCGCGGGCAATCCGTTTAGCGCGTCAAACCAGCTGGGTTTGTCCGCCTCCATCTCAACGCCTGTGCCGAAGGGGTCAAGCGAGGAGAGTTTGTTCGCCAGGATACAGAGGAGCTTGTTTATGAGGCTGGTATAATAGATCTTGCCGTGGCCGTAATTGTCCCTTAACAGATGAGGCTGTGAGCCTCTTTTGCGGATGAGCTCTTTTTTCGCGGTATCGGGCGCCAGCGCATGCGACTGCCTGGGGTGGCCGTCCCTGAGCAAATACTTTTCGCAGCGCGGCTTGACGGTTTCGGTATTGTCAAAGAAGGTGAACTGCTTATTTTCAAAGAATATCTCCCTATACTTCTCGGGATATAAGGCAAGAAAGCTTTCCAAGAGATCAAGGTTATAGGTCCAGTGGTCGGTCCAGAAACCTTCACCGTGCTCGGCTTCCTGGATCTTGGAGCAGCAGGAGATGACCGCGCCGATCATATCGTCATAACAGAGGTTTGAAGAGATGCCCTTGGTTTCCAGGAACATGATCAGCTCTCCCGGACTGAAAGGCCGGGAAGTAAAGGCAATGATCTTGGAGAGGTCTTCGCTGCAAACGTGGTCCTTGAGCTTCCAGGCCAGCTCCACCTCGTCGTTAAGTGAGAAGTTGACGCCTTTTACCACCAGCGGGTTGAAGCCGTCAGCCTGGATGAGGTTAAAGAAGAGCAGGAGGTTCTCTTCGGCGATATCGGGGTTAAACCAGGCGTCGTTTCGGCGGTTCTGGTTTGCATCGCGGTAATTGCCGTTGCCCTGCGAAAAGTAGGTGGGTTGAAGCTGGAAGTTGTTATAATCCCTTTCCAGGTCGCCGTGCTTGCGTGAATAAAGATAAAATACCGACCTTTGGCCCTTTGAGGCGAACACCGTAGGATATCCGCCGCGCAGGACATTGTCCAGGTAGGTCTGGCGGCAGTAAAGGTCAAACACGCGCGAGCCCGAAGAAGTAAAGATGTCGTCCTGGATGTTGGAGATGATGGCGTTATTTTCCTGCCGTTTTAAGGCCAGGTAATCCGAGGAGGTGATCATGGCCAGGTTATCGTTGAGCAGTTCTTTATTCCTGGCGTGGCCTACAAGCGCGCAAAGCACGAACTCTTTGCCCGGGGCCAGATTTACATTAACGGGGACAAAGGAGCAGGGGGTCTTGCTTTTCAGTATCTCGCTCTTTGGCGGGGCAAACCGGGAGTTTTTGACGAACCGGTAGGGCAGGGAAAGGTCCAGGACCTCTCCGAATACATTGTCGGGGTTGATTATCGGCCGGATGATCCCGCTCTTCTTGGCGCCCTGCGCAAAGCCCAGATAAAAATGCCCTTCGTGGATATGGGTGACCTCGGGCCTGTCAGCAGGGTCGACCATCAGCTTAAAGAAGGGCGTCTTTTTTTCCATATTCTGCGCTTCCATCCAGGCCTCGATAGTCCGGCTCATCTTTTTCTGGCAGAACTCATTGGTCCCGAAGGGAAGTATCTGGCTCAAGCCGTCAAGCATCTGGAGGCTGCGGGATGACCTGGAGGCGTTCTTTAAGGTGACTATGCGCGCCAGGGCCGCAAAGGGAGAGTTCGGTATTCCGAAGTACTCGACTTTTATCTGCAGGCCCAGGGAGCGGTTGGTTTCCTCGATGGCCAGCTCTGCCGCCGAAATGAGCATGCGGTTTTCGATATCAAAGCCCAGGTTTGTAAAACCGTTGTGGAAGGGCTCATAGAAAAAGCTTTTTGAGCCGGAGTTCACTTTTATGAAGGTGCGAAAGCCGTGGGTGGAGACCGTCTGCCAGGCTTTATTGACAGGGTAGTACTCCAGTATCGCGTGGTCCTTGTCTTTTATTCCTAAGCAGGAAATGCCCTGGGCGCGGTTTACGTAAAATGCCCATAAGGGGATGCCGTACTTTCCAGCGATACCGGGGAAGAAGTTAGCAAAGGGCTTGGAAAGGTTGTAATTCTCGATTACGAACCGGCCTTCTTCAGTAAGGTAATAGCGGACTTTTTTCTCTTTGGTTTTTTTGGCCATTGGTCGATGGGATATATAGTTAAGTATTCTACAGGAATTCTGGGATTTGTCTATATTTTTATACGTAAGAAATTCCGGGGCCTTAAGCACTAATATTTTGACTTTCTCCGTAAAGGGTGATAATATATACAATCTATATTAAAGGAGGATCATGGCTATTGACAAGAAAACAGTCGAATATGTGGCGCATCTGGCGCGCATAGAGCTTGGGCCCGCAGAACTTGAAAAGTTTTCGACTCAGCTGCAAAGCATTGTCGGCTTTATTGATACGCTGGCAAAGGCAGATATCGAAGGAGTGGCGCCCACCAGCCATATACTGCCGATAAGCAATGTCTGGCGGCAGGACCTGCTTGCGGATCCCCTCTCCACTGAAAAAACTTTGGACTGCGCCCCTCGTAAAGAAGGCGATTTTTTTGTCGTACCCAAGATCATAGAGTAAGATATGCCCGTTCCCGATAAGCTAGACGATCTTTGCGCCCACCAGATACTGGAGAAAATCAACTCCCGGGAGCTCTTTGCCTCCGATGTTATCGACGGCCTGAGGAAACGGATAAAAGCGGTGGATAATAGCGTGTGTGCCTACGTGCGCGCCGGTGATATGAACAGTGGGCCTGCCAGAGAGATCGCCGCTAACATTAATATCCTTAAGGGCATCCCCATCACCATAAAAGACAATATCTGCACGCAGGCCCTTAATACAGAATGCTGCTCCAGGATCCTGGCAGGCTTTAAGCCCGCATATGATGCCACGGTTATCAGGCGCTTGAAAGACGCAGGCGCCTACATCTTTGACCTTAAGGCCAATATGGATGAGTTTGCCTTCGGTTCTTCCTGCGAGAATTCATGTTTTGGGCCGACGCATAACCCCTGGGGGCTTGACCGCGTGCCGGGAGGCTCTTCCGGCGGCAGTGCCGCGTCGGTTGCGGCAGGCGAGGCGGTCTGGGCGCTGGGTTCGGATACCGGCGGTTCTATCCGTCAGCCTGCGGCGTTCTGCGGGGTCGTGGGATTAAAGCCTACTTACGGCAGGGTCTCGCGCTACGGGCTCATCGCTTTTGCCTCCAGCCTTGACCAGATAGGGCCGATTACCCGGGACGTGCGTGACGCGGCGATGCTCCTCAATTTGATAGCCGGCCATGACGCAAAAGATTCCACCTCCGCGGATATGGACGTGCCGGATTATACCCTGGCTTTAAACGGCCATATCAATGACCTGAAGATCGGTATCCCCAAAGAATACTTTGTAGAGGGCATAGACCCGGAAGTAAAGGCCATAGTCAGCGAAGCTATCGCCAAGCTGAAAGAATTGGGCGCAGCGGAAAAAGAAGTGAGTTTGCCGCACACCAAATATGCCGTGCCGGTTTATTATGTCGTGGCTACTGCAGAGGCCAGCTCAAACCTGGCCCGTTTTGACGGAGTGCAGTACGGGCTGCGGTCGGCGGCCAAGAACATCATCGATATGTATAAGAGGACGCGCGACGAGGGTTTCGGCGCGGAGGCAAAGAGAAGGATAATCCTGGGCACCTTCGGACTCTCGCACGGCTATTACGACGCTTATTACCTGCGCGCGCTGAAGGTCCGCACGCTTATAAAGCAGGATTTTGACAGGGTGTTCGGGGAGTGCGACTGTATTGTAACGCCTACCTCTCCGACCCCGGCATTCAAGATCGGAGAGAGGGCCGAAGACCCTTTGAAGATGTACCTCTCGGATATCTTTACCATCTGCGCAAACCTGGCGGGCATCCCGGCGATCTCAGTGCCTTGCGGGTTCACTAAATCCGGCCTTCCCGTGGGGCTGCAGATACTGGCAAAGCCGTTTGCGGAAGAGACTATCCTGAGAGTGGCCTACGCTTACGAGCAGGCAACGCCGTGGCATAAGATGAGGCCTAAAATATAATGGAATACGAAGCGGTCATAGGGCTGGAAGTCCACATCCACCTTGATACCAAAACCAAGGCTTTCTGCGGCTGTTCTACGGAGTTCGGCAAGCCCCCTAACTCCCAGGCCTGCCCCGTATGCCTGGGGTTGCCGGGTTCTCTGCCGGTGCTCAACAAAACAGCATTAGAGTACGCTATAAAGGTGGGATTGGCGCTTAATTGCATCGTCCAGGAGTACACCAAATTCGACCGCAAACATTATTATTACCCTGACCTGCCCAAGAATTATCAGATATCGCAGTACGACCTTCCCGTGTCCAAAGACGGCTATATCGATATCGAACTGGAAGATGAGGCCAAGGTCAGGCGCATAAGGATAAAGCGTTGTCATCTGGAAGAGGATGCGGGAAAGCTTATCCACGCTGAAGGCCAAAGCCTCGTGGATTATAACCGCGCCGGCATACCGCTGCTGGAGATCGTAAGTGAGCCCGATATCCATTCTCCGCAGGAGGCCTACGAGTACCTCACTGCCCTTAAAAGCATCGTCAAGTACCTGGATGTTTCGGACTGCGATATGGAGAAAGGGTCTTTGCGCTGCGATGCCAATGTTTCGATGCGGCCTAAGGGCTCCAAAGAGCTGGGCACCAAGACGGAAGTCAAGAACATGAACTCTTTCAAAGGCGTCAAAGACGCCCTCGCTTATGAGATCGAGAGGCAGATAGAGGTTTTGGAGAGCGGCGGGCAGGTGGTACAGGAAACCAGGCTCTGGGATGCCAGGGGCTTAAAGACCGTCACCATGCGCACCAAAGAAGAGGCCAAGGATTACCGGTATTTCCCTGAACCGGACCTTCCGCCTTTTTTCATCACCAAGGAAAAAACTCAAGAGATAAAAAGTTCCATCCCCGAGTTGCCGAGAGAGAAGGCGGCGCGTTTCATGAAGGAGTACGGGCTTTCAAAATACGATACCGGGATCCTCGTTTCCGACAGGGGCAACGCCGATTACGCGGAGAAGTGTTTTAAGCTTTTAAAAGGCCGCAGCCTCAAGCCTCTGGCCAACTGGCTGATCGGCCCCTTTACCAGCCTCGCTTCGGGAAACAATGTCAGGATATCGGATGCCGGGGTCACTCCGGAAAATATTGTGGAGCTGGTAAGCCTTGTGGAGATAAAGCAGGCTATTTCAAACCTCGCCGCAAAGACCGTCCTGGCAGAGATGTTGGCATCGGGGCGCGCCGCCTCTGATATCGTAAAGGAGAAGAACCTGGCGCAGATCTCCGATGACGCCAGCCTTCAGGCGCTGGCGGACGAGGTGATAAAGGAGAATGCCAGGTCTGCCCAGGATTTCAAGAACGGCAAAGATAATGCGCTGATGTTTTTGGTGGGGCAGCTGATGAAGAAGAGCAAAGGTAAGGCTAATCCCAAAGCCGCGCAGGAGATACTAAAACGGAGGTTGACTGATGCTTAAGAAAGTGCTCATAGGGTTGGTGTTGGCGGCCGGCGTTTTTGGCGCGGCGTCGCTGGCGGTAAGCGCTGGGGAAAAGGCCAGGGCCAAAGACGATCTTTTCCGCCAGGTCCAGCTCTTTGCCGACACGCTCACTATCATCCGCGAAGAGTACGTTGATGATACTAAAGCCAAGGACCTTATTTATGGGGCGCTCAAGGGGACACTTTCTTCGCTTGACCCGCACAGCCAGTTCATGGACCCCGATACCTACAATGAGCTTAAGGTCGATACCGAGGGCAAATTCGGAGGACTGGGCATAGAGATAACCATAAAGGACGGCCTGATCACCGTGATCACTCCCATAGAGGATACGCCGGCCTGGAAGGCGGGCTTAAAGCCCAATGACAAGATCGTCAAGATAAACAACGAGCTTACCCGCGACATGTCCCTGTCGGACGCCGTCAAGAAGATGCGCGGCAAGCCCGGCGAGGCGGTCAACATCACGGTATTGCGCGAGTCGGAGAAGAAGCTCCTGGATTTCAGGATCGTCAGGGATATCATCAGGGTCAAGGATATCAAGGAGGCCAGGATACTTGAGGAAGGGATCGGCTACATAAGGCTGGTTGAATTCCGTGAGAATACCCCGCATGACTTCAATATGGCCTTAAGCAGGCTGACCAAGTCCAATATGAGCGCACTGATATTGGACCTGCGCAATAACCCCGGCGGGCTTCTGGATGTGGCGGTCAAAGTCACCGAGAAGTTCATTGAAAAAGGCAAGCTCATCGTTTATACCAAAGGCCGCAAGCCATCCCAGGACTACAAGTTCTTCTCCCGCGCCAATCACCCCATATTAAATGTCCCGGTGGTGATACTGATCAACGAAGGCTCGGCTTCCGGAAGCGAGATAGTCGCGGCCTGCCTTAAGGATTACCACCGCGCCCTGATCATGGGGGTAAAGAGTTTCGGAAAAGGCTCGGTGCAGACAGTCATCCCCCTCGGCGACGGTTCGGCGCTGAGGCTGACTACCAGCAAGTATTATTCGCCCCAGGGCTACGAGATACACGGCAAGGGCGTAATGCCGGATATAGTGGTAGAGGAGGCAAAGATAGTGCCCGAAGCCAACAAGTTAGCTGACGGGGGCGCGACAGAGTTATTTGAACAGCTGGAGAACAAGGACAAGGAAATAAAGGCTGAAAAGGACGCGGATTACAAGAGCGATAACCAGATCATGCGGGCAATTGACGCCCTCAAGGCCGCGAGGTTCTACAACCAGGAGAGAAAGGAAGTTCAGCAGAAGTGAAAAGAGAAAAGATATACCTTCTTATAATCGGCGTGCTTCTGGCGGTGATCATTGCGCAGTGGTCGGCGATGAGAAAGAAAGAGGTCATCAAGGTCAGGCTCATACGGGAAAAAGCCGCCCCTGTTGCGGCGGTTGCCCCGCCTGCCGCGGCCGTCCCGGCAAAAGCGGCGCCGAAAGGCAAGATCGCCATCGTGCTCGATGATTGGGGCTATAATACAAATAACCTGGATATCGCCGCCAGCATCAACGCCCCGCTTACCGCGGCCATCCTTCCTAATCTTAAATATTCTGCGGAGTTAAGCCGTCGCCTCCACGATATGGGGTTCGAGGTGATCCTGCATTTACCGATGGAGCCGCGGGAAAAGTATAAGCTGGAGAAGGATACGATAACCGTTAACATGTCCGCCTCCAAGATAAAGAGCATTATTGATAAAGATTTGAGCATGCTCGAAAATGTCAAAGGCGTTTCCAACCATATGGGCTCAAAGGCTACCGCCGATGCCAGGGTGATGAGGATAGTCTTGGGCGAGCTGAAAAAGCGCGGCCTGTATTTCCTTGATAGCTATACCGGAAAGACCGTCGTTGCTAAGATCGCCAGGCAGATAGGTATCCCTTTTGCCGGCAGGGAAGTGTTTTTGGATAACTCCAACGATGAAAAGTACATCAAGGCCCAGCTGGATGAGCTTAAAGAGAAGGCCGGTTCGCGCGGTTATGCCATAGGCATCGGGCATGACCGCAAGAAGACCCTGCAGGTGCTGGCAGAGATGGTCCCGGAGCTTAAGAGGCAGGGTTATAAATTCGTCTACGTTTCGCAGCTGGTGGATTGATGTACACGCTGGGAATTGAGACATCCTGTGATGAGACTTCCGCGGCTGTGGTGCTTGACGGCAAGAAACTGCTTTCCAATGAAGTTGCCTCAAGCCTGGCGGCGCATCAGAAGTTCGGGGGGATCGTCCCCGAGATAGCCTTCCGCAGGCAGCTGGAGACCATATCCGAGGTAAGCTGCTCTGCGCTTTCGAGGGCGCGCGTCAGCTTAAGGCGCATCGGCCTTATCAGCGTTACCAGCGGGCCGGGGCTGCTTGGTTCATTGTTCGTGGGGGTTTCCTTTGCCAAGTCGCTTTCGCTGGCGCTGGGCTGTCCGCTTATCGGAGTCAACCACATCCACAGCCATATTTACGCGGCAGTCTTGAGCAATAAGGATATCCGGTTGCCTTTTGTGTCATTGGTGGTGTCAGGCGGGCACACCAGCTTGTTTTATGTCAGGGATTTCGATCGCATCGAACTACTGGGCCACACGCAGGACGACGCCTGCGGCGAGTCTTTTGACAAAGTGGCTAAGATCCTGGGGTTGGGCTATCCCGGCGGACCCGCGATAGAAAAAGTCGCCCTCCGGGGTGACGGTAAAAGATACCGTTTCAGATGTTCGGGCACCAAGAGTCCGCTGAACTTCAGCTTTAGCGGCATCAAAACCGCGGTGCTTTATAAGGTCGCGGGAAGGCGGCTGAAGCCTTTGGAAAAATACGACATCGCCGCGTCGTTCCAGCGTTCGGTGATCGACGCCCTTATTGAAAAATCCCTCACCGCCTGCAGGATGAAAAAAGCCTCAAGCCTGGTCATCGGTGGCGGAGTGGTAGCCAATATGGAGCTGCGCCGCAGTTTCAGCCGGGTATTCGCGCGGCAGGGTTTGAGCTGTTATTTTCCGCGGAAAGATCTTTCCACGGATAACGCGGCAATGGTGGCCGGGCTGGGGTCCGTGCTTTATAAGAAAGGTCATGTTTCGGGGCTGGATTTAGTCCCGACAACTGCCTAAAAACGGAAGGAGAGGCAAATATGGTCTCTGATACTGATGTCCTCTGGAGGCTGGGCGTTTCTGCGGTCCTGGGCGGCCTGATCGGCGCGGAAAGACAGTGGCACCGCTGTAACGCGGGGTTGCGCACGCACATATTAGTGAGCCTCGGTTCGGCGCTTATCATGTTGACATCAATATATGTTTTTGATATATATAGCGGTATGGTCAGGGGCGACCCTGCCCGCATAGCTGCCGGCGTGATAACCGGTATCGGTTTTATCGGGGCCGGTTCCATCATGCGCGACATGGAGGGGATACGCGGCCTGACTACCGCAGCCAGTTTGTGGGTTGTGGCGGCCATAGGCCTGGCAGTCGGCTGCGGCTTCATCCTGGGCGCGGTCTTTACCGCGCTGTTCAGCCTCCTGTCCCTTATCGCTCTTCGGATAGTCGAAAGCAAGGTATTCTCCAAATATAGAAGTCAGTCAAAACCGGAAAGAGGTGGTGATCATGGCGTTTAAAAAGAAAGTGGATGAAAAGCTCTTGGATGTCGATGCCTCGATGCAAGGGACGCTCAGTTTCAAGGACCCGGTGAACTTGCGCGTTAACGGTAGGTTTGACGGCAATCTGGACGTCAGAGGCACTTTGACCATCGGGCCGACCGCGATAGTGCACGCGATCATCGAAGGCGATAATATCGTTATCGGCGGAAGGGTCAAGGGCCGGATAACCGCCAAGGAAAGCCTGACGCTTCTGCCTACGGCGATAGTGGAAGGCGATGTTTTCCCGGCGCGCCTGAATGTCACTGAGGGCGCGATCCTGGAAGGCAAGTGTTCTATGCTGCACGATTTCCTCAACGCCGAGGAGCTGGCGCGTTACATCGAGGTGGATATCTCATCGGTCACCGATTGGGCCAACTCCGGAAAGGTCCCGGGTTTTAAAGAGGGCAACAACTGGAAATTCGAGCGTAAGGCCATCGACGACTGGATAGCGTCGGGAAAGATAGGAAAGTAACCCAAGTTCACTATGGCAGAAGAAAAACTTTTGACCGTCAGGGAAGTCGCTATACTTTTAGGCATCAGCGAAAAGGATGTTATTGACCTGGCTGAGAGCGGGGCGATCCCCGCCTATAAAGTCGGGGGGGTATACCTGCGTTTTAAGAAAGAACAGGTCCTGGGTTACAGAAAGAACAACCCCCGCCAGGTTTCTCAGGCTGTCCAGGGCAAGATCTACACTGGCTGGGACAGGGTATCGGATTTTCTTTACTTCAATGATTTTTACGTTTTGATCGCGGTTGTGGTCATTGCGCTACTGGTCTTTATCTTCCAGGGCTACTGATGCGCCTTGCGCAGCGTGGTTACTGCGAATTGGGATTTGCCAAAGTGGACACCGACCGTTTAAGACGCAGGGGTTTCCCCGAAGCGGTATACTGCCCCGGCAAGAAGAAGGAGCATATAAGGGAGATCTCGCGGCGCATACTTCAGAGCAAACAGGATCTCCTGCTTACCAGGCTCGATAAAGCCACCTTCGCCTATCTTAAGAAAAGTTTTCCCGGCCTTAAGTATGAGCCGACTGCCAGGATAGGGTTTTTGCTCCAGGCAGGCAGGCGCGTTCCCAGGGGGCAGGTGCTGGTGATCTGCGCCGGGACATCCGATATACCGGTTGCCGAAGAGGCGGCAGTTACCGCCCAGCTTCTGGGTTCCAAAGTCAGCCGGCTCTATGACGTGGGCGTGGCAGGGGTGCACAGGCTCATGGACCACCGCGGGCTTTTGCAAAAGGCCGAGGTCATCATCGTCGTAGCAGGCATGGAGGGGGCGCTGGCCAGCATTGTCAGCGGGCTGGTGAGCTCGCCGGTCGTGGCAGTGCCCACCAGCTGCGGCTACGGCGCCAACTTCGAAGGGCTGTCTTCATTACTTACCATGCTTACCGGTTGTTCTCCGGGCGTAGCGGTGGTGAATATCGATAACGGCTTTGGCGCGGGTTACTTCGCCAGCCTTCTCAATAAAAAAGGAGTATAAAGAATGGCGCTTTCCGGGCTTGACATCTATAAGCTTCTTCCCAAGACCAACTGCCGCGAGTGCGGTTTTCAGACATGCCTGGCTTTTGCCATGCAACTGGCAAAGAAGGCCGTGCCTATAGACAAATGCCCGTATGTCAGCAACGAAGCCAAAGAGGTGCTGGAGGCTTCCAGTAAGCCGCCGATAAAGCTGGTAAGTATCGGCACGGGCCAGGAGAAGTTTGAGACAGGCAACGAGACCGTGCTCTTTCGCCATGAGGAGAAGTTCCGTAATCCCTGCGGGATAGGTTATATCATCGAAGACAAATCTACAGACAGCCGGATAAAAGAGGATCTGGCAGCGATAGCCGGGCTTGATTTCGAGCGCGTTGGCCAGAGGCTGGCGGTTAATCTGGTCGCCGTCAGGCAGTGCGGGGCCGCCAAGAGGTTTATTGAGGCCTTGAAACTGGTAACGCAGGCCAGCAAGTTGCCTGTTGTCCTGATGAGCGATGATGTCGAGGCATTAAGAGAAGCGCTTGCTTTGTGCGCCGAGAAAAGGCCGCTCATCTATAAAGCCTCAAAAGATAACCTGGCCCGGATGGCAGAGCTCGTAAAAACCCACAAGCTTGCCCTTGTAATTTCAGCTTCGGACCTGGATGAGGCAGCTGCCTTAAGCGCCGAGGCTTCCAGGCTGGGCGTATCGGAGCTGGTGATAGAGGTGCCGTCAGCTTCGCTTGTCGACAGGATATGGGAGCTGACCCAGGTAAGAAGGCTGGCTTTGAAGAGATCGATGCGCGTCCTCGGTTTTCCGGTGCTGGCCTGCGTCGAAAATGAAGACCCTTACGAGGAAGCGATGGAGGTATCTTCTTATATATGTAAGTACGCCGGGATACTCCTCTTAAGCAATATTGCCAGCTGGCAGGCGCTGGGGTTATTGACGCTCAGGCAAAATATTTATACCGACCCCCAGAAACCCCTTCAGGTGGATCCCAAGATATATTCAGTCGGCCGCGTAAATGATAAATCCCCGCTTTTGATCACTACCAACTTTTCGCTCTCCTACTATACGGTGCTGGGAGAGGTGGAGGCAAGCAAAGTTCCTTCTTTTATCATGAGCGTGGATACTGAAGGCATGTCGGTATTGACGGCGTGGGCCGCGGAAAAATTCAACGCCGAGATTATTGCCAAGGCCATGCAAAAGATGGCTGCGCAGGATCTGGTAAAGAACAAAAGAGCGGTCATCCCGGGGTATCTGGCGGTGATGAGCGGAGATCTGGAAGATCAAAGCGGCTGGGAAGTCATCGTCGGCCCGAAGGAGGCCGCGGGGCTGCCGTCGTTCCTTAAGAACTTATAGCTGGGGTCACTAAGTCAGCGCGTCACCAAGTCACCGGTGGTTTGCCATGATGCTGAAAATCTGATTTACAATGGAAAAGTTCAAAGTAACATTTTATCCCGATAAAAAGACGGTCGAGGTCGATAAAGACAAGACCATACTCGCCGCAGCTTTATCCTGCGGCATCGAGATAAACTCTGCTTGCGGAGGCGACGGGGTATGTGGCAGGTGCAAGGTATTGGTGCGCAAGGGCGAGGTTGTCTCCTGGCCCAGCGCCGCCTTAAGCGCCGAAGAGCGCAGGAACAGGACTGTCCTTGCCTGCAATACTTTCGTGCGCAGCGACCTTGAGATAGAGATACCTGCGCAGTCGCGCCAGGAGCCTGATACGATCTCTCCGGATGAGCTTGAAAAGAGGCTGCGGGGCGTGTTCTCGGATTCTACGGATATCGTAGAAGCGGCCCCTGAGGAAGAAACGTCTTTTCAGCATGAGCCGCTTACCACCAAGGTCTTTCTCAGGCTTTCCCCGCCGGACTTGAATGACCGGGTAAGCGACCTGGAAAGGCTCTACTGCCACCTCAAAAAAACGCAGGACCTGCCGGTCCTGCAGGCGGCGCTCTCCAACGTAAGGCAGCTGGGAGAGCTATTAAGGGATTCTGACTGGAAGGTCACGGTAACGCTGGGCAAGAAGAACGATACGCTTGAGATCATGCTTATCGAGCCCGGCAACACCTCTTCAAAGAACTTCGGTCTTTGTTTTGACGTGGGGACTACCACCATCTCCTGCCAACTGGTGGATCTGAATGGCAGGAGGGTCCTGGGCTCCAGGGCCAGCTATAACAAGCAGACCAGCTTCGGCAGCGATGTGATCACGCGCATAATATTCGCCAAGGAGAAAGACGGTCTCCTGAAGCTTCATTCGGCAGTGGCCCAGACCATGAACCAGCTTATTAAGGAGCTGGTCGCTGAGCATAAAGTCGACCTTAATGACGTAACCGGTATCGTCTGCTCCGGCAATACCACGATGCTACACATCCTTTTAGGGGTCGATCCTACCTATATACGCAGGGAGCCTTATGTGCCGACGGCAAACTTTTTGCCGGCTGCGCGCGCGCAGGAGGCGGGGATCAACATAAACCCGCGAGGCATGCTTACCTGTGTGCCTGGGGTTTCCAGCTATATCGGAGGGGATACCACCGCCGGGGTCATATCCAGCGGGCTTTTCAAGTCAGAAGATATCTGCGTGTTTATCGACATAGGCACTAACGGAGAGATAGTGCTGGGGAATAAGGATTTTATGATCGCCGCCGCCGCATCCGCGGGGCCTGCGTTCGAGGGCAGCGGCCTGACCTGCGGCATGCGCGCCAGCCGCGGGGCCATACAAAAAGTATGGGTCAACGCTCAGGATTTTGAAGTGGCCTGCAACACCGTAGGCAATGCCCGGCCAAGGGGCATCTGCGGTTCAGGCTACATCGATGCTATCGCCTGCATGCTTAAGGCCGGCATCATCGATAAGGCCGGAAAGATCCGTCACCACTCCAACCGCCGCGTCCGCATGGGAGAAGAGGGCAGGGAGTTCGTGCTGGTCTTTAAGGAGGATGCGGATTCAACGGCCGATATAACGATATCAGAAGCGGATATCGATAACCTCAAGAGGTCGAAGGCCGCGATATACTCCGCTACTTCGATACTCGCCAGGCACATGGACCTGGATTTCTTCCAGATAAGCAGGTTCTATGTGGCAGGAGGGTTTGGGGCGTTTTTGGATATTGACAATGCCGTTGCCATCGGCCTTCTGCCGGACCTTGAAAGGAGCAAGTTCAGGTTCATCGGTAACAGCTCTCTTTCAGGGGCCAGGCAAATACTGCTTTCATACCGGGCATTGAAGCTCGCTGAGGAGATAGCTAAAAAGATAACCTATTTTGAATTGTCGGTGGACCCGCTTTATATGGATGAGTATGTGGCGGCGCTCTTTTTCCCGCATACCGACCTGTCGAGGTTTACCAGCTTAGGATTGTAATGGGATACATCATTGCCATGGCCGGCAAAGGCGGGACAGGAAAGACCACCGTCGCCGCCTGCCTTGCCAGGCTTATCGCTGAAAAGAAAAAAGGTTCTGTCCTGGCTGTAGATGCCGACCCCAACAGCAACCTGGGAGAGGCGCTGGGGCTCATCCCTCAGGAGAGCATCGGCAGTATCCTGGATAAGGTCTCCGATGATGCGTCGGGTATCCCTTCCGGGATGACCAAGGACAGGTTTGTCGAGTTCGAGGTGCACTCCTCGATCGTTGAAGGCCGGGGCATTGACCTTCTGACCATGGGCAAGACCGAAGGGCCGGGCTGCTACTGTTATGTGAACAATATACTGCGTTCGGTGATGGCCAGGCTCATCAGCGATTACGATTATATTATCATCGATAACGAGGCCGGCCTTGAACATCTTTCAAGGCGCACTACCCGCAAGGCAGACCTGCTTCTGGTTGTCTCTGACCCTACGGCTGTCGGGCTTAAAGCAGCTGCCAGGGTAGCTGAATTGGCGGGCAGCCTTAAGCTGGAAATAGAGAAACGTTGTCTTCTGCTGAACCGTTATGATGGCAAGGCCTCCGGCAGGAAAATTAAAGAGACAGGGCTGGCTTATCTGGGCGGCCTGCCCTACGAGAAGCAGTTGGAGAAGATAAGCCTGCGGGGCGATACGATAATGGAGTTGAAAGGCGGCAGTAAGATATTTACTGCCCTTGAGAAACTGGGAGATAAGATATGGAAGAGGTGATGCTCGAGAAGTGGTCTGGCAGGGTTGCGCAGATATCCATAGGGGCGCTCAGATCCGAGGGCGGCAGCCGCGGCCGCGTTGTAAAGGTTGGCGGGCAGTCAACGCTGCCCTGTCTTTTTAAGGAAGGCGCTTTGCCCAACCGCGTGCGTATAGCCTATGAGATATGGGACTGCCCTGCCCAGGACTGGCCTCAGGAGCTCTCGGATATTTACGGCAAGGACTTGAATGATCCTTTATCGTGGGCGAAGAAGTGCGCCAGGGATGAAAACTGCGATTTATTATGCGTAAGGCTCCAGGGCGCGCATCCGGATTACGGCAACAAGGGCGCTGATGAGGAAGCGGGTTTTATCAGGCGCCTCTTAAAAGAAGTGGAAGCTCCCCTGATCATCGTGGGAAGCGGCGATGCCGCCAAGGATAACCTGGTGCTTCCCGCCTGTTCCGAAGCCGCCAAAGGCGAGCGCTGTCTCATAGGCAGCGCCCTTCAGGACAATTATAAGACGCTTACCGCCGCGGTCCTGGCCGACGGCCATAACATCATCGCCGAGAGCCCCATTGACATTAATATCGCCAAGCAGCTTAATATCCTTATCTCGGATATGGGTTTGGCGCTGGAGCGCATAATCATCGACCCGACGATCGGGGCGCTGGGATACGGACTAGAATACGCATATTCCATTATGGAGAGGGCGCGCCTGGCGGCTTTGTCCGGCGACAAGAGCCTGGCAAGTCCCTTTATATGCTTTGTGGGCAGCGAGACCTGGAGGGCCAAGGAGGCCTGCATTAACGACAGCGAGATGCCTGCGTGGGGGCCGCGCGTGCAGCGCGGCATCATCTGGGAGACGCTGACCGCCGTAGCTCTCATCCAGGCCGGCGCGGACATCCTGGTGATGAGGCATCCCAAGGCCGTTGAGAACGTCAAAAAATACATCGACCAGCTGTATGGGGCTTAAGCGATGTTTGTGATCGGTGAGCTGATAAACGGAATGTATCGCAAGATTGCCCGGGCAATCGCAGAGAGGGATAAGGCCGTTATTCAGAAGTGCGCGCGCCAACAGGTCGAAGCAGGGGTGGATGCGCTGGATATCAACTACGGCCCGGGGTCCAAATCCCCGCTTGAAGACATGTGCTGGCTTGTGGAGACGGTGCAGGAAGTTACCGATAAGCCCCTGTCGCTTGATTCAAGCAAGCCCGCAGTCATGGAGGCGGCGTTAAAGTCGGCAAGGAATAGAACGATCATCAACTCTACGACAGCTGATACCGATAAGCTCGAGGTGTTAGTGCCGCTGGCCAAGCGTTATAGATCCCAGCTTATCGGCATCGCCATCAGCTCAAAAGGCATACCTCAGACCAGGGACCAGCGGGTGGAGCTTGCGGCCCAGATTGTAGCGTTCTGCGCACAGCAGGATTTTCCCATGGAAGACCTGTATCTTGACCCGATACTCCTTCCGATAAACGTCGCGCAGCCGCAGATGACTCAGATACTGCAGTCGATAAGCGACTTCAAGCTGATAGCTACGCCCAGCCCAAAGACCTTGATAGGCCTGAGCAACATTTCGCAGGGCGCCAAGTCCAGGAGGCTCATCAACCGGGTTTTCCTGGTTATGGCCATGGCAAGCGGACTGGATGCGGCGATAATCGACCCGCTGGATAATGAGCTGGTGGATTCTTTGGCGGCCGCCCAGCTCATCCTGAACAGGAATATTTATTGCGACGCCTTTACCGAGGCGTTCAGGAGAAGATAGCATGAAGCTGACCAGGAATATATTCGGTTCGGGTAGTTTCCTAAACGGCCTTAGGATCGCCTTAAGAGGCATACGTTATTTGTTTTTATACCACCGCAATATGCGCATCATATTCATCACCGGCGTCCTTGTTTTTATCGCCGGATTATACATGCGGCTTAAAGGCATTGAGCTGGTAGCCCTGTGTATTACGGTCACCCTTGTCTTCATGGCGGAGATATTCAACACGGCTGTTGAGATGATGATGGATTCTACCAGCGAGAAGTATAATACTAAGATACGCCTGATAAAGGATATTGCCGCAGGGATCGTGGTGCTGGCCTGCCTTAATTCGCTGGCCGTTGGATACCTGCTTTTTGTGCGCAAGTTCGTCAATTAGAAGGATAAAAGACCGGTCTTTTGGGTGCGGAAAGGAGAGTCTATGGGCAGATACTTTTTTCTGGCTGTGTTAGCTCTTGTCTGCTGGGGCTGCGCAAAGCCTGCGCAGCAGGATAAGCCCGTGATCGCCAAGATCAACGACTATGAGATCACCAGGGATGAATTTGAGCAGGAGTTCAAAGACTCTTACTTCGGGCAGAAAGACACGCTGGCCTCGCGCAAGGAGTTTCTCGATAACCTGGTGAACCGCAAGCTGATCCTGCAGGATGCCCAGGCCAAGGGCCTTGACCACGACCCGGCATTCCTGAAGCTCATAGAGAAGTTCTGGGAGCAGTCGCTTTTAAGGGTGGGGCTGGAGCGCAAGGCCCGCGAGAACTCTTCCAAGATATTCGTAAGCGACAAGTCCGTCGAAGATGTATACCAGAAGATGCTCAAGGAGAAAAAGACCAATAAGCCCTATTCCGAGATGTACAACCAGATAAAATGGGAGATCACCAAGCTCATGGAGGCCCAGGCAATGGCCAAGTGGGTCGATGAGCTGCGCCGCAACGCCGAGGTCAAGATTAAATACAATATGCTCGAACCCGCCGAAGCGGTCAGGGCTCAGGAGCAAGGTCAGGCTTCAAAGGATACCAGGTAAACAGGGGGAGCCATGGAAAAGAACAAGAGCGTCAAGCGCAAGAATTATTTCATAGAAAAGAAGTTTCAGGCCAGGTTCGTTCTGAAGTTCTGCGCCCTGGTGGCCATAGGCGGCCTTCTGACAATACTTACGATGTATTATTTGGCTTCGCAGTCGACTACCGTGGCGATAATCAACTCCCGGGTTATGGTGCGAAGCACCGCAGATTTCATCCTGCCGATACTCATCCAGACCGTGTTGGTGGTGACGGTGCTGGTGGGGTTGGCGACCATAATCGTCACTCTTGTGGTTTCGCACAAGCTGGCCGGCCCGCTGCACCGTTTCAAGAATTCGATCAAGAATATGGAAGAAGGGGATTTTTCGTTTAATTTCCGCATAAGGCAGCTTGACCAGCTTCAGGATGTCGCCGATTCCTTCAACAGCATGATCGCTAAAACCCGCCAGGAGCTGGGCAGGATAAAATCGCATTTCGGTTCGCTGAGGGATAAGATCAGCGATATCTCCGAACATGAAGTGTCAGAGCACAAGCGCCAGGCCCTGCAGGAGCTCAAACGCATCTCCGAAGAAGCGGACAAGGTAATGAAGTTCTTCAAGACCTGAAGCTTATAATTGTGTTGCAAACGGATTTGTGTGTGGTAATATAGGGGCTCTTGAAATAGATTTTTGGCGGCGTAGCTGTGCCTGATAGAGCAGTCGGCTCATACTTAAATGAGGCCATAACTTATGGAGCGAGCGCCAGCGAGTGAACATAAGTTATCAGGCCGAATTTAATCCTTGCGAGCAAAGCGAGCAAGGACCTTAACGTTCTTAATTATTATTCAGGATCATTTTGGCGGCGTAGCTCAGCCTGATAGAGCAGTCGGCTCATACCCGATAGGTCAGTGGTTTAAATCCACTCGCCGCCACTTGAATTTTACTCGTAGTAAATTCATGAGTGAGTCCTGCGAAGCAGGGCCACTCGCCGCCACTATATTCTCAAATTGCAGCTGGTCAGTGGTTTTCCCGCCCTGAATAATACGAGGGGCGGGACTGCGCCACCGACAACTTGTCGAAGGTGGCTTGAAATCCACTCGCCGCCACTTGAATTTTACTCGTAGTAAATTCATGAGTGAGTCCT
>CAZYCL010000006.1:70276-147380 GCA_964645795.1 uncultured Planctomycetales bacterium
TACTCGTAGTAAATTCATGAGTGAGTCCTGCGAAGCAGGGCCACTCGCCGCCACTTGAATTTTACTCGTAGTAAATTCATGAGTGAGTCCTGCGAAGCAGGGCCACTCGCCGCCACTTGAATTTTACTCGTAGTAAATTCATGAGTGAGTCCTGCGAGGCAGGGCCACTCGCCGCCACTATTAAAATACCAGCTTCGAAGCTGCTTTTTAAAGGAGCCGCCATGAAGAAAACAAACATTGTCTTGGCCGCAGTTCTCGCGGGATCGTTATTAGTTATTGCTGATTGTTACGGGCAACCGGCGCAGCCTGCAGAGTCTCTTATCCGCAAGGTCGATATTGACAGGGACGGCAAACCCGAGATGTGGGTGTTCTCCGCAGATACCCGGACGGAGCTTGACAGCAATGACGACGGAAAGGCAGATATCGTCCACACCAAAAAGGCTTCGGGAGAGGAGAAGGTCGAGGCAGATACCAATTATGACGGCAAGCCCGATGTTTTTATCTTTGCGCGTGGCGGTAAATTCATCTCGGCGCGCTCCGATACGGATTATGACGGCAGGATAGACAGGAAGTTTAATGACCCCGAAGATTTCAGGAAATGGGTCAATGATGAAAAGCCGAAGCTTAAGACCGCGCTGGACAGGTTCAGGGTATCCGCCTCCGGTGTGGGTATTGTTTTGTTCAAGTTTTAGCCCAGGCCCCATTAGCTAAAGGTTAGTCAAAAGAAAATCATCAGGGACGGTTCTCAAGAGGGGGCCGTCCCTGAACTTTTTATAGTAATAATTTGATTATTATTTTATAATATTTTAAAGAGGAGGCAATATGGCCAAGCTTAAAACTCTTACGGTTACGGTAGCCATCGCTGTTTTGCTTATCTGCGTCTATGCCTTCTTGTTGGGCAACGACGTCTTTAAGGGTAAGTTTGCCAACGAGGCGATCCCCTGGTATTTCTTGGCTAAAGGCCTGTTTTGTTCGCTTGCGCTTTATTTGCTGGTTTCTGTTCTTGAGAGCTTGAGGAATAAGAAGTAGCCGTGGATATCTTAAATAACACAAGGCATACCATCAGGCGTTACGGCCTGATCAAGAAGAACGATAGGGTTTTGGCTGGCGTGTCCGGCGGCGCGGACTCCGTGGCCCTGCTGCTTATTTTGCATCAATTAAGCAGGGAGCTTAATCTTCGCCTGGCAGTCGCCCATCTGGACCACGGCCTGCGCAGGGACTCTGCTTCTGACAGGAAGTTTGTGCAGGCATTAGCCGCAAGGCTCGGGGTCGATTTCCACTACTCTGAAGCCGATCTCAAGAATAAGCAAAGAGGCTCGCTTGAAGAGCTGGCGCGCAACCGGCGCATCGAGTATTTCATAAAAGTCGCCAGGAGAACGTCTGCGGATGCCATCGCATTGGGGCACACTTTGGACGACCAGGCAGAGACGGTTCTCATGCGTATCCTGCGGGGCACCGGCCTTTATGGCCTTGCCGGCATCAGCCCGTTGCGCAGGATTAAGGGCGTTATTTTTATCCGGCCGTTGATAGAGGTCAGGCGCAAGGAAATAGAGGCGTTCTTAAAAAGAAGAAAGCAGGAGTACCGTAGCGACAGCACCAATGACCAGGATATATATTTTCGTAACAGGATCAGGAAGGAGCTATTGCCGCTATTGGCCAAGAGGTATAACCCCAGGATAAAAGAGGCGCTGGCAAACCTTGCCGAAAGCTCGAGCCTCGATTACGATTATTTGGCTTGCCGTATTAAAAGAGCCCCTGCAGCCAAGGCCAGGAGGTTCGGATTGCCGGGGTTCATGCGCCTCCATCCTTCAATGAGGCGCCTGTTATTACGTAACGCTTATTCGTTCTTAAAGGGTGATACCAGAAGGCTTACGCTTGGGCATATCAAAGAGATCGAAGACATGGCCAGATGCCGGCCTTACGGCTCCGTGGTCGACCTGCCCCTGGGTATCCGCGCGCTAAAGCGCAAGAAAGCCATCCTGTTTTCCAGACGGAAAAACGGCCAATAAATTTCAAGAAATACTTGATTTTACTAGTAGTTAAGGATATAATTATTTGCCCGAAAAGGAGCCTAAATTAATGGCAAACCATAATAAATCAAAACAAAAGAAAAATATGTTTAAGAACTCGCCTTTGGCCTGGATAATCGGACTGGCGTTGTTCTTTATTATAGTAAACAGCTTTTCCGTGCCGGTCAGCGGGGTGCCCAAAGAAATGGCCTACAGCAGGCTTTATTCCCTTCTCAGGGATAAGCCCCAGGATATAAAGAGCCTTACCAAGACCGACAATATAATGCACGGCGAGCTCACTACGGGCGGCAAGTTCTTCGTGAATATACCCGAAAACGACCCGGACCTCCTGAAGCTTATACGTGAGAACGTCAGCCACTTTGAAGTAAAACCAGCCAGGACATTCTGGACCGCGCTATTATTTAACCTGGGCCCGATAATTCTTTTGATCGGCTTCTGGTGGATGATGGCTGCGCGCGGCGAGCAGATGGGCAACAGGATAATGGGTTTCGGAAAGGTAAGGCCCAAGATCCACAGCGAAGAGAAGGACGAAAAGGTTACCTTTAATGACGTCGCCGGCGTCGACGAGGCAAAAGAAGAGCTTAAAGAGGTCATTGAGTTCCTTAAGGACCCCAAAAAGTTCCAGAAGCTGGGAGGCAAGATCCCCAAAGGGGTGCTTCTCGTCGGGCCGCCTGGCTGCGGCAAGACCCTTATTGCCAGGGCAGTGGCAGGCGAGGCAGGGGTGGCTTTCTTTAGTATTTCGGGTTCGGATTTCGTGGAGATGTTCGTGGGCGTGGGCGCCAGCCGCGTGCGCGATCTGTTCGATCAGGGCAGGCGCGCTGCCAAGAGCCCGGGGAAAGGAGCGATCATTTTCATCGATGAGATAGATGCCGTGGGCCGCCTGCGTTTTTCAGGCATAGGCGGAGGCCATGACGAAAGAGAGCAGACCCTTAATCAGCTGCTGGTGGAGATGGACGGCTTTGACGCCCAGCACGGGCTTATTCTGATTGCAGCGACCAACCGTCCCGATACGCTTGACCCGGCCCTGCTTCGACCGGGGCGCTTCGACCGCCAGATCATCGTTAACCTCCCCGATATCCGCGGCAGGGAAGAAATATTAAAAGTGCATTCGCGGAAGTTAAAGCTCAGCGAAAACGTAGATCTTAAATCATTGGCTTCGCAGACACCCGGATTCTCCGGGGCTGACCTGGCTAACCTTTGTAATGAGGCAGCGCTTCTGGCTGCGCGCAATAATAAAGAATCCATCGAGATGATCGATTTCGAAAAGTCGGTGGAACGCGTGCTCATGGGCCCGGAAAAGAAGAGCCATATCATGTCCAAGAAAGAAAAAGAGATAACTTCTTTGCATGAATCGGGGCACGCCCTTTTGTCGCTCCTGCTTGCCGAAGTAAACCCTCTGAAAAAAGTTTCAATAATCCCCAGAGGGCTGGCCGGAGGTTATACTTTTACCCCGCCCCTTGAGGACAGGCATTACTGGACAAAGAAGGAGCTTATCTCCGAGATAGCCATGATGCTGGGAGGCAGGGCCAGCGAAGAGCTGACTTTAAGCGAAGTGACCACGGGAGCGCAGAACGACATGGAGATGGCAACTCAAATGGCCAGGCGCATGGTCACGCAGTTCGGCATGTCGGAGAAGCTGGGTAATCTTACTTTAGGCAAAAGGCAGGGGCTGGTATTCCTTGGCCGAGACCTTATGGAGGAGCGCAACTACAGCGAGGAGACGGCGCGCCAGATTGATGAAGAAGTCAAGAAGATCATCGATGAGGCTTATGCGAAAGCCAAGGCCCTTCTTAAGCAGGAATCAGAAAAGCTGAAACTGCTCTCAGCGACGCTCCTGGAAAAGGAAACCCTGGATGGAGAGGAAGTCAAGCGCCTCCTGGGGATAGACAAGAAAGACCTCACCTAAATAAGTTTGCGGAATGCGTATATTTCAGGCGCATAACCTTCATGAGATAAAAAGTATCATGAGGCAGATCTCGGTCGATCCTTACGGGGCCGGGATAATGCAGCCTAAGGGTTTGACCTTTTTAGTCAAGCTTAGCGCTCTTTCTAATATTTGCGCCAATATCCTGAAGCAAGAAATGCTTTCTTTGGGCGCGGATGCGGCGGTTGCCAGGGGCGCCCTTACCGGCAAGACCCGGGTTAGCGATTGCCTGCTGATGGGCAATCTTGATCAGCTCAATGACCTGTGCGCCAAACTTAAACGCCAGCCGTTCGGCTTAAGCAAGGTGGCCGAAGACCTCAGCATGGCGCTGCGTCAATACCAGAAGCAGCATTTTCAGCTCTGCCTGGGCAGGCATAAGCTAAGGCTCGGGAGGCGCACGCACCTCATGGGCATCATTAACGCCACGCCCGATTCATTCAGCGGCGACGGAATTTACGCCAATAATCAGCTTGAGGATGTGGCGGAGTACGTCAGGAGGTTATGCGCGGCAGGGGCGGATATAATCGATGTCGGAGGCGAGTCTTCCAGGCCCGGCGCGCGGGCGGTGACATTGAAGGAGGAGCTGCGCCGCACCATACCCGTGATAAGAATAATAGCCCGTAGCATCAATGTCCCGGTATCCATCGATACTTGCAAGCCGCAGGTGGCCAGGCAGGCGCTGGATAACGGCGCAAGCCTCGTCAATGACATAACCGGATTAAGGGATCCCGCGATGGCAAGGGTCATCGCCAGGCATAAAGCGGCAGTTGTCCTGATGCATATGAAGGGCAGGCCGCGCACCATGCAGAAGTCGCCCAGTTATGCCTCGCTCATCGATGATATAATCGCTTACCTGAAGAATGCCATAGACAAGGCCCTTGATGCCGGCATAAAAGAAGATAAGATAATCATCGACCCGGGAATAGGGTTTGGAAAAACCCTGGAGCATAATCTTCAGATAATACAGAGGCTTTCCGATTTCAGGATCCTGGGCAAGCCCATACTTATCGGGCCATCGCGAAAATCGTTTATCGGCAAGATCCTCGGTACGCAGGTATCCGACAGGGTGTTTGGGTCGGTGGCCAGTTGCTGCATAGCCGCCAAAAACGGAGCTCACATCGTAAGGGTCCACGATATCGGGGATGTAAGGCAGGCTTTGAAAGTAGCAGACAGTATTAACAATAGCATTTCATAGGTTAGGGACATGCATTCGATAAGCACGCTGTTGATCTGGAAACCGATACTCGAAATACTCATCCTTTGGGTCATTATCTACCACATCCTGCTTTTCTTTGAAGGCACGCGGGCGGTGCAGGTCCTTCGCGGGGTGGTGGTATTGTTGCTGATGTTTTTTTTGTTCCAGGGCCTTAAGCTGCAGGCGCTTGACTGGCTGCTTACCAAGCTTTTTGGTATCTCGGTCATCGCCATACTTATAATCTTTCACCCGGAGATCCGTCAGGGGCTGGCGCGTCTTGGCCAGCGGCATCTCTTCGCGGCAAGCTTGCGCGAAGAAGACATGGATTATATGCTTAAGGAGATCGCCAAAGCGATCGAGTGCCTTATCCGCGACAAGATCGGCGCCCTTATCGCAATCGAAAAGAAAGATTCGCTGGTAGCCTACACTGAAAACGGTATCGCGGTAGATGCCAGGGTCTCTTCGGAGCTGATACAGGCGATATTCACTCCCAATAACCCGTTGCACGACGGAGGGCTGATCATCCAGCACGGCCGCATCCTGTCAGCCGGCTGCCTGTTCCCGCTGTCCAGCGCCCAGGACATAAGCCGGATATTCGGCACAAGGCACCGGGCGGCGCTGGGCTTAAGTGAAGAGACCGACGCGGTCATAATTATCGTCTCCGAAGAGAGGAGAGATATGTCGCTGGTCTATCACGGAAGGATGTTCAGGGACTTGTCCAAGGATGACCTGGTTTCCAAAGTTAGAGAGCTGCTTAAGAGAGGCAAAGAGTATGGCTAGGAAGATCAGTATTTTTTACAGGCTCAAACACGTCTTTACATACCATCCGTGGTTAAAGATCATATCCCTGGTCCTGGCCGTCATAGTGTGGTTCTACGTAAAAGGCAAGATCAGCGGCACCCCCTGATGAAATTAGGCGTAAATATCGACCATGTGGCAACCGTAAGAGAGGCCAGGCGCGGGATAGAGCCGAGTCCGCTGCTGGCGGCCCTGTTGTGCGAAGCCGCGGGCGCCGACAGTATCGTCGCTCATCTGCGGGAAGACCGCAGGCATATAAAAGATGGCGACGTAGAGCTCTTGCGAAAGCTGGTGCGGACAAGGTTCAACCTGGAGATGTCCTGCGCCAAAAAGATAGTAGATATAGCCTGCCGGATAAAGCCGGACCAGGCGACGCTTGTCCCGGAAAAAAGACAGGAGCTGACTACCGAAGGCGGGCTGGATGTTGCGGCAGGCCGTCAAAGGGTGAGGTCGGTGCTGCACAGGCTTAACGGCGAGGGCATCGAGGTCAGTCTTTTTATCGATCCGGTTAAAAAGCAGATCGACGCCGCCAGGGACATCGGCGCTTCCTGCGTTGAAATACATACGGGCGGTTACGCCGATGCCCGGACAAACTCCGAGTTGAAAAAAAGATTTGAAGAAATAAGGCAGGCGGCCATTTACGCGAAAAAGAATGGGCTGAAGGTATTCGCCGGCCACGGCCTTAATTACCATAACTGCAGAAAGATCTGCAGTATTCAGGGGATCGAGGAGCTCAATATCGGCCACTCCATAATCTCGCGCGCGGTCATGGTCGGCCTGACTCAGGCAGTCAAAGAAATGAAGGAGATCATCGGGTAGCGGGTCCTGCCTCGGCTTTTTTCTTCGCCGCTATGACGCGGCTCGGAAATCAAGCCGAGTCACCCGCGATCCGCAGAATTGTTGCAATGATAGTAGGTACGGGCGTCGACATAACGGAAGTAAACAGGCTGCGCAAAGCGGTGGAGAGGTGGGGAGATTCCTTTCTCGGCCGCATCTTTACCGATAGCGAGATAAATAACGCCAAAAAGAGGGTCAGTTTTTACCAGCACCTGGCCGGCAGATTTGCCGCAAAAGAGGCGATATTCAAGGCCGTGGGGGACAAGGACCTGGGGTGGAAAGACCTTGAGATATTAAACGACCCCCAGGGCAAGCCCTATTGCGTATTCCTCGGAAAGCGTTTTAAGAAAATGGATGTCCATGTTTCGATCTCGCATGTAAAAAATTATGCGGTTGCCAACGCGTTTGTCACAAAGAAAAGCCGCCTCTCATAAAGGCGATTTCGGCCATGTATTTATCGTTGCCGGTTCTTTGAAATATTCTGGAGCAGCCCAGTTATGCGCCGAAGCTGCTCTGCGCAGCGGCGCTGGCCTGGTGACGCTGGGGGTCCCGAAAGCCATAGCCGCAGCCATGATAAAGACCAAGCCTAAAGAGCTGATGCTCCTGCCGCTGGCCCAGACTAAAGATTGCGCGCTTTCCCTGTTTGCGTTTAAGGGTATCGCGGATTTCAGCAGGAGGGCCGATGTTTTATTGATCGGCCCGGGATTGGGAGCAGAAGCCTCTACTCGCTCATTGGCGCGTAAGGTCGTATCCGGGATAGCGCTGCCCATGGTCATCGATGCCGATGCGCTCAATGCATTTGCCGGCCAGGCGGGAAAATTACCCGGGAATTCCGTGCTTACTCCTCATCCGGGAGAAATGGCCAGGCTCCTGGGTTTAAAGGCGCAGAAGATCCAGGCTGACAGGAAGAAGTACGCTAAGGCCCTAAGCAGGCAGAGCGGCTGCGTCGTCATATTAAAAGGCCACAGGAGCATCGTTGCCTATAGGGATAAATTATACGAGAACAAGACCGGTAACCCCGGCATGGCTACAGGAGGCAGCGGTGACGTGCTTAGCGGCATTATCGGTGCGTTCATCGGGCAGGGGTTAAGTTTGTTTGATGCGGCCAAGTACGCGGTTTATCTGCATGGCTTGGCCGGTGATTTGGCCGCCAAAGATAAGTCGGAAATTTCCTTGATTGCATCGGATATTATTGATAAAATTCCACAGGCGATTAAGCGTTGTTCTTAGGCGGATTTTGCCGATGTAGCTCAGCTGGTAGAGCAATTGTTTTGTAAACAATGGGTCGGGGGTTCGATTCCCTCCATCGGCTTTAATCGGATATGGTATGAACACCCGACCCGAAAGGGGTGCGGCAGGCACCTTGCCTTATCGGATAGGCAAGTGCCCCGTTTTCTGCGGGGGAAGAATTTCCCCGCGGTTTTGGAATGACAGCGACGAACGCATTTTGTGTTGATCAAGCTTTTGGATAGATAAAATTTTAATTAATTGGGTAGGTACCCAAGTGGCCAAAGGGGGCAGACTGTAAATCTGCTGCACTAGTGCTTCAGAGGTTCGAATCCTCTCCTGCCCATTTAAATTTTACGACAAGGTTTTGCGCGGGTGCGCAGTATATAGAGGCACCCAAACTTATCGGCACCTTGCCCAAAATGACGGGCAAGTGTCTACCTTCTGGTAGAACGGATTGGTGCCGCGCCTGGTAAATTAGGCACCCAAATAGATGGCGGTTTGCACGCTGTTGTATTTTGCGCACCTGGCGCTAATAGGTATTGCGCCAGTGCGCGCTAGGTAGCGCGGGAGTAGTTTCCCGTTCAGCTATAAGATATCGGACGGGATCCCGCCGTCTGAATTTAAGATGGTGCGGCGGGACAGTGGTAGAACAATAGCCTTCTCCCGCCGCTGCAATTGAGATTCAGGCGGGACTTCGCCGCCAGTGATTGATAGATGGCGGCTCGCAAGCTTTTCTATTTTGCGGGAGTAGTTCAGTGGTAGAACAATAGCCTTCCAAGCTATATATGAGGGTTCGATTCCCTTCTCCCGCTCCAGATTTTTCGTAGCAGGCGGGAGACCGAATTTCCTTTTAAAGTTCCAGACGCAGGAGGCGGCTGGTCCTGTGCGCTTTATGCACAGGACGATTCCCTTCTCCCGCTCCAGATTTTTCGTAGCAGGCGGGAGACTGAATTTCCTTTTAAAGTTCCAGACGCAGGAGGCGGAGAAAGAAAGATTATCATGCCCGAACGCCAATTCCTAGAGCCGGTACATATCGATGCCTTTGACCTGGATGACGCCTGGTTCCAGTGCTTGTCGCGCATACTCGACCATGGTCACGTCTATACGATAACCCGCGGCAGCTATGAAGGGCAGAAGAGGCTGGAGTTCGATTTTGTTACCATAAGGGTCAAAAAGCCTTCGCATCAGATCATCCCGATAATCCCGGAGGGGATGAGCATACCCGCGCCTACGGACATGGACTATATCCAGGGATACCTTAGCTACCTGCTTACGGGTGCCAAGACCGAGACCGAGGACTATACTTACGGAGAGCGCCTGGTTGATCCCAAGGTGCGGCTCAGAGAGAAAGTCGACGGAAAGGAGATGGCCAGGGAAATACCTCTTCAGGTCAACCAGATCGAAGAGGTGATCAGGATGTATAAAGACAAGGGCCACGGCACCAACCAGGCGACGATGGAGATAGGCATGCCATCCGATATAACGCTGGTAGATCCGCCGTGCCTGCGCATAATCGATACGCGCATACGTTACGGCAAGCTCAATTTCATATTATATTTCCGCTCCTGGGATCTATGGGGAGGTTTTCCTTCTAACCTCGGAGGGCTGCAGTTGGTAAAGCAGTATATGGCCGAAGAGATCGGCGTCGAAGACGGAGAGATAATCGCGGCAAGCAAGGGCCTGCATCTTTATGATTACGCCTGGGATCTTGCCAAGATGAGGACAAATAAGACAAGTTTGGAGATAGCTTGATATGAGCGAAAACTTTTCTCGGGAACGCAGGGAGTTTGTGAGGATTGAGTATGATTCGCCTCTGTCTTTCAAAGTCTGCAAGAGCGAGACGATAAAAAAGATCCTGCAGGGTTATATTTCCAACATAAGCCAATCCGGCATACTTTGCAGTATCCGGGAAAAGGTAAGTGAGAACGATATCCTTTGGCTTTCTTTTGACCGGCAGGCGCTCAACATCTGTTCGGAGCTGGAAAAGAGAGCCCTGATATACCAGAACGGAGTTATCGGCAAGGTGGTAAGGGTAGAGGCTACGGGCGGCGGGATGTACGACCTGGGCATAAGGTTTGTTACCCGGGAGGAAGAGAGCTCAACTCATATATATCCTCCTATTAAATTTGGCGCGGATGTGGATTATGATGACGGACAAGCTTGATATAGCGGTTTTGGGGGACGGAGGCTGGGGAACTACGCTGGCGCTGCTTCTGTCCGGCAAAGGACATAGCGTCAGCCTTTGGAGCGCCTTCAAGGATTACGCGGCATACCTCAATAAAAAAAGGGTCAATAAGACTTATCTGCCGCAGGTCAAGATCCCTGCGGACGTACATATAACCGCTAACCTTGGTGCCGCGCTTAAGAATAAAAGACTGGTGGTCCTGGCTATACCTTCGGAGCACCTGCGTAAGATACTCGGCAGGATAAAGAAGCAGGGTTTTCTTCAGGAGGCCGTCTTCATCAGCGTGGTAAAAGGAATAGAGATCGGCACGCTTAAGCGGATGTCGCAGGTAATACATGAGGTGCTGGGAGATGTCAAGCTTGCGGTCCTTTCCGGCCCGACCATAGCCCAGGAAGTGGCAAGAGGCATCCCTACGGCAGCGGTAGTTACCTCTCAGGATATGCACATCCGCAAGTTCCTGCAGTCGGTGTTCATGACAGAAAAGTTCCGCGTTTATACTAATTATGATATAATTGGGGTTGAGCTTGGCGGCAGCCTTAAAAATATAATCGCCATCGCCTGCGGCATATCCGACGGGCTGGGATTCGGCACTAACGCGAAAGCCGCCATACTTTCGCGAGGGCTGGCAGAGATATCAAGGCTGGGCTCGGTGATGGGGGCGAATCCGGCGACCTTCAGCGGCATAAGCGGACTGGGGGACCTCGTCACTACCTGCATCAGCCCTTACAGCCGCAACCGTTTTGTAGGCGAGCAGATAGGCAAGGGCAAATCGCTTAAAGATGTCGTCAGGCATATGCGCATGGTTGCCGAGGGAGTGCCTACTGCAAAATCCGCGTATGCCTTAAGCATAAAGTATAAGGTAGATATGCCGATAACCGCGCAGGTCTACCAGGTTTTATATAAAAACAAACAGCCTTTAAATGCCGTGCGCGACCTGATGCTGCGCGAAGGCAAAGAAGAGATATAGAAGCAAATGGAATAAGTTTTCGCGCAATGACGGGGGCACCTTTGCCGAAAATACAGAGTGAATCTATGCGCACCTGGCGCTGATAGGTATTGCGCCAGTGCGCGCTAGGTAGCGCGGGGGATGGCTCAGCTTGGCTAGAGCGCTTGAATGGGGTTCAAGAGGTCGAGAGTTCAAATCTCTCTCCCCCGATATGTTTTTATAAGCACCAAATCCAACATGCCGTTGATTGGACTAAATTTGATTTGTCTGTTCCATAACCAACGAAAGGAGTAGGCAAATGAGTTACGCTGGCCCGAATCGCAGGAAAAGCCCCCGTGTCGTCGGCCGCTTCATCGTAAGCTACCGGATACTTGACGAGATCAATAACGTCGATATCACCCAGACCAAGAACTTCAGCCTCGGCGGGATGCTGCTTACCACCAACAGGTCGTTTGCCGCCGGCACCAAGCTTGCCCTGGAGATCCGCCTGCCCTTTGATCCCCATCCGATCATGCTTATCGGCAAGGTGCTTGAATCCCATGAAGTCACCAAAAACCTTATCTATGATACCAGGCTCGTTTTCCTGGCTATTGACGATAGGCATAAGAAAGTGATGAATGAGACCGTCGATTACTATTTGAAGAAAGGTTAGCTTGATGAAGAAGATAAACGTAGGCCTTATCGGTTTCGGGACCGTCGGCTCAGGCGTAGTCAAGATACTGCGCGAGAGAAAAGTGTTTTTGAGCCAGAAGATCGGCCTGGAGATAGAGGTCAAGAGGATCTGCGATAAGGATATCACCAGCAGACGCAACGTTTCTGTGGATAAGAGCCTTCTGGTAAAAGAGGCTGCGCGCCTGCTCGATGATCCGCAAATAGACGTGATCGTGGAGCTGATCGGGGGGATACATCCGGCGAAGGAGTTTATCCTTGAGGCCCTTAAGAAAGGCAAGAACGTGGTGACCGCCAACAAGGCGCTTTTGGCCCAGGAAGGGCAGGAGCTGTTTGCCCGGGCCGCAGACCTGGGAAAGACCATTTACTTTGAGGCTTGCGTGGGGGCAGGCATCCCCATAATCAAATCCTTGCGCGAAGGCCTGATCGCCAACCGTTTTAATAGTATTTTTGGGATAGTCAACGGCACTTCAAATTTTGTCCTTTCCCAGATGTCGCAGGACGCCTGTTCTTTCAGCGAGGCGCTCGCCCAGGCCAAGGCAAAGGGCTACGCCGAGAGCGACCCGTCGCTGGACATAGAGGGCCTGGATTCGGCGCACAAACTCATCCTTCTTACTTATCTGGGTTTCGGAAAGCTGGTAAAAGTTTCCGATGTTTTCATAGAGGGCATCACCAGGATCTCTCTTGCCGACGTAAACTACGCCAAGGAACTCGGCTTTGAGATAAAGCTTTTGGCCATAGCCAAGAAGGAAGCCCAGGATTTGGAGGTCAGGGTCCATCCTACGCTTATCCCCAAGAGCCACCTTCTTGCTTCGGTATCCGGGGTCAACAACGCCATATACACCACTAGCGACCTGGCAGGCAACCTGCTTTTCTACGGACCGGGAGCAGGGCAGATGTCGGCTGCTTCAGCGGTAGTATCGGACCTGGTGGATTTGACGCAGGATATCAAGGCCGGGATGTTCAGGCCGCTTATACAGATAATCGCAGATAAGGATGTGCGCCGGATCCGCAGGATAGATGATTTTGAAAGCCGCTACTACATCCGTTTTATGGCCCCTGACAGGCCGGGTGTACTGGCAAGGATATCGGGGATACTTGCTAAATACGGGATTAGCATCGCCTCCGTGACCCAGAAGGAAAGAAGCCGCGCCAAAGTAGTGCCGTTGGTCATGATCACCCATGAGGCGAAGGAAAAAGAGCTGCGCAGCGCACTTGACGCCATTGCCAGGCTTGATGCGGTAGAAGAGAAGATCGTGGCTATCAGGATAGAAGAGTTATGATGCTTTTTAAAGGCAGGGACAAAGATGCCTGTCTATATCAGGGCATTATCCATAAATACGCCAAATACCTGCCTGTAACTCAAAAAACCCCCGTCATCACCCTTAATGAGGGTAACACCCCGCTTATATTCTCGCCTTATCTAAGCACAGAGATAGGTAAAGGTTTTGAGGTCTGGCTTAAATACGAGGGGCTTAATCCCACGGGTTCATTCAAGGACCGCGGGATGACCATGGCCATCTCCAAGGCCCTGGAAGAAGGCGCGAAAGCCGTAATGTGCGCTTCTACCGGCAACACTTCCGCTTCCGCCGCCGCATACTGCGCCAGGGCCGGCATCAAATGCATTGTCCTTATCCCCAGCGGCGCTATCGCGCTGGGTAAGTTAAGCCAGGCGATGATCCACGGTGCCGTGGTCCTGGCGGTAGAGGGGAATTTTGACGTAGCCCTGGATATGGTCAAGGAAATAACCTCCAAGTATCCCATAGTCTTAGTCAACTCCATCAATCCTTTCCGCATCGAAGGCCAGAAGACTGCCAGCTTTGAAGTATGCGATAGCCTGGGCAGCGCTCCTGATTTCCAGGTGATGCCTGTCGGCAACGCCGGCAATATCACTGCTTACTGGAAAGGGTATAAGGAGTATAAGGAGAGAGGGGTTATCAAGGGCCTGCCCCGGATGCTCGGTTTCCAGGCAGAAGGCTCTGCCCCGATCGTGCGCGGGCATCCCGTAAAAGATCCGGAGACGATTGCTACAGCCATCCGTATCGGTAATCCCGCCAGCTGGAAACAGGCCGAGGCGGCGCGCGATGAGTCGGATGGGCTTATCGATATGGTCTCAGACGACGAGATCCTCCAGGCTTACCAGATACTCGCCTCCAAAGACGGTGTTTTTGCCGAACCCGCATCCTGCGCCTCCGTTGCCGGCCTGCTCAAACTGAGTAAGTCGGGTTACTTTAGGCGACCAGCCAAAATAGTCTGCATCCTCACCGGCCACGGCCTTAAGGACCCTGATCGGGCGATCAAAACCGTTAATCCTCCCAAGACGGTCAAGCCTGAGCTTAAGGAGGTTCTCAGGGAAATTGGCTACTAATTATTGTTTCAAAAATAAAAAAATACTTATTACCGCAGGGCCTACCTGGGTGGCTATAGACAGCGTAAGGGTGATCAGTAATATTGCCAGCGGCCAGACGGGGATGCTTTTGGCCAGCCGCCTGCAGCAGCTTGGCGCCAATGTCACGCTTATCCTCGGACCTATCGGCCCGCTTTGCTGCTTTAATAAGAAAATCAAGCTTATTCGTTACAGGCTGTTCGATGAGCTGAAGCCCGCATTGTTCTCCTCGCTCAAAAATCACAAATATGACGCCGTGATCCACTCTGCAGCCGTCTGTGATTACAAACCCAGAAAAAGCCTTCATAAAAAACTCAGCTCCGGTAATAAAAGCATGTGTATAGAGCTGGCCCCTACGGAAAAGCTCATCGATAGGATAAGGCCGATATTGCCGTCTGTTTATGCCGTAGGCTTCAAATTCCATCCTCAACTGGCCAAGGCCGGATTGATAAGGCAGGCCAGAAATTTGCTTGCGCGGGCGAAACTCGACCTGGTAGTAGCTAACACCACGAGTCAAGGCAGGTACCGCGCATTTTTTGTATCAAAAGATACGGTCAGTTGCGTATTAACCAGCAAGCCGGCCATGGTCTCAAGGCTTATCGATCTTATCGGGGAGGGAGTATGCAGGAACTTAAGTTGCCGCCGAAGATAAAGAAGAAGCTCGATGAGTTCGTTGCCAGGTTAAACGATATCTACCGCGCAAACCTCATCTCGATCATCGCCTACGGGAGCGCGGTCAGCAACGAGTATGTGGATAAGCACTCAAACGTGAACCTGCTTATAGTGTTGGATAAGTTGAGCCTTCAGGAGCTCAAGCGCTCCTCTTGCGCGGTCAATAAGCTCTCCTTTGTCAGGCCGGTATTCCTTGACCGGCATTATATCGATACCTCGACCGATATCTTTCCCATAGAGTTCCTGGATATGAAAGAGAATTACCTGCTTTTGTCGGGGATAGACGTGCTTAAGGACCTGCAGGTAGACCTCAAGCACCTGCGTTATCAATGCGAGCAGGAGCTTAAATCCAAGCTCATCAACTTAAGCCAGTCTTACGTCAAGTTTAACAATAATCATGTCATGTTAAGGGGGCTGTTGATCAAGACATTTATCTCGATGACGCATATTTCAAGGAATCTTATCAGGCTCAAGGGCAGGGTCGTGCCCTATCGTAAAGACGAAGTAATAAAGGCCCTTAATGCCGAGTTCGGAGTAGATATCAAAGTCTGTGAAGACCTGCTTTGGGCGCGGCAGAACCAGGAAAGGCTTAACGCCCCCAGGACAGAAGAGTTATTCTCGGCTTTTGTTGCCGAACTTGAGAAATTGGTGGATGCGGTAGACAAGATGCAGTGATGATCAAAATCCTGCTGTTCTTGATATGTCTGGCTTCATGCCTGCCGGCGCAGGCTTCCGACATTCCCCGGCCGCAGGGCTGGGTCAATGATTTTGCCGATTGTATAAGCCGGGATTACAGGGATAAGATTAATACTCTTATCAGCGAGCTTAAGGAAAAGACTTCCGCCGAGATCGCGGTCGTTACCGTCAGCTCCATAGCGCCGTACGATGAAACAGAGTACGCGCGCATGCTCTTTGACAGCTGGAGGCCCGGCGAAAAAGGCAAAGACAACGGGGTGCTCATTTTGCTGGCGCTCAAGGAAAGGCGCTGGCGCATAGAGACAGGTTATGGCCTGGAGGGGGTACTGCCTGACGGGTTGTGCGGCCAGATCGGCCGCCGTTATATGGTGCCTAGATTCAAGGAAGGAAATTTCTCGCAGGGGCTTTATCACGCGGCAGTCGAGATCTCCAGGATCATCGCTTCGGATGCAGGGGTTTCGCTTAATGAGCCAGATATCGAGGTCGCCGGCAGGGTGAGCGCAGCGACGCCGCTATTTATGTACATATTCCTGCCTCTTTTCTTTTTTATCTGGAACCTTCCCTGGCCATTTTTCATCGGCTTGCCGGTGACTTTGTTATTCGCGGTATCATTCTTTGCCGCATCCAGGCTCCTGGGGTATCTGGTGCTCCTTGGATATGCGGCTTCGCTGTTAGTCAGGTATCTTATCTGGAGTCATGCGCCTGCGGGCAGGAGAGGCAGTTACTGGGGAGCTCAGTCTTATGGCACAGGCAGGCATTCCGGTAGCGGCGGCTGCGGCGGCTTTGGAGGAAGCAGTGGAGGTTTCGGCGGTTTCGGCGGCGGCTCAGGCGCAGGAGGAGGGGCCGGCGGAGGTTTTTAGAAATCAAAATTGATAGGAGGCATACATGAACAAATTGCTGGTTATCCTGGGAGTAGCGGTAGTTGCCGCGGTTATTGCGTTTATTTCTGTATACAACGGGATTATTTCCCGTCAGGAAAATATCGTTGCTAAATGGTCGCAGGTAGACAATCAGCTGCAAAGAAGGAACGACCTGATACCCAACCTCGTAAACTCCGTAAAAGGCTATGCTGCCCACGAGAAGGGAGTGTTCGAGTCCGTTACCAATGCCCGTTCCCAATGGTCAAAAGCCGCGGGGGTTGTTGAAAAGACCAAGGCTGCTTCTATCCTGGATTCAGCTTTGAGCAGGCTTCTTGCCGTGGCAGAGAATTACCCGTCGCTCAAAGCCGACCAGACGTTTTTAAAGCTGATGGATGAGCTTTCCGGAGCAGAAAACCGCATTGCTGTTGAAAGAATGCGTTACAACGAGGCGGTGAAAGAGTATAATATTGTAGTTCGGACATTCCCCGGAAATATCGTTGCCTCAATGAACAACTTTAAGCCGGCGACGGAGTATTTCAGGGCAGAAGACACAGCGAGGCAAGTTCCTGAAGTGAAGTTCAATTAAAGAACCAGCCACCAGTCACCGCGCCACCATGTCACCAGCCAAACGGGTGACTTGGTGACAAGTTCAATCTCATTCGCCGGGTGACTCGGTGACTCTGAATTGTCATTCTAATCATATGAAATATATTGTTATAGTGGGCGACGGCATGGCGGATTACCCTGTGGCTGAATTGGGCGGCCGTACTCCGCTGGAGGCGGCGCGCACCCCGAATATGGACCAGATAGTCCAGGGCGGGGTCCTGGGAATAGCTAAGACCATTCCCGCCAAGATGACGCCCGCTTCGGATGTAGCCAATATTTCCATCCTCGGGTATAATCCTGCAGAGTATTATTCTGGCAGGGCGCCGCTGGAAGCGGCAAACCTGGGAGTAGAGCTTGAGGAAGAAGATGTCGCTTTTCGCTGCAACCTTATCACTGCATCGGGCGATACGCTGCTTGATTACAGCGCCGGCCACATCCAGTCCAAAGAAGCGGCGACGCTGATAAATTGCATTGACGAGAACCTCGGCACCGATAGGATAAAATTCTATCCCGGCGTAAGCTACCGCCACCTGATGGTCGTAAAGGGCGGCGCCAGGGAAGGATTGGACAGCCTTGAATGCAGGCCTCCTCACGATATTGCCGGCCAGAACATTTCGAAGAATTTTCCTAAGGGCCGCAACGCCGAAGTGCTTATTAAATTGATGGAAAATTCGCGCCCCATATTGGAATCGCAGGAGCTAAATCTGGTGCGCGTTGACCTCAAGGAAAACCCCGCCAACATGATCTGGCTTTGGGGGCAGGGCAGGAAACCCCGGATGCCTTCTTTTTACGATAAGTACGGCGTTACAGGCAGCGTAATTTCAGCCGTTGACCTTATCAAGGGGCTGGGCAGGGTGCTGGGGCTTGAGGTCATCAATGTGGAAGGCGCAACCGGTTATTACGATACCAACTATGCCGGCAAGGCAAAGGCCGCTATTGATTCGCTTGAAAACAATGATTTCGTTTTCGTGCACGTGGAGGCGCCTGATGAGGCCGGCCATAACGGCGACCTTCGGGAAAAGATCTCGGCTATTGAAAGGATAGACCAGTTTATCGTCTCGCAGGTGCTCAAGTCTTTTAAAGGCAGGCCGGATTTTCGTGTTATGCTGCTTCCCGACCACTGTACTCCTATTTCAGTAAGGACCCATACGTCTGATCCCGTGCCGTTTGCGATATGCGGCAGCGGTATTTCGGCGCGCGGGCTTTCTGGATACAATGAAAAGGAGGCCAAGAAATCCAGCCTTTACTTCGAAGAAGGCTGGCGACTGATGGATTATTTTATCAAAGGTTCGAATCCATGAGCTCGCTTTTTATTGTCATTCCCGCCACCCTCTTGTTTGCCCTGGCCTATAGTTTTTTTGGCAGGCTCCTTGAACGCGTCTGGGAAGTCGATCCCAAAAAGGCCACGCCCGCCTACTCGAAGTTTGACAGCGTCGATTACGTCCCGGCAAAAAATTGGCTCATCCTCTTCGGGCATCATTTTTCTTCCATTGCCGGAGCCGGCCCGATTATCGGCCCGACTATCGCGGTCATGCTCTGGGGTTGGGGCCCGGCGCTTGCCTGGATACTGCTGGGTAGCATTTTTATAGGCGGCGTCCATGATTTCGGCTCGCTTATGAGCTCCGTAAGGGAAGGCGGTTCTTCCATTGCCGATATCGCTGAAGACGCAATATCGCGCAAGGCCAAGATAATATTCTCAATTTTCGTGTGGCTGGCCCTGGTCCTGGTGATCGCGGTCTTCGCCTATTTATGCGCCGATATTTTCGTAAAGAAACCCGCGGTAGTGCTGCCTTCGACCGGCATAATCCCGGTAGCGATGCTTGTCGGCTGGATGCTTTATAACCTGAGAGCCGGAATCGTTACGGCAACCGCCATAGGGCTTGTTTGCCTTGCCGGGCTGCTGGTGGCAGGCAATTATTTTTCTTTTAACCTTAGTTTGCACTCCTGGTTGGCGCTATTGCTGGTCTATTGTTTTTTCGCTTCGGTGCTTCCGGTGAATATCCTTCTGCAGCCCCGGGATTACCTTTCAAGCTTCCTTTTGTTCTTTGGAGTGGGCTGCGGTTATATCGGGCTCTTTATTAGAAGGCCTGATATAAGCATGCCGGCGTATCACCATTGGTCCTCGCAGGAAGGTTATCTTTGGCCGATGCTTTTTGTGACCATCGCCTGCGGGGCTGTCTCAGGCTTCCACTCTCTGGTATCAAGCGGCACGACCTCCAAACAGCTGGCAAACCAGCGTTACGCCAAGAGGATCGGGTTCGGGGCGATGATGGTTGAGGGGATAGTGGCCCTGCTGGCCGTGATCGCCTGCGTCATCATGTTTAGGCCCGGTGAAGATTTTGCCGGCATCCTTAAGCGCTTAAGCCCGATCGGGGTCTTCGGCGCCGGTTACGGTGAGATTACGCAGGATGTGCTGTTCGGGCACGGCTCATTTATCGCCATTACCATACTTAACGCTTTTATCTTGACTACTTTGGATACAGCCACTAGAATATCTCGTTACCTTAGCGAAGAGTTGTTCGGCCTGAAAAACCGCTTTTTGTCTACGTTCCTGGTGGTGGCTGCAAGCGGTTTGCTGGCTTTCAGCGGCAAGTGGCAGCAGATCTGGCCGGCGTTCGGCGCCTCTAACCAGCTGGTGGCAAGCCTTACGCTTTTTGTGCTGAGCTGCTGGCTTATGAGCCGCAAGAAAGGCTCGCTCTTCGTGCTTATCCCGGCATTTTTTATGCTGTTTACCACTATTGCCGCACTTGGCCTTCAGGCTAAAAGCTATATTTTGGGCAGGCATCCCGTGCTTTCTACGATCTGCGCGGTATTGATAATATTGGCTTGCGTTATGGTTTGGGAAGTCGCTTGCGCCTATAGAAGGAGATTGAGTAAATGTCAAAAAGCTTGATCGTTCAGAAGTTCGGCGGCTCATCCGTCGCCTGCGCCGAACGCATTCAAAACGTCGCCAGAAGAGTGGCGGAATACAAGAAGAAAGGGCATGATCTTGTGGTAGTGGTTTCTGCCATGGGGGATACCACCGACGAGATAATCGAGCTGGCCAATAAGATAAATCCCGATCCGCCGGAAAGAGAGATGGACATGCTTCTGTCAACCGGCGAGCAGATATCAGTGGCGCTCCTGGCCATGGCCTTGCACCGACTGGGCCTGGAGGCGATCTCTTTTACCGGCGCGCAGGTCGGCATCATAACCGATACCAAGCACACCAGGGCCAGGATAATCAAGATCACCGCTGACCGTATACGTCATGAGTTGGACAGAGGCAGGATCGTCATCGTTGCCGGCTTTCAGGGGATAAACGAGAACCACGATATCACAACTCTGGGCAGGGGCGGCTCGGATCTGACTGCCGTTGCCCTGGCCAAGGCCCTGGATGCCGATGAGTGCGAGATCTATACGGATGTTGAAGGAGTCTATACTACCGATCCGCGCATCGAGCCGAGAGCCCATAAGATCGAGATGATGACCTTCGATGAGATGCTGGAGATGGCTTCACTTGGCGCCCAGGTGATGCAGGCGCGTTCTATCGAGGTAGCCAAGAAGTATAACGTAGTAATACACGTGCGTTCGTCTTTTTCCGATAAAAAAGGGACTTTAATCGTCAAGGAGGCCAAGAAAATGGAAGATGTGGTAGTCAGCGCCGTGACTTTAAGCAAGAGCGAAGCCAAGATCACCATATGCGGCGTTCCGGATAAGCCCGGCGTGGCCGCTCGCATATTCAAGGAGCTTTCCGCAAACGGCATAAACGTAGGCACTATCGTTCAAAACGTCAGCCATACACGCCAGACCGATATATCGTTTACGGTCCCCAAGTCCGATTTTAATAAGGCCGTGCGTCTGATCAGGGCGTTGGCCAGGGATATGCAGGCAGGAGAGGTGCTGGAGGATCAGGATATCGCCCGGGTTTCCATCGTGGGGGTAGGCATGGTCACCAATCCCGGCGTGGCCGCCCAGATGTTCGATGTCCTGGCCAAGCAAAAGATTAATATCGAGATGATCTCCACATCCGATATCAGCATCTCTTGTATAATCAAGAAGAAGTCGGCCGAAAAGGCAGTAAGGTCGCTGCACGATAAGTTCGGCCTGGCTAAATAGAAGGAAGGCTCTGATGGCAGAAATCAAACTTTACGATACGACGCTGCGGGACGGCTCGCAGGGAGAAGGCATTTCTTATTCGGTCACGGATAAGGTGCGTATTGCCCAGGAGCTGGATAAGTTCGGCATCCATTATATCGAAGGGGGCTGGCCCGGTTCAAATCCCAAGGATATGGAGTTTTTCCTGAGAATGGCCAGGATTAAGCTCAAAAATTCAATGCTTGCCGCCTTCAGCATGACCCGCAGGCCCAATATAAAGGCAAAGGACGATTCCAATATCGCCTCGCTTGTCAAGTCTCAGGCAAAAGTAATTGCGATTGTCGGCAAGACCTGGGACCTGCACGTCACCGACGTCCTGAAGGTCAGCCTCGATGAAAACCTCAATATGATAAGGGACACCGTCAGCTTCCTTGCGGGAGAAGGCCTGACTGTTTTCTATGACGCCGAACATTTCTTTGATGCCTACAAGGCAAACCAAGATTATGCCTTAAAGACGATTGCTGCGGCCCAGGAGGCCGGGGCTAAAGCCGTTTGTCTTTGCGATACCAACGGCGGCAGCCTGACTTCGCAGGTCGCGCGCCTGACCAAAGAAGTGCGCCCGCTGATAAAAGGCATACTCGGTATTCATTGCCATAACGATGCGGGTTTAGCCGTAGCCAATTCCCTGGCCGCGGTCGAGGCAGGGGCGGATATGGTCCAGGGTACGATCAACGGTTACGGAGAAAGGTGCGGCAACGCCGACCTTATACCGATCATCGCCAATCTCAAGCTGAAGATGGGCCTTGATTGCGTAAGCGGCGAAGGCCTGAAGAACCTTACAAAGCTCTCGCACTTTGTCAGCGAAATTAGCAATATGAGGCAGAGAAACGACCAGCCTTATACCGGCTCATCCGCTTTCGCCCATAAGGGCGGCATGCACATTAACGCCGTGATGAAGAACCCCCTGGCATATGAGCACGCTGACCCCTCGCTCGTAGGCAGCCATCGCCGGTTCCTTATGTCGGAGCTGGGCGGTAAGACCGGGATCCTGCTTCGGGCAAAGGACATGGAGTTGGACCTTAGCAAGGATGACCCCCAGACAAAAAAGATCCTTAAGCTGATCCAGGATCTGGAGCATAAAGGTTATCATTTCGAGGCCGCGGAAGCTTCCCTGGAGCTGCTGATGAAGCGCGCGCTTAAGAAGTACCGCGATTTCTTCGAGCTTGAAGGTTTCCGCGTGGTCATAGAGAAGCAGTCAAAGAAGAAGATTACCTCCGAGGCGATCATCAAGGTCAAGGTAAAGGGCGCCAAGGAGCATACCGCCGCTGAGGGTGACGGCCCGGTCAACGCTTTGGATAACGCCCTGCGTAAAGCCTTAAAAGATTTTTATCCCACGCTTTCTAAAATGCATCTCTCTGATTTCAAGGTACGCGTGCTCGATGAGAAGTCCGGGACCGCGGCCAAGGTGCGCGTATTGATACAATCCCAGGACGAGTCCGACAGCTGGAGCACTATCGGGGTCCACGAGAATATAATCGAAGCCTCCTGGCAGGCTTTGGTTGACAGCGTGGAGTATAAGCTCCTGAAGGATAAAACCAAATAACCCTCTGATGATCGAAATACCCAGTCGCTATAATCCCCACGAAACCGAGGATAAATGGTATAAGTTTTGGGAAGAGAACGGATTGTTTGCCGCAAAGAGCAATCCTTCCAAGAAGCCTTATTGCATCGTTATCCCCCCGCCCAACGTCACCGGCATCCTGCATATGGGCCATGCCCTGAACAATACTATCCAGGATATACTTATCCGCTACCACCGCATGAAGGGCCGGGAGTCGCTCTGGATGCCCGGCACCGACCACGCCGGCATCGCCACTCAGAATGTGGTAGAGAAGAAGCTTGCCAGGGAGGGGATTAAGCGCCAGGACCTGGGCAGGGAAAAGTTCATCGAAAAGGTCTGGGAGTGGAGAGAGGAGTACGGCTCGACCATCATCCGCCAGCTCAAGAAGCTCGCAGCCTCCTGCGACTGGCCGCGGCTGCGCTTTACCATGGATGAGGATTATTCCAATGCGGTTATCGAGGTATTCAGCCGTCTTTATGAAAAAGGCCTTATCTATCGCGGCAGCTACATAATTAATTGGTGCCCGCGCTGTCAGACCGCGCTTTCTGACGAAGAGGCCCCGCATCAGGAAATGCAGGGCAGCCTTTATTACTTAAGATACCCCCTTAAAGATGTCACCAGGTCACCGGGTCACCAGGTCACCGGTCAGGAACATGTTGTTGTGGCGACAACTCGGCCTGAGACTATGCTCGGCGATACGGCGGTGGCGGTAAACCCTAAAGATAAAAGGTACAAAAAGCTCATCGGCAAAACTCTGATCTTGCCTTTGGTAAACAGAGAGATAAAAGTAATCGCTGATTCCGCGGTTGACATGAAGTTCGCAACCGGTGCGGTCAAGGTCACCCCCGCCCATGACCCCAATGATTATGCCATGGGTAAAAAGCATAACCTGGATTTCGTCAATGTCATGCAGCCGGATGGCCGCATGAACGAGTCAGCAGGCGAGTATAAGGATATGGACCGGTTCCAGGCCCGCAAGCTCATCGTAGAACATTTAAAAGAGAAGGGGCTATTGGAGAAGATCGAGCCGCACGCGCTTTCCGCCGGCCACTGTTACCGCTGCCATACGATAATCGAGCCTTACCTTTCCAAACAGTGGTTTGTGAAGATGAAACCGCTGGCAAAAGAGGCTATTGATGTCGTCAAGACCGGCAGGATCAAGTTCCACCCTAAGCGCTGGACCAAGGTTTATCTTAACTGGATGGAGAATATCCAGGACTGGTGTATATCGCGCCAGATCTGGTGGGGCCATCGCATACCGGTCTACTACTGCAGGAACTGCGGCCAAGAGAAGTGTATCGTTTCCAAGGCCAGGCCCGAGAAGTGCCCTGATTGCAGCTCTGTTGATATTTATCAGGATGAGGATGTCCTGGATACCTGGTTTTCTTCATGGCTTTGGCCGTTTGCGACTTTTTACTGGCCGGATGACCCAAATAAGGAGGATCTGAAGTATTTTTATCCTACTTCAGTGTTAGTTACTGCTCCTGAAATCATATTCTTTTGGGTGGCGCGCATGATCATGTCGGGCTTAGAGTTCATGGGCGATATACCCTTTAAGGATGTTTATATCCACGGCACGGTGCGGGATGCCGAAGGCAAGAAGATGTCCAAGTCCCTGGGAAACAGCATCGACCCGCTTGAGATCATCAAAGAGTACGGCTGCGACGCCCTGAGGTTCAGCTTGATTTCTATTACAGCCCAGGGGCAGGATGTATTCCTGGCTAAGGAGAGGTTTGAGCAGGGCAGGAACTTTGCCAACAAGCTCTGGAATGCCTCGCGTTTCATACTCATGAACCTGGAAGATGAAGATTGCGGCAAGCGGGATTTGTGCGAGTTCTTTAAAAAGGAAGACCTGAGCCTGGTCAACCGTTGGATCTTGAGCAGGTTCTACTCGACCCTCAAAGACGTCAATAAGGAGCTCGATTCATACCGTTTCAACGAGGCGGCCAATACCAGATATAGTTTTTTCTGGCATGAGTTTTGCGATTGGTACATAGAGATGGTTAAATCCGATATCAAGGATGCGCATAATCAGACTGTGGCGTACAAGCTCCTGGAGAATTCGATAAGGATGCTGCATCCGTTTATGCCGTTCATCACCGAGGAGCTTTGGCAGAAAATTCAAGTCACCAAGTCACCAAGTCACCAAGTCAGCAGTATTATGGCGGAGAGTTGGCCGCATGTTCAGGAGAATATGATCGATAAAAAGACCGAAACATTGATGAACTCTGTATTCGAGATCATCACCGCGATAAGAAATTTGCGCGCAGAGCTGGAGATCCCGCTACAGGATAAAGTGGAAATGGTCCTGTGCGTGCCGGGCAGGGAGAAGTCAAAGTTGATCGGCGGGCTCAGCCAACAGATAGCGGATCTCGCGGGGTTAAAAGGATTGTCTTTGAAGCCGGCGTACGCTGCGGCTAAAGGCCAGATCAGTTCGGTGCTGCGTGATATGCATATCGTAATACCCGTATCCGGGATGAGCGAGCCCGCTAAATTCAGGCAGAAGATCATCGAAAGGACGGGGAGGCTGGCAGGTGAGATAGCGGTCAAGACGAAGATGCTGTCGAACCGCGATTTTGTTAAAAAAGCTCCCAAGGAGGTAGTGGAGAAAGAGAGGGCCAGGCTTTGCGAACTTAAGGATACCCTCAAAAAACTGGAGGCAGTCAAAGATGGAATCTAAATATTTTCTTTCGGATAAGAAGCCGGCACTCGATCAGACAAAAGTGGATGCAATAGTGAGGCACGCGCTGATAGAAGACATCGGCCACGGCGACATCACTACTCAGCTGACCATCCCAAAAGATAAGGAGATCAAGGCCTCTATCGTCGTAAAAGAAGATTGCGTGGTCTGCGGCCTGTTCATCGCCGAGAGGAGCTTCAAGGTCTATGACCCCGAAACCAAGTTTAGCGCACAGGTTAGCGAGGGCAGGAGCGTCAAGAAGGGCAAGGTCATCGTCAAGCTCGCAGGCAAGGCCAGCGGCATACTTACCGCGGAGCGCGTCGCCCTTAACATGCTGAGCATGCTTTCGGCAATAGCCACTAAGACCCGGGAGTTCGTGAGAGAGATCGAGCCCAATAAGACCAAGATCACTGATACCAGGAAGACATTCCCGGGGCTGCGGGAGCTGCAGAAGTATGCCGTGCGCACAGGGGGAGGCCATAACCACCGTATGGGGCTGGATGAGATGATCCTGATCAAGGACAACCATATTCAGGTGACCGAAGGCTACGACCGCCTGCCCAGCGTCCCCAAAGGATTCAAGATCGAAATAGAGGTCCAGAACCTCGATGAGTTCAGGCACGCCCTTAAGTTCAAGCCTGACGTCATCATGCTTGACAACATGGAGCTGGCCGACATTAAGAAGGCGGTGGAGATCCGGGACGGCACAAGCTTCGCGCATTCGCATCACCCCAGGACCAAGCTTGAGGTCTCCGGAGGCATAAACCTGGAAAATGTGAAGAAGATAGCTTCTGCCGGAGTCGATATCATTTCGGTAGGAGAGCTTACGCATTCGATAGAATCGATAGATATGAGCCTGGAGATAGAGTAGCCTTTGAACATGAAAAATACGGTCTACTGTTTGCTATTTTCGATTTTATTATTCCATACGCAGGCCTGCGCCCAGAACTTTGCGCAGCACAAGCAGAAGACCGCCATAGCCAGGCCGCATGATAAGCTTGTTGTCGGAGAACGGCTTATTTATGCCACCGAGTGGCTGGGGTTTCCGGTAGGTAAAGCCGTGCTTAAGGTGGAAAGCATTACCGGCATCAACGGCCGCGAATGTTATCATATCAGCGCCGAGGCCGTGCCTAACGATTTTCTGAGGCGTTTCATCAACCTCCAGTACCGCGTGGACAGCTTCATGGACACCAGGCTTTTATGCAGCCGTCGTTTTGAAAAGGTCAGGCAAATGAATAACGAGACCAACCACGTGGTCATGGATTTTGACCAGGAGAACGGAACAGTCAAGTACGTCTCTGAAGGAGGGGCCGAGGCGATTGTAGTGTCGGAACAGATGCGCCAGCTCTACGAACAGGTCCCGCCCACATATAAGATCCCGTTCAAGACCCAGGACCTGGTATCTGCTTTCTATCAGTTCCGGGTTACCGGCCTTAAAGAGAAAGGCGAGTACCCGCTTTCCATTTACTACCACGAAAGGAACTGGAAGACGATATTCAAGGCAGGCGAGCCTTACAACAGGGATTTCCGCAAGCTGGGGACGATCCAGGTCTTTGAGGTCTCTGTTTCCTCCGAGCTTAATGATTTCATCATCGGCAGGCGCGGTTTTAAGGTGGTATTCTCCAATGACGCCCGCCGCACCCCCTTGGAGTTCGTGTTCAACACCGCTATAGGCCCTATCCGTTGTCATTTGCAGCAGCCGGAAGAATAAGCAATAATGGAAAAGTTCAGGCTAATTTCTGATTTCAGGCCGCGCGGAGACCAGCCCGGGGCGATAAGGGGGCTTGTCGCCTCCATCAAAAGCGGCAGGCGCTACCAGGTGCTTAAAGGCGTGACCGGATCCGGCAAGACCTTTACCCTGGCGAACGTCATCGCCGATATCAACCTGCCAACGCTGGTCATCTCTCATAATAAGACCCTTGCCGCGCAGCTCTACTCGGAGTTCAAAGAGTTTTTCCCGCATAATGCCGTAGAGTACTTTGTCAGTTACTACGATTACTATCAGCCGGAAGCCTACATACCCTCCACCGACACTTACATAGAAAAGGACTCATCGATAAACGACCGGCTTGACCGGTTGCGCCTTTCCGCTACCACCAGCCTTATGTCGCGCAGGGATGTACTGATTGTGGCGTCGGTTTCCTGTATCTACAATCTGGGCAGCCCTCAGGATTACCGCGATACCTTGCTGATCATCGAGAAAGGCCAGATGGTATCGCGCGACGATATCCTGTACCGGCTTATCCAGATGCAGTATGAGCGAAACGACTACGAGTTTGTGCGGGGAAGGATCCGGCTAAGAGGCGACTGCCTTGAAGTGTTCCCCGCTTATCAGGAAAAGGCGCTGCGCATAGAGCTTGATAAAGACAGGGTATCCCGGATCAGCGAAGTCGAGCCGGTTTCGGCGCGGGTACTTAACGTCCTCGAGAGGGCAGCGATTTATCCGGCAAAGCATTTTATCTTTTCCGAGGACAAGGTTGATAGCGCCATAGCCTCCATAAAAGCGGAGTTAGCCCGGCAGCTTGATTTTCTGCGTTCGGAAAACAAGCTTCTGGAGGCCCAGAGATTGGAGTCGCGCACCAACTATGATATGGAGATGCTCAAGGAGATCGGCTATTGCCACGGCATAGAAAATTATTCGCTTCACCTCTGTGGCCGGCCTGCCGGAAGCCGGCCTTACTGCATGATAGATTATTTCCAGGGCGACTTCCTGACCATTATCGATGAGTCCCATGTCACTGTCCCTCAGATACGCGGGATGTATGAGGGGGACCGGGCCAGAAAAGAGACCTTGGTGCGCTACGGTTTCCGGCTTCCATCATGCCTTGATAACCGGCCGCTGAAGTTTGAGGAGTTTGACCAGATTACCCGGCAGATGATCTATGTTTCAGCTACGCCTGCCGAATACGAAGTCAGCCGGTCCGGGCATAGCGTCATCGAGCAGATGATACGGCCCACCGGGCTGCTGGATCCAGAGATAGTCATCAGGCCCACAGACGGACAGATCGAAGACCTGGCGCAGGAGATAAAGCGGCGCTCCGGCAGGGGAGAGCGCGTGCTTGTCACGACCCTTACCAAGAGGATGGCCGAGGACCTTTGTGCCTATTTACAGGAAAAGGGTTTAAAGGTAAAATATCTACACTCCGAAATAGAGACGATAGACCGCTCAAAGATCCTCAGGCAGCTTAGAGAAAAGGGTTTTGACTGCCTGGTAGGAGTGAATCTTCTAAGGGAGGGGCTGGACCTTCCTGAAGTTTCTTTGGTAGCGATACTGGATGCCGATAAGGAAGGGTTCTTGCGTTCGGCTACCAGCCTTATCCAGCTGGGAGGCAGGGCCGCGCGCAATATCAACGGGATGGTGGTCATGTATGCGGATACGCTTACGGCTTCCATGAAAAAGGCCCTCCTTGAGAGCAGGCGCAGGCGCGTGCTTCAGGAGAAGTTTAATAAAAAGAACGGCATTACTCCCCGTTCGATACAGAAGGCGATAAAACAGGGTATCGAAGACCTGGAAGATGCCGAGGAGTTTGTGCAGGGGCTGACGGGTGAGCAGAGAGATGAGTATGAGCTTAGGAAATATATGGCAGAGCTAGGCTATGAAATGGAGCTGGCTGCGCGAAACCTTCAGTTCGAAAAGGCCGCCCAGCTTCGCGACAGGATAACCGAGCTTAAGAAGATAAAAGGATAATCAATATATGGTCTTAGCGGTAGATATAGGGAATACCAATATCAGCTTTGGTCTGATCGGTCCTAAAGGCAGGGTCTTTAAAAACTTCGTTCTGCCTACATCCCGTTACAGGCTTTCGCAGGTCAAGGCGAAGCTAAAAGGCCTAAGGGCGTCTGATGCCGTAATATGCAGCGTTGTCCCGCGCCTTACCGGCAGGCTTGCCGTGGACCTCAAGGGTTTTCTTAAAGGGCGGGTACTTATCGCGGGAAGGGATATGAAAGTCCCCATAAAGAACTTATATAAGTATCCGCGCCAGGTAGGCCAGGATAGGCTGGTAAACGCCTACGCGGCTCTGCGTCTATACGGGGCTCCGGTTATCTGCATTGACTATGGTACGGCGATCACCTTTGACGCAGTAAGCGCCAGGGGCCAGTACCTGGGAGGATTGATCCTTCCGGGGTTGCGTATCTCCCTGGAAGCCTTACATAAAAACACCGCCTTGTTGCCGAGGGTTGAGTTGGCGGCTCCCCGGGAGCTTATCGGCACAGAGACCCGCCAAAGCATGCTTGCGGGAGCAGTTTTTGGCGCCGCCTGCGTTACCGATGAGATCGTCAGGAGGCTTAAGCATCTTATCGGGAAAAAGGCACTGGTAATTGCCACCGGCGGCAATATCGGGCTCATCGCGAGGTTTTCCGGCGAGATAGACAAAGTAGAGCGGTTTTTAACGCTTAAAGGGCTTGGTTTTATATTTGGTCTTAAGCAGCCTTAAGGCCATCGGCTTCAATTTTTCCCCTACCAGCCTTGCGTAGGTATCCAGCCCCTCAAAGTTAAAATGCCCGAAAACGTCAGATTCGACGTAGAAGTTCTCGGGCCTTCCAGCAAAGGCCGCGATAAGGTCGGCCGTAGCGTCATAGTAGGCGGCGCCGGTCCTTGCGCATGCCAAGCTTATCGAGGATAGAACAATTGATTCTGCTTCGGTCGGTTTCTTTATGCGGATAAAATGCGAGTGATAAACTACCAGCACCCGGCGCTTGTCGCCGGTAAGCTCTATGAGGGTATCGAGCATCTCCACAAGGTTGCCTACAAAGAAATCCTTATGTTTGGATAGCAGGCCTTCGCTTCTTCCCCCCAGGCCCCTGGTGTAATCGAGTATGAACCTGGATTCTTTTGCCAGATGCGGGTTCTTCAGCCCGATTATGTTCATGCGTATGCGCGTATGATAGAACTTCATTATGAGCCTGATAAGGTATAAAGGCTGTTTTTGGATGGCGACAAAACCTTCAAGGAACTCGCGGTATACCGGATCGGATCTGACCGCTATTATTTTGCCTTTGCGGTCACGGACCGCGAACTTATCATACCTGACCAGGTCGTCCAGGAAATCCGTTTCATCTATATCGATGACCACCATATCCGGCTGTATTAGTGGAAGCAGCTTTTTTGCCTGGGCGGTATAGATTAGCGGTGAATAAGAGGCGCAGGCGGCATTAAGCAGCTTTATCCGATAAGAGGCCAGCTGAGTCTGCTGAAAATAGCGCCATACCTGCTGCGGGATAGTGTGCTCGTCGTCATAGCCCTCCATGAACGAATCCCCCATGAACAGTATGACAAACGGCCTGTCCTTGGCTCTATAATCGGGCCTGGCGCTTTCTATGCGCACGCCGTGCTTGTCGTAGAGTTTTTTTATCCCTTTAAGCGACGGCCAGTAATCCATTCGGAAATTGCATTCTCCGGGCGGGTTCCTGTGGTGGAGGGTGTCTGAACAGGCCAAGGCAGAAATGTGGCTGAAATCCAGCTCAACGAGCGGTCCGAGCTTTTGCTGCATCCTTAATAAGAACTCCGTCAGCGCCAGGAGTGCGAGTACGTAAAGGAAGAATTTTAATAGCTTGGCAAGAGAAGGCAGTTGCATTAAGCTATTATTATGTTTTTTGTCTGTCTTGTCAATATTTAAGCGATTTATCGGCTCAGGGCCTTGAAAACGCACAAGGTTATGTTATAATTATCATGTAAGAAGAAAAGGGCAAGGGGCAAACTACCAGCGGGCAGGCAATGCCCAGGAAGTAAGAGAGAAAATTTCGCCCCCTTGCTCTTTTTTATTTGGGGACGGTTCCGGGGACAGGTCCCAGAACCGTCCCCAAATTTTTTAAAAAAATTACTTGACAACTTTTTATTTTTTCCTATAATTAGCACTCTGTAGGGTGGAGTGCTAATAAACCATTTACAAATCTATTTAAGGAGGTGTTTGTATGGAGATCAAACCCCTGGGTGATCGAGTGGTGGTTAAGCCCCTGGAAGCAGAGGCAAAGTCTAAGGGCGGGATACTTCTGCCGGACACAGCTAAGGAGAAGCCGCAGGAGGGCAAAGTCGTTGCAGTCGGAAAAGGCAAGACCCTTGATAACGGGAGCGTCGCGGCCCCCGAGGTCAAGGTCGGAGACAGGGTATTATACGGTAAGTACTCGGGAAACGAGATTACTACCAAAGAAGGCGAAGAGCTTTTGATAATGCGCGAGGAAGATATCCTTGCGGTGATTAAATAAGTGAGGCCACAGCTTACGGAGCGAGCGATAGCGAGCGAACGTAAGCTGTAAGGCCGAACTTATCCCGCGCCTTTTGCGGGATGAACAAGGATAATTTAAGGAGGGTTTATATGTCAAAACAGTTGATGTTTCAGGACGAGGGGCGCAGGAAGATCCTGAGCGGCGTAGAGCAGCTGGCTAAAGCCGTAAAGGTCACCCTGGGGCCTAAAGGACGCAATGTCGTAATCGATAAGAAGTTTGGTTCGCCCACCATTACCAAGGACGGCGTTACCGTTGCCAAGGAGATCGACCTGGAGGATCCCTTTGAGAATATGGGTGCTCAGATGGTCAAAGAGGTAGCGGAGAAGACCTCTGATACCGCCGGTGACGGAACTACCACTGCTACCGTGCTTGCCGAAGCGATTTATCGCGAAGGCCTGAAGAACGTTACAGCGGGCGCCAATCCCATGGCCCTCAAGCGCGGCATAGAGAAGTCGGTCGAGAAGGTTGTGGAGGAGCTGGGCAAGCTTTCTACTCCCATCAAGGGCAAGAAAGAAACCGCCCAGGTAGCCACCATTGCCGCCAATGCCGACAAGGTTATCGGTGAGTTGATAGCGGATGCGATGGATAAGGTAGGCAAGGACGGGGTCATAACGGTTGAAGAGGCAAAATCCACCGCCACCACTCTGGACGTGGTCGAAGGCATGCAGTTTGACCAGGGCTACTTATCGCCTTACTTTGTCACGGATGCCGAGAGGATGGAAGTGCTTCTTGAGGATCCCTATATTTTGATATACGAAAAGAAGATTTCCAATATCAAGGACGTCCTTCCTTTATTGGAGAAGGTCGCACGCGCCGGCAGGCCGCTATTGATAATTGCCGAAGAGGTCGAGGGTGAAGCCCTGGCAACTTTGGTTGTTAACAAGATCCGCGGGACGTTCGTCGCCTGCGCCGTCAAGGCCCCCGGTTACGGGGACAGACGCAAGGCCATGCTTGAGGATATCGCCATCGTTACGGGCGGCAAGGCAGTAACCGAGGATTTGGGAATAAAGCTTGAGAACGTCGATGTAGAAGACCTTGGCCGCGCCAAGAAAGTCCGCATCGATAAAGAGAATACGACTATCGTGGAAGGCGCAGGGAAGAACCAGTCTATCAGCGCCCGTATCGCCCAGATCAAGAAGCAGATCGATGACACGGACTCGGATTACGACAAAGAGAAGCTGCAGGAGCGCCTGGCAAAGCTTGCCGGCGGAGTTGCGGTGATCAATGTGGGTGCTGCCACCGAAACCGAGATGAAAGAAAAGAAAGCCAGGGTTGAAGACGCCCTGCACGCAACGCGCGCTGCCAGCCAGGAAGGCATTGTTCCCGGAGGCGGCGTGGCTTTTATCCGCGCTATCCCGGCCCTGGATAAGTTCAGGCTTGAAGGGGACGAGAAGATCGGCGTGGATATAGTAAAGCGGGCCATTGAAGAGCCGCTCAGGCAAATAGCCCAGAACGCCGGGCTTGAAGGCTCCGTGGTCGTTCAGCGCATCAAACAGGAGAAGACCAATATCGGTTACGACGTGTCGCAGGATGACTATGTGGACATGATCGAGGCCGGCGTTATCGATCCTACAAAGGTGACCCGTTCTGCCTTGCAGAACGCCTCAAGTATCGCAGCCTTGTTATTGACCACCGAGGCCTTTGTTGCCGATAAACCGGAGAAAGAAGATAAGATGCCGCCTATGCCTCCGGGAGGCGGAATGGGCGGTGGGATGTATTAATCCCCGCGCCATATAGTAATTGCAGTCAGGGCGCTCCTTTTGTAAAAGAAAGGAGCGCCTTTTTTTGCCCAGTAAGGGCACACCCAGCCATCCCCGCAGAAAGCGGGGCACTTGCCTTTTACTTTAAAAAGCAAGGTGCCGATAGGCTGGGGTGTAGGCCCAGCAAGGGCACAAAGAATTGGATTGACCATTTAATCTACGCGGGTTATGATAAATCATATGTTCTGGCCTCAGAAATTGGATAAGAACGGCGAGGAGTGCTGGGCGGGCATCCGGGGCGGCGACAGGGTGGATATTGTCCTGAGCGGCGCGGGCCAGAGCACGTACTCCAGCACTATTCTGTCCGTTGATGAAGCGGGGGTTCATATCGAGACGCCCAGGCTTGGCGCCAGCGTTTTGGAGGTTGAAATAAAGAGCAAGGCGGTCCTTAACGTTTATAGCACGGAGTTCGGCATACTTAAGTTCGCCTCAAGCGTACTGGGTCAGGAGTGGGAAAAAGAACGTTCGATATATTTTTCCAAACCCGCCAGGATCGAGCGGCTTCAGAGAAGGCAGTTCGTGCGCATAAAAAAGGTGTTGAAGGTGTCTTTTGGCCTCCTGCCCCAGGACGCCAGCAACGCGCTTAGCCCCGACAGTATAAAGCTCGACCGTTCGGGCGTTACCAGGGATATCTCCGAAGGCGGGCTGCAATTGGTAAGCGGCGAGGATGTTCCTTCGGATAGCCTGGTCAGTCTTTTAATAGAGCTTGACGCTTCGGGCACGGTTTTCGCAGCAGGCAAGGTCTTAAGCCAGGAAAGCCTTGGGATGGGAGGCAGGCAGCTGCTGCGCATTCAGTTTGTGATGATACGAAATGAAGATAAAGATATCCTTAGAAGGTATATATCCCAGGTCATAAAGCAGAAAAAGGAAGAGGGAGATCTGGTTTAGCCCCGCCTTATCGAAATACCCTATATTTAAATATAGTTGACAACGAATCAAAATTATTGTAAAATTGTCCATTCCTTTCAATCAAGCCTCATAATAAAGGGAAAAGTCTATAACCTGTTCTGAAACAATAACTTACAACTATATAAGGAGATGGAGATGGCAGAGTGGATAGGTATAAGCAGGAGGGCCCGTAGATGCTACGGATTCGATGAGATCGCCTTGGTCCCGGGAGCGCAGACCGGCAATCCCAATGAAGTTGACAGCAGCTTTGAGCTGGGGGGCAAGAAGTTCAAGGTCCCGATCCTGGCTGCGGCCATGGACGGAGTTGTTGATGTAAGGTTCGCTCAAGAGATGTCGGGCCTAGGAGGGATCGCGGTATTGAACCTTGACGGCGTGCAGACCCGTTACGAGAATGCGGACGAGGTCCTTGAAGAGATTGCCAAAGCCAGTCCCCAGAAAGCCACCGAACTTATACAGTCAATTTATACCACTCCGATAAAGGAAAAGCTTATCTTAAAGAGGGTCTCTGAAATCAAGAAAAAGAAAGGGACCGCCGTAGTTAGTTGTATCCCCGCTCACTCCGAGAAGTTCTCCAGGATCGCCATCGGAGCCGGCGCGGACATCTTTGTGGTCCAGTCTACGGTTACCACCGTTAAGCACATAGCCAAGGAGTATAAGAGCCTGGACCTTTACAAATTCTGTAATTCAACGAAGGTCCCGGTAGTGCTGGGTAACTGCGTTACTTATGAGGTCACTCTTGAGCTGATGGAGGCAGGTGCTGCGGCGTTATTGATCGGTGTAGGGCCGGGCGCTGCCTGTACTACCCGCGGGGTCCTTGGGATAGGGGTGCCGCAGGTGACCGCAACGGTGGATGCTTCGGCTGCCAGGGATTTTTATCATAAACGCACCGGAAGGTACGTTCCCATAATTACCGATGGCGGGATGAACCGCGGCGGCGATATCTGTAAGGCTTTTGCCTGCGGCGCGGATGCGGTGATGATCGGCTCAAGCTTTGCCAGGGCCCAGGAAGCGCCCGGCAGGGGCTATCATTGGGGCATGGCTACTTCACACGTAAACCTGCCGCGCGGTACGCGTATTTATGTAGGCACTACCGGCTCTCTGAAAGAGATCCTTTTCGGGCCCGCAAAGGTAGATGACGGTTCCCAGAATTTGATGGGGGCGTTGCGTACTTCCATGGGTTCGCTGGGAGCGATGAGCATTAAGCAGATGCATGACGTGGAGATTATTATCGCTCCTTCCATACAGACCGAAGGCAAGATATTCCAAGTAGGCCAGAGAGTGGGCATGGGTAAGTAAATCCGGGCCTCAGATGTGGCGAAAGTAATACTCATCAATCCGCACGTTAAAGGCGCGACGGGGATCAATAGAGCGGTTACTACCGCTCCGTTAGGGCTGGCATATCTGGCGGCGGTATTAGAAAAAAACCGGCACAAGGTGCAGATCATCGACGCCTTCGTCTACGGCATCGAGGCGCATCAAATAACGAAAAGCTTCGCGTTTAGCCCGGACCTGGTAGGAATATCCACTAATATCATCAGCCATAAAGCCGGTGTTGAGTGCGCCGCCTGCATCAAAGGCGCATATCCAGGCCTGCCCGTGGTTTTCGGAGGCCCGCACAGTTCTTCATTGGCAGAAAGCGTGCTGGCCAGAAATCCTTCTATCGATGCGGTAGTGATAGGGGAAGGGGAGTATAGCCTGTTGGGATTGGTCCAGACGCTTGGCGAATCCCGCGCTTTTTCCAAGCTCCCGGGGGTTGCCTGGCGCGATGACGGCCGGATAGTTTGCAACAGCCGGCGCCAGTTGATAGAAAACCTTGATGAGCTTCCGCTGCCGGCCTACCATCTGTTGCCGAGCCTTGATAAATATAAGACGCGTTCCCGCGGGCATCCTTCAGGATATATCATTACCAGCCGCGGCTGCAGTTACCAGTGCAGTTTTTGTAACAGAAATATATTCGGCAACGCCTGGCGCGCTCATTCGGTCGACAGGATAATGGAAGAAATCGGGCTGCTGGTGGACCGCTATAAGATCAGGCAGCTTGATATCCTGGATGATAATTTTACTTTTGACATGCGCAGGGCCGAAGAGGTCTGCGAGCGCATCAGCGCCTGCGGTTATAAGCTCAAGATCGACCTTCAGAACGGCATTAGGGTTGACAGGGCCAGCGAAGGGCTGCTTTTGAAGATGCGCAGGGCCGGGGTTTTCAGGATCGGCTTTGGCATAGAGTCAGCTTGCCTCCAGGTCCAGAAAAAGTCAAATAAGCCGATAGACCTGGAAAGAGCAAGAACGCTTACTAACGCGGCAAGGTCGCTGGGGATTGTTACCAGCGGATTCTTTATGATCGGGCTGCCCGGCGAGACAGCCGCAAGTTTAAGAGAAACGATGGATTTTGCATTAAATCTTAACCCCCACTTTGCCAATTTTTCGCTCTGCATGCCGTTGCCGGGTACGCAGGTCTACGAAGAGGCAAAAAGAAGCGGGACGCTGCTTAAGGACGTGGATAACGGGGTTGACGCGGGGTTTTTTGGGACCGAGTTGTTCTTGAAGCCGGATTCGCTGGAGCCCGGGCAGGTCGTTTCGTATTTCAGCTACGCCTACAGGAAATTTTATCTGCGGCCGCGCAAGCTCATCGACATCCTGCTGACCATTAGGTCTTTGCATGAGCTTAGATGGTTTCTGGAAGAAGCAAAGGAGATGCTGATGCTGGCGCTGAAGAAGGAAAAACTATGAATAGACAAACAGTAATAATCCTCGATTTCGGTTCACAATATACGCAGTTGATAGCTCGCAGGGTAAGAGAAAGCAAGGTGTTTTCGGTGATCATGCCTTTCAATACCCCCGCAAGCCAGATCGCCTCAATGCAGCCGAAGGGCATAATCCTGTCAGGCGGGCCTGCTTCGGTAGTGGAGAAGAAGAGTCCGGTCCCGGACAAGGGCATATTTAAACTTGGCATCCCGATACTCGGCATCTGTTACGGCATGCAGGTGATATCGGAGATGCACGGCGGCAAAGTCAAGCATACCAAAGTGCGCGAATATGGCAAGGCCGAGCTTTTCGTTGACGATAACCGGGACCTGTTCGCTCATCTTCCGGGCAATTTTACCTGCTGGGCCAGCCACGGCGATTACGTCACCAGGCTGCCTGGGGGGTTCTCAAAGATCGCCCACACCATGAACGCTCCCATCGCGGCTATCGCCAATAAGAAGAAAAAGATCTACGCGGTGCAGTTCCATCCGGAAGTAACGCATACCGAAAAAGGCAATCAGATACTGAGTAACTTTTTGTTCAGGGTCTGCGGGTGTCTGGGCCGCTGGACCATGCAGTCTTTTATCAAGGAGAGCATCGAGCAGATCCGTAAGACCGTGGGCAAGGATCGCGTGGTCCTGGGCTTAAGCGGCGGAGTGGACTCTTCGGTGGCGGCACTGCTCATACACAGGGCCATAGGCAAGAACCTGCGCTCTATCTTTATAGACAACGGGCTTCTTAGGAGGGATGAGCCTGAGCAGATAAAACGTGTTTTTAAGAATATGTACCACCTGAACCTCGATTACGTGGACAGGTCCAAAAGGTTCCTGGACCGACTTAAGGGAGTGCTTGACCCGGAAGAGAAACGCAAGATCATAGGTTCTGAGTTTGTGCGCGTATTCGAAGAGGAGGCTGCAAAGTTCAAGGGCGTAAGGTTCCTTGCCCAGGGCACGCTTTATCCGGACGTGATAGAGTCCGTATCGCCCAGTGGCGCCCCCAGCAGAAAGATAAAGAGCCATCATAATGTGGGCGGGCTGCCTGAGCACATGAAGCTAAAGCTCCTGGAGCCTTTACGGGACCTCTTTAAGGACGAGGTGCGCCTGATCGCCAAAGATCTGGGGTTGCCGGAAGAGATAGTCCACCGCCAGCCGTTCCCCGGTCCGGGGCTTGCGGTGCGGATCATCGGTGATGTGACCAGGGAACGCCTGGAGCTCTTAAGGGAAGCGGATAAGCGCGTCACCGCTGAGATCAGGAGCGCCCATTTGTACGAGCAGATCTGGCAATCTTTCGCGGTCTTATTGCCGGTAAAGAGCGTCGGCATCATGGGGGATGAGCGCACTTACGAGAACGTCTGTGCGCTGCGCTGTGTTATGAGCATGGACGGCATGACCGCTGACTGGGTGAGGCTTCCATATGAAGTGATGGAAAAGATCGCAGGCCGTATCATCAACGAAGTAAAAGGCATCAATCGCGTCGTCTACGATATAAGCTCCAAGCCTCCCGCGACGATCGAGTGGGAGTGATCCGATAAAAAATAGAAATGGTCACCACGTCACCAAGTCACCACGTCACCGGTTTAACGTGTGACCTGGTGGCTTGGTGACCGATTGAATTTTCCGATAGATTTATGCCGCACTCCGATTTCATCCATCTTCACCTGCATACCCAATACAGCCTTCTTGACGGAGCCTGCCGTATCCCTGAGATCATAGCTTTGGCCAAGCACCATAAAATGGACAGCCTGGCGATTACCGACCACGGCAACATGTTCGGGGCTATCGAGTTCTACCAGGAAGTCCAGAAGGCGGGGATCAAGCCGATACTGGGCTGCGAGATGTATATTGCCCCGGCAAGCCGCTTTGACAAGACCTCCTCGATCGAAGACGCCTCATATCATCTGATATTGTTGTGTCGGGATGAGACCGGTTACCACAACCTGGTAAAGCTGGTATCCATCGGCTACCTCGAGGGTTTTTACTACCGCCCGCGCATAGACAAAGAGGTCCTGCTCATGCATTCCAAGGGGCTGATAGGGATGTCGGCCTGCCTTAAAGGCGAGATACCCAGCCTGCTTCAGGAAAAACGCTTTAACGACGCTTTGAAGGCCGCGGATAATTATCAGAGCATTTTCGGTAAGGACAACTTTTACCTGGAGCTGCAGCCCAACTCCATCCCCGAACAGAAGATCGTCAATGAAGGGCTGGTGAAGATCTCAAGGCAGCTGGGCATACCGCTGGTAGCCACTAACGACGTTCATTATCTGTCCAAAGACAAGGCAGCGGCCCACGAGGCGCTCTTGTGCATCCAGACCCAGACTACCCTCGATGACCCCGACCGTATGCGCTTCCAAACCAACGAATTCTATTTTACTTCGCCGCAGGAAATGAAGGATTACTTCAGGGGCCTGCCTGAAGCGATAGATAATACCCGCAGCATAGCCGCAAGATGCAACCTGGAGCTGGATTTCTCAAAGCTGCACCTGCCAAAGTATGATCCGCCTGACGGAGAGGATAAGGAAGTGTTCCTGCGCCGGCTTTGCGAAAAAGGCCTTAAAGACAGGTACGGCCGGGAAGACCCCGTGATCCGCCAGCGCCTTGAGCATGAACTGAAGATCATCAAGGATATGGGTTTCATCAGCTATTTTCTCATCGTATGGGACTTCATCAATTACGCGCGCAGCCAGGGCATTCCCGTAGGTCCGGGCAGGGGCTCGGCTGCCGGCAGCATAACCAGCTACCTGCTTTACATCACCGATATAGACCCTTTAAAGTACGGTTTGCTTTTCGAGAGGTTCCTTAATCCCGAACGTATCGGCATGCCTGATATCGATATCGATTTTTGTTACGAAAGAAGGCAGGAGGTCATCGATTACGTCACCAATAAATACGGCCAGGAGAACGTCGCCCAGATAATTACTTTCGGTACCATGCAGGCCAGGGCCGTGGTGCGCGACGTTGGCCGGGTCATGGGCATGGCTTATGCCGATGTTGACCGTATCGCCAAGATGATACCGCCTGACCCGAATATGACCCTGAAAGACGCCCTGGTGAGCGAGCTTGAGTTAAAGACCCTGTATAAGAACGACCCAGAGATAACCAAGCTCATTGATACCGCGCTTTCACTGGAAGGCCTGAACCGCCACGCCTCGGTACACGCGGCAGGCGTGGTCATCGCCGATAAGCCTTTAAGCAGTTATATGCCTATCTTTAAGACCGGCGACGACCAGATCACCACCGGCTATAGCATGGGGATGCTTGAAAAGATAGGGCTGCTTAAGGTGGATTTCCTGGGCCTAAGGACGCTTACGGTGATATTCGAGACCATCAAGCTCATTAAAGAGACGCAGGGAAAAGATATAGATATAGTGAGGCTTCCCCTGGATGACCAGCCTACCTACAGGCTATTGGGTTCTGCGCATACTCTGGGTGTCTTCCAGGTGGAAAGCTCCGGCATGCGCGACCTGTTAAGGAAGCTTGAGCCCAGCAGGTTCGAGGACCTTATTGCCCTGCTTGCCCTGTACCGGCCCGGGCCTATCGGCTCAGGCATGCTCGATGACTTCATGAAGCGCAAGCACGGCCAGGTGCCGATAAGATATGAGCATCCCAGCCTTGAGCCGATATTGAAGGAGACCTACGGCATAATGGTCTATCAGGAGCAGATCATGCAGATCGCCTCTGTCCTTGCCGGATTCTCCATGGCCCAGGCCGATCATCTGCGCAAGGCCATGGGCAAGAAGATACCCGAAGTCATGGAGAAGCAGAGGCACCACTTCATGCAGGGCTGCCTTAAGAACGGCATAAAAGAGTCGCTGGCAGCCAGGATCTTCGATCTCATCGAATACTTCTCGGGCTACGGTTTTAACAAATCTCATTCTACCGCTTACGCCCTTATATCCTACCGCACGGCCTACCTTAAGGCCAATTACCCCGTTGAATTCATGACGGCGCTCTTGACTTCGGAACGCGATAATACCGATAAGATTGTAGAGTATGTTAACGAGGCCGAGCGCATGGGCCTGGAGGTCCTTTCTCCCGACGTCAATGAAAGCGAATGCCTGTTTAACGTAGTGGATCAGAAGACGATAAGGTTCGGGTTGCTGGCGATAAAGAACGTAGGCCGCGGAGCGGCGGAGTCCATAGTCCAGTCGCGCAGGCAAAACGGCAAGTTTGCCTCTCTTCAGGATATGTGCCGCAGGATAGACCTGAGGCTGGTAAACAAGAAGGTGCTTGAGAGCCTCATAAAGTGCGGCGCGCTTGACCGCTTTGGCATGTCCCGGGCGCAGATGTTTGCCTCCCTGGAGACCATATTGGATGCCGCTTCGCGTCATCAGAAAGAGAAGGCTACGGGACAGCTTTCTTTCTTTGACCAGGGTTTGGGTAATGCCGGCGGCGGCGGCGCCGGGAACGCCAGCCTTCCGGATATAAAGGAATGGCCGGAGCCGCAGCTTCTGGCGTTTGAAAAGGAGATGCTCGGTTTCTACGTAAGCGGCCATCCTTTGGCGCGCTACGCCCGTCAGTTAAAAAGGTTTGCCTCTACCTCAATAAGCAAGCTCACCCAGCATAACGATCAGGATGAAATTAAGCTGGTGGGCCTCATCTCCAAGGTGAAGCAGACTACCACCCGGGCCAAGCAGGAGAAGATGGCCATTCTCAAGGTTGAAGACCTTGACGGAGTAGTCGAGGCCCTGGTCTTTCCCAGGACTTTTCAGAAGGTATCACGCTATATCCAGCCCAACACCGTGGTGCTTATACGCGGGATCATCAACCTGAAAGAAGATACCCCTAAGATCCTGGTAAACGACATGTTCCCGGTCGACGAGATCTATCGGATGATCACGTCCATGAACATTAACCTTTCGGGATTAAGGGAGAATGTTTTCGCCAGCCTGAAAGACCTTCTGGAGTGTTCGCGCGGTACAGTGCCGATCTATCTGCATATAGACACGCCTGCGCGTTCCAAAGTGCAGCTGGTTGTCGGAGAGTCGCTGTATGTGGCAGCCAGCGAAAAGCTTATCCGTGACATCGAAGAGCTCTTGGGCGAAGAACGCCTGAGCGTCCTTCTTTAGGCCGGCGTCCTTAGAGCCTGAACAAGAAATCCATCTTCAATACGTATCTTCCCAACCCTTCCCCGTTTTGCTTCAAATCCTCGATTACGTTAGCGTAATAATCGAACGCGTTTTGTTTCTGCCCTATGTCGGTATCGTGCAGGCTGTATCTGGCTTCCACGAACAGCTTGGTCAGGAACTCAAAATCGGAAGCCGAGGATTTAAGCTTATTCGAGGCAAGTTTGGCTTGCAGCTTGGGGTCGATGACCACGGGATAGCGCAGGCCGAAAAGAGACAGGCAGCGGCAGAGGAGTTTATAGGCCAGTATTATTGCCAGCCTGTAATCGTTGTTGCGTAAGGCCTGTTTGATCCTGGCCTTGTCCAGGAGGTAAGGGGAAAGCTTGGCCGCGATCGCCGCCAGCACCAGCATAACCAGGCCCCAGATGAGCGCGTAGATTATGATCTCGAAGATCGAGAGGCGGCTTTTTGACTCGGGTTCGGGTTGTTCTTCTCGGGGCTGCGAAGCTTCTTTTTCTGACAGTTCGCGTTCTTGCGGCGGCTGTGTCAAGCGCTCTTCCTGCGGTTGCCCCGTATCCTTGTCCTGATCGGGCTCCTGGTCCTGCGGGCTTGGTTCAGGCTCGCCCTGGAGTGTTTTTTCTTCGGTTTCTGTCGGTTTTTCGCTGTGCCAGAAGTCGGTTTTATCATCCTTGTCCCTGGGGTCGAGCAGTTTTTCCCTGGGTTGCTCTTTGGTAAAATCGGAGTTTTTTTCCGATTCATTGATACCGGTGGCGAGCTGGTCGAGGCTGGAGCTTAAGAAGCTGATGATGTTGTCTTTGGGGTAGTCGGCATAGTTTTGGGAGTAATTCTGGTTCCTGGGTATGAATACGGGAGAGGATGTCCTAATCCTGGGGATGGCCAGGTATATCGGCACGGTTGTGGCGATGATGATCGCGGCAAGTATGATGCTGAAGGCAAAATCCGCGCTGGGCTTGAGATTGCTTTTGGAAGTGGCCAGCTTTGAATTTTTTTCACTGGCCAGGTTGATCTTTCGCAATATCATCGTCCAGATCGCCAGGAAACCGATTATGATCGCCAGGGTCATGCGGGCAGAGATGGAAGGCCAGGAGCAGGCCAGCATTATCAGGCCCAGCGATAGAACTTGTATAAGGTAGAAGTCTTTTTTTTCGTAGAGTATGAAGGTAAAAGCTACGATGACGTAGACCCAGGCCTTGATGAGTATCTTAAGCAGCTGGCCCTCTTCGGAGTTCAAGAACGGCAGGAGCGCCGTTACGGCTATAGCCAGGATCGCGGCGTTGACCGCTATTTTAAGGATGATTGGCCGCCGGTTGTATTCTGTCTGCCACCAACTGATCCCAAGGCCTGCTGCGGCGATGAGCAGGAATATTTGAGGGTTGGAAAAGCTGTCCCCCAGCGAGAGTATCGCCAGGGCTATAAGCAGGCCGGTCAGTATGTAGGTCATCCCTTAAAGAATTTCAGTTCCAGGTTATCGCCCTGGTTGATCACATAGGTAACGACGTCAGAGCCTTTGACTTCCATAAAATTCGGCGCCTGGCGGGGGAGGCTGTTATTGAAGGAGGAGCTCACCAGCTGCACGTCTACCAGGGATACGCCTTTAGTATAGATGAACTTTTCCAGCGTCTTGGCCGTATCCGCATCATTGTCCAGGCGGATTACCAGCATCGTTGCTACGGCGGGGATGAGATAGTTCAATTTGTCCATGGTCTCAGAAAGCGTAAGGTGGCCGTTGGCTTCGGCCTGGGCCAGGTGCTCCAGGACCGTGAAAAGATGAGAGTAGTCTTTGCCCGCCGCAGATATCAGCGGTTTCTGGCCGTAGGCCAGCAATTGAAGAGAGTAGTTGTGCTCCAGGAAGTACTTGGCGGCCGAGGCGGCTATCTTTACCGCGTATTCCAGCGTCGTTTCTTTCCCCGAGCCCAGGTTGTTCTCCCATTTAAGGTCGAGCATTATCACCGCGGTGTTTATCCCGGTCTGCTCAAAGTGCCTGACGATGAGCTGGTTCCTTTTGGCCGACGATGGCCAGTGGATCTTGCGCAAGCCGTCCTCCTGTTGATACTGGCGTATCCCGAAGAACTCTTCGTAATCTCCGCTGCGCCTTGCCGTTTGTGAGCCGTAGCGGGGAGTGACCATGCCGCGGTTAAAAGGAGTAAGGCTGGATATATTGAAGATATTCGGGTAAACGGTGAATTTTGACGGCTCGCTTATCAGGCGCGACTTCTTGAAAAGGCCGAGAGGATCGGAAATGGTAATGCTCAACGGGCCGATGAAGTACCTGCCTCGCTTAAAGCAGAACCCCTCGTAATCTTCGTTGACGCACTTACGGCCCCCCAGGTATGGGAATACCAGTTCTTTTTTCTGGCAGTAGGAGGCGTCAGGCGTGAACACATCGGTGACGTAAATGAAGTAGCTTCCCAGCAGGGCCGAGTTTACGAGCTGGATATTTACCTTCTGCAGTTCGTCTTCGTAAGCTACGTTGGGCAGCTTGCGCAGGCACGTAATGTTGAGGGGGGTAATGAGGAAGAAGACAAATGAGACAAGCAGCATGCTTGCCAGGGCCGCAGAGATAAAATAGATCAGCTCTATCTGCAGCAGCGATGCGATAAAAAGCGATAGGCCGAAAGATATCAGTATGAGTTTGCACCGGTCCGTGATCATCGGCTTATACCGGCACGGGGACCTTGGAGATTATTTCCTTTACGACATCGTGAGGCTTTATCCCCTTTACTACCAGGCTCGGGTGCAGCCCGATACGGTGGTTAAGGGCATGCACGCTGATGTCCTTGACGTCGTTGGGCGACACGAAGTCGCGGTTGTTGATCAGTGCCCAAGCCTTTGCCAGGCGCATGAGCGCCAGTGAACCTCTGGGGCTGGAGCCAAGCTTTATGCCTTGGTGGTTGCGCGTTGCCGCGACGATCTTGACTATATAGGAAAGCATATCGCGGTTTACGTGGATGTCGTTGGATTTTTGGATAAGGGAGTTGATCTCCGACAGGCTTAATACCGGCTCAAGGGATTCGATGGGGTCGCGGGTGAGGCGGTTCTCAAGTATGCTTACCTCTTCTGCTTCATTAAGATAGCCCATGCTAAAGCGCATAAGGAACCTGTCGAGCTGTGCTTCGGGAAGCGGATAGGTGCCGTAGAACTCTATGGGGTTCTGCGTGGCGATGACAAAGAACGGGTCAGGCAGGGGGTAGGTTTTACCGTCCACTGTGGTGGCGTATTCCTGCATCGCTTCCAGAAGTCCGGATTGCGTGCGCGGGGTGGTGCGGTTGATTTCGTCAGCCAGGATAATGTTGGTAAAGATCGGCCCCGGGCGGAATTCAAAGGAGTGGCTCTGTTGATTGAAGATATTGACTCCGGTTATGTCGGAGGGCAAGAGGTCCGGAGTAAACTGGATACGCTTGAAGTCGGAGTTAATGGACCTGGCCAGCGCCCTGACTAGCATTGTTTTGCCCAGCCCCGGGACGTCTTCGATCAGGATATGCCCTTTACTAAGCAGGCCGGCCAGCATAAGCTTTATGACTTCGCGTTTGCCGACTATTACCTTTTCGATATTGGCGATCAGCTTCTCTATTATATTCTGGTTGTTCATGCCGCCTCCTTAGTTTTGCATATTATATCACATAACCATATATTTTGAAATACTTTGTGAAAATTTCTCCGGAAAATTGCCAGAGTTTTTTCTTGACCGGGTTTTGTTTTTGTGGTATATTAGTTGCAATCATAAATGAATGTAAGTTTCTGCCGTTATTGCAGTTAAAGAATAGAATTCAAGGAGGGGGCATGACAAAGAAAGATATCATACTTAAAGTCTCGGACGAGACTAATTTGAAACAGATAGATGTGAAGAAGGTCGTGCAAAAGACTTTTGACTGCATAGTCGACGCCCTGATCAGAGGAGAGAAGATCGAGCTGCGTAACTTCGGCGTTTTCAAAATAAAGCAGAGAAAAAGCCGGACCGGAAGGAATCCTCGCACCAATCAGGTAATACCTGTCCCTCCCCGTAAGGTTGTTGTTTTCAAGGCCGGTTTGGAGATGAAGCAGAAAATTAAGTAACTTGGCCCCCTTGATCCCGTATAATCACCTTTCATCCGACAAGCCAATATATGTATAAAAGGGTTTCCGGAACAAAAGACATCCTGCCTGATGAGACTGGTTTCTGGCAGGAGCTTGAAGAAAAAGCTCGCCTCAAATTCTCGCTCTATAATTACAGCGAGATCAGGCCGCCTCTGATCGAGGAGGCTTCGCTTTTTGACCGCTCTCTGGGCGCCTCCACCGAGATAGTCCAGAAGCAGATGTTTTTGATAAAAAATAAAGAAGAGGTCTATGCCCTGCGTCCGGAAGCCACGGCTTCGATAGTCCGCGCCTATATCGAGAATAACCTGGATAAGACCGCCGGCTTCTCCAAGTTTTATTATATCGGGCCGATGTTCAGGCTGGAGAGGCCGCAGAAAGGCCGGCTTCGCCAGTTCCATCATATCGGATGCGAAGCGATCGGCTCGGGCTCTCCCGAGCTGGATGTCGAGATCATATCGCTGGCTGAGTCGCTGCTTAAGGAGTTCGGGGTCTCGGGTTATAAGATCAAGATCAATACGCTTGGATGCCCCGAAGACAAGGCCGCCTTTGCCAGGGGTTTACGGGAAAAGCTGGCCGGTAGCGCCCAGGGGTTCTGTCAGGATTGCCAGGGGCGCCTGGAGAAGAATGTCCTGCGGGTCCTGGATTGCAAAGAGCAGGCTTGCCGCCGGATAGTCGAAGGGCTTGCGCTCTGCGGATCTCATGTCTGCGCACAGTGCCAGGAGCATTTTGACGGTGTAAAGAGGGGCCTGGATGCGCTTAATATCGCTTATGAAGTCTCGCCTTTGCTCGTCAGGGGGCTGGATTATTACACCCGGACTGTTTTTGAGCTTTCTCATCCGGATCTCGGCGCCCAGGATGCTTTGGGCGCAGGCGGCAGGTACAATGATCTGGTAAAGGATTTAGGCGGCAGCCCCTCCCCAGCCGTGGGTTTTGCGTTCGGGATGGAGAGGGTGATGCTGGTTTTATCCGCCTCTCAAGCCGCCACCAAGAAAGGGCTTGTGTATCTGATTACCCTGGGTAAGGAGGCTTGCGAAAGAGGCTCACAGCTTCTTGCCCAGATGCGCCAGAACGGTATTACCTGCGACCGGGATTATGAATCCAGGTCCGTCAAGGGTGCGATGCGCAGGGCCAATGACCTTGGCGCCGGCCGAGTCCTTATCCTCGGGGAGGATGAGCTCAAGAAAAATTGCGTGACATTGAGGGATATGGCGTCGAGCCAACAAAAGGAAGTTGCCTTAGACCAATTGTTAAAGGAATTGAAATGTTAAGGACCCATACTTGTGGCGAGCTCAACGTCTCGGATGTTAATAAGGAAGTAACGCTGGTAGGCTGGGTGGCGCGCAGGCGCGACCACGGAAAGCTCGTTTTTATCGATATACGCGACAGGTCCGGCATGACGCAGGCCGTCTTTATCCCTAAAGAGTCAGGGCCGGCGCATACGCTTGCCCAGGAGTTAAGAAGCGAGTTTGTCATAAAAATAAGCGGTAAGGTAAATAAACGGCCGGCCAACACCATAAACCCGAAGTTGCCGACCGGCGAGATAGAGCTTTTGGTTACGGGTCTTGAGATCCTGAATTCCAGCCTTACGCCGCCTTTTGAGATCGAGAACGATATCGAGGTGACTGAAGAGATGCGCATGAAGTACCGCTACCTGGATCTAAGAAGGCCGAAGATGCTCTCCAACTTTGTCATGAGAAGCTCTCTTTATAAGATCATGCGCGGGTATCTCGACGAGCAGGGTTTTATCGAGTGCGAGACGCCGATCCTGACCAAATCCACGCCCGAGGGTGCGCGCGATTATCTTGTGCCTTCCAGGCTCAACCCCGGAGAGTTTTACGCCCTGCCGCAGTCTCCGCAGCTTTTCAAGCAGATACTTATGGTCTCCGGCATCGAGCGTTATTACCAGATCGCCAAATGCTTCCGCGATGAGGATCTGAGGGCCGACAGGCAGCCGGAGTTCACCCAGCTTGATATAGAGATGTCATTTATATCGGAAGAGGATATCTTCGCGCTGACCGAGGGGTTGATGAAAAAGGTGATGAAGGAGCTTAAGGGCATAGAGATAAAAACGCCGTTTCCCCGGCTGACCTACAAAGAGGCTCAGGACAAGTACGGCTCTGACAAGCCGGACCTGCGTAAAGACGTCGCCCAGGAGTATGCTTTTGCCTGGGTCGTGGATTTTCCGCTGTTCAAGTATAACGCGGATGAGAAGAGGTGGGAAAGCGAGCATCATCCGTTTACCGCCCCGTCACCCGATGACGTCGGCAAGCTTGACTCCTGCCCCCATGAAGTAAAATCCCGTTCATATGACCTGGTGCTTAACGGCATGGAGCTGGGCTCCGGTTCGATAAGGATCCATGACCAGAAGCTGCAGCAGAGGATATTCAGCCTTATCGGGATAAGCGATGAGGAGGCGCAAAAGCGCTTCGGATTTTTGCTGGAGGCCTTTCAGTACGGCGCACCGCCTCACGGAGGGGTAGCTTTTGGTATCGACCGGCTCCTGGCGATATTATCCAAAGAGCCCAGTATCAGGGAGACCATAGCTTTTCCCAAGACCAGCGCCGGGCTCTGCCCTTTGACCGGAGCGCCATCGCCTGTTGATATCAGGCAATTAAAAGAGTTGCATTTAAGCATACTCAAGAGTAAAATATAGGATAATCGCTACGTTATCAAACGTTAAATTTTAAGAAAGGGAGGGGCGATGAAGAAAAACGCATTGCTAGTTTCGGTGTTGATCAGCGCATTTTTATTGTCAGGTTGCGTCGTGCGCAGTTACCGGGTCGACAAAGACCGTGTCGACCAGGAGTTAAGCGGTAACCGCGGTTTTATCACCGGTATGGCATCGGAAGATATGGGCCCCAGGAAAGAGACGCGTTCCATAAGGGTGGTAGAGATGGAGCTGGGTCTTCCTTTCGGGCTGGGCAGGTCCGCCAAGAAAAAGAAACCCAAGAAGATGTTCAGGCAGAAGGAGTCGGAAGTCGAGACGGCGATGCCCGTGTCGATGGAAGAGCCGTACGCCATGGAGAGCGCCCCCGGCCAGGAGTACGAAGAGTATGTGGTTGAAAAGAACGATACCCTTCAGAAGATCTCCCAGAAGTTTTACGGCACCACAAGAAAGTGGAAGGAGATATTTGAATACAATTCGGATTCCCTGAAATCTCCGGATAAGCTTTATCCGGGTAAGACCATCAGGATCCCGGTTTCATCCGCAGCCAAAAGATCCGCTGAGCCCGCGGCCGCTTTAGAGGCACCGGCGGATTATCTCAAATAGACCAGTCTTTTAGCTCGTTTCCAGGGCAGCCGCAGGGCATCTGCGGCTGCCTTATGTCGCATACCTTATGGAAAAGATCATAAAGTTTCGTACCCACCGAGAGGCGCAGGTGCTCTTTGGGCCTCATGACGAAAACCTCAGGAATATCGAAAAAGAGTTCGGCGTCAAGCTTACTATCCGCGGAGAGCACCTTAAGATCAAGGGCACGGCTACGAAGATCAATAAGGCCGTTGGTCTTATCGAACACGTGCTCAATACCGTAAGGGACGGCCGCGATGAGCTCTCCAAGGCCGACTTTTCATATCTGGTATCCAACTTTAACAAAGACAGCCTGAAAGGCCAGGGGTTCGGCTCTCCTGATTTTGACCTGGCGCGTTCTACGGCAGGCAAGAGGATCGGCCCCAGGACCGAGGGGCAGAAAGAGTATGTAGAAGCCATAACCAAATACGATATAGTCTTTGGTATCGGGCCGGCGGGGACAGGCAAGACTTACCTGGCCATGGCTTCGGCGGTAGAAGCTTTAAAGAAACAGGATGTGCGCCGCATAATCCTCACCCGCCCGGCAATAGAAGCAGGCGAGTCCCTGGGTTACCTTCCCGGCGACATGCACGAGAAAATATCCCCTTACCTTAGGCCGCTCTACGATGCTTTATACGATATGATGGAGGCGGAGCGCATAGAAAAGTATCTTGATTCCGGGATTATCGAAGTTGCCCCGTTGGCGTATATGCGCGGCAGGACCCTTAACGATGCCTTTATCGTGCTCGATGAGGCGCAGAACTGCAGCGCCGAGCAGATGAAGATGTTTTTAACGCGGCTTGGCTTTGACTCCAAGGCCGTCATTACCGGCGACATGACGCAGAGCGATCTTCCCGGAGGCAAGCCCATAGGCCTCATGCAGGCCCAGGAGATACTCTCCGGCATAGAAGGGATAAAGTTCATATATTTTAGCGGTTCGGACGTGGTAAGGCATGCCCTGGTCCAGCTCATAATCGAAGCCTATGATAGATCAAACCATCAAAAATAAGCTGTTCTTTACGCTGGCAGCGGTTTTTGTCTTCGCCTTCGCTTACTTTATACAGTTTAGCCTGGTAGTGGCGCTGTTCCTTGTGTTGTTGTGTCTCTACGCTTCAAAAAGCGCGGAGATCCAGAAGCACAAGCTGCTGCCCCAGGTCATGGTCTTTCTTATCCCGTTCGTCCTTGGTTACTATCTCATAAGGGAAAGCGTCAGCTTCGCCTACCTGCCTTTTTCTCTTGCGCCGATGCTGGTGACCATACTTTTCTCCAGCCTTGAGATGTCTTTTCTGATGGTGGTGGCCACCGCCGTTGCGATAGCCTCTATTTCAAATTCTCCGCTGCTGGTAGCTGCGCTGTTTTTGGTGAGCGGGATGATCTCCAGTTTTCTTGTCTATGGGGTACGCAGGCGAAGTACCGTTATCCGCGCCGGCATCCTTGTCGGCATTGCGCAGGTGATATCGCTGCTTTTGATAGAAAGGTTCATTGCCAACCAGGGCATCGAGACCTACCTTATTCTTTTTCTTAACGGCCTGGTCACCAGTATCGTGGTCCTGGGCGTGCTGCCGATCTTCGAGTATCTTTTTTCAACGCTTACCAATATCAGCCTTCTGGAGCTGGCGGACTTCAATCACCCTTTGCTGCAGCGCATGGTGATGGAGGCCCCCGGCACATACCACCACAGCCTGGTTGTGGGAAATCTTTCTGAGGCCGCCTGTAGGGCGATCGGCGCGCACTCGCTTCTTGCCAGGGTCGGTTCTTATTATCACGACATCGGCAAGCTAAATAAGCCCGGTTATTACAGCGAAAACCAGAGCGAGGAGTTCAGCAAACACGACGAACTGTCTCCCTCGATGAGCAAGATGATCATCATGAACCATGTTAAGGAAGGCGCGGAGCTGGCCAGGAAGCACAGGTTTAGCCAGGTGCTGATCGATTTTATCCAGCAGCACCACGGAAACAGCCTTGTGTATTACTTTTACCGTCGCGCGCTGGAAAAGCTTGAGGAGGAGCAGGAGGTCCAGGAAGAGGTCTTCCGTTATCCCGGCCCCAAGCCCAATACCAAAGAGACGGCGATTGTGCTTTTGGCCGATTCGGTGGAGGCGGCGGTGCGTTCCATAAAGGACCATACCCCCAAGAAGATCGAAGAGACGGTGCACAAGATAATCAATAACAAGTTCATCGACAGGCAGCTTGACGAATGCGACCTGACCTTAAACGACCTGGAGAAGATTTCGGAAGTATTTATCCGCATTCTGTGCGGCATATATCACGGCAGGGCCGTCTATCCGGAAGAGGCCAAAGTTGAAGATAACAATAAAAAACCTCCAAAAGAGAATCCCAATCCATTCTCCAGGAATAAAAAAAGCAATTCTTAGACTGCTTGCAAGCGAGCGTCCCGGGGCGCCGGGCGAGATCGCCGTTTACTTCGTAAGCGACGCAGAGATAAAAAAGCTCAATAAGTCCTATTTGAAAAAAGACCGGGCAACCGACGTGCTTGCCTTTGACCTGAAGTGCGGGTTTTCCCCCGGGATCTTTGCCGATATATTCGTTTCCACCGATACCGCGGTCACCAACGCCGCTTTTTACGCTACCAGCGCGCAGTTTGAAGCCAGGCTTTATTGTCTGCACGGCCTCCTGCACATACTTGGTTACGATGACCACAGTGCCAAAGCGGCAAAACTAATGAGAAAGAAAGAGGCTGTTTATGTCCATCGATCGTTCTGACGCCATTGTATTGAGGAGGATGGATTTCCGGGAAACTTCCCTGATCGCGGATTTTTATACCCGTGATTTCGGGAAAGTCAGCGGCCTCCTGAAGGGCATACGCGCCGAGCCGGGGAAGTTTGCCAGCGCTGTGGAGCCGTTTTCCTGCAACGAGATAATCTTCTACCGCAAAAGGAACAGCTCGCTGCATCTGGTCAGCCAGTGCGACGAGAAAGAGGGCTTTGCCGCGATACGCCAGGATATCTCCCGGGTCGGCATCGCCAGCTTCATGATGGAGCTGGTCGGTGCGGTTATGGCGCAGGAAGACAAGAACGAAGAGGTCTTTAACCTCTCCCTTGATTGCCTGCGCGAGCTCTGCAACACGCCCTTCCCTGATAAAATATCCACTATATTCAAGATCAAGATGCTCTCGCTTTCGGGTTTTAAACCGCATTTTGATTCATGCGTCTCCTGCGGCCAGGGGCTTGGCGGAGAGTCTCGCTTTAGCCTGGCTATGGGAGGGCTTTTATGCCCCAAGTGCCTGCGCAAAGACCCTTCAAGCCGCGCCATCTTCAGGGGCACCATCGCCACCATCCTTTATATCGAGCGCAATGATTTCAAGGCCAACCTTAATCTGGGGATGAACCCCCAGGTTAAGCGGGAGCTGGGGATGATCCTCAGCGCCTTTTTGAATTTTCACTTGGACAGGGAACTCAAGTCGCAGAAGGTAATGAACAAGATCAGCGCGGATCTCGCCGTCCTTTAATCTTGGGGACGGTTCTGGGGACAGGTCCCAGAACCGTCCCCAACTCCGAAGATGGAGGTTTTATGAAGATAGTGATCGTTGGGCCGGGAGCAATAGGATGTTTGTTCGCCGCGTTCCTCTCCAAGGCCAAAGAAGAGGTCTGGCTGCTTGATAAGAATAAGGAACGGGCTGAGCTTATCGGCAGGCAGGGCGTTATCCTTGAAGGCGTTTCGGGAAACTGGCAGCAGAGTGTCAAGGTCACCGTTTGCGCCCAGGAGATAGGCAGGGTTGACCTTGCGCTGATATGCGTGAAGGCTTACGATACCAATGAGGCGCTAAAGGCCATAAAGCCTATAATCGCAGAGCCCTCCTATTGCCTTACCCTCCAGAACGGTGTCGGTAATATCGAAACGATCGCCGAGTTTACCGATGAGGACAGGGTGATCGGCGGGGTGACCAGCGAAGGCGCCACCCTTATCGAAGCCGGCCGGATCCGCCACTGCGGCAGAGGTGAAACTGTGCTGGGGCTCGTGGATGGAAAGATCCCCGTGTTTATGCGCGAGCTGCGCGAGATCTTCAATAAAGCTGGGCTTCAGACCAGGATCTCCCGCGACATAAAAGGCCTTTTGTGGTCGAAGCTGGCTATCAACGCCGGCATCAACGCCCTTACTGCCGTCACCCGTCTAAGCAACGGCAAGCTCCTGGAGTTTGAAGGAACGCGCAAGATCCTCAGGGAGGCCGTAGCGGAAGCGGTGAAGATCGCCAAGCGCAAACGCATCAAGCTTATTTACGATGACCCGCTGGCAAAGGCCGAGGCGGTATGCGAGGCTACCGCCCCCAACGTATCTTCGATGCTGCAGGACGTCCTGCGCAAAAAGAGGACCGAGATAGATTTTATCAACGGGGTGATCGTGCGGCAGGCCCAGGAGCTGGGGATCGCGGCACCGGTAAACGCCGTGCTTCTCGGTCTGATTAAGACCATTGAAACCAGCTACGGTTGCTCGCTTTAATGTTTTAACGCCAGCATGAGACTAAGACCCAGAATCAATGCGAAAAAGGCGCTTGTTTTTGTAATTGTGGCCGCTTGTGTTGTAGTTCTGGATTACTATTTTGTTTACAATAAACCCGGTTCTGCGTTCGTAGCCGGACCCCCGAAAGCTTCTTTGCCGCAGCAGACAGGCAATCTTTCCATGAAGGAGGCTTTTGACGCGTTGAAGGCGCGCAGGGACCGCGACGCCCTGGCCCTTGCCGAGGCTGCCTTGATAAGCGAGCCTTCAAACCTTGATGCCATGTGCGTGAAGGCCGAGGTCTTAAGAAGGATGCGCAGGTATAATGAGGCAGAGGTCATCCTTACCCAGGTATTGAATAAAGACCCCGGCCGCTGCTCTGCCATTATAAGCTCTGCTTATATAAGGTATAAGTACGCTGAGTTTGATAAGGCCCTGGAGCTTTTAAAGGCAGTGGTAGAGGGAGGGGCCTGCGATAAGGAGAACCTTGCTTTGGCCTACGCTACAATGGGGGCGGTTAATAGCAAACAGGTGGGTAACACCCTGTTATTGGGCAAACTCTACCATGTCAAGGCGATGAAAGAGTATTTCGCTAAAGCCAAGGACCTGGCGCCGGAGCTTGCGGAGACCAGGGTGGGGCTCGGTAGTTTTTATATGTTCGCCCCGTTTTTCCTGGGAGGCAACCTGGAGAAGGCGATAGTTGAGCTTGAGTATGCGGTCAAGCTCGCGCCGGATTTTGCAACTGCCAACGCCAGGCTTGCCCAGGCTTACAAAAAAAAGAAGGATACGGCCAAGTATCAGTTTTATCTCTTGCGCGCCAAAAGCCTGGACCCCGAGAACGAAGTCGTTAAAGAGATCGAATAGGATGGTAAACGCAGAAGTCGCCCGGATCTTCCGTTCCATAGCGCAGATACTTCAAATTAAGGATGACAACCGCTTCCGCATCGCCGCCTACGAACGAGCCGCGCAGAACATCGAATCTCTCTCCGAGCCGCTGGAAACCATAAAAGACGAGAACAGGCTGGGCGATATCCCGGGCATAGGCAAGGACCTCTCTTCCAAGATCTCCGAATTTATCGATTCCGGCAGCATCCGTTACTACGACGAGCTAAAACTTACCATACCTGCCGGATTGCTTGACCTGCTGGAGGTTTCCTCGATAGGCCCAAAGACCGCAAAGCTCCTTTTTGAAAAACTGGGCATCGGGGATGTCCCGGGGCTTGAAAAGGCCATTAAATCAGGAAAGCTCAAAGGCCTGCCGGGGATAAAGCAAAAGTCCATAGAGAATATGCTTAAAGGCATAGAGCTTTATTTCAGGCGCAGGCAGAGGATGACCCTGGCGCAGGCAGAGGAGGTTGCGGCGGAGTTTATTTCAAGGCTTTCCCGCTGCGGCGGCGTAAAACAGATCTGCGTTGCGGGAAGCTTGCGGCGCCGTACCGAGACCGTAGGCGATATAGATATACTTGTTGCTTCAGGCCATCCCGCTAAAGTCATCGATGCTTTTGTCAGGATCGGCCAGGTAAAGGATATTCTGGCAAAAGGGAGCACAAAGGCTTCGGTGCGCACAAAAGACGGCGTGCAGCTGGACTGCCGCGTAGTCGGGAAATCGATGTTTGGCGCGGCGCTCCTTTACTTTACCGGTTCCAAGCTTTTTAACATAAGGCTGCGCAAGCTCTCCCTAAGCCGGGGCTGCAAGCTCAACGAGTACGGTATCTTTAAGGGCAATAAGCTGCTTGCTTCTAAGACGGAAGAACAGATGTTGAAAGCCCTTAAGTTGCAGTATATCGAGCCGGAGTTAAGGGAGGATAACGGCGAGATAGAGCTGGCTAAAAAAGGGCTGCTGCCCAAGCTTATTGAATCAAAGGACATAAAAGGCGACCTGCATGTTCATTCCGTCTGGTCCGACGGCTCCAACACCGTAGAAGAGCTGGCAGGCGGTGCGCGCAGGTTCGGTTACTCTTATATTGCCGTAACCGACCATTCTCAAAGCTTAAGGATCGCCAATGGGCTAAGCGTCCAGGACCTGGAAAATAAGCGCAAAGAGATTGAAGGGCTCAATAAGAGGCTAAAAGGGATCAGGGTGCTTTATGGTACCGAGGCGGACATCGACCCCGAAGGGAATATTGATTACGATGACGGGGTCTTAAGGGATTTTGATATTGTCATCGCGGCCATCCACTCCGGTTTCAAGCAGGATAGGGGCAAGCTTACCAGGCGCATCATTGAGGCCTGCAAAAATAAATACGTGCATATCATCGCCCATCCCACGGGCAGGCTCTGGGGGGTAAGGGATTCTTATGAGTTGGATTTCAGGGAAGTTTTAAAAGCCGCCAGCGACACTAATACCGCCCTTGAGATCAATTCTTTTCCCAGCCGCCTGGACCTCAATGACCTGCACAGCCGCCAGGCAAAGCAGGCGGGGGTAAGGCTGGCAATAAATACGGATTCCCACAGCGTTGACCAGTTACCCGGGATAAGGTTCGGCATATCAGTTGCCCGCCGCGGATGGGTCGAAGCATCGGGTGTCATCAATACTCTTTCCTGCGACCAACTGCTAAAAATAATCAAAAAGTAGTGGGGACGGTTCTGGGGACGGTTCTGGGACCTGTCCCCAGAACCGTCCCCAAATAAGATATGAAGTCGATATATATTATTTGCATGGTTATGCTCTTGGGCTGCCAGCACCAGGCTCATTTGTACCGCGATAACCGTGTCTTGATGGGAACGGTCGTAGAGGTCGTTACGCCTTATCCGGAGGCGGCAAATATTGTTTTCGATGAGATCCGTAGGCTGGAGAGCCTATTTGATATTCACCGGCCGTCAAGCGAGGTATCGCGCCTGAACAGGTTCGGGCGCCTTGAGAATGCCAAAGCCGATACCGTGGATATCATAAAGCAGGCAAAGGAGTTTTACGCTATAAGCGCGGGCGCATTTGACGTGACCAGCGCCAGGCTTAGCGCTTTATGGAGGCGTTATGCAGGCGTATCGAGGCTGCCTTCAAAAGCCAGGATCAGCGAGCAGATGCGCTTTACCGGCAGCGATAAAATCTTATTGAATGAGGACGATTATGTGATAGAATTTAAAGCTCCCGGAGTCGAGATTGATTTAGGGGCCATCGCCAAAGGTTGGGCACTTGACCGCGCCGCGCAAAGGCTAAAGAATCAAGGCATTACCGACTGCCTTATAAACGCAGGCGGACAGGTATATGCGCTGGGCAAATGCCGGGGACAGCCCTGGAAGGTGGGAATGCTTGATTTTCAAGCTGTCGGTGAGTCGATCATTATAGACCTGCAAGATGCCTCTGCTTCTACGAGCGGAGATTCCGAACGGTCTTTTGTGATAAACGGGGTGGCCTATTCTCATATATTGGACCCCCGCACAGGCTACCCGGCAAAAGCCGGGTTATCCAGCGTTACTGTTGTCGCTGCCAGCGCTGCAGCAGCTGATGCCCTGTCTACAATAGTATTCATTCTTGGTATAGATGAGGGCCGCCGGATCGTCGAAAAATTCCCTGGTGCAAGAATAGCGCATTTTACTAAGCAGGCAGGCGATGGCAGATTGCCAGAGAAACAAAAGTTTTAAAAGCGTAGTCTGTATCGCTAGCAGCGATAGCGCAGCCAAGCAGCTTATCGGTGCCGCCAGGTCGTATAAAAGCTGCGGCAGCCGCACTATAATTATACTGGGCGGCGAGCTTAGCCGCATACAAGCTTTAGGGAAGTCGCTGTCACGGGTATCCGATGAACAGTTCTACGCCGCCAGCAACCAAGATTTTTCCAGCCGTTTAGGCGTAGTAGAGCTGCTCGGCGATCTTTTTGACTGCATTGAGAAGTCAACTCACACCCAGTATCCCGAGCTCATCCACGCTTTTGTCCCGGACGATATTGCCGGGCAGATCCTGCGGGTGGCCGAAGGCGTGAACGTAAAGACAATCATAGAACGGATAGAAGAATGAATTATTCAACTAAGCCGATGTTCGTCTATTTCTCCAGGCTTTTGGATAAGCCCGTGGTAGACAGGAGCGGGTCGTTGATCGCAGAGGTCTATGATATCGTGGTCAGGCCTTCCGAAGTTTATCCTCAATCATCGCACCTTATCGTGCGCAAAGGCTTCCCCAACCGTAAATTCGCCATTATCGGCTGGGAAGACGTCTTGGAGGTTGATGATGACGAGAACGCCGTGCTTAAGATAGAAGAGGACAAGATTACCTGGCGCGAAAAGCACAATAATAAGGAAGAGCTGACGCTTCGCCGTGACGTGCTTGACCAGCAGGTCGTGGATACCTACAACCACAAGGTCATCCGGGTTAACGACATTCATTTATTGCGCGTTGACAATTCGTTCATGATCGCCCATGTCGACATCAGCATGAGGGGCCTCTTTAGAAGGCTGGGTTACGAGAGGTTTATCGACGGGTTGGTGAAGTTTTTCAACAAGGAAGCCCATTACCTGAAAAAGGAGCCGCTTATCTCCTGGAAGTATATACAGCCGTTGTCAGTGAATCCCGTAAGTAAAACCATTAAGATAAACGTTCCCCACAAGCAGCTTGATAATATACCTGCCGCTGACCTCGGCGAGATATTCCTGGACCTGGCGCCCCAGGCCCAGATAACCCTCTTTAAGTCATTGGACGGGATTGCCCGTGCCAAGGTATTCAGGCACGTAGACTTCAAGACCCAGAAAGCGCTGGCGGAGCAGCTTCCTCTAAAAGATGCGGTTGAGGTCTTAAACAGCATTCCCTCCGATGATGCCACCGATTTCCTGGAAAAGCTGCCGAAGGACAAGACCGGGGATTACCTGGAGATCATGGAAAGCAGGCAGTCAAAGAAGCTTTCGCAGCTGTTAGGCTACTCCAGCGATTCCGCGGGCGGCCTGATGATAGCCGAGTACCTGGCCTTCTTTAAAGACTCAAGCGTTGAATCGGTCCTGCGCCAGATAAGACAGAAGCACTTTAAGGTTGAGCCCGCCCAGTTCGTATATATTATTGATGAGGCCGGGCGGCTGGTAGGCTCGACTAATTTCCGAAGGCTCATCTCCTCGGATCCTCATGAGCTGCTCTCCAAAACCGCTTTTCCCAAGACCTACTTCGTGCATCTTGACTCAGGAGTCAAAGAGGTCGCTTACCTCATGGAAAAGTATAAGTACTATGCGATACCCGTCGTGGATAATGACAATATCCTTCAGGGGATCATAACCGTTGATGACGTCCTCAGCCAGCTTATTGCCCTGGCCTGGAGGCGCCTTAAGAAGATAAAAGCCAAGCCTACTCCCGCGCAATGACCAGAGTAAGAAAATTCTGGAAAGAGTTCCTTATATTCCTGTCCATAATGGGGCCGGGTATAATTACCGCCAACGTCGATAACGACGCCGGCGGCATTACCACTTATTCGGTGGCCGGAGCGCACTTCGGCTATTCGCTTATCTGGTCGTTTGTGCCGATCATCATCGTCTTGGTGATCATCCAGGAGATGTGCAGCCGCATGGCCGTGGTCACCGGCAAGGGGCTTGCCGATCTTATCAGGGAGGAGTTCGGCGTAAAGGTGACTTTTTACGCGATGATCGTCCTGATATTCTCCAACCTCTTTAACACCATAGCGGAGTTTGCCGGCATTGCCGCCAGCGCCGAGTTGTTCGGCATGAGCAAATACGCGCTTGTCCCGGCCTGCGCGGTATTCATCTGGTGGCTTATAGTCAAAGGCACCTATAAGAGCGTGGAAAAGGTATTTCTTGTTGCCTGCCTGTTCTACGTTACCTATATCATATCGGGGTTTATTTCTGCGCCGGACTGGAAAGAGGTGGCCGAAAGCTCTATTAGCCCGAAGATCTATTTCGACAAGGCGTATCTGGTGATGCTTATGGGGGTTATCGGAACGACCATCGCTCCCTGGATGCAGTTCTACCAACAATCCTCCGTCGTGGAAAAAGGCATAAGCCTCAAGGATTATAAGTACAGCAAGTGGGACGTGATCGTCGGCGCATTCGTGGTCAATATCGTAGCGGTCTTTATCGTCATCGTCTGCGCCAACACCCTTTTTAAGAACGGAGTGCGTATTGAAACCGCAAAAGATGCGGCCTTGGCCCTGAAGCCGCTGGCAGGCCATTATTGTTTTTATCTTTTCGCATTCGGCCTTCTTAATGCCTCAATATTCTCCGCCTGTATCCTGCCGCTTTCCACCGCCTACTCGGTCTGCGAAGGAATGGGCTGGGAGGTGGGCGTCAACCGCCGTTTTCGCGAAGCCCCGCAGTTCTATTCGCTTTATACGGCGCTAATTGTAGTGGGTGCTGCGATCATACTTATCCCCGGGATTAAGCTTATTCCCATAATGCTCATCTCTCAGGCGGCAAACGGCATACTCCTGCCGTTCGTGCTTATCTTTATGCTGCTTTTGGTAAATAACAAACGCCTTATGGGCGCCCATACCAACTCCCGTCTTTATAACATTTTCACGGTCGCCACAGTCATCGCCATGATCGGGTTATCCATTGCCCTGTTCCTGGCGGCTTTTTACGGTTAGAGGTTTACGGATCATGGACGCAAGAAAGAATACCATAAGAGATCTGATTTCCCTTAAAGGAAAGCGCAAGCTCACGATGCTGACCGCTTATGATTATCCCTTTGCCTCACTCGTTGACCGCTCCGGGATCGACATGATACTCGTCGGAGATTCCCTGGCAAACGTGGTGCTGGGCCTGGATTCCACGAATCAGGTCGGGATGGACCAGATGCTGCATCATGCCAAGGCAGTTACCCGCGCCGTAAAAAAGGCGCTGGTGATAGGGGATATGCCTTTTGAATCGTATCAGCTAAATCCGCAGGACGCCGTTAAAAACGCCGCTAAATTCATTCGCGAAGCCGGTTGTGATGCGGTCAAGGTTGAATGGTTTGACGAATGTCTTAAGGTCTGCGCCGGCATCGTCAAGGAAGATATTCCTGTTATGGGCCATATCGGCCTGACCCCCCAGACCGCGGATAAGCTCGGAGGCTTCAAAGTCCAGGGCAAAGAAGCGGATGCTGCCCGCAGGCTCATCAATGAGGCCGTGGCCTTGGAGGATGTCGGGTGTTTTTCGCTGGTGCTGGAGTGCGTGCCGGACAAGCTCGCCGAGATCATTACCGCCAAGCTTAAGATCCCGACTATCGGCATCGGCGCCGGCCCTTATTGTGACGGGCAGGTGCTGGTGATCCACGATATGCTGGGGTTATTTGACCGTTACAAGCCGAAGTTCGTCAAACAGTATGCGGATATATCCGCTGCGATCCTAAAGGCCCTGGCTGATTATAAAGACGATGTCATCGGGATGCGGTTCCCGGCCAAAGAAAACAGCTTTGCCATAAAGGAAGAAGAGCTCCAAAAGATCAAAAAGGACAATGCATGAGGGGTGCGGCCCGTAAGCCTAAAGGCGGTTTCTTGACTTATGCGTATGCATCGGTACTCCTGGCACTGGCTTTGTTATTCATAGCGAAGTTTGCCGGACCGTCGCTGCTCAGGCTTTACATCCAGGGCGGCCTGGGGGATTGCTCGAAAATGACGGTTTTTTGCAAACTCCCCTGGGAGAGCTTCGATAACGCCGCGCCTGACGGGGAGTTTATCGATAGCTGTATCGATTACGACTTCCCCAAGATGTCGGCTCTCGCCCCAAGGGGTTTTTCCGTCGTACACGAGCGGATAACCAGGGTCCCCCATAAGAAAAAGGTTGACCGCAAAGACGACTCCATAATATATTTTTATCACGAAGGGCCGGATTTCTTCGTCAACCTTTTCCCCCAGGTCAAGAAAACCGGGATCAGCGATGATTACAAATTCATAGAAAGGGTGATGAATGCCCGTTTTAACGAAATCTCCACCATTGCCGACGCCTTTTACGTCATAGTCAAGGGGGTATTTACCCCTGACCTGGGCAAGGACCAGGCGCAGATCCGGATGGCGCGCTTTGCCATAGCCGGCAAAAAAGGGTTTATCAATTACAGCCTTGGCACCGAAGCCAACTTTTTTGATTGCAACGTGATTGACAAAAGCGGGTACTTTAAGGTTTATATAAAGGATAAAGGCAGGCAGCTGGACATCAACAAGGTCTTATTCATTGTTTCTACCCTCAGAGGAAAATAGGCATCCGGGAATTCCCTTGACTTTTAATTTGTCTTGCGCTAATAATAAAAGGCTATGGAACAGGGCTTGATAGAAAAGATCGTATCGCTTTCCAAGCGAAGGGGTTTTGTCTTCCAGTCATCCGAGATCTACGGGGGTTTAAGCAATACCTGGGATTACGGCCCCTACGGGGTAGAGCTTAAGAACAATATAAAGCGGGCATGGTGGAGGTCGGTGGTCTATGAACGCGACGATGTATACGGGCTTGATGCGGCGATCCTCATGCATCCCAGGGTCTGGGAGGCCTCCGGTCATGTCGAGAACTTCTTTGACCTGAAGAGCGACTGCAGATCGTGCAAGAAACGTTTCAAAACCGAGGACCTGAAGGGCGCCGATAAGTGCCCGGAGTGCGGCGGCGAGCTTACGGAATCAAGGCCTTTTAACCTGATGTTTAAAACCTACCAGGGCCCGGTAGAAGACGCCGCTAATGCGATATATCTGCGGCCCGAGACCGCCCAAGGGATGTTCGTGAACTTCGCCAATATCCTGGATTCGCGCCATCCCAAGCTTCCTTTCGGCATGGCCCAGCTGGGAAAATCATTTCGCAACGAAATAACCCCCGGTAATTTTACCTTCCGCACCAGGGAGTTCGAGCAGATGGAGGTAGAGTATTTCGTCAGGCCCGCTGACGCCGAGAGCGCGCACAGGGAATGGGTGCAGGCGCGCTATCAGTGGTACCTGCGCCTGGGTATGGACAAGGATAAGCTGCGACTGAGGGACCACGCTAAGGACGAATTGGCGCATTATGCCAAGGCCTGCACCGACATCGAATACAACTTTTCATTCTCGGGCTCCGGAGCCGGATGGGGTGAGCTGGAAGGCATAGCCAATAGAGGCGATTACGACCTAAGGCAGCATGCGGAGTCCAGCGGGCGCGACCTGGTTTTTTTCGACGACGCGACCAAGGAAAAATTCTTCCCCTACATTATCGAGCCTTCGGGCGGAGTGGACAGGAGCGTTCTGGCTTTTATGATGAACGCCTACTGCGAAGAGAAGGTAAAGGATGAAACGCGGGTAGTCATGAAGTTCCATCCCGACCTGGCTCCGGTCAAGGCCGCGGTGCTTCCTTTGCTGAGGAACAGGCCGCAGCTGGTAGAGATGGCGCGCAAGATCGCCGCCGACCTTAAAACGTTTACCGTGGCGGTCTACGATGATACCGGCGCCATCGGCAAGCTCTACCGTCGGCAGGATGAGGTGGGCACGCTTTTCTGCATCACCGTTGATGTGCAGTCGCTTGAAGACAAGCAGGTGACCGTCCGCCACCGGGATTCGATGCTCCAGGACCGTATCAGCGTTGACAGATTAAAGGAATATTTGTTAGAAAAGCTTAATTAACACCTGTTGCCAAGAAGATAGATGTTTGTTGCCTGTTAACGTGTCAGGGGTTACGTGTTTTTCGCTAGAACACGCAACACGAAACGCGTAACTCAAAACAAAGATTTCTTTTTCGCGACAGCAACACGAAAAGGAGGGTTTTAAAGGAAATGGCAAAGAAATATGTTTACTCCTTCGGCGGAGGAAAGGCCGACGGAAACGAAAGCATGAAAAATCTGCTGGGCGGCAAAGGCGCCAATCTTGCAGAGATGGCAGGGCACAAGGCGTTGAGGCTTCCCGTTCCGCCCGGATTCACCATAACCACCGAAGTCTGCACTTATTACTACCAGAATAAAAAGAAGTATCCCGCATCCCTTAAGGCTGAGGTGATCTCTGCCCTTAAGAAGGTGGAAAAGCTTATGGGAAGGGATTTCGGCGATCCGGAAAATCCTCTGCTGGTATCCGTCAGGAGCGGAGCGCGTAAATCCATGCCCGGGATGATGGAGACGGTATTAAACGTCGGGCTTACCGCCAAGACCATCCCCGGCCTGATAAAGCAAAGCGGCGGAAATGAGCGGTTCGTTTATGATGCATACCGTCGCCTGATCATGATGTTCTCCGACGTAGTCATGGAGAAGGCCGCCGGCATCGAGCCCAAAGACGATCAGGGCATACGCAGGCAGCTTGAGCGTATTATGGATGGGCTGAAGAAATCAAAAGGCTACAAGAGCGATACGGACATGAACACCGATGACCTCAAAAAGCTCTGCGCCGATTTCAAGGTAAAGATAAAAGAAGTTTTAGGCAGGGAGTTTCCTGATGAGCCGATCGAGCAGCTCTGGGGAGGGATCGGTGCGGTATTCGCGTCATGGAACGGCAAACGCGCCATCTCCTACCGCCGCATCGAAAACATCCCGGATGAGTGGGGCACCGCGGTAACCGTACAGACTATGGTCTTTGGCAATATGGGTGATGATTGCGCCACGGGAGTGGCATTTTCGCGTAACCCCGGTAACGGCGAAAACAAGTTTTACGGCGAGTACCTGGTCAATGCCCAGGGTGAAGATGTCGTCGCCGGCATACGCACGCCGGCACCGGTCAACGAAGACTCAAAGTCCGAGCACAACAAAGGCCTGACCAGCCTCCAGATGTTGATGCCCAAGCTCTACAAAGAGCTTTATGAATACCGCAATCGCCTTGAGAAACACTATCACGATATGCAGGATATAGAGTTCACCATTGAAAAGGGCAGGCTTTTTATGCTGCAGTGCCGCGTGGGAAAGAGGAATGGCCCTGCGGCAGTGCGCATGGCAGTAGAGATGGTTGGCGAAAAACTGACCGACGCCGCCACGGCCGTGATGCGCGTTACTCCTGCTCAGCTTGATGAGCTGCTGCATCCGGTGGTAGACCCTAAGGCAGAGGCTGCCAATAAGCCCCTGGTCAAAGGTCTTCCTGCCGGTCCGGGAGGGGCCTGCGGCCAGATAGTCTTTTCCGCTCATGACGCTGTAGAGTGGAGGAAGAACGGCAAAAAGGTCATACTCGTGCGCGAAGAGACCAACCCTGAAGATGTCGAGGGTATGCGCGCGGCTGAAGCCATACTTACCGCCCGCGGCGGCATGACTTCGCATGCGGCGCTGGTTGCCCGCGGCTGGGGAAAATGCTGTATCGTAGGCTGCGGCGCGCTCCACATTGATTACGGCAAAAAAGAGATGCACGTTGAAGGCGCCAAGGTTTTCAGGGAAGGCGATTGGATAACCCTTAACGGCACCAAGGGCGCGGTTTATGAAGGCCAGCTTCCCATGATGGATGCCGGCGAAGAGAATAAGATACTCAATGATTTTCTTAAGATGTGCAGCCGCATAAGAAAGCTGGGCATCCGCACCAACGCCGATACTCCGGAAGATGCCAGGAAAGCCAGGCAGTTCGGAGCCGAAGGCATCGGTTTATTCAGGACCGAGCATATGTTCTACGGCAAAGGCTCTGACCAGCCGCTGTTCTTATTAAGGAAGATGATCGTCTCTAAGACCCTTGATGAGCGAAGAAGCGCATTGGATGAGCTTTTCCCGTTCGTAAAGCGGGATGTCAAAGGCACGCTTGAGGCGATGGACGGATTCCCGGTGGTCTTTCGTCTGCTGGATCCTCCATTACATGAGTTCGTCCCGCGCGAGCACTCAAAGCTCGAGGAGCTGGCAAAGGACCTGAATATCTCGATGGATGAGCTAAAGGCTCGCGCCGAAGGCCTGCATGAGTCAAACCCCATGATGGGCCATCGCGGAGTGCGTCTCGGCGTCACTTATCCCGAGGTCAGCTCCATGCAGATCCGCGCCATATTTGAGGCCGCGGCAGAGCTGATCAAGGAAGGCAAGAAGCCGTATCCCGAGATAATGATACCGGTTGTCTGCGACGTAAAAGAGCTGGATGACCAATTGGAGCTGGCAAAGAAGGTTTACGCCGAAGTCCTGTCCAAATACGCCATCAAGGCCATAAAGCATATGTTCGGTACGATGATTGAGATTCCGCGTGCAGCCCTGACTGCAGGAAAACTGGCGAAGACCGCGCAGTTCTTTTCTTTCGGGACCAATGACCTTACCCAGATGACGTTCGGTTTCTCGCGCGACGACATCGGGGGTTTTGCTCCCGAATACCTGAAGAAGGGGATTCTTGCCGAAGACCCGTTCCAGTCGGTTGACCAGGAAGGGGTAGGGGAGCTCATTCAGATCGGTATCGCTCGCGGCCGCGCCACCAATAAGAAGCTGGAAGTGGGTATCTGCGGTGAACATGGCGGAGAGCCGAAGTCTGTAGAATTCTGCCATAAGGTAGGCATGGATTACGTCAGCTGTTCGCCTTTCCGCGTGCCGATCGCCAATCTTGCGGCAGCGCAGGCGGTGCTCAAGAATTGCAAGTGTGCTAAGAAAAAATAGAAGTAACTCGTTGCTATTTGTCACCACGTCACCAAGTCACCACGTCACCGGTTTTAACGGGTGAGGTGGTGACAGGTGATCCGGTGACCGGTTGTCTATAACTTAAGAGGACTATGGAAGCCCTAAAATCCTATCTGAAGGAAATCAGGCATATACCTTTGCTCACCGCAAAGGAAGAGGTGGAATTAAGTAAGCGCGCCAGGAAAGGCGATGAGCAGGCGCGCAAGAAGATGATCCGGGCAAACCTGCGCCTGGTGATAAACATCGCCAAGAGGTATACCCATCTGGGCATACCTCTTCTGGATTTGATCGAAGAGGGTAACTTGGGCCTCATGAAGGCGGTGGAGAGGTTTAATCCGCATAAAGGCTTCCGGTTTTCTACTTACGCGGCCTGGTGGATCAAGCAGGGTATTACCCGTTCGATAACCGAGCAGGGCAAGATCATCCGCGTGCCGGTTTACATGAACGACCTGATCTCCAGGTGGAAGAAGACGCGCGAGCAGCTTTCTCAGAAGCTCAAGCGTCTTCCTACGGATCAAGAGATAGCCAAGAGGCTCAAGCTCACCAAGGCCAAGGCCGAACATATCAACTTCTGGATGTCCAGCTCTACTTCTTCCCTGGAAGCTCCCATCGGAGAAGACAGCGAAAGCCAGGTATCGGACCTTATTGAGGATGAAGCCGCTGTTTCGCCTGATGCCACCATCGAGCATATGATGGACAAGGAAAGAGTGGCCAGCCTCCTGGAGAATATGAGCGAGCGCGAGAAACAGGTCCTGGACATGCGTTTCGGCCTTACGGGCCACAAGAAGCCTCATACCCTGGCGGAAGTGGCAGATGAGCTCAAGGTCTCGCGCGAAAGGGTGCGCCAGATAGAAGAAGCGGCGCTCAAGAAGCTGCGTAAATTCGCCCAGGAATAGATTCAGTTAGGAAGCTTTCAGTTAAGAGGCTTCAGGAATAGGAGAGGCGGTAATGGCACTGAAGAACAAGTTGGAGTCCTATGTAAGGAACATTCCCGATTTTCCCAAGCCCGGCATCCTTTTCAGGGACATCACCACCCTTCTTAAGGACAAGTCGGCTTTTAAGGAGGCGGTCAGCCTCATATCCCGGAAATACAAAGATAAAAAGGTCGATTACGTCGTAGCGGTTGAAGCAAGGGGTTTCATACTGGGCGGGGCAGTTGCCGCCAAAATTGGCGCAGGGTTTATCCCGGTGCGCAAAAAGGGAAAGCTGCCCTGGAAGACAAGGTCAGTGACTTATGAGCTTGAGTACGGAACCGATACTCTCGAGCTACATGAAGATGCGGTAAAAGAGGGCGACAGGGTCCTGGTCATCGATGACCTTCTGGCTACGGGCGGCACGGTAAAAGCGGTATGCGACCTGCTCAATCAGTTCAAATGCAGGGTCGCCGGCATCGCCTTTGTCATAGAGTTGGTTGACCTCCACGGCCGCGACAAGCTCAAAGATTACCCTGTTTACTCGTTGATTAAATTCCACGGCGAATAAGCTTTAGACTGCAGGTCACCACGTCACCCGATAATTAAAATTGAACTGGTCACCACGTCACCGGTATGAAGGAAAATAGGAAAGGCTATAAAAAGTTGTTAGTTTGGGAGAAAGCTAATTGGTTTGCGCAGCAGGTTTACCTAGAGACTAAAAGTTTTCCAAGAGACGAAGCTTACGGCATTACTTCTCAATTAAGACGTGCAGCTTTATCAATCCCTTTAAATATTGTTGAAGGAACGGGTAGGCAGGGAAAAGGCGAATTAAAACAATTTATAAACGTAGCATTAGGATCTTTGGCTGAATCCGAATATTTGTTGGAATTTTCATGCGAATTAGGCTATTTGAACAAAGAAGTTTTTAATAAATTAGAAGATTTGCGTAGTTCAATTGGTGGTTTGTTGTGGAATTTCTATAAAAGCATTTGACCGGTGACCTGGTGTCTTGGTGACCTGGCAACCAATTGAATTTTACTCGAGCTCAGCCCCTGTAGCTCATAAGGATAGAGCAACGGTTTCCTAAACCGTGTGCGGCAGGTTCGATTCCTGCCAGGGGCATATTGAAATAACTGCTCTGCAGGTTCTCCCTTATCAAATCGCTCGAAAATTCTCTTGAATTTTCTCGCTGATAAGGGATTAGCTCGCAGACGCCCCTTCGGGGCTATGACTTACGCTTCCTTCGGTCGCGTAAGTCATCTGCACGCTAAGATTCCTGCCAGGGGCATATTGAAATAACTGCTCTGCAGGTTCTCCCTTATCAAATCGCTCGAAAATTCTCTTGAATTTTCTCGCTGATAAGGGATTAGCTCGCAGACGCCCCTTCGGGGCTATGACTTACGCTTCCTTCGGTCGCGTAAGTCATCTGCACGCTAAGATTCCTGCCAGGGGCATGTTTTGCTGATTGATAAACGATTGGTTTCAAGGTTACCAGGTCACCGCGTTACCCGTTTCGTAATGCGTCGCGCGTATTGCTTATTTCGTTATGCGTCGCGAGAATTGAGTATTGCGTAAAACTAAAAGGCTTTTAACTGTAATTATTTATGGTCTTAAGATCTTACGCACTACGCAATACTCGATACGCAATACAAACCGTTGACTTGGTGTCTTGGTGACCAGTTCAATTTCACTTATTGGGTGACCTCGATATGTATAATCTTCATTCCCATACATTGCTAAGCGACGGGGCGCTGCTGCCATCAGAGGTAGCAGTGCGCTACGCCGCCGCCGGCTATAAGCTGGTGGCGATCACCGACCATGCCGATTACAGCAATATCATAAGCTACTGCAAGGCGGTGGTTGATTTTACCAAGCGTTGGCCAAAAGACACCGGAATAAAGGTCTTGCCTGGCATAGAGCTGACCCATATCCCGCCGCAGCAGTTTAAGCCTTTGGCAAAGTACGCGCGAGAAAACGGTATAAAGATTATCGTTGCGCACGGCGAAACCCCGGTGGAGCCGGTAATAAAAGGCACTAACAGGGCCGCGCTTGAGGCGGATATCGATATCCTTGCCCATCCCGGCCACATTGCCGATGAAGATGTGCTTCTGGCTAAGAAGCGCGGTATATTCCTGGAGCTGACCAGCCGCTGCGGGCATTGCCAGGCAAACGAGTTTGTGGCTAAGGCAGCCCTTCGGTTAGGGGCGCCCGTCATTCTTAATAATGATAGCCATGACCCTGCGGATATCATCACCCCCCAGCAACTTAGGGAAGTTGGGCTTAAAGCCGGCCTTACAGAAGGCCAGGTCGACTCTTCCTACCGCAAGCTCGAAGAATTCCTTAATAAAATATAGAAAAAACCCTTGACAAATATAGGGTTATATGCAAAAATAGGCTCAATTTGGATATACCATTGGATGTGACTTTAATCTGGCCGGAAAGGAGGCTGAATTAAAACGCGCGCCGGAAGTCATACTTAATCCAATGATATACATATATAGAAATAATCTAGGACTTCAATTAACCTAGTTGATATAGTTCATTCCTAAAGGAGATAAACAAAATGAGCAAACGCTTAATCCTAGCTCTGGCTTTAGTATTCGTCGCGGTATTTGCCGTCGGCGCCTATGCTGAAGTCCAGAACGTAAAAGTTTCCGGAGACATCACGGTAAGTGGCGTCGCCAGAAACAACTTTGAACTCCAGAACACCGACACTGACCGCACCAAAGAGCAGTTTGAGGGCAGCTTCTGGATGACCCAGACCCGCTTAAGAGTTGATGCGGACCTTACGGACAATGTTTCTACGACCGTAAGACTGATCAACGAGAGAGAGTGGGATGCTGAAATCGCAACTGATACAGACATTGACCTGGATTTGGCCTATGTCACATTGAAGGAGTTTCTTTATTCGCCTTTGACGTTGACCATCGGTCGCCAGGAGATCATGCTTGGTAACAAGTTCGTAGTCGGAAGCGCCAACACCTTCGCCCTCGGCGCAGGCACCACCAACGGCGTTCCCAGAGACCTTTCCTTAAGAAAGGCCTTTGATGGTATCCGGGCAACATTGAATTATGACCCTCTGGTCATCGATGCATTCTATGCAAAGGTAGACGAGGTTTATAATGCCAATGCCGCCGCACCTAACTACAACAACGAAGACAACGATGTATATGGCATCAACGCCCGCTATGACGTTAACAAGGACCTGGCCGTTGAAGGTTACTACATTGCATTAAAACAGAGAAGCAGAGTCGGTATAATGGATAAGAACAATAATATCCACACCATCGGCATGCTGCTTCTTGCCACTCCTATCGAGAACCTGAAGGCATCTTTAGAGATGGCCTATCAGTTCGGCGTACAGAGAGGCGCAGCAACGCAGGACCTGTCAGTTGATGCCTATGCGGTACAGGCAATGGCTGATTACACCTTTGCCAACACCAAGTACACCCCCAAATTAGGGGCCAGCTATACTTACCTTTCCGGTAAGAATAGCCAGGATGAAGTTGGGCAGTGGAATCCGCTCTTCAATGATCAGTGCTTGAACAACATACCTTATGCGATATTCCCGATGACCAATCTTCACGTCTGGAACGTTAGAGGCAGCATGAAGCCTACTGATGATATCACCCTGGGCGTAAACTACGGTTATTACCTGAGGGATGAAAAATCCCCCATGGTCGGCGCTTACCCGATCTCAGCCTATAACATGAGCGACAAGAAGGTATTAGGCCATGCGATCGACCTGACCGCCACCTATGATTACACCGAGGATGTGCAGTTTGCCCTGACCAACGGCTACTTTGTTACCGGCGACGCATTGAATGATGTCGGCGGCAAGAGAGATGCCAATCAGTTAGTAGGTTCAATGAAGGTTACTTTCTAAGCAGCTATTTGCAATACAAAGACCCTCGGGGGGCCGCAAACCCCTCGAGGGTTTTTTTATAAGTAAAATTCAATGGTCACCAGGTCACCCGATGATTAAAATTGAACCGGTCACCAGGTCGCCGGTGACGTGGATCAGCTGTTATTTTTATTTATAATATGGTCTATCTGGCCCTCATCTACCACATGCACCAGCCTTACTACAAGAATCTGCTCACGCAAGGAGCGGATGTCCCCTGGGTAAGGCTCCACGGCACCAAGGATTACCTGGACATGCCGATGCTCCTTGAGAAGTATCCGCATTTGCGGGCCACCTTTAACGTCGTCCCGTCACTGCTGGAGCAGATTGAGGATTACGCAAATAACACGGTAAAAGACAAATTTCTGGAGCTATCCAGAAAATCCGCTGACCATCTTTCCCAGGATGACAAGAAGTTTATGCTCGAGAGGTTCTTCAGCACCAACCGCGACAAGGTCATCTCGCTTTTTCCGCGCTACCTCGAACTTTACTGGAAGAGGGAGGATAAGAAACCATTCGAAGCGCAGGACTTTCTGGACCTGCAGGTATGGTTTAACCTGGCCTGGATAGACCCGCACTTCAGGCGCTCCATGCCTGAGTTAAAGCGCCTCGTAGGCAAGGGCAGGTTTTACAGCGAGGCCGACAAGCGCCTGGTCATCGATAAACAGCTGGAGATACTGGCCAAGATCATCCCTTACTACAGATCGGCAATGGAGAGGGGCCAGATCGAGGTAAGCCTCACCCCTTATTATCATCCCATCATGCCGCTTCTATATGATACCAGCATCGCCAAAGAAGCCGATCTTAAAACAGCGCTGCCCAAACAACAGTTTTCCTATCCGCAGGATCTTGCAGCGCAGGTTGATTCAGCCGTAAGCTTTTATAGAGAACGTTTCGGCGTAGCCCCTGCGGGGATGTGGCCTTCAGAAGAGGGGGTAAGCGAGCACATCCTTACCTATATTATGAAGGCAGGCTTTAAGTGGATAGTTACTGATGAGGCCATACTCTTTAGATCGCTTAAGCGTAAAAAGCGCAACACCCGCCTTCTTTATCAGCCGCATCTTTTAAAAAGAAAAGACGGGGAGCTTGGCATAGTATTCAGGGACAGGAACCTCTCGGATATCATCGGTTTCATGTATCAGGCTTGGAAGCCGCAGGATGCCGCGGCTGATTTCGTAAAACACCTGGAGAATATCTCCAACGCTTTCAAGGACAACGATGTCCTGGTGACTATTGCCATGGACGGAGAGAATGCCTGGGAGTATTTTACCGATGACGGCTATCCTTTTCTTGAGGAGTTCTATAAGCGTATCAGTGAAGCCAGGTTCGTAAAGACCACCACCATCAACGATTACATTCAGAAATTCAGGCCGGCCTTGCGCATACCGCGGCTGGCCGCAGGTTCCTGGATCTACGGCAAGTTCGGAAAGTGGATCGGCAATCCGCATAAGCTAAAGGCCTGGGAGTGGCTGGCGCAGGCGCGTAAGGATCTGCAAACAGCGGTAGATAGCGGCCACTTAAAGCAAGAGCAGTTACGGCTTGCCTGGAAGCAGATTTATATTCTTGAAGGAAGCGACTGGTTCTGGTGGTACGGCGAAGATCCCACCGCGGATTTTGACAAATTATACCGGATGCACATGTCCAACCTTTATTCCTTGATAGGAAAAGAGGCGCCCGCATATTTAAGCTCGCCCCTTACGCCTTAAACCCCTCTATCTACAACCTGTTGGAGCCTTTTCCTGAAATTCCCCAATATATTGCGAATATTTGGTTGACAACAACTGTATTTTGTGTTATATATTAAACAATATATATATTAACCACTTACGTATTTATTCTAATTTTTGACCTAAGGTTAAATGGATAAAAAAGAAGTTTACGAGCATCTGGCCCGGATATACCTGGATGCCTCGTCGAAGACTAAGCGCAAGAAAAAAAACAAGCACAGTCTTTTTCTCTCCAGAAATTTCCTGCTCATAAGCAGTTTGGTTGCCTTAAGTTTGGTACTCTCCGCCTCGCTCTATCTTAGCCATCGCCTGCACCGGAATATCGACCTGGCGCTTGTATTGCAGCTTGAGCCGGTCAAACTCAACTTTCATTTTGATCCCGCAAAAAAAGAGATACTCACCATCGACCTGAAGAAGCTCAATCTCAACAGGTTTAACGGTTTAGGCTTCTCGGCTAAGAAGATAAATACGAAAAAAGCCGTTTCCCTGCGCGTTGAATTTGCGAACAGCTTCAAGGAGAAATCGGAAGTTTATGTCTGTGATATCGGGGGCAAGTGGGCTGATTACAGGATCGATCTTCTCCGGTTCAAAAACATAACCGACTGGTCGCAGATGAATGGCCTTTCTTTCATTGTCGAAGAATGGAACGCCGGGGATAAGAACGGGATAGTTTATATAGATAATGTGAGATTATTGAATTAGCGGGACAGCTCAAGCCGTTATTGGCGGCTAACTGAGAGGGGGATGCATGAGAACCATCGCGATAACGAACCAGAAGGGCGGATGCGGAAAAACCACTACCGCGGTAAACCTGGCTGCTTCTTTGGCGGTTAACGGCAAAAGCGTGCTGTTGATCGACCTGGACCCGCAGTCGCATGCGACGCTGGGGCTGAATATCAAGAGTGACCTGAGTATCTACAATGTGCTTTCCAAACTTACAAGCAGGAAGGTCTCACTCGGTGAAATCATCCAGGCGATGGGCAACAGCTTCAATATCGCGCCCTCAAGCATAGTCCTGAGTACATTAGAGCAGGAGCTGGCAGGAGAGATCGGCAGGGAGTCGCGTCTCAACGATATCCTGGCGGAATCAAACCTGGAAAGCGCTTATGATTATATCATCATCGATTGCCCCCCGAACCTGGGGCTTCTGACCATCAATGCCATCCGCGCCGCTCACGAAGTGATCATTCCGGTAGAGGCCAGCCGTTTCTCGCTCGAAGGCCTTGACCAGCTCCTTGGTATCCTTGACCTTGTGCGCGACAGGCTCAGCCACCAGGTCAGCCACAGGATACTTGTTACTAACTTCGATTCGCGCCTGAGGCATTCGTTTGAGATGCTCGACTCCATTAAAGCGCGTTTCAAGGATTACCTTTTTGATACCATCGTTCATGTAAACGTAAAGCTTAAAGAAGCGCAGAACATCGGAACGCATATCTTCAACTTCGATAAGTACTGCCGCGGGGCAAAGGATTACTACAGCCTTTCCCGCGAAGTGATCATCGCCTCCCAGGATATACGGGCCGAAGCCCTGGCTGCCGCTGTAACAGCCAAAGACCCGGATGATATGTTAAGCAGAAGAATGGACGAGATTATCAAAGAAGAGCTGCCCAAGCTTACGGATGTAGTATTTTCCGTCAATGCCCCCGATGCGCGCGAGGTGTTTGTTGCCGGGGAGTTCAATGACTGGCAGCTTAATGACGACAGCCGCATGGAGCTCTCTTCGGATGGGATCTGGAAAAAGCGCATGAGCCTTTTTGCGGGGCAGTATCGTTACCAGTTCGTCATTGACGGCAGATGGGTGGATGATTCCGATAACCCGGATAAGGAGATGAGCCCTTACGGTTCGCTTAATTCGCTGGTCAACGTAGGATAAACTGCCGGATTAACGGCTTTAGCCAGATATGAAAAACAAGGAAAAAACAATCGAAGAAGGCAAGTTTTTTGCAGTGATCTCGTATGTCGGGTTCCTCTGTGTAGTCAGCCTGCTGCTTAAGAAAGACAATGAGTTCGTGCTCTTTCACGCCAAGCAAGGCCTGGTGCTTTTTGTAGCGGAAGCGGTAGTATTCGTGGTCTCGGTAATCCCGCTTCTTGGCTGGCTGTTGGGGATATTGGGGTTCTTGTGCTTTAGCGCGTTATCCGTTTGGGGGGTAATTGAGGCCCTGAAGGGCAACGTCTTCCGGTTGCCCCTGGTTTCGGATATCGCGGACAAGATCGTCCTCTAAAAAAGGAGGTATCTATGGCCTTAAAAAAGAAAAGACCCGTGAGGAAGTCCGGGAAAAAAGCCGTCAAGAGCCGGATTAAGAAAAGGCCCGTCTGCCGGAAGGCAGATAAGAGGGCTGCGAAGAAAAAGCCGGCAAAGAAAACCTTAAAGAAGTCCGTAAAAAAACCCAAGGCAGCTGTCGCCTCTGTCCCGAAAGCGGATATCATCGGGGTAATTACGCATTATTTTCCCAAGGTCCGGGCAGCGGTGGTCAAGCTCAATGCCCCTCTGACCTGCGGCAATCTCATAAGGATAAAAGGGCACACTACCGATTTTACTCAAAGCGTAAGCTCCATCCAGATAGACCACTCCAGCGTCGATGTCGCCAAGAAAGGCCAGGAGGTCGGGCTTTTAGTCAACTCGCGCGTCAGGCAGCATGATGTAGTGATCAGGGAAAAGTAGGTAAGCGCGATGAGGCTTTCGGATATCGAGAAAAAGGCCCGCGGCATGGGGATAGCTGATACCTGGAGGTACTCGAAAACAGAGCTTATCAGGCAGATACAGCGCAAGGAAGGAAACTCCCCCTGCTTCGGCCGCGCGAATGGCCATTGCCCTAATCTTGGCTGCTGCTGGATAGTTGACTGCCTTCGTTGATCCGCTAACCGCTATCCGCTAAACATGTCAAATAATAGAAGAATAGCCTTGATTTTAGCGGGCGGCAAAGGCACGCGCCTCTGGCCGCTCTCCCGTGAAAATTACCCCAAGCAGTTCGTCGAGTTTAAAGACGGGCTGTCGCTCCTGCAGCTGGCAATAAAGCGGCTGCTTACGAGTTTCAGGCCCGAAGATATCTATTTCATCTGCCAGGACAGCTACCGCTTTAGCGTCTTAAACCAAATACAGCTTATTCCTTCACTTTCCGCCAAGGCTAAGAAAAGCCTGCAGTCTAACCTGATAATCGAGCCCTGCGCCAAGAACACCCTGCCGGCAATACTGTTGGCAATGAAATTCCTTGAAGAGGCCCGCGGTCTCGGGCCCCGGGATACGCTGGCGATATTGCCTTCGGACCATTTTATCGAGCCTCTTTCGTTATTCAGGGCTGCGGTTAAAAATGCCCATGAGTTGGCTGATCAGGACAGGATCGTGGTCTTCGGCATTAAGCCATCGCTTCCAAAGGTCGGTTATGGTTATGTCGAAGTGGGCCCGCCCTTAAAGCACGGCTATCAAGTTAAGCGCTTTGTAGAGAAGCCGGCGCAGGCTCAGGCCAGCGCGCTTATCAAGAAGGGGGCCTTCTGGAACGCCGGAATGTTTTTCTTTAATAAATCCTGTCTGCTTGGTGAGCTGGCGCAGTTTAAGCCCGGGCTTTATGCTTATTATTGCCGCGATTACTGCCGGTTCGCAAAAGACTTCTCCCGGATAAAAGCTGATTCCATTGATTATGGCATAATGCAGAAGACCAGGGCTGCAGCGCTGGTCAGATTCAACTGCCGCTGGACGGACCTGGGAAGCTGGGACAGTTTTCTTGATTTCTACTCTGAAAGCAATGCCAACTTCAGTATCGGCAAAGCCCAGTTTCTGGACAGCAGGAATTGTTTCGCCTACTCCAGGGACCGGCTCATCTGCATGCTGGGCCTGCGGGACATAATGGCCATAGACTCATCGGATGCGCTTTTGTTGATAAAGAGGGGTTCATCCGACCGGGTAAAAGAGATGGTCAGCCTAATAAACAAAAAGCGCCTTACGCACTCCAAGGACAGCTCTACGGTCTACAGGCCTTGGGGCTATTATACGGTGTTGCATGAAGGCCAGGGTTATAAGGTAAAGGAGATCGGCATTTACCCTAGAAAATCCCTGTCTTTGCAGATGCATCGCCAGCGAAGCGAGCATTGGAATGTCGTTGATGGCAGGGTCACGGTCATAGTAGGGGAGAGGAAGGCCAAAGCTTCCAAGAACCAAAGTATTTATGTGGCCCCCGGGAAAAAGCACCGCATCTTTAATCCTACCAATACACTT
>CAZYCL010000007.1:0-110802 GCA_964645795.1 uncultured Planctomycetales bacterium
GTGCGGGCCCCCGTCAATTCCTTTGAGTTTTAGCCTTGCGGCCGTAGTCCCCAGGTGGAGCACTTAACGTGTTAACTTACGGCGCTGAAAGTTACCCCCCAACACCTAGTGCTCATCGTTTACGGCTAGGACTACCAGGGTATCTAATCCTGTTTGCTCCCCGAGCTTTCGCAGCTTAGCGTCAGAACCAGACCAGAGAGCCGCTTTCGCCACTGGTGTTCCTCCCGATATCTACAGATTTCACCCTTACACCGGGAATTCCGCTCTCCTCTTCTAGTCTCAATTCCGCCAGTTTTGGAAGCAGTTCTAAGGTTGAGCCTTAGGATTTCACTTCCAACTTGGCGGATCGCCTACCTGCCCTTTACACCCAATAAATCCGAGTAACGCTCGCCACCTCTGTATTACCGCGGCTGCTGGCACAGAGTTGGCCGTGGCTTCTTCTCCAGGTACCGTCAGGCTGCACTGTTAATGCAGCGTTTCTTTCCTGTCGAAAGAGGTTTACGACCCGAAGGCCTTCATCCCTCACGCGGCGTCACATAGTCAGGGTTTCCCCCATTGCTAAATATCCTCGACTGCAGCCTCCCGTAGGAGTTGGGGCAGTGTCTCAGTCCCCATGTGGCTGACCACCCTCTCAGGCCAGCTACCCGTCAAAAGCCTTGGTAGGCCATTACCCTACCAACTAGCTGATAGGACGCGAGCTCATCTCCAAACAGCACCCCTTGCGGAGCACCTTTACTGACAAGGGCATAAGCCCCTGATAACACATCGGGTATTACCACTGCTTTCGCGGTGCTATCCCCGATTTGGAGGTAAATTACTCACGTGTTACTCACCAGTCTGCCGCTATATCTTTTTTCCCTTACCAGGTCTTCCTTGCGGTCAACCCAATTCAGGAAAAAAGTATCGCTCGACTTGCATGCCTAATCTACGCCGCCAGCGTTCACTCTGAGCCAGGATCAAACTCTCCGAAAAAATTCGAAAAATTTGTATGAAGGCTCAAAATGGATTCATTCGTTATTTGTACCTCATTTATGGACATCAAAGGCCCAAAAAGCCTTTGATTGGCCACCTGCACAAACCTTTTAAGGCTTGCGCAGTTCGCTTGGCTAATAAATTTTCAAAAGAGCGATATTTCAACCTGCGGCAGGGCCGCGGGAATCTATTTTGATGATTTACCCCGCTAAAACCCAGCGGGATTATTTGCCTGCTTCGCAAGGGCCGAAGACAAACAAAAAAGCGCCCCATACACATCTGGGACGCCTGGAATCGACGCCTTAAGTGCTGGCTATGTTAACTACCCTGGATTGTCAATACTCTGTTTAAGGTTATTCACTAGGCTTAAGTATAACCTCTATTCCCCCTTTTGTCAAGGGTGCTATTAATTTTATACAAATATTGAGTCTTGTCAAGCATTTTTTTTCTCTTTTTCTATATTCCCAGGCTATCAACGATCCTCAAAAAAGCATTCACGGCCTTCGGATCGAACTGGGTGCCGGTATGCTTATGGATCTCGGCAAGGGCCACCTCTTTAGAGAGCGGGACCTTCCTGTAAGAACGCGCCGAGCGCATCGACTCATAGGCGTCGGCTATATGTATTATGCGCGCCCCCAAGAGTATGTTATCGCCTTTTCTTCCGTCGGGGTAGCCGCTACCATCATAATGCTCATGGTGCTGGCGCACTATCTCGATCACCTCGTTAAGAAAGGTCAGGGGCTCAAGTATCTGTGCCCCAATCACCGGGTGCCGCTTTATCTGCTCCCACTCCTGCGCGTTAAGGCTGGAAGGCTTAAGCAGTATGGCATCCTCGACCCCGATCTTGCCCAGATCATGCAGCTGCGATGCTTCTCTTAGCATCTCTATCTCTTTGGCGGAAAGCCCCATCTCCTCGGCTATGCGCACGGCGTATTTGGCGACATTCTCGGAGTGGCTGTGGGTATAGTGGTCGCGGGCGTCTATAGCCTGAGCCAGGACCCTTATGGTGCGCATATAAGTGGTGCGCAGGTCTTCGTACAAACGGGTAATATTCCTTGCCGCATCCTCGATCCGCTTAGCCAGCAATACATTCTGTTTCTCCAAAGCGGCATTGCGCTCTACCAGCCCCTGGGTAAGCTTCTGGTTAGCCACTAAAAGCGAACGTAACTCCACCCCCTTTTTGACCAGGAATAAAAGCTTTTCCAGGTCAATCGGTTTTATCACAAAATCATAGACGCCGATATCCGTCATCTCTTCGGTCTTATCCTCATGCGAGCTGTCGATAACGGCTATTATTATGGAATCCCTGTCGATCTTTTTAAAGACCCTGATCAGATCTATGCCTTTCAGGTCCGGCATATTGAATTTTACAATCACTATATCGAAACTAAAGTTCTTGAACGCCGTAAGCCCATCCTGGACATTAAGCATCAGCGATACCGAATACGAACCGGCTGCTTCAAGCTTGGTTTTCAGGTATTCAGCCAGCTCTTCCTCATCGTGGATAAGAAGTATGTCGTGGTTTTTTGCGCTGATCATATCGTTTTATGGCTATGCCGCATTTAAAGTTTACACCTTATCTTCTTGCATGGCAATAACTTTATTGTATTCAGCGACAAGCCATTCCCGGCTCAAGCCGCAATCGATGAACTCCCAGGGAAGGATGGATTCCGTTGACCTCTCCTTCAGATAAGAGCGCGCGTCCATGCCGCATTCCAAGAATGCTTCCTGCCACCTTGCGTAGGAGAAATGGTTGCCCCAGGCGTCAAAACGCGCCCCCTTCTTGTATGCGCTGAGTATTACCGGGCTCAATCTTCTGTCCCCGCGCGACAAAACGCCCTCCAGGAAGCTCATCTCCAAATCGTGAAATGCCAGGCTTAACCTGTGGTTTTTCCTGAACAACCCCTTAAGCATCTCTTGCTTTTCTTTTATCTCGTCCATATCAGACATAGCAAGCCACTGGAAGGCCGTGTGCGGCTTTGGTATGAGCGTATTTATGCTGACGTTGACCAGCGCCGGCCTGCCTTTTGATTTTTTTCTTGCCTGCGATACGCGCATGGTGAAATCAGCTATTGCCTCTATATCTTGCCTTGTTTCTGAAGGCAGGCCGATCATGAAGTAAAGCTTGACGCGCTGATAGCCTGCGCCATATGCGGCCTCCAGGACGCCGAAGAACTCCTCCTCGTTGAAATCTTTGGCAATAAGCCTGCGTAACCTTTCTGAGCCGGCTTCGGGGGCAAAGGTAAGGCCTGTCTTTTTGATATCGGCTACCGTCGCCGATATATCTGAGGCGGAAGAACTTGCTTTTATCGAAGGGAAGGAAATGCTGACGGCATCCTTCCTGAAGCAATCCACCATCTGCCGGCAGAGCTCACGGATATGCGGATAATCGCTGACGGATAGACCCGCAAGAGATATCTCTTCATAACCGCTCCTGACGTAGGACTCCTGCGCCAGAGATAATACCCTGTCCTTATCCCTTATCCTGAAAGGATAATACTGAGAGCGGGCCTGACAAAAACGGCAGCTGTTGGGGCAGCCGCGCATTATCTCCAGGGTTATGCGATCGTGGACTATCTGCACAAAGGGAACTATCCAGTCAAGGGGGAAATAAGCATTGTTGAGATCGGCTACCGCTCGCTTCTTCACCCGGCAGGCTGCATCCTCTGAACCCGGGTTTGACCGAGTTAACCGGCTGCCATCCGAGTAGTTTACCGTAAAAAGCGACGGGACATAAACGCCTTCTATCTGCGAGAGGCAACGCAGCAGCTCGCGCCTTGATAGCCTGCCGGATTTAAAAGCATCCTTGTTAAACCGGTATACCTTGATGATCTCCGGAGCCATCTCCTCTGCCTCTCCTATGGCGAAAAGGTCAAAAAAATCATGCATGGGTTCGGGGTTAAGGGCTGCGGGACCGCCGCCGATGACCAAAGGAGAGTCAACTCCCCTGTCTTTGGACAACAGGGGTATTCCTCCTAACTCCAGCATGTTCAAAACATTGGTAAACAGGAGCTCGCTGCCCAGAGAGAAACCAACCAGATCAAAATCTGATAACTTGACCTTTGACTCCAGGGACGACAGCCCTAACCCGCTGCTGCGTAAGAGCGCCTCTAAATCATTCTCGGGCGCAAACGCTCTTTCGCAAACGACATCATCGAGTTCATTGAGCAGCCCGTAGATTATCCTTAAACCAAGATTGCTCATCCCGATCTCATAGAGGTCAGGAAAACACAAAGCAAAGCGCACGCCGCAGCCGCGAAAATCTTTCTTGCGGATATTCCACTCTTCGCCGATATACTGGCCGGGCTTATGTACCTGTAAGAGAAATTCTTCCATTTTTTATAATATTATATTGGTCGCCAGCTCACCCAACAAATAAACTGAACCAGTCGCCAAGTCACCGGCGACCTTGCGACTTGGTGACGCGGTGACCATTGTAATTTTACCCGGACTAAAACGCTGACCTGTTCCTGTCGATGCTGACAAGTATCCCCAGCGATATCATGGTGATAAGCACGCAGGAGCCTCCGTAACTGAATAAGGGTAGGGGTACCCCTACTACCGGAGCCAACCCTAAGTTCATGGCGATGTTTATGAAAACCTGTATGCTAAGCATTAACGAGATGCCCATGGCCAGGAGCTTGCCGAAATAATCATGGGTCCTTGCTGCTATAGCGAAACCCTCCCTTATCAGGAAATAATAAAGGACCATAAGGAATACGCTGCCCAGGAATCCCCATTCCTCGGCAAAGGTGGCAAAAATAAAATCGGTGTGGGATTCAGGAAGAAAATGCAGTTGGCTCTGCGTGCCGGAAAGCCAACCTTTGCCAAACCATCCCCCTGAGCCGATTGCGATCTTGGACTGTATGATGGTATAGCCGGCTCCCAGGGGGTCGATATTGGGATTGATGAAGACCAGTAGCCTTTCTTTCTGGTAATCCCTCAATAGATGCCACATAAAAGGGGCCGGAATTATAAGGGAAGCCCCGAATAAAAGGAAGTAGCGCAGTTTGAGATTAGTCACATAAAGCATGGAAATAAAAAGGGCCAGGATCAGGAGCCCGCTGCCCAGATCAGGCTGTTCGATAATCAGCAGCATCGGTATGCTGACAAAAAAGAAAGGAATGGTAAGGCCGCGTAATATGCCGAAGCTTCCCGAGGCCAAACAAAGCTCATCCACGGATTTACTGCTGAAATACTTGGCCATGAACACTATCGTTGCAAGCTTGGCGAACTCCGAAGGCTGGAAATTAAACCACCCGATCCTTAGCCAGCGCTGCGCGCCCAGGCGGATCGCGCCCAGCGTAAAAACCAAAACCAGAAAGAATATTGACAAGGCATACAGCACGTAAGTCAAATCTTCAATACGGCGGTAATCCATCTGCGCCATCATAAAAAAGACCGCCAGGCCTAACACGATCCAGAGGATCTGGCGCTGATATATGGCCTGCCAGACACGGCTGTCCTTCTGATAGGTGCTGCTGTAAATAGCCAGCACGCCTATTAAGCAGATGACAACGGCGATCAGCAGTATTTTGAAGTACGATAATCTGACCATGGCAATAACTAGATAAGCTTCTCTGCCCTCATCGCTTCCACTATCTTTTTGAAAATAACCGCCGCAAGATAGCCGTGCCCCCCGTTCTCGACAAAAATACAGAACGCGTATTTGGGCTTATTGTAGGGGAAATAACCGGCGAACCAGCCGTGCGAAGGCTTGGGCGGACATTGGGCCGTACCGGTCTTGCCGGCGATCTCTCCGGGAGATTGGGCAAGCAAGCCCGCCGTGCCCCTTACCCCGGCAATAACCTCTCTCATGCCTTTGCGCACCGGCTCCATCGCGGCCTCTTTTATGCCGACATTCGAATATTTTCTCTGAGAATCAGATATGTCCTTGCCCCCGACCGCCTTTACTATATACGGGCGCACCAGATACCCTTTATTTGCAAATACCGAGACCATGCAGGCAATCTGCAGCGGAGAGGTAAGGACATCTCCCTGCCCAATGGCAAAATTAGCCGTATCCCCGTCTCCCCAGGGGCGGAACTTGTTTATTCTCCTCCATAATGGCGAAGGGATAAAACCGCTTGTCTCGGGACCCAGCTCAAAACCCGTAGGCCTGGAGAAGCCGAATTTCACGGCATAATCATGTATCAGCTGCGGGCCAAGAAGAAGTCCGGTTTTATAAAAGAATACATCGCACGAATGCGCGATCCCCGGGATCAGGCTCTGTGCGCCGTGGGTGTCCCAGCATCCGAACCTGCGCCTTCCCACCATCAGATACCCCGGACAGACGAATGTAGTATTCAAATCCACTTTTTTCTGCTCAAGCGCCCCGGCTGCGACTATAAGCTTAAATACCGAACCCGGGGGATATGAGCTTGAAATACAGCGGTTTAAAAGCGGGGCATGGGGGTTGCGAAAATAACCGGTAATCTCCTGATTATCGCGCAACACAAAAGCGGCAGGGTCAAAGCGCGGAGAGCTGATCATGGCGATTATCTCACCGCTAAACGGATCCATGATCACCAAGGCGCCGCGTCTTTGGCCAAAGGCCTCTTCCGCTATCTTCTGTATCTTAAGATCTATGGTAAGCTGGATATCTATGCCGTTGTGCGGCGGCCGGAAACCCAGGACTTTAACGAACCTGCCGCGGTGGTCAACCTGAACGGAAAGCCCTCCCTCTTCCTGCCTCAGGTAATAATCATACTTCTCTTCCACTCCGGAAAAACCAACGATATCCTTGGTCTTATAGCCGTAATCTTTTAATTTTGTCAGGCGCGAGCGGTTTATCTCGGAAAGATAACCCAGATAATGACAGCCTAAATCCCCGTGCGGGTAAAACCTTTCCGGGCGCGCTACCACCGATACGGAGGGAACATCAAGCTTGAGCTCCTCAATAGCTATGGCCTGTTTTATGGTAACGTTCTTAGCGATGGGCACGGGCAAAGAAGCAGAGAAGAAATTCTTACGGTAGGCCTTTTCCAGGTCTTTTGCGCCGGTATCCAGATATTTGGCGGCTGACTCGAACACCTGAGCAAGCAAAGAACCGGACTGAGGCATGACCATGACATCGTAGACCAGGCGGCTGGAGACAATGACCTCTTTGTTGCGATCCAGGATCTTTCCCCGCGCGCCGACCTGGGGAATGAGCCTGATGCTGTTTTTGTCGCTAAGGTATCTGTTCTTGGCGCCTTTTAATACGGCAAGGTTGAACAGCCCCCATGCCAGTACAAGAAACAACCCGGCAGCTATGAAATTGACCAATCTTAATCTTGACATTTATAAGCTCTTGTTGGGATATAACGAATCGATGACCCTCACCGCAAGCGGCGAAACCGCCGCGGTATAAACCGAACCCAGGACCACGATCTTCAGGAAAATCCCGAAGGCAATAGAAGCTCCAAGGGATATGGCGATTATGCCCATGGCGATATTATGCGCCAGCGATACGATGAAAATCAACGCTACCTTTAAGTAACCGTTATCTATGGATATCTCCCTGGAAAGCCTTAAGATCAAAAGGCACAGGGCGGCAAAAAGCGCGGTATTCGCTCCAAAAAGCGCAGAGCCGAACACATCCTTGAAAACACCGCAGAACAGGCCAAAGATCAACGCCCGCCAGGTGTCAAAAACAAGGCTGGCCAGCACCATAATTATCAAAATCAGGTCGGGTTTTACGTTGAAAAGCCTGATTTTGTCCAAAAGGCCTATCTGGATTATGACTGCCGCAAATAGGGCGATTAGAAACGGCCATCTCTTCATTGGGTTATCACCAGCACTTCTTCGATATTGGAAAGGTTGGCTGCAGGTTTGATGATCGCGTAACGGCTCAGGCCCGAAAACTCCACTCCGATATCTATCACGGTGCCTATCAGGATACCTTTAGGGTAAGTCTGGTTCAACCCCGAAGTAATGATAAGGTCACGGATCTGTATATCGGGCTCTTCGGGAAGGTATTTCATGATAAGGTATGTACCCAGCGTTCCGCTGACCAGGCCTTCCTGGCGGCTCCTCTGGACGATACCCGACACCGAAAGATTGGGGTCGCTTACAAGCATGACTTTGCTGCTGTAGGGCGTAGTCTCGATCACCTTGCCCAATAAGCCAAGGTAGCTTACGACCGCCATGCCCTTCTGGACCCCCTGACTGCGGCCTTTATCGATAATGAATACCGCTGACCAGTTATCCGCGGAACGGGCAATTACCCGGGAGATGATAAGCCTGTAGGGAGAGCGCTGCTTGAAATCAAGCACTTCCTTAAGGCGCGAGTTTTCAAGGAACACTTCGCGCGAAGCATTAAGCTTCTGCTTCAGGAGGTTGACCTCCCTCTCCAGCTTTTCTTTTACCACGTGATTGTGATGGAAGAATATCAGCGCGCCGATCTCGCGGCCCAGGAAATTCAACGCGCTTAAAGGGCCTTTGGCGGCGCTTAAAAATGGACCGCGTATTATCGGGATGCTACTGACAATAAAAAGGAGGGCGACTAAGAATAGGATGAACCTGATTATATATCTTCTTCTGAAGGTAAGCACATTTCAAGGATTCGCGGCTTAAGAGCGCATCTCGCTTTTTATGGGAACGGTAACGCGCCGCAGGTATTTGATCTCTTCCAGCGCCTTGCCCGTCCCGTTGGCTACCGCGCTCATGGGGTTATCCGCGACGTGGACCGGAAGCCCCGTTTCCTCGGATATCAGCTTATCCAAACCCCGCAACAGCGATCCGCCTCCAGCCATGACTATCCCGTGCTCGATGAGATCCGCGGATAACTCGGGAGGGGTCTTTTCCAGAGATATCTTTGTAGCCTCTAGGATAGCCCGCAGAGGCTCATGCAGGGCCTCGCGCACCTCTTCAGAGGTTATGGTCACCGTCTTAGGCAGACCCGCTACGAGGTCGCGCCCTTTTACTTCAAGGGTCATCTCTTCTTCAAGCGGATAAGCGGAACCGATCTTTATTTTTATCTCTTCCGCGGTGCGCTCACCCACCATGAGATTATATACTTTTTTCAAATACTCAATGATGGCCTCATCCATCTCATCGCCGCCGATGCGTATGGATTTGGCAAAAACTATCCCGGAAAGGGATATCACCGCGATCTCCGTGGTACCTCCTCCGATATCAATGATCATGTTGCCTGTAGGCTCCTCGATAGGCAAGCCTACGCCGATAGCCGCGGCCATCGGTTCCTCAACCAGGAATACTTCGCGCGCCCCCGCCCTGTACGCCGAGTCCTTTACGGCGCGCTTTTCCACCTCGGTAATGCCGGAAGGAATGGCAATGATGATCCTGGGCTTGACCAGCACCCGTCGGTGATGGATCTTTCTGATAAAATATCTAAGCATGGCCTCGGATATCTCAAAATCGGCAATAACCCCGTCTTTCATCGGACGGATCGCGGAGATATTGCCGGGGGTGCGGCCAAGCATACGCTTTGCTTCTTCTCCTACCGCCAGAACATGGGACGTCCCGCGCTCGATGGCGACCACGGAAGGCTCGCAAAGAACAATGCCTTCCCCTTTAACGTATACCAGGGTCGTAGCCGTTCCCAGGTCTATACCCATGTCATTGGAAAACAAACCAAGGATATAATTAAAGGACCTCAGAGCCGTATCTTGTATTTTGCCCATCTGGCTTCTCCTTTTGAAAACTTTAGAAGAATTGTAACAAAGATTTAGCCGTATGTCAATAAAATACGTAACTTTATTAGAGGCTAAGAGTTGCGCATTCGGCCCTAATCCCTGATGCGCTTAAGGGCCCCTATGAACCCGGGGAAAGATTTGGCTATGCAGGAAACATCATCTATCACTGTCCGACCTTTAGCGCCCAATCCCGCCACGATGAGGCTCATAGCCGTACGATGGTCTCCAAAGCTGCGCACCCGGCAGCCTGTGAGCCGTTTATCCTGCCCTTTGACTATTATGTTTTCCCCGCTCCCGGATGATTCTATGGAAACTTGCGCACCCATGGAATTAAGATTGCGCGCCATGGAATTGATGCGGTCGGTTTCTTTGACGCGCAGCTCCCCTGCGCCCCGGAATACCGTACGGCCGCGGGCAAAACAAGCCGCCACCATAAGCACCGGTACCTCATCGATAAGAGACGGAATTTCTGCCTCTTTTATCACGACGCCTCTTAACGCTGCCGATTTAACAACAATATCTCCGGATGGTTCAAAACCGGTGACTTGGTGTCTTGGTGTCTTGGTGACTTTTATATCCGCCCCCATCCTCTTCATCACATTAAGGGCGCCGCAGCGCAGAGGATTAAGACTTACGTTTTTGATGGTTATGAGCGAACCGGCAACGATAGAGGCGGCGACCATAAAAAATGCCGCCGAAGAAATATCTCCGGGGATGATTATATTGCCGGGAGAAACAAGCCCAGAGCCGCCTTCGAGCGTAATTAACCTCTTTTTTATGCGGATATCGGCTCCGAACAGCTTAAGCATGCGCTCGGTGTGGTCGCGGCTTTGCACCTCCTCGATAATCTTGGTCTCGGCATCGCAGTACAAGCCAGCTAAAAGTATCGCTGATTTGACCTGCGCGCTTGCTACGGGCATTTTATAACGCATACCTTTGAGATGCGGATTGCCGCGGATGGTAATGGGGGGATATTCTTCGTTGGCGTTTAGCGGATGGCGTTTAGCGGATAGCCGGCCTTTACGAGCGTGGATCCGCGCGCCCATGAGGCGCAAGGGCACGGTAACGCGCGCCATTGGCCTTCCGGAAAGCGCGGGGCCGGCTAAAACCCTGGCCTCAAAATCCTGCCCTGCCAGGACCCCCAGCAGCAGCCTGAGAGTAGTCCCTGACTCTTCGACGCGCAGCGGCAAGGATGGTTTTTTAAGCCCAAATAAACCTCTTCCGGCGACACGCAGCTCGTTCTTGCCTGCCGATATCCTTACGCCTAATTTTTTAAAGATTTCCAGGGTTGCCAGGCAATCCTGGCTGAAAGGAAAATTGCGGATGGTAGTCGAGCCGCTCGACAGGGAACTTATTATTATTGCGCGGTGAGCGATGGACTTATCGCCCGGCAGGGACAGCTTGCCTCTTAGCTTCTCGGCGGCGCTGACCGCAAGATGCTTACCCTTCTTCTTGCCGGAACAGACCGAACAGCCAGAAGCAGGGCCGTGCTTCATCTTGCCTTTAAAGCCACCTTATCGCCTTCGCCGATCTTATCTTTGAGCCCGTCGGTCACGAACCCGGCAGCCGACATTGCGTCATGGACCTTTTCTACTTTTATGTCTCCGATATGCTTATTTCCCTGATAGACCGCGAACTCCATGCCGACGTCAACTCCGTCACGGCTTCCCAGGTTTATGACCACGAAGTTATACTCTTTATTGATCACCAGCACCTTGCCGTTCATGCCCGTTGCTTCTTCCTGAGGCATAACTTGAGGCTCCTGCTTCTTGCGGGCCTCCTTCTTGCGAGACTGCTTAGATTCTGCGGCAGCTGACGACTCGGGAGCGACTACGATCTTACCCAATTCTATGTTCTGCGTCATCTCCTCAAGCTCCCTGACCTTCTCCTCCAACTCCACCTTGCGGTTATCGAGCTCCTGAAGCTGAGCAGTTACGTTACGGGTCTCTTCCTGGGCATCCTGTAGCCTTCTCTCAAGATCCGCCCTTAGCTCTCTGTGCTGCTCAAGCTCCAAACCAAGCTGCTCAAGCCTGCCCTGGGTCTCACCCCTGGCCTGCTTTTCCTGACGCAGCTCCTCGGTCAATGAGTCTATCTGGTCTCTGGCCTCTTTTAATTTCATCTGCAGATCTGCGACTGTTTTTTCCGAATCCCTTAGCCTGGATTCTGTGATGCGTTGCTTGGTCTTTATCTCTTCCATCGAATCCTGAAGTTCGAGGTTATGCACGCGCTCTTTCTGGAACAAATAGAACCCTCCGCTGGCTAATGCCAGAAATATAAGTATTAGTGCGATTAAAAGTATTATTGGCGCGCTTGCCCGCTCTTTCATACAACCTCCTTACCCACCTGGGTTCATGCCGGCGAATTACATAAAATTTTAGTGTTGGTAATAATGTTAATATAACATTACCGTATCAAAAATCAAGAGAATTTTGCTGGTCAGCGTCTCGGGCTTTTTTTCATAACCTCTTCAAACTCAAAGGGGATAGGAACGCTGAACTCTACGAATTTATCGCTTTCGGGATGGATAAAACCTATCGAAAAAGCATGCAGGGCAAGACGGCCGAATTCATTGTTCTTGCCGTATTTGGCATCACCGAGTATCGGATGGCCGATGAAGGCCAGGTGGACGCGGAGTTGATGGGTCCTGCCGGTCAAAGGCCTCAGTTCAAGGTAGGAAAAATCGCGGAACCGGCCAAGCACCCTGTAGCAGGTCTTGGCGTATTTTGCGTTATCGGCGAAACGGCAGGCCATCTCCTTTCTCTTTATCGGATGCCTGCCCACCGGGATCTCGATCACGTCCTCGTCGAAATCAACGCTCCCCTTTACTAAAGCGACGTACTTCTTATCAACGGTATGCTCCGAGAACTGACGCGCCAGTTTTAAATGTGCGCGGTTGTTCTTGGCGATCAGGAGTATGCCGGAAGTCTCTTTATCCAGCCTGTGAATTATCCCGGGACGGCCCTGATTCAGATCCGAAAGGTTCTGGAAGCGCGCCAGGAGCGCATTGACCAGGGTATGCTCCTTGTTGCCGGGGGCAGGATGCACGACGATACCGGCCTGCTTATTGATCAGCGCCAGATGGTCGTCTTCATATACGACATCCAAGGGGATGTCTTCTGCAAAAAGCCCGGATTCTTTTGGCTCTTGCAGCCTCACCTGAATGCCCTGGCCTTGCCTGACCTTGATATGCGGCTTGATGTTTTTCTGGCCGCCCAAGTCTATCAGACCCGAGGAGATCATCTTTTGCAGCGTGGTGCGGGAAATCCCCAGCTTTTCTTTTTTGGCGAAATCCAGCAGGAACATATCAAGGCGCTTGCCCGAATCCTCAGCGCCGACGGTAATCTTGAATTCGTTCATGATTTAACAGGCGTGCCTTATCTTCTTGTCTTGAGCGATATCAAATTGGCCAGCGCGATAAAAAACACGGCAATACTCAGCAGCTGGAAAAGCGTCAGATTCCAGATGACAACGGGATTATCCGCGCGCAGGAACTCGATAAGAAAACGGACCAGCGAATAGAGAAAAAGGTAGGAATAAAAGACCTCCCCTTTTTGGTGAGGCCTTCTCTGAAGATAGCGCAAAACAAGGAAGATGGCCACTAGCATTACGCTTGATAATATCTGCACCGGGAAAAGCCTGGCCTGATGAGAGGGAAAATATAACCCGTACTCCCACGGCTTGCCGAAACAGCAGCCGTTAAGGAAACAGCCTATCCTGCCCAGGGCCTGGGCCAGTGCCACATAGGCAACCAGCAGGTCAAGAGCCGTATAGACGGGGACCTTTTTAATCTTAAGATAGGCTACCCCGGCAATGGAACCGGCTATCAAGCCTCCGAACCATGATAAGCCGCCGTGATTGAAAAGAATGGTCTCCAGCGGGTTTTTAAGGTAGTACTGCAGGTTCTCAAGGACATAAAGGATGCGGGCCCCGATTATGCCTGAGACAAAGGCGGTAAACGACAGATTGAAGATAATCTCCGCGTCGATGCCGCTGGCCTTGGCATTACGGCAGGCAAGAGCAACCGCCACCAGGAATGCCACTACCAGCATCAAGCCATATGAGTAGATCGTGACCGGACCTATTTTGCAGAGTTCTGGGTACATTTCGAATAAAACCTCCCATTTGTCGCCGAGTCAGCCAACGAATAAAATTTAACCGGTCATCGGGTCACCGGCAAAAACAAAATCCATTTTTAATGCTTTTGACCTGGCGACCTGGTGACCTGGTGACCTGGTGACCTGATAAGCTGCCAACCCAATATGCAGGCCCCGATGGTTATGGCGCTATCGGCTATGTTAAATACCGGCCAGACCCGAAAATCAATGAAGTCTATGACGTAACCCCGGATTATGCGGTCGACAAGGTTACCGATGGCCCCCGCCAAGATGAGGCTCAAGGACAGATTGTAAAGACCGCCGGTTTTGTTTTCTTTGCCGAAGCTGCGTAGAATCAAGAATACGGTAAACAGCGCAACCAATATCAAGACAGGCAGCCGATCCTTCAGGATGCCGAAGGCAGCGCCGCGGTTATGGACGAGGCTTATATAAAAGAGGCCTTTTATTACCTGAATAGACTGGTTCGGCTCCAGCAGCCTGGTGACGATGAATTTGGAGAACTGGTCAGCGATAAGGATGGCCGTAATAATAATTAAAACCATCGTGAGGATAAGGCTATCTTCTCTCTCTTTTTTCCTGGCACTTGACGCAGAGCCTGGCGGAAGGCACGGCCTTTAATCTTGATTTGGCGATCGCTTGATTGCATTCTTCGCAGAACCCGAAACTGCCCTCTTCTATCCTTTTAAGCGCGTCATCAAGCTCATAGAGGACCTTTCTGTCGTTAGATGCTAAACCCAGCGAGAATTCGCGGTCGTAGGTATCGGTAGCGACATCGGCCATATGGTAGGTGTAGCCGGAGATGTCGCCGGAGGCTTCTTTCTGGGATTTCTTCAGGGTATCTTCGGAAATATGGTTAATATCTTCGACGATCTCTTCTTTCTTGCGCAGGATCAACTGCCTGAAAAGATCGAGTTGTTTCTTTTTGAGCGCCCCCGGCTTCTTGACGCACACAGGCTTCTTTTTCGAGCATTCCCTGGCCGGGCGCTTGCCACAACGCTTCTTCAATTTCCTGCTGCCGGTTTTTCTTGGCGCTTTTTTTTTCACTTGCTTCCCCCTATTGCTCTCAGGCATTTTGCGCATATCGCAGGATGCTCGCCGCTTTTACCGACGCTGAAAGAATAATTCCAGCAGCGGGGGCACTTCTCACCCGGCGCCTTCTCTACCGTTATCCAGATATCCGGGTATCCGGCGCAGGCACCCGGCGCCTGGGCGCCGGGATCAAACCTAACTTCGATGCCGGAAACCTTGAATATTTCCTGAAGCTCATCTTGCAAGCTTTCTAAATATTTATACCGATTTTGGTCTTTTGTCAATAGAATAATTCTGGCGTCGAAAGAGCTGCCGATCAGGCCCGTCGAGCGCTTCTCCTCAAGGGCCTTGGCGATATCGGGGATAAGCTCGATGACTGCCTTCAATTCCGTACCTATGTCTTTTCCCGACGAAAGAAATTCGTGTTGCGCAAAAATCGGGTTAACAGTCGGCCAGTCGGCCAGATGGACGCTTTCCTGCTTGGACTTAAAAGCCGGCATGGCAGCCCAGATCTCCTCGGCCGTGAATACCAATATAGGCGCGATCAGTCTGACCAGGGCGCCAAGCGCCTCGTAGATAACAGTTTGAGCCGCCCTCCTCTCCAAAGATTTTGGCCCGGCCGTATAGAGGCGTCCCTTGACCATATCCAGGTAATACATCGAGAGGTCCTCATTGCAAAAATCATAGATGAATTTATAGGCCTTCTGGAATTCAAATTTATCGTAAGCGCGGCTAACGTTATCCTTAACGCATTCCATGCGCAACAGTATCCAGCGGTCAATTCTGTTCAAATCATGATACTTGACCGCATCGGCATCGGGATCGAAATCGTAAAGGTTGCTCAAAATAAACCTTGCGGTATTCCTTATCTTGCGATAGGCCTCGGACAGGCGCTTCAATATCTCTGAAGATATGCGTATGTCGTCATTATAATCGCTGGAGGCTACCCATAATCTTAAGATATCGGCGCCGTAATCTTTGATTATTTCCTGAGGAGAGATCACGTTACCCAGGGACTTGGACATTTTGCGCCCTTCCCCATCGACTACAAAACCATGAGTTAATACGGCCTTAAAAGGAGGCTTGCCGTCAATGCACATAGAAGGTATAAGCGAGGCCTGGAACCATCCTCTGTGCTGGTCGGAGCCTTCCAGATACAATTCGCAAGGGAGTCCGCCAAGCCCTTTTCTCTTCTTTAATACCGCCTGATGGCTTACGCCGGAATCAAACCACACATCAAGGATATCGGCGCCTTTATCAAACTCCGGATGAGCGCAAAACGGGCATTTAAACCCCGCAGGAATGAACTCTTCTGCCTTATGCACAAACCAGGAGTCCGAGCCCTCCTTTTTGACATATTCAAGGAACCTGTCTATCACCACCGGCTCAAGGATCTCTTCATGGCATTTTTTGCATACCAGGGAAGGTATCGGAACGCCCCAATACCTCTGGCGGGAAAGGCACCAGTCCGGACGCAAGCCCACCATTGCCGAAATCCTTTCCTTGCCTGCCGCGGGGACAAATTCAATATCATTCTTTATGGCATCCAGGACTTTTTTTCTGAGATCATGCTCATCGATCTTCAGAAACCACTGTTTGGTAGCCCGGAAGATCACCGGCTTCTTGCAACGCCAGCAGTGAGGATAGGAGTGCTGGATATTGGAGCTGAATAAAAGCGCGCCAAGGCCATTAAGCCTTTCCAGGATATTTTTATTGGCGTCATAAACATTCTGGCCCTTGAATTCCCCGCAGCTATCATCGAAATTACCGCGGGCATCCACCGGCATAATAATATCTAGCTTGTATTTCTGGCCGGTTAAGTAATCCTCTGCACCGTGCCCGGGAGCCGTATGCACCAGGCCCGTCCCGTCTTCTTTTGAAACATAATCGGCCAGAACCACGCGGCCCTTGCGGCCGATTAACGGATGACGATATATCAAGCCGTCCAGGTCCTTACCTTTAAATTCACTAATAACCTTGTTCTCTGCTATGCCCGTCTGCTCAATTACCCTGGGCAGGAGCTGGCTGTTGATAACGAGATTGCCCTTTTCGGTCTTGACAAGCGAATATTCGAATTCGGGATGCACGGCAACCGCGACGTTGGCAAGCAGAGTCCAGGGGGTGGTAGTCCAGATGACCAGATAAGAATCCGTTTGTCCGTCTAAAGGCTTATCCAGTTTGAATTTAACATAGATAGACGGCGAAGTGTGGTTCTCGTATTCTACCTCTGCTTCGGCAAGCGCAGTTTCGCAACGAAAACACCAGTTAACCGGCTTAAGGCCGCGGCTGATATACTTCTTTTTTACCAGATCCCCGAATGAACCGACAATGCCCTCTTCGTATTCAGGCTTTAAGGTAAGGTAGGGATCGTCCCATTCCCCGAAAACGCCCAGACGCTTGAATTGTTCGCGCTGCGTTGCCACAAAACGCAGGGCGTACTCGTAAGCTTTCCTGCGGAAATCAACCTGAGAGATCTGATGTTTGGTGATCTTGAGCTCCTTAAAAAGGGCGTGCTCTACGGGAAGGCCGTGGCAATCCCAGCCCGGCACATATGGCGAATCAAACCCGCGCATGGTCTTATATTTAACGACGACATCCTTGAGGGTCTTATTCAAGGCGTGCCCGATATGGATGTCGCCGTTGGCATACGGCGGCCCGTCGTGAAGGACATACTTCTTCTTCCCTTGCGACTTTGCGCAAATCTCCTTATAGAGGCCGCGCCTGTCCCAATCCGCCAGAAGCACCGGCTCCCGCTTGGGAAGCTCCGCCTTCATCGCGAAATCCGTCTTGGGTAAATTCAGAGTATTTTTGTAGTCCATGGCTGTTTTTATGTTGCGTGTTACGGGGCAAAACGCAAAACACTCCAACACGTAACGAAATTATCTTACGTATTTCCCGATGATTATCTTCAACTCCTTCTTCAATTTCGCAGGTATGTATTTTCTGTCGGTGACGATCGCGTCTTTCAGGGCATGCCGGCAGGAGCAGTCGTCATCATTCGGCAGCATCTTTACCACTTGCTTAATGATCTTCTTGGAATTATCCACGTTCTTTATCAGGTTCTGTATGACCATCTCCACCGTCACTGATTCCGCGCTCTCATACCAGCAGTCATAGTCGGTGATCGCTGCCAGTGTCGCATAACACATCTCGGCTTCGCGGGCCAGCTTTGCCTCGGCAAAGTTAGTCATGCCGATGATATCCATCCCCCAGCTGCGATAGAGGTTTGATTCGGCCAGCGTCGAAAACGCCGGTCCTTCCATGTTGATGTAAGTGCCGCCGTTATGCGCCCTGATACCCGAATCCTTGCAGCTCTTATAAAGAGCCGCGGCAAGCCCCGCGCAGACCGGATGTGCCAGGCTTATATGCACCACAAGCCCTTTGCCGAAAAAAGACATATCCCTGGCGTAATTGGTCCGGTCGACGAACTGATCGACAACCACGAAATCCATGGGCTTTAAGACTTCTTTAAGGCTGCCGCAGGCGCTTACCGAGATGATCCGGTCCACCCCCAGCTTCTTCATCCCAAAGATGTTGGCCCGGTAATTTATGTGTCCGGGCGGAATGCGGTGGCCAATGTCATGCCTGGGCACGAAAACCACTTCTTTACCTTCAAGTGAGCCCGTAACGAACCTGCCGGAAGGCCGGCCGAAAGGGGTGTCTACCGACACTTTCTTTACCCGGCTTATGCCTTCGATGTTATACAAACCGCTGCCGCCGATGATACCGATTTTTCCCATTCGCTCTCCCGTCTTGAAAGTTTGGCGTTTAGCGGATAGCGTTTAGCGCTTAGAAAACCCGGACCTAACCGCTACACGCTATACGCCGCTATTTAGACAAATCCTTAGCCCTCTGCTTGGCCGCCAACGCCGCCTCGCTCCAGCTGCCGCCGCCTGCCAGCACCTTTATCGCTACCTCGGTCGTGCCCCCCTTGGAAGTCACCTGTCTTCTTAATTCCTGCGGCGAAAGGCCGGTTTCCTCGACGAGTCTGATGCTGGCGGCGGTAACGGAAGCCGCCAGCTCCGCCGCCAGGCCTTCGTCGAATCCGACTGACTGCGCTGCGATGGTCAACGCCCTTATATATCTGATGATCACTTCTTCCGATATCTGAGGATTTTTGTAACCGCAGCCACTCTGCTCCATGTCAAAAAAGATGTACGCCGGACCGCTGCCGCATATTGCGGTAGCCGCATTCATAAGGCTCTCCTCAATGAGCCAGGTCCTGCCGATAAGCATAAAAACAGAGTTGGTAAAATACAAATCCTGATTGTCGGCGTATCTGCCTTTACTCAAACATGTCTGGGACTCCCGCAGCCTGGCCCCGATGTTAGGCATGACCCGTATGACCCTGGCCTCGCCGAGGATCCCCTCGATATAGGCGGTAGTGATACCGGCGGCGATGGAGATCAGTAATTTATTGCTCAGGCGGCCTTTGAGCTCGTCAAGCAGGGCCTGGAAATCCTGAGGCTTTACCGCCAGGACCAGCGCTTCGGAGTTCTTGACCAGATCCAAAACCGATGCCGCGACATTCACGCCCCCGGCGTCGATGGTCTTGAGCCTCTCCTTATCAAAGACCGCGATTTCGTAATCTTTCTTAAGGCCCTGGGCCAAACAGCTGCCCATGTTACCGTAGCCGATTATCCCGATCCTTCTGGCCATGTTCATAGACTCACGAGAATATCGCCCTTCCCAGACGTACCATCGTCGCCCCCTCTTCAATGGCGACTTCAAAATCATCGCTCATGCCCATGGATAAAACCCGTAACCCGTAATCCGTAATCCGTAAATCGTAAATGCGGTCTCTTAATTGCCTGAGTTTCCTGAAATAAGGCCGGGTTTTTTCCGGGCTGTCAAGCAAAGGCGCAATGGTCATCAAACCGCAAACCCTTATATTTTTAAAACCGCAAGCCTCTCTTAAAAGCTGCCCTGCTGCTTCTGGTGCAACCCCGTATTTTTCGGCCTCGGCAGAAGTCTTGACCTCGATAAGGATATCCTGGAGCTTACCGGCCCCGGCGGCCTCTTTATCAATGGCTTCTGCCAGACGAAGGCTGTCAACCGAATGGATGAGGTCAAATATCCGGACGGCGTCCTTGACTTTATTTGTCTGCAGGTGGCCGACCATATGCCACTTTATTGCTGACAGTTGACAGTTATCAGTTGACAGCTGCTTATATTTCAAAAGTGCTTCCTGAACCCTGTTCTCGCCGATATCAAAGATGCCCGCATCCACCGCCTCGCGGATCTCGCGGACACTTCTGCCCTTAGAGACTGCGACGATGGTGATGGGATCATTGTCGCGCCCGCACCCCTTAGAAGCCCTGACGATACGCTCCCTTATACGCAGGAGATTGTCGTTTATCATATAAATAGACCCATATATTATACCTAATATGAATGGACGGTCAATGAATGATATCGCTAGAAGTACTCTTGATATACTTCCCTGAACCGGTGGATGAGCCTCAAAACGGGGTTCTTTGCAGGCTGATGGCTTGGGAGCAGGTCGCTGGATTTACCCTGAATGACTTCGGCGATCATGCCAAGACAGACCAGATAATTCAGATACTTATGCCCGGCCAGCTCCGGGATGTTGCCGTTTAACGCGCCCAGTATAACCGGGTTGTTTATTCTGCCCAGGCGCACCGGGACCGACATCGTGTTCTCCAGCGTTTCTATCAAACCTTCGAGCAGCGCAGACCTGCCTACTACCACAAAATTATTGATCTCGTATAAGTTCACCTTCTTTTCGATGGCTTCCTTTATCTGCGCGGACAACTCCCTGGCAAGGCTGGTTATGACCTCGGTCAAGTGGCGCTGTTTTACCGGCTTATAGATCTTGTCCTTCTTCAGGAGTATCTCCTTGCTCTCCGGAATCTGGCTGGGGTCGCCAAGCACGATCCCGTGGGATTTCTTGATCTCTTCGGCAAGCTCAAACGGGATCCTTAAATCCTGCTGAAGGGCGACGGTCATACTGTCGCCGCCGAATCCGAGCATCTGGGTCTCCTGAAGCCTGCCGTTCTTGAACAAAAGAAGCTCCGTAATGTCGCTGCCGATATCGCAGACAAAAGTGAGCCCGTCGGAAAACTCCCTGCTGAATACTGCCGAAGTGCTGGCCAGGCCGGACAAGAAAAGGCCCCTCATCTCATAACCCGACTGGCCGATGGCGCGGCTCAGGCTCTGGACGCTGGAGAGCTTTGCACAGATAAGATACATATCTGCTTCGAGCCTATGGCTGTATAAACCGAGAGGGTTGGGGGTGGAACTCTTGGTGTCGATAGTGTAATCGCAAGGCACCATATGTATGATCTCTTCTTCTAGGCTGGAACCGAGGATGCGCGCCTGCTCGTTTGCCTTATGAACATCCGAAAGGGTAATGATCTTATTGCCCCGTTCAGCCAAAGGCAGGATCGCCTTGCTGTGTTTGGCGATGATGTCCTGCCCCGATATATTGGCGTGCACGATCTTGACCGTGATGCCCGACCTGTCTTTAAGGCTCTTCATGAGCTTGGTCAGGGCGCCCACCAGCTCGATGGAATCTATTATAGAACCTTTCTTTACCCCCCTGCTTGGGACAGACTCCAGGTACATCTCCTGGATGCGCCTGCCTTTTATCCTGGCAACGCATCCGGAGATCTTACTGGAACCGATATCCAGGGCGCAAATATAGTTGGTAAACATGGTTATTTTAGCTTGATCACCGGGTCTTTAAAGCGCAAATCTACGTATCTTATGCCGGAAAGATCGTTTTTGGACTGCGCAATAACACCGGCAAGGATCAATATCTTCTGTTTTATGTTGCCGTAGCTGATCTTAACCTCGAGTTGAGAAGACATGCTTGGCTGGCCGGGGCCCTTAAGCCCGTCCATCCTTATCGGTACCTGGACAAAAAATGAAGCCCCTCCCGCCCCCTGGAGATTAAGCCTTGAGATCCTGTAACCCCTGAAAGCCTTCAGGTTTGAGAATTCCCTGATTATCTCCAGCGCCAGATCGAGTTCCCGGATATTATATTTCTTCCCCGGCCTGGGCCCGTGGAGCTTGGCCTCCAGGCCCGATATCAGGGGGACCTCGCTTTCTAGGCCTGCCTCGGGGACCGAGAACAACGTGCCGTCTTCATCTACCGTGAAATCGCGGTAAAGCTTTATCAATGCCAAAGGTTTGCGTTCGATGAAATCGACGTATAGCCGGTCGGGAAGGATGCGTATAAGCTTTACTCTCTTGTAATCCGGATGCGCGGACAGAAGGGCCTGCGATTCCCTGTCCAGGTCTATGGCGAAGATGTTCCTGCCTTTTAAGTAGGATACGTCTACAGAGGCGTCTTTGGAGACGACTTCCTTAACTATATAAGCGGGAGAGCTTCTCAAGCACCTCCAGATGTATCCGAAAGCGCCTAAAGAGACGGTAAGGAATATTATCGAATACAATATAAACCTGTTTATAAAAGGAGGTATCTTAAAAGAGGTCCGCGACGTTCTAGTTTTGTTTTTTGGCATAGGCTAAACGTAACAGGCTCACGCACAACTGGGTAAAATCCAATCCCGCAGCCCTGGCTGCCTTGGGAAGAAGGCTGGCCGAGGTCATCCCGGGTATGGTATTGATCTCTAATATATACGGGACGCCATTGTCTGCCAAGATCATATCGACCCTGGAACAGCCATAACAACCCAGAAGCTTATGCGCGGACAAGGCCGCATCCTGGACACGCAGGGCTGTCTCGGGCTGGATCCTCGCCGGAACTAAATACTGCGTATCAGCCTGATTATATTTGGCGTTATAATCGAAAAAAAAGTTCTTCGGCACTATCTCGATCACCGGCAGAGCCTTCTCATCAAGGATCCCTACGGTCAACTCCCTTCCTTTGATATAAGCCTGCACGATCGCGTTGATATCGTATTGAAAAGCCGTCTCAAGCGCTGCGGCAAGCTCATCCTTACGCTGGATTATGGAAAGCCCTATGCTTGAACCGTGGCTGGCCGGCTTTACGACTAACGGATACCCCAGCGGGTCAACGATGCCCTGCGAAGACAAAACGCCGGGCTTCTTTACCACTCTGAACTCCGGGACGGATAAGCCCGCCTGGGAGAATATCTCAAGCGAAGCTATTTTGTCCATCGCCAGCCTGCTGGCCTGCACGCCGCTGCCGGTATAAGGCATGCCGAGCTTCTCAAGTATCTCCTGGATGGTGCCGTCTTCACCGAAACGTCCGTGGAGGGCGATAAAAGCGCAATCGACGCCGCTGGACCTTATCAGGTCGACATTAGTTGCGGGGTCGTCGGTCATGATATCTAAGGCTAGTGCCGTCCGGCCGCTTCCTTTCAAGGCCTCGTATACGGCATTGCCGGACTTAAGCGATATCTCCCTCTCGGTGGAAGGCCCGCCCATAAGCACGCCTATCCTGCCGAATTCATTCATTTCCATATTTTGATCTCCGGACGAAGCTGCGCGCCGAACCTTCTTTTGACCGTCCGCTTTATTAAATCCATGAGCCTGAGCACGTCAGAGGCCCTGGCGTTACGGCAGTTCAAGATAAAATTAGCGTGCTTATCGGAAACTACCGCCGCGCCGATCCTCTTTCCCTTTAATCCGCACAGCTCAATCAGCCTGCCGGCCGAATCCCCCTGCGGATTCCTGAAAACGCAGCCGGCGTTCGGCCTTGATGCATCATGTCGATCGCGACGCCTGCTCAGATAATCCCTGATCTTTAAAACACAGTCTTTCTTGCGCCCCTTTTTTAGCCTGAGGCTGGCCTCTAAAACAATAAACCTTTCCAGGCCAGAGGCCCGGTACTTAAAAGCGATCCGGCTCCTATTCAGGACCCTAACCCTGCCGCGACGGTCCATGATAGTTACCGATACCACTAACTCCGAGATCGACCTGCCCCAGGCGCCGGCATTCATCACCAGGGCCCCTGCGACCGTACCCGGGATACCTATAAGGAACTCTGCCCCGGTCAGGCCTCTTTGGGAAGCCTCCTGCACCAGATGTCTAAGGTGCACGCCACTGCCCGCTCGAACAATATTGCCATCGAACTTGAGGATGCTGAAATCGCGCGAGCAAAGCCTTATGACGATACCTTTAAGCCTTTTATCTCCGGCCAGTATATTGCTGCCCGCCCCTATTATAAAGAGTGGTATTTTATATCTTTTTGCATAAGTAATCAATATTTTTAAATCCTGCGCGGTTTCGGGGCAGGCAAAAAAGTCACACGGGCCGCCGATGCGCAAAGTAGTATGCTTTTTGAGAGGCTCCTTATTTTTTACCGTTCCTTTAAAATCTTTCGGCCAGCTCATCGCAGATCTTGGTTATATCTCCTGCCCCCAAAGTTATGATCACATCCCCGGGGCGGCGGATCTTCAGGATATGCTCGGTTATCTGTTTTTTCTCGAGGAAAAGGATGTCTTTATGTGGGGTTATTTCCTTTATCTTCTCTGAAAGGGCGCGCCCGCTTACGCCGGCTATAGGCGTTTCGCTTGCCGCGTAAATGTCCGTCAATATCAGGCAATCGGCCAGGTCAAAGCTCTGTGCAAACTCTTGCATTAATATCTGTGTGCGCGAATACCGGTGGGGCTGGAACACCGCGACGATCCGGTTTCTCTTGAGATATTGAACGGCGTCCAAGGTCGCCTTTATCTCGGTAGGATGATGCGCGTAATCATCGATAAGCAGGTAATCCCTGTTTTCGAACTTTATCTCGATCCTGCGGCCGGCCCCCTTGTAGTTGACCAGCGTCTTTTTGATGACCGCTGCCTCGATCCCCAGCTCCAACCCCAGGGCAACCGCTGCCAGGGCGTTGGAGATATTGTGCCTGCCCCCCAATGATAAAGAGAACCTTCCCAGCTTGCCTGCGGGCAGAAAAACATCAAACTCAGAACTCAGCCCCTTAAAGACGATGTTTTCGGCCCGGACATGGCAATCCCGGCTTAAGCCGAAGAGCCTATATTTGTGCCGGTAATCCTTGGCCAACTCCAGCAAATGCAAATCATCCCCGCAACAGAAAAGGCAGCCTGCCGGATCGGTGGCGCAAGCAAACTGCCTGAATGCGTCCAGCAGCGAAGGAAAATCCTGGTAGTAATCAAGGTGTTCGCGGTCAATATTGGTGATCACGCAGTACTTGGGCCGGTAAAACAAGAAAGACCCGTCTGACTCATCCGCTTCGGCGACGAAAAAACTGCCGCAGCCGCCGCAGGCATTGGTATCTATATTTTTCAGTACCCCGCCTACTACTGCCGTCGGAGAAAGGCCTGCTTCGATAAGCAGGCAGGAAATCAGAGATGATGTCGTAGTCTTGCCGTGGCTGCCGCTTATGGTAATAACGGTCTTGGCCTCCATCAGATGGGCCAGGGCCTGCGCCCTTTTGATGACCGGTATCCCCAGCCTGCGGGCTTCGGCCAGCTCCGGATTGTCAGCTCTTATGGCAGAGGAGTAAACTACGATATCCGCCCCGCCGATATTTTTCTCGTCATGGCCGGCAAACACCCTGGCGCCGAGCGCCTCCAGGCTACGCGTGACCTCGCCAGGCTTGAGGTCGGAGCCGCTGACCAGGGCGCCTTCGCGAAGGAACAGCTTGGCAATGCCGCTCATGCCGATGCCGCCGATACCGATAAAATGATAGTGCTTTTTATTCATCTCAATACATCCTTGCTCCAGGCCGCATCCAGCTCCTGAAGGCCGTCCAGCGAATAAGCGCTGGCCAACGCGCGTTTAAGGTCTTTCTTATCCCTCAGATTCTGACAGAAGAGGACAAAGCTGTCCTTACCGTAATTCTTCAACAAGAAATCAACGATGCTGAATGATTCGGCATAAAATAGCCTGGCGACCTCTTTATCCATAAAACGGGTGCTGGCAAAAGCCGAAAGATCCGCGACCCTCATGAGCTTATTCTGGGCGGCTGCGCTCTTAAGGATCCTGTCCACCCCCTGGTACTTGAACTTCTGGTGGTATGAAGCCACCCCCTCATCAAGCCAGAGCGGAACCGCGGGATTATTGAATCCCACAAACTCGCGAAAGATTATATGGCCCATCTCATGCGGCAGCGTCGTGTCGAGGAATTTGTGTGCGCCGGGAAAAGCCCGAATAACCTTATCGCGGGGGACCGCGTCCCCCATCGCCCACTCAGGCTGACCCGTACCGGCCATGAAGTCCTTGGCGTCGTCATATATATAGATCCTGGCCCGGTTATCCCAAAGCCAGAAATCAAACCTTCTAAAACCCAGCTCCTCGGCAATGCTGTCATAATATACCTCTGAGCGCTCTGCGACCTGAGAGATAAAATCCTCCCCTGCGCTCTTGTAGTAGATGATAAAATGCGTGGACTTTGACTCTTTCCATTGCGCCCCGGCGGCAAAGGCGTTGAGTGTAGCGGCCGACAAAAGCAAAATCAGATACGCCAGCCTCTTCATGCCAATAAAGCCGTCACCTCCCTGGCCAGCGCTTCCGAAGCCGTAGCAGCGCACTGAGCCGGGTAGGCAGAACGCATATTTGACAGCTGCCCCGGGTCACGCAGAAACTCCTCTATTTTTTCAAACCCCGCCCCTGCCTTGAGCTCCTCTTCATTGATGATGACGGCGCACCCCTTTTGCTGCAGCACCATGGCATTATGGAGCTGGTGTCTGCGCGCGTACGGATAAGGTATGAGTATGGACGGCACCCTGAAAAAAGTCAGCTCCGCGACGGTGGTCGCCCCCGAACGGCAGAGCGCAAGATCGCTGGCGCTATAGGCATAGTGCATTTCGGCCAGAAAATCAAACACGCAAGCCCTGATATTGAGCCTGTCATACTGGGCCTTAATCTGGAGTTTTTGCTGGCCGCCGCAAAGATGTATTACCTGCATCCTCGATTTATCCTTGACCTGCGCCAGGCCCTTGATGAACCAGGTATTGATGCTATGGCTGCCCTGGCTGCCGCCCATTACCAGGATCGTGAATCTATCACGGTCAAGGGCAAAATATTCAATGGCCATGTTCTTATCGACCGGCACAAGGGTCTGACGGATGGGGTTGCCGGTAAAGACCACCTTCTGCTCATCCACGTGAAGATGCCGGCGTGTATCCTCGAAGGAGACGGCTATTTTATCCACGAACTTGGCCAGGAGGAGATTGGCCATTCCCGGCACTACGTTCTGCTCATGTATGATGGTCTTCATCCTGAACATCCAGGATAAAAACATTACCGGCAGGGAGTCAATGCTGCCGAATCCCACCGCCACGCAAGGCCTGAATTTAAGCACCAACATCAGGCTCTCAAACGCGCCTTTGATCAGATTATACAACGAACTGACCCCTTTGGCGTCAAAGGAAAAAGAAATATTGCCCGCGGATATCCGTTTTAGAGGATAACCGCTTGCCTGGACGGGGCTTTTTTTCGGCACTACCAAAAGAAGCTCGGGGGCAGAACCGCTTTTCTTTAGCTGCTCCAGGAGACTTAAAGCCGGATAAATATGCCCGCCGCTGGGCCCTGTAACGACCAGGATTCTTGCTGCCGCCTTTCTCATGGATACTCCCCTGTCCGGGCGATATTCATCAATAATCCCACGCTTATCATGTCGAATATAAGGGATGAGCCGCCATAGCTAATGAAGGGCAGCGGCAGGCCTTTCGTAGGAAGCAGGCCGCAGGAGACGCCGATATTGATTATCGCGCGTAGCGATATCATCAACACCAGCCCCAGCGCCAGGAAGTAACCGAACTTATCGTTGGCATTCTTAACGATCTTCAGGCCCTGCACGATAAAAAACATGAACAGTATGATTATGGCCATCGTCCCCAGCAGGCCGAGCTCTTCGCCGATGATGGAAAAGATAAAGTCGGTGTGCGCCGCGGGCAGATAGAACAGCTTTTGCCTGGAATGACCCAGCCCTATCCCGAATAGCCCTCCGGAACCCAGGGCAACCTGGGACTGGATTATCTGGAAACCGCTGCCCTTTGCATCCAGCCAGGGGTTTAGAAATGCCAGGATCCTCGCCCGCCGATAGGGGACCCTGAAGATCAAAAGATAGAGCGCCGGCAGGCTTATCAGAAACATGCTTACCAGATAGGTAACCCTGGTGCCGGCTACAAAGAGCATGATGAATACCACCGCGGAGACCGCAATGGTGCTGCCCAAGTCAGGCTGCAGCAGATATAACAGAGAGATCCCTGCCAACACCAGCACAGGCGGCAGGAACCCCTTGGTGAAGCTACGCATAAGCTTTTCTTTGCGGCATATGAAATCCGAAAGATATATTATCACCGCCATGTTAGCCAGCTCTGAGGGCTGAAAGCTCAGGAATTTAAAACGGAACCAGCGCTTGGCGCCTGCAACCTCCCGCCCAATTCCCGGGACCAGAACCAGAACCAAAAGGATAAATGATACAATAAGCAAAGGCTTTGCATATGTTCTTAACCTCCTGTAATCATACATCATCGCCAGGGCCGCGCAGAGGGCCCCGATCAAAGCGAATACCGCCTGCCTCTTCAAGAAAAATGCGCTGTCCTTATACTTTTCCCAGGCGTATATGCTGGAAGAGCTGTAGATCATTACCAGCCCCACGCATAGAAGCGCTACTGCCGTAAAAAAAAGGTTGACCCTTACATTGCGGACCACTATCTACTCTCTCCCCCGATCTGCTCCACTATCTTTTTAAAAACCCTTCCCCTCTCTTCGTAATCGCAGAACATGTCGTAGCTCGAACACATAGGAGATAAAAGCACGGTGTCGCCGGGACAGGCCGCTGCGAATGCCTTGCGCACCGCATCCTCAAGACTGCTTGCCTCATCAATCGGCAGGCCGCCTGCCAAGGCCTCCTTGATGATCGAGGCGGCCTCTCCAATGAGAATAGCGCGTTTAACTTTGTCTGAGCAAGCTGACAGCAGCTTCCTGTAATCTATGCCCTTGTGCCTGCCTCCCGCGATCAGGAGCACAGGCCCGCGGATATTAGCCAACGCCCAGATCGTGCTTTCGACTGTCGTGGCTTTCGAATCATTGATGAACTTAATGCCTTTTATCTGGCCGACATGCTCCATGCGGTGCTCTATGCCATTGAAATCTTCCAGCACCCGCAACATGCCTTCATTCTTCAAGCCAAATACCGAACCCACCGCCAGGACCGCTGCGTAATTAGGGTTGATATCGCTGGACCCGGCGAAGTAAGCGACCCTGGCCTTAGTCTGGGAGACAAAACCCCTGACTACCTCGTCCTGCGCGTTAAGCACTGTATAATCGTCACCCTTTTGGTTGGCGAAGATCCTCTTTTTTGCCTCCAGGTACTCCTGCATATCTTTATGTCTATCCAGGTGGTTAGGGCTGAAGTTAAGGATAACCGCTACCTTCGGCCGGAAGCTCTCGGTTCGTTCAAGCTGGAAAGAGCTGACCTCCAGGACCGCGTAATCACCCTCGCCCATCTGTTCTACCGCCGCCGAAAAAGGATTGCCGATGTTGCCGCACACAAAGACCTTCTTGCCCGCCGCCTCCAGGACCCTGCCTATCAGGGTCGTGGTAGTGGTCTTGCCGTTCGAGCCGGTCACGGCTATGACCGTGGCCGGGCAAAGCGACCAGGCAAATTCTATCTCGCTGATAAGGCGTATCTTGGCTTCCAGCGCCCATTTGACCGGCAGGGCGTCATTCGGCACCCCGGGCGAGACGATCACCAGGTCGCTGCCCAAGACAAACTCCCGGCTGTGACTGCCCAACTCAAGGCGTATATTTTTAGAAGATAACTGACGGGCCTGATCGCGCATGCCCTTATCGTCTTTCTTGTCGCTAACCCGCACATCCGCTCCCAGCTTATAGAGAAGGTTAGCGCTTGCCAGCCCCGAACGGGCCAAGCCTATAATCGTCACCTTCTTGCCTTTGTACAGATGAATATTGCGCATATACGGGAAAGCCGACTGAATAATTAGCGGATCTTCAAGGTTGCTATCGTAAATAACGCCAGCAGGCTCGCTATGATCCAGAACCTGACGATCACCTTGTTCTCGGGCCAGTTCATGAACTGAAAATGGTGGTGAAGGGGCGCTATCTTGAATATTCTCTTCTTGGTAAGCTTAAAGCTGGCTACCTGCAATATTACGGACAAGGCCTCGGCCACAAAGATGCCCCCCACGATCACCAGCAGCATCTCCTTGCGGATAAGCAGCGCTACCGTGCCGAGTGCGCCGCCAAGGGCAAGGCTTCCGACGTCCCCCATGAAGATCGAGGCGGGATAACAGTTAAACCACAAGAAACCAAGCCCTGCGCCTATGATGCTGGAGCAAAAAATCGTCAACTCCGCACTCCCCTTTACGAAAGGGACAAGCAGATAGCCGCTGAACTTGATGTTACCGGTGATATAACAGAGTACCGCGAAGGCCAAAGCGACCATCACCACTATCCCTATAGCCAGGCCGTCAAGCCCATCGGTGAGGTTTACGGCGTTAGAGGAACCGGCGATGACCAGGATCACAAATAGGATGTAAAGACCATCCAGGTCTATGCTTAAATTCTTAAAGAACGGAATATCTATGCGCGGCGAATTATTGAAATGCATGATGATAATCAGCCCCAGGACCGTGCCAAGCAGTATCTGACTTGCCAGTTTTGCCAGGGGAGCCAGCCCCTTCGATCTCTTCTTAACCTGCTTGAGATAGTCGTCCGCAAATCCGGTTATGCCCAGCCAAAGCGTGCTGAAGATCACCGTCCATATGAACTTGCTGGTGAGGTCGGCCCACAGCAGCGTAGAGGCTACCACGCACACCAGGATCAGTATCCCCCCCATTGTCGGCGTGTCCTTTTTGTGCGAATGCAGCTCGTGGAGCCGCTGGCTGTCTTCAATCCGTATATTTTCCCCGATCTTCCATTCTTTGAGCTTCCTGATCATCAGCGGCCCGATAATAAGGCTTATGAAGAACGCGGTGAGCGCTGCCATTGCGGACCTGAAGGTTATGTAGCGGAAAATATTGAGTGCCGATATGGCATCACTTAAAGGATATAACAGGTTAAATAACATTTGTCCTTAACACCTCCTCCATCTTCATGGAACGCGAGCCTTTTATTAATATTATATCATCGGGACCCGCAGCTAACTTCTTAAAAAGCACTGACGCGGCCTCTGCGCTTGAATCGCAAACGAACAGGTTCTTGCCGGAAAGGCCGCCTGCCCTTGCCGCGTCGGCCGCAATGACGGAAAGCCTGCCGACCGCAATCATTGCATCGCAGACCTTGGCCGCGCCTTGCCCGGCTTTCTTGTGGAGCAAGGCGGCATCCTTACCCAGTTCCAGCATATCACCCATAACCAGGATCTTTCTCCCTTTTGCCTTGAAATCCGCCAAGGTCTTCAGTGCTTGAGCCATAGAGAAAGGATTGGAGTTATAGGTATCGTCGATGAACCTTGTATCCCTGAATTTAACAAGATTGAGCCTGCCCTTGGGAAATCTGAAATCGCTTAGCCTCGCGCTTATTTCTGAATGGCTCATTGCGAACATTCTGCCAAACGCGATCGCCATCAGGGCATTGTAAACATTGCAGGCCCCGGGAGTATTCAGGCTATAGCGGTGACGACGGCAGCTGAATCCTACCTTTGCCCCTTTGACATTTACGCCATCGGCGCAAAAATCAGTCCTGCCTTTGACGCCGAAGCCGAGCACGAACTGGCCGCCGCGACGTAGCCGCTTTTCTCGGATGTCTTTTCGCAAAAAGCGGTCATCGTTATTAAGGAGCACGATCCCCACCGGCGACCTCCGGTATAGGCTGGATTTTTCTTTGTATACGCCGGCGAGGTCCCTAAAATATTCGAGATGCGATTCTCCGATATTGGTGATTGCCGCCGCATCAGGCATAACCATATCCGCCAAATACCTTATCTCCCCAAAATGGTTTGTGCCCAACTCAAGGACCGCTATCTGATGGCTCTCATCCAGGCGTAACAGGGTAGCAGGCACCCCGATATGGTTATTTTTGGTCCCTTCGTTGCTCAGGACCCTGAATTTGGCAGACAACACCCAGGCGATCATCTCCTTGGCGGTAGTCTTGCCGTTGGAGCCGGTAACGGCGATAACCGGAATATCAAACTTCTTCCTGTGTGAGCTGGCGATGGCAGCGAAGGCCTTGACGGTATTTGCAACCTTTATGCCGGCTGCCCCTTTTAAAACCGGGGGATCGAAATCTTCGGCGATAATGCAGCGGGCGCCTTTATTAACAGCTTCGGGGATGAAGTCATGGCCATCGAAGTTTTCTCCCCGGATAGCCAGAAAAATCTCGCCTTCCCTGATACTGCGGGTATCCGTGGACAATCCGCGAAATCCTTCAGCGCCAGCCGCATTAAAAGGCTTACCACCGGTAACTTTTATTATCTGGTTTATATCAAGCATCTTCTGGCGACCTCTCGGTCATCAAACGGTATCTTGGCGTCCTTTAATACCTGATAATCTTCATGGCCTTTGCCGGCCAAAAGCACTATATCGCCGCTGCCGGCAATGCCGAGCGCCTCTTTAATCGCCTCAGCCCTGTCCAGGATCAGGCGATAGTTATCTTTTAAGATCCCCTGCCTTATTTCTTGCGCGATAAAATCCGGGTCTTCAGAGCGGGGGTTATCGCTGGTAATGATAACCAGGTCCGCCATTTCGCTGGCTACCCGGCCCATTTTCGCACGCTTTGACCTATCGCGCTCTCCTCCGCATCCAAAAACCACAATAATCCTTTTCCTGGGCAGCTGCTGCAGGGTCTTCAGGACATTTCGCAGGGCATCTTCTGTGTGCGCATAATCCACAAAGACCGCATAACCCCTGTTGCTGGCGATTTTTTCCAACCTCCCCGGGACGACCCCGAACTCCTCGATAGCCGCCTTTACGGTCTCCAGGCTGAACCCCGATGTCAAGGCCCACGCAGCAGCTGCCAGAACGTTATACACATTATATTCGCCTATCAAGCACGTTCTGATCCTCTCTTGTTTCTTGCCGTAACTCAATGTAAACTCCGTATGCGTCAGGTCAAAGCTTATATCCTTTGCGCAATAGTCGGCTTTTTTGCGCATGCCATAAGTCTTAATCCTGGCTTTGGTCAGCCTCTTCAGGGCGGCTGCGCGGCCGTCATCGGCGTTGATTATCGCCAGGGACCCATTGGCCAGGCTTCTAAAGAGCATGGATTTGGCAGTAAAGTATCGGGCGGCCGTCTTATGATAATCCAAATGGTCCTGGGTAATATTGGTAAATATCGCCGAGCTAAAATCTATGCCCGCGGTCCTCTGCTGGTGGAGCGCATGCGAAGAAACCTCCATCGCCACATAGCTGACCCCGCAGCTTCTCATCTCTTCCAGCATCGCCTGAAGCTCGACAGGCCCCGGAGTCGTATTGGAAGCCGCAACGACCCTGTCCTTATAGCGGTAATTTATCGTCCCGATCACTCCCGGGACATGCCCCGCCTTCCTGACGATCGCCTCTATCAGATAGGTTACCGTAGTCTTGCCGTTTGTACCGGTAATACCCACCATATGCATCCGACGCGAAGGATGCCCGTAGAATGCCGATGAGAGCAGGGCCGCGGCCTTCCTGGCATCTTTTACCTCCAATACGGCTACCCCTCTATATCCGCTCCGGATGCCCGAGCCCGTATCCCTCACTATCAGCCTGGCTCCGTTATTGATCGCCTCCTCTATATACATGTTACCGTCACCCCGGCAGCCCTTGATCGCGATAAAGACAAAACCCTCCCCGACTTGCTTTGAGTTGGCAGCAACGCCCCTGACCACGAACTCATCCCCACTGCGCTGCTTAATGCCTGCCGAATGCAAAAGCTCTTTAATAGTCATTTAACGCCACCGACGCATGCGTTGGGTTTTTGGCCACCAGATACTTTATGGAATCTTTGGCTATGTTCTTGAACACGGGCGCGGCCACTACTCCTCCGAAGTAATATGGCCTGGGCTCATCAATACAAACGACGATCGTTACCAAAGGGTCTTGCGCAGGCGCAAAACCTATGAATGAAGCGATGTATTTGTCGTGAGAGTAGGCGCCGGAAGGTTCCAATTTTTGGGCGGTACCGGTCTTGCCGGCAGCGCTGAAACCCTCTATCCTGGCAAGCTTGCCGGTGCCCTCCTCGACTACGCCGGTAAGCATCTTGCGGACCCTGGAGGCAGTATCGATAGAGAGCACCTTGCGCACGAGAGCGGGGCCGTATTGCCGGATAGCCTGGCCGTTCTTGTCGCGGACCTCCTGAATAATATAAGGCTTCATCAGTTGACCGCCGTTGGCGATAACCGATAAAGCAGAAGCCAGCTGTATGGCCGTAACCCCGACCTCCTGCCCTATGGGTATGGAAGCCACGGATATCTTGGACCACTGACCCGGGTCCTTTACCATCCCGCTTATCTCTCCCGGCAACTCTATGCCGCTCTTTGCCCCGAAACCGAAGCGTCTTATGTAGTGGGTTATGAGGTCAGCGCCTAACAGCTGCGCCACCTTCGTTGTCCCTATATTGCTTGATTGCTCGATAACCTCGCGGAAGCTCATCCAGCCGTGGGGCCGGTGATCGTGCAGGATATGGGTGGCCACGCGGTAAGAACCGTTCTCGCAGAAAAACCTGTCATTCTCTTTGACCTTGCCTTCCTCAAGGGCGGCAGAGGCGGTGACTATCTTGAACACTGAACCGGGCTCGAAAAGATCGCATATCGCGCGGTTGCGTATCTGGTCTTTGTTTGCCCGGCCGAATTCATTAAGGTCGTAATTGGGGCGGTTGGCTATGGCCAGGATCGCTCCCGTATGGGGGTCCATGACCACTACGCTTGCGGCCTTGGCATGAAAAGCCAGCATCGCCTTATCCAGCTCTCTTTCGGCTATATATTGGATGACCTCATCGATAGTAAGCACCACGTCAAAGCCGTCCTTGGGCAAGACCATCCTCTCCCAGAGATCCAGCCTCTTCTGTCTGGCGTCCCTTAAAAATACCGCCCAGCCTGATTCGCCTCTTAAGTATTGGTCAAAAGCTGATTCCAGGCCTTCCAGGCCCCGGTTGTCCAGGCCGGCGAAACCTATAATATGGCTTGCCAGGTAGCTGTTAGGATAGCTGCGTTTGGTCTCCTTCAAAAAACCCAGCCCCTTGATGTTTAATTTTCTGACGGCTTCTGCCTGGTCCAGGCGCAATTTACGGGCAAGCCAGACAAATGATTTCTTGCGCCCAAGACGGTTACGCAGGAAGGACTGATCCAGCCCCAGCATCGCAGACAGCTTCTTTACGGCAAGCTCCTTATCCTTCGGCTTCATTTCGTTCGGCGCCGCATAAAGCGACTCCACAGGCAGGTTGATCGCAAGGGGCTTAAGGTTGGAATCGAATATCGTGCCCCTGACCGGCTCAAGCTCTACGAAGAGGTTGTGCTGTTTCCTGGCGATCTCGGCTAGATATGATGACCTGAAGAATTGGATGAAGAAAAGGCGGGAGATACAAATAACAAGAAAGAATAGAAATAATAAAAATACCGCCTCGCTGCGACGGCGATAGTTGCTGATATACACTCTATTTATCCGGGGTTAATGTAACCTGCCACTAGAGCAGGTTGAGTTATCAAGGATTGAGGGTCCTGGCTTCGGCCTCTCTGCGAATATCAAACAGCCTGCCGAATACCGACTCCCTGATAAAGGCCTGGGGCTGCGAAACCTGCCTTTCTCTGGGCGCGGGGATCCGAACATACCTGCAGGTATCCGGCATCTGAAACTCGCTGGACTCCGAGATCTTATTGCCCAAATGCACCAAAGAAGTCTTTTTCTCTATATTATATTTAAGCAGGCTGTTTTTGTTTGCGACGTTCTGGCAGGCCGTCTGCTTCTTCTGGCCGGTATAAGCCAGCCGGAAAACCTCGGTCTGCTGATAAACGTATAAGAGCGAGAACAAGGTGAGGATGCAAGCTAGCGAAAGGAATTTGTTGACCGTATTTTTCATATCTTCCTGGCTGCCCTGAGTTTGGCGCTCCTGCTGGCGCTGTTAACCGAGACTTCGTCCTGCGAAGGCGTCAAGGGTTTGCGGGTTACCACTTTAACGGCTCCTGCCTCGGCTGCCGAACGCAAAGTAAGCTTGACTATCCTGTCTTCCAGAGAGTGGAACGATATTACGCATATCGCCCCGTCCGGGGACAAGAACTGCAAGGCATCCTGCAGGGCCCTCTCCAAATTCTCAAGTTCGCGGTTTACGGCGATACGTACTGCCTGGAAGGTGCGGGTAGCCGGATGGATGCGCTGCTCTTTGTACCTGAATTTATGCGGTATCGCCCGCACGACTATATTAGCCAGCTGCTGGGTGGTAGCTATCGGCTGTCTCTGGCGTTCCTCTACCAACAGATGCGCAATCCGGTTGTGCCAGCGTTCCTGGCCGAAATTCTTTAATAGGGCGGAGATCTCTTCTCTGTTAAGGTTGTTTACCAGCTCATAGGCTGAAATATAGCTGGACCTGTCCATGCGCATGTCCAGAGGGCCTTCGTGCAGGAAACTAAAACCGCGGTGCGGATCTTCAAGCTGATAGGAGGATATCCCCAAATCAAAAAGGATGCCGTCGACCTTATCGATACCCAGCCCCTTGAGGATCCCGGCGATCTCAATGAAATTCCCGTGCACGAATTTGCAGGAATCCGCGAATTCACGCAGCCTCACCCTCGCAACGGCAAGCGACTCCTCGTCACGGTCGATGCCTATCAGCAAACCTGCGGGAAGAATCCTTTCAAGGATCCCCCGGGAATGACCCCCGGTGCCCATCGTAGCATCGACAATGATTTTGCCCGGACCAAGATTCAGGTAACTCAGAGCTTCACTGTACATAACCGGTATATGGTATTTGACCTTTTTTTCTTCCACGAGAGATTCTGTATTTTCATCAAGATACTATACGTCCATTAGTTTCTCGGCGATCTCCTCGAAGGACTGCTGGGAGCTGCCGTAATACTCCTGCCAACAGTCCTTGGCCCAGATCTCGATACGGTTGGAGACCCCGACAATAATAACGTCTTTCTTGATGCCGGCGTAATCTTTAAGATACTGCGGAAGGAGTATCCTGCCCTGGCTGTCGAAGGTTATCTCGACGGCCCCAGAAAAGTAGAGTCGGTTGAAGGTCCGCGCCTGCTGCTTGGTAAAAGTTATGGATTTGAATTTATTTTCCTGGGTCCTCCACTCCTCTTCCGAAAACATAAACAGGCATTTGTCCAGGCCGCGGGTGGCGAAAAACTTTTCGAAGAAATGCGCCTTGGCTACTTCGCGGAATTTAGCAGGGAGGATAATGCGACCCTTGCGGTCTATCGTATGAAGGTATTCGCCGTAAAACATTTCATAAGCCTTTGTTTAAGTATTAACGTGCGCCTTCCTCGGCGCGGCATGGCCTAAACCACTTCCCTCCACTTTAATCCACCATGTATCATAAATATATATAAAATAGGCATACTTGTCAATAAAAATATTCTTATAAGTTGATAAAACACAACGGTTAGTGGTAAAGTGGGGGCTAAACCGGCATATATTGTGGTATGATTAGGTGTAGCGGGAAAGGATTATCTTGGCGCAGGCTAAATCTTTTTCAATTTGTTCAATTAATTCTGAAGTAGAACCGAACTTGCGGTCTTCTCTTATCTTTTTTACGAACTGTATCTCCAGGTTTTTGCCGTAAATATTTTTCTTGAAATCGAATATATGGACTTCGACATGGCGGCTGTCGCCGTCAAGGCTTGGCTTTTTTTTCAACTTCCTTACCGTTGGCCTTATGCCTATATAGCAGACGCCGTTCAACTCATTTTCATCCACAACCACCCTGGCCGCGTAAATCCCGTCGGGAGGCAGCACCTCATGATGCAAGTCGATATTGGCGGTAGGGAATCCCATCCTGGTGGCCAGGGAATCGCCGCGGATGACCGTACCAAGTACGCATACCCGGCGGGAAAGCAGGCCCTCTGCCTGGGCGAGATGCCCCATGCTGATGAGCTTGCGTATATAGGTGCTGCTTATTGGGCGAGAGCCGCGGCTTTTGACCTTGACTGCCCTTAGGATAAAACCGCACTCGCGCGAGAGCCGGCGCAGCAATCTTATACCGCCGGCTGCGTTTTTACCGAAACGGAAGTTCTCTCCGACAAATAAGGCTTTGGCGCCGATGCCGGCGCACACCGTATCCCTTATGAATGAAAGGGGGCTGATGCGTGAAAAGCGGCGGCTAAAACGTATAACGCAACAAACGTCTATGCCTTCTTTTTCGATAAGCCTCAGGCGGTGCTCCAGCGAATAGATGCTTTTTTCGCCGCGCGGATGCGGCCAGAATGTCAAGACCATACTGGTGCCGCGGATATCGCCTGCCTTCTTTACCGCCTGGCGTAATATATCCAGGTGGCCTCGGTGCACGCCGTCGAAGACCCCCATCGCCACCACCGGATCCCTGAACTTAGGAAGAACGCTTAGGCCGTAAAATACTTTCATCTCGATCTATCTTAAGCTGCTGCGTATCTTAGCAAGCACTTGCCTTCGCACCGAAGCCAGCGCCCCTTTTACGGTAGCCCCTGAGGCGGTCCTGTGTCCGCCGCCGTTGAAATGTGAAGCGATCTTGTTGACGTCTACCTTGCCCCGCGAACGCAAGTTCACGCGTATCTCGCCTTTGGAGCCGAATCGTTCGCGAAAGAGAACCGCCACTTCTACCCCTTTGACCGATCGGCAGAAACTCAATACATTCTCGCCAAGGTCGAAAGACCTGATATCTTTTTTCAAGAACTTGCGCCTCAGCTCGCACCATATGATCCTGCCCGAAGCCTCGCGCCTAATGCCACCCAACGCGCCGGCCAGAAGCTTCATATCCTTAAAAGGGATATCTTCGTAACAATAACGGTAAACCTGGGGCACGTCTATATCGAATTGGAGAAGTTCGGAAACCGCCTGATGGGTCAGGCCGGAGGTATTGGAGTACCTGAACGAGCCGGTGTCGGTAAGTATTCCTACATAAAGGGCCAGGGCAGCCTGACGGTCAAGGGCAACCCCCATTTCTTTATATAAACGGAATATCATCTCCGAACATGAGGAAGCGGACGGCTCGACCCAGCTTTGGTCGCCGAAGTTATCATTGCTTATATGATGGTCGATATTGATTAGCGCCGAGCTGCTGCGGCGCAAAGCCGCTACCTTACCTGCGCGCGAAAGCTCCGAACAATCAAGTACGACCATACAATCAAAATCAATCCGGCTGCTTTTGGGCCCAAGCTTCTGTATCCGTGCGGCATCGGGCAGGAAATCCAGGCCGTAAGGCAGCGCGTCCTGATTTAAGGCCACCGCCTTCTTGCCCAGTTTATTTACCAGGCGCAGAAAACCTATCTGGGCCCCTATCGCGTCTCCTTCGGGGCTGGTATGCGCGGTGATCAGAAAATTATCTTTTTCTTTTACGGTTCGGATTACGCTTTCTAGACTCAATTCCCCCTCTCTTTCTCCTCTTTGATGATACCGCCTTCTTCGGGGAGCGCGGCTGCTTTCTCAAAACAGCCTCCTCCTGCCTGCCGCCGCCGTTTTCCAGCCCCCTTATCTCATCCAGTATCTGTTGTATTCTTACGCTGTATTCGCTGGACATATCCTGCCGGAAGATGATCTCGGGAGAGAATTTGAGATTAATCCTCTCGGTAATCAGCTTACGGATGAACCCCCGGGCCGACTCCAGCGCCTGGCTTGTCCTCTTATAATCCTCCTCCTTGCCTAATACGCTGTAGGTGATCTTGGCATGCCGGTAATCGCCCGAAAGCTCTACGCCCGTAATGGTCACAAACCCCAGGCGCGGGTCCTTTAGTTCGCTATGCAAGATCGTGCTCACTTCCTGTTTTATGGCCTCTGCCACCCTGTCGTGTCTTAACATGTTAGATCAGCTCCATTTCGTGGTTAATGACGTTTATCCCCGGGAAGATGCCGGCGAATTCAATCACCCTTGATAGCGCGCTGTTCATCGTGCGCCTGTCCCTCTCCACCCCCACGATCGCCAGCCTCGATCTCTGCCATTTATCCTCGTCGTCGATCTGGGTCACGGCGACATTGAAGGTATTGCGCAGGCGCGCTTTAAGGCTGTGCAGGACCATGCGCTTGTGCTTTAGGGAGTTGCTTTCGGGTATAAAGATCTCCAGCACCAATATGCCGACGGTCATCTCTGCCGGATAAGCTCTTTAACATAGAGCTCTTCATCCTGCCTGCTGTGAATAAGCCCGTTCAACTTTGCGTAAAGCACCTTCTTTAATATCTGCCTGTAGTCCGGCCCGGGAAGGATGCCCATGCTCAACAGGTCATCGCCGGACAAAGCGATCCGGGTCCCGTTATATAAGCGCAAGAAATCGTTAATATTGCCGTGCAGAACGGGGTTTTTATGTGACGCTTTTATATAAACTATCACCTCGTAACTTAAAGGCTCAAGCATCTCATAGATCTTGGCGGGCTTTAACCCGGGTTTTTTGAGTTCGGATATGAATTTGGAAGGCATTTGTTTGCAGTTAAGCAGCCTCTTCTCTTCTCCGCTCCTCAGGGCCATTGCGCGGCAGATCTTGGATATATCCTGGCGGTCAAGCGGGCTCAATAAACCCATAAGATAGACCAACCATACATCCAGCCCCCTGCGCCGCGGCAGATTCTTTCTAAACCAGGTGATCTCTTTTTTAAGCGCTCTCAAGAAAGAAAAAATACCGCGCAGGCTGCGGATCCTGTGGCTGATAAAACCAAAACCAGTAAGCTCTCCCAGGCGCTTCAGATATCTGGCAGGATCCTCTTCTTTAAGGATAAGGATCAGGTCGTCACGCAGGCGCTGCGGCTGCAGCTTCTGGAGCATGCCGCTGTTGACGGCGTCCTTTAGCAAGCATAATGTATGCGGCTCTATCTTGAAGCCGAATCGCTGCTCAAAGCGGATGGCCCTTAAGATGCGGCAAGGATCGTCTATGAAGCTTTTATCATGCATAACGCGTATAAGCCGGCGCTTAAGGTCATCCTTGCCCGAGAAATAATCTATTAATTTACCGAAATGTCCGCAAGATATGCCCATAGCCATGGAATTTACGGTAAAATCCCTGCGTAAAAGATCGTCCTTCATCGTGCCGGCTTCGACGACCGGCAACTGTGCCGCGCCCGGATAACGCTCTTTGCGTGCCGTCGAGACGTCGATTTTAAGATGGGGCCTGTAGTGGATGGTCGCGGTCTTAAACCTGGCGTGGGAAGTAACTCTGGTCTTTAGCGCGGCGGCAAGCGCTGACGCGAATCTTATGCCGTCACCCTCGATCACGATATCAAGGTCAAAGTTATTCCTGCCCAGGATCAGGTCCCGGACAAATCCGCCGACAAGATAAGCCGGCATATTCAAGCGGCCTGATATATCCCTGGCCAGATATACTACTTCTTTCAATTCTTTGGGCAGCTTCTTAAGATAGCTTTCCATATCGACTTTTGAGCTCGGCTACTGACGCGGATGAAACATCTTATGTACGGATTTGAGCCTTTCCTTGTTTATATGCGTGTAGATCTGAGTAGTCGAGATGTTGGAATGCCCCAGCATCTCCTGGACCGAACGCAGGTCCGCCCCGTGCTCCAGAAGGTGCGTAGCGAACGAATGCCTTAGGATGTGCGGACGGATGTTCTTCTTTATCCGGGCCTTGAGCGCGTACTTCTTGATCAGCTTCCACAGCGACTGCCGGGATATCCTTTTGCCGAAACGGCTCAAATACAGATACTCGCTTTCCTTGTTCTTAAGGAAAGCGGGCCTTGCAGTCTGGAGGTAGCGCGAAATACTGGCCACTGCCTTCTTGCCCAGCGGGATCACGCGCTCCTTGCGGCCCTTGCCCAGGCAGCGCAGGAAACCAACGTCAAGGTTCAACCATTCGATCTTGAGGTTTACGACTTCCGAAACACGCATACCTGTGGCATAAAGCGTCTCCAGTATCGCCTTGTCGCGTATGCCAAGGATGGTATTGGTCTGCGGCTGACCGATAAGCGCCTCTATTTCGTTCAGAGAAAGCGTATCGGGAACTTTCTTCCAAAGCTTAGGCGATTCTATCAGGACGCTGGGGTCGTTCTTAAGGACCCTTTCCCTCACCAGGAAACGGTGAAACATCCTTATCGCAGCCAGCCTTCTGGCGATAGAATTTGCCGATATCCCGCGACCCTTCTGGTCGAGCATGAAATCGGTTATGTCGTTCTTGGCTATGCGGGATAGGGCCGTAATGCCGCCCTTTTGCATAAAATCCAGATAGACATTGAGGTCCTCCCGGTAAGAGGTGACGGTGTTGGAGGCAAGCCCTCTCTCCACAGATAAATAACTGAGAAAAGTATCGATAAGCTCTTTCATGCCCGGCTAATAATCTTCTACATCAGGAAAGGATTGCTGGCCTTCTCCATGCCGATGGTAGTCTTGGGTCCGTGCCCCGGGTAGACCAGGGTATCATCATCAAGGGTAAAAAGCTTTTCTTTTATCGACCTGATAAGAAGGCCGCCGTCGCCTCCGGGCAGGTCCGACCTGCCTATACCCTGACAAAAAAGACTGTCCCCGGTAAAGACCGCTTTTTCTTTTGGTTTTTCCAGCAGAAGCGCTATCCCGCCGGGCGAATGCCCCGGTATATGCAGCACCTTTAACCTGATACCCTCAAACTCTATTAGAGAACCGTCATCTACCGTTATTACCTTTGATTCGACCTTGGCGGGAAGGCTAAACATCCCGGAAAGATTAAGCATCGGATCATCAAGCATTGCGCGGTCCCGGGAGTGTATGTATATCGGCACGCCAAACCTGTCATCTGCTCCGATGTGATCGTAGTGGCCGTGGGTATTAACGATTATGCCGGGCTTTAGTTTATGCGCTTCCAGCGCTCTGCGGACCTTCTTTTCTTCCGCTCCCGGGTCGATGATTATCGCCGCAGCGCTGTCTTTAGCGGCCAGCACATAACAATTGGACTCAAGCGGGCCAACCGATACGGCTTCCAAAATCATTTTATCTCGTCCTTTATTTTGCTGTAAGAAAAATCTCTTATTACGGTAAGCTTGATGCGTTCCGCGTTCCTGATATAACGGGAAAAGTTGGAACCGTACACATCCTTTTCCATATCCTGCACCAGCTCTTTAAGCTGTCTGATGCTCCTATCAAGTCGCTTGCGCGCCTTATCCTGGAGCATATCCGCCATATAAGAGAGGTTCTTAAGCGCCTCTTTGGCGCAACCAATCCTCTTTTTGCGGTTGCCCTGCGAGTTATCGAGAGCGTTGATCAGTTCGTCTTGCCAGGATTTCCAGAACAAGAAATAACCGCGGTATATCTCTTCCGGGGTCTTTGAAGGAGGCTTATACTCTTCAGGCACCAGCACCAGCTCCTCCGGCTCCTTGGGCTTCTTTGATTTTCTGGTGAACTTGCGCACAAACGCTTCGCAGCCGGAATTCATTATTACGAACAAAAAAATGCTCGCCAGCAATAATACGGTTTTGGGCTTGCGCCCCGGGACCATGGTTGTCATTTTAGCATCTCCACAAACTCTCTCTCTGTGATTATCCTCACTCCTAATTGCCTGGCCTTATCGAACTTGGACCCGGGATTCTCTCCTGCTACTACCAGGTCCGTCATTTTACTTACGCCGGAAGATACGTTTGCCCCCATATCGCGGGCAAGCGCCTGCGCGCGGCTGCGCGAAAAACCGGCAAGCTCGCCGGTGAATACCACGGTCTTACCGATGAACGCCGAGACCCCAGCCGGCCTCTCCGCTTCCTTGAAATTAACTCCCGCCTTTCTTAGCTGTTCTATGAGCCTCTTCGTAGAGGCCCGGGAAAAGTAGTCAAGGATGGAATCCGCCATCACGCCCCCTACTTCGCGTATCGAGACCAGCTCTTGCCTGCTGCCGGCCGCCAGCCGCTCCAGTGCCCCGAAGTGCACGGCCAATAGATACGCCGCCTTTTCACCCACATGCCTTATACCCAAAGCGTACAGCAGGCGCGAAAGCGGCCTTGTTTTGCTGGCATGGATGGCCGCAAGCAGATTGCTGATCTTTTTGTCTTTAAACAGTTCTAATCTGGCCAGATGAGAACTTTTTAGCTTGTATATATCCGCGAAGTTCCTGACCAGCTTTAATCGCACCAATTGTTCGACCACCGACTCCCCCATCCCTTCGATATCCATCGCCTGACGGCTGGCGAAATGCAAAAGTCCCCGCTCCAGCTGCGCCGGACAAGAAGAATTCAGGCAGCGATAAGCCACATCTTCTTCTTTTTCCTTGACTACCCTTTCCGAACAGACAGGGCAAACTCTGGGCACCGGCACGGCGGTTTTACCGCTATGAGTGACTACCTTCACGATCTTAGGGATAACATCCCCTGCCCTCTCCAGCAATACCCGGTCGCCCGCTTTAAGCTCCAGGCGTTTTATTTCGTCAAAGTTGTGCAGCGTAGCGTGCTTAATGACTACGCCGGCGCATTCAACCGGCTCAAGCACCGCTACCGGCGTGATTATGCCGGTCCTGCCTACGCTGTTGGATACTTCGATGACTTTTGTCGTCGCCTGCTGCGCGGGGAACTTGTAAGCTATCGCCCAACGCGGGCTCTTATGGGTAAACCCTAGAATCTCCTGTTGACGCAGGTCATTTACCTTGATTACGATGCCGTCTACCTGATAAGGAAGGCTCAAACGCCTGTCCTGCCACTGCCGGCAATAAGAGATCGCCTCTTGCGAATCCCGGCATAGCCTGGAATCGGGATTCACCCTTATCCCCCAGCGCTTAATCCTGCTCAGATAATCCCATTGCGCGCTAAATACCACCCCTTCGCAGGCGCCCAAAGAATGCGCAAAGAAATTAAGCCTCCTTTTGGCAACCTCAGCTCGGTCCAGAAGCTTCAATGAACCGCTGGCGGCATTACGGGGGTTGGCGAACAGCTCAAGGCCCGCTTCCTTTCTCTGGGAATTCACCGATTCAAAATCGCTGTTTTCCATGTATATTTCACCGCGCACCTCTATTAGCTGCGGGGCATCTGTCCCACGCAGAAGCAGGGGAACGCTTTTTATGGTCCTGACATTGCCGGTGATGTCCTCGCCGGTTTGCCCGTCGCCTCTGGTCGCTGCCGTCAAAAGCCTGCCCTTGGCATAGGTAAGGTTGGCGCTGACGCCGTCGATCTTGAGTTCCACGGCATATTCGATACGCTCGCCTGCCCCAAGCGCCTTGCGCAAACGCTCTTCCCAGTCGCTTATTTCATCGAAAGAATAGGCGTTATCAAGGGAGAGCATCTTCTGGCGGTGACGCAGGGAAGGAAAACCCGCAAGCAGGCCTCCCGAAACACGTACCGTAGGAGAATCCGGCGACTTGTATTGCGGATACTTTTCTTCCAGCCCTCTCAACTTCCGGAGAAGATCGTCGTATTCCTTATCGGATATCTGCGGCTGGCTAAGAACGTAATACTTGTAATCGTTTTCGCTGATAAGCCGGCGCAGCGCCTCGATCTTCTTCTTTATGTTCTCTGCCATGCTTTCAGAACCTGATATCGAATTCACCGAAGTTTCCGCTAGCCGCTTCCCACTCTATCTCGGAGTCCCTGATATATTCGCGGAAATGCCGGCCTATCCTCTCCAGGAGCTCGATCAACACTTCTTCCTGGGCCTGCGCCACCATCTCTACCCTGCCGTCAGAGAGATTCCTAACCCAGCCGCCGACCTTAAGCTGGCGGGCGACTTCCCGGGCGCTATAGCGGAAACCCACGCCCTGGACCCTGCCGTCGTAGAAAACATGGATCTGCTTCTTCATCAAACAACCCGATGCCCCTCTAATTAAGAAACCGTTTTAGCTCTTCGGCTACCAGGGCATGCCCGGCTTCGTTAAAATGAGGGTCCTTGCGGTAAAAAGGGAGCTCTTTATTCTTCTTATAGTAATCCCAGAAGGCGTGGTTGAGGTCGATAAAAACAAGCCCGTGGTTTTTCGCCCAGCGGCGGCACTTACGGGAAAACTCCTGCGGATCATCGGCCTTATCGTGCATCAGGTTGTAACGCGAAGGCACGGCCATGAGATAGAACCTGCCGCCGTAACCCTTGACCTGCCTGGCTATTTTGAGGATATAGGAAGAAGTCGGCTCTGCCATATCCGGGAACTGCTCGCCAAACCCGGCCCCCCGATGGCCGTTCTTTGCCCCCAGATGCCCTAACATATACCTTAGCTTCTGATAGGTCATGCCCAGGGCGCGCAGAAAAAAAGAACTGCGGTAGAGCTTAAGCCAAAAAGCCGCTCTCCTGCCCTCTATGGCAATGAGATCCTTATCCGCATTGAACTTGGCGCTGTAATTATAATAGCTGTCTTCGTAGATGTCGTTAGAGTACAGGAGCATAAAGACTTTAACGGGCTTAAGTTCGGCAATGCGGTACTTCCATTGCAGATAATAGATCGACGGGCTGTATGCCCAGGCCGCGTAGTTCTTCAGACAAAGCCCGGGATGGCGTTTTTGCAAAATGCCGAAAAAACTGCTTTCGTAGGCCACTTCCCTGGGGCAGGTAAAAGAATCCCCGAGAAAAACTACCAGCCTTTCCCTGGGGCAGGGCCCGCAAGCTCCGCTCTTTGATGGATCAGAGTACAGCCCTTCCTTATCGAAATATATATGGTGGCCGCCGAATTCACCCGAAGGAGTATAACTGTAAAACAGGTAATCGGCGGGCTGCCGGTGATGAAATACGCGGTCAGGTATAACGGGCGTCTGACCGTAGCCGACGTTAATGGCCCTCAAAAGAGCTTCTGCGCCGGCAAAGCAAACTGCCAACACAACCATTGAAAGCAGGAGGTTGCAGATAACTAGTCTTTTTCTCAAGACGATAAAACTTTATTTCATAATACCGCACAAAAAGCGTGCGGTATAAATTCGGCCGGACAACTTACGTTCGCTCGCTTACGCTCGCTACGTAAGTTGTGGCCTCATTTATTTAATCGGGGCGACAGGATTTGCGAGCCGCCCTCTTAAGCTTCCCTGCGGCGAAGTCCCGTCCGTCAATCTTCATTCAAGACGGGAAACCTGTGCCTACGGTTATAAATCGGGGCGACAGGATTTGAACCTGTGACCTCAACGTCCCGAACGTTGCGCTCTAGCCAAGCTGAGCCACGCCCCGCGTACAAACGCGGCACCAATCCATTCTACCAGAAGGTAGATACTTGCCCATCATTTTGGGCAAGGTGCCGATAGGATTGGGTGCCTATATCTATCAGGCGGGGCACTTTGTCCTCCGATAGGCAAAGGTGCCCCGGTCATTTGCTATTACTAATTCTATTAAGAAACGATATTCTATTTATTCGAGCGGGCAATCCTCGCACCCCTTTTATGTTTTTAACAGCTTGTGGTAAACTTACCACTTCACTAGCGCCTTAAAAGGCGCTAGCTGTTAAGAACATACTACTCTTGCCTGATAAGTATTTAAGTGCGAGCTCTTTTCGAATATTTGTTTTAGTATACCAGAATTCCCGGGAATTATCAATAATTAGAAGTTAACATAATGTCGGGAAGCGGCTCTTTTGGCCAAAATATCAAACTCCACATTAACTTTGTCGGAGGGCCCCTTGAAGCCTAAAGTGGTATTCTTAAAGGTGTGGCCGATGATGTAGACGCTGAAGGCCCCGGGCTTGCTGCCCATTACCGTAAGGCTTATCCCGTCGACAGCCACGGATCCCTTGGGAAGCAAAAAAGGCGCATATTTATTAGGCACCGCTATATCGAAATAATGATTGCCTTCCCTGAAACCTTTTTTACGGATAACCCCGGAGCAATCAACGTGGCCGGTGACGAAATGCCCGGAGATCCTGTCGCCAACCTTGAGGCTGCGTTCAAGGTTAACCTTGTCCGAGACCCTAAGATCGCCCAGGTTGGTCAGCCTCAATGTCTCGGGTATGACCTCGAATGATACCGAAAGTGCAGAGATCCTTACGGCAGTCAAACACGCGCCGTTGACCGCTACGCTTTCGCCTACGCACAGCCCCTGGATTGCGGCATCGGCCTCTATTTCTATCAAACAGGTCTTGCCTCTGTTTATGCTTTTTACCCTGCCCAGCTCCTCGATTATCCCGGAGAACATCCTTCCTACCTCACGTAAGCCTCGATAAGCATATCTTCCCCGATACGCTTTAGAGAAACATCCTTTAGCCTGCGCGCCTGACTTATGCGTGCGGCGCCTTTGCCCATGACCGCGCCTACCGCATCTTTGCCGCCGATGATCTTGGGGCTGATAAAAAACATCACCTTGTCGACCAAGCCTTCGTCAAAAAGGGAACCGATGAGCGTACCCCCTCCCTCCACGAGTATATTGCTTATATCCATCCTTGCCAGTTTTTTTAAAGCGTATGTAAGGTTTATCTGTCCGCCTTTTTCTTTGACTTCCAGGATCCTGGCTTTTGCCTCCAGCATCTTTCTATTTTCGGTCTCCTGACCGCAAGAGCTGGGAAGGGTCACCAGGATCACCTGGGCATTGGCAGAGAAAATGTTTGAGCCCACCGGAGTGCTCAATTGACTGTCTATTACGATCTTAACCGGGTGCTTCTTGGAGAACCACGCATCCAGGCGCGGATTGTCCCTTAAAACGGTATTGACTCCGACCATGATCGCGTCGTAATCCTTTCGCATGCGGTGGGCCAACCCCCTGGACTTATCGCTGGTTATCCATTTGGAGTCGCCGCCGGCGGTAGCGATCTTGCCGTCAAGGGATTCGGCTACTTTTACGGTTACAAAAGGAATTTTCTTGGTGATATATTTTATGAAAACCTCGTTGGCGCGCCTTATCTCTTTTTCCATTACCCCCACGACCACTTTGATCCTGTTTTGCTTTAACGCCTCGATGCCCTTGCCGTTATTGATGGGGTTAGGGTCGATCATCCCTATCACGACTTCTCTAACCTTGGCGCGTATGATCGCGTCCACGCAGGGGGGCGTCCTGCCGAAATGCCTGCAAGGCTCCAGCGTCACATAAAGTACGGAACCCCTGGCTTTATCGCCGGCATCCTCCAGGGCCAGGACTTCCGCATGAGCAAGCCCTACGCGCTTATGGTATCCTTGTCCGACGATACGTCCATCTTTGACCACAACCGCCCCTACGACCGGATTGGGGCTGGTTAGGCCTTTTGCCTTTAAAGAAAGCTTCAGGGCCAGCTTCATGTAGTATTGATGATCTCTCATGGGCACCTCTGTTTGGCTTCTTTTAGCTTGATGACCAGCTCATACGGGACCTTGATGGAGCCTATCATTACCTGAGGCTTGGCGTAACCATGACAGTCCGAACCGCCGGTGACAAGCAGGTTGTTCTTGCGGGCGATATCCAGGTAATAGTTAACCATGGACTGCGAATGTTCCGGATAGTAGACTTCAAGGCCGGCGATACCCATCTTAATGAATTCAAAGATGAGATCGTCGTCTTTGAGCAGATACGGATGCGCCAGGACGGGGATACCACCGGCCCCCCTGATGATATCGATGGCCTCGCTGGGGGAAAACTTGAAGCCCAGCACATAGGCCGGGCACTGGTCACCGATGTACTTATGAAAAGCTTCGAATACGGAAGATGCCTTTGATTCTTTAACCATCGCACGGGCTACATGAAGCCTGCCTACCGTGCCGTTATTGGAAAATTCAAAGATGCTTTCAGGGCGCAAATTGACGCCCATGCCCTGCAGCTTCTGCACTATCTTATAAACCCTCTCTACCCGGTTTTGCTTAAGGGTCTTTAGTTTCTCAAGGAGGTTGCGGTCATGGTGGTCGATAAGGTAGCCCAGGATATGTACCTCCAACCCCCTGTATTCGGCGCTAAACTCTATCGCCGGCAGCACTTCTACGCCCTTGCTCCTGGCCGCCTCCAAAGCCGGCCCTACCGCATCTACCGTATCGTGGTCGGTAATCGCGATGCAGTCCAGGCCCGCCTTTACGCTTTCGCCCACAAGCCGGTCCGCGGAAAAAGTACCGTCGGATACATTGGTGTGCAGATGAAGATCCGCAAACTTCACTTTTTTCTCTCCGTTTTGATCTTATCGAGTATGGCGTTGACGAACTTTCCGGCTTCCTGACCGGAATACTTCTTGGCCAGATCCACGGCTTCGTTGATGGAAACCTTGGGTGGGATATCGTCCTTTAACAAAAGCTCAAAACACCCGATCCTCAGGATATTCCTGTCGAGCACCGCCATGCGCTCAAGCTTCCAATTGGAAGCAAAGGCCGATATCTTTTCGTCGATCCGGGCAAGATTTCGCCAGACCCCCAGGACAAGCTCCGTAGTAAATTCCATCTGCGCCTGGTCCAGCTTCTCTTCCTGCTGCTGCAACCAAAAACTATCCAGGCACTGCCCGGCATCCTCGCGGGTAATATCCATGCGATAAAGCACCTGCAGGGCCAATTCTCTGGCGCGGCTTCTTTTTCTCATATCGATACCATTATCCGGTATGGAATCATCTTATCTGAGAGAACAGATTAACCATCTCTATTGCGGAGACCGCCGCATCCCTTCCCTTATTGCCGTCCTTGGTCCCGGCGCGCTCTATTGCCTGTTCGATCGTATCGGCGGTGATTACGCCGAATATGACCGGGATGCCCGCGTCCTGTGAGACCGCCGCAACGCCCTTTGCGACCTCGGAAGCAACGTATTCAAAATGCGGGGTGGAACCGCGGATCACCGTTCCCAGGCAGATAAGCGCCTCATATGACTTTGACTTCGCCAGCCTTACGGCTACCGCCGGGATCTCGAAAGCCCCGGGGACACGGACAACCCCTATGTCCTTTTCATCCGCACCGTGCCTTACAAGCGTATCAACGCAACCGCTGATAAGCTCTTTGGTGATGAAATCGTTAAAGCGCGAAGCGATAATGCAGAACTTTTTTCCTTTTGCTATCAGATTACCCTCGATCGTCTTTACCATCTTTCCCCCTTTCGCTAGATATTAAGATTGTGGCCGAGTTTCTCCTTCTTGGCCTTAAGATACTTATAGTTAAGCTCGTTTGGCTCGATCTCCAAGGGCAGGCGCTGGATGACCTTCAGGCCGTAGCCTTCAAGACCCACGATCTTACGCGGGTTGTTCGTCAGGAGCATAATGTTCCTTACGCCCAGGTCTACCAGGATCTGGGCTCCGATACCATAGTCTCTCAGATCCGCCTTATGGCCGAGGGCTTCGTTGGCCTCTACCGTATCCAGCCCTTTATCCTGAAGATTATAGGCCTTGAGCTTCTCGATAAGCCCTATGCCGCGGCCTTCCTGGCTCATATAAAGGATGACGCCGGCCTTTTGCTTTGATATGACGCGCATCGCCTCCTGGAGCTGCCGGCCGCAGTCGCAGCGAAGCGAACCGAATACGTCTCCCGTAAAACATTCGGAGTGCACGCGTACAAATACCGGTTCGGATGAAATATCGCCCGTCACCAGCGCCGAGTGCACCTTGTTATTGGTCAGGTCCCTATAAAGGACCATTCTGTATGTGCCGTATTCCGTGGGCAGGCTTGTTTCAACCAGCCTCTCAATCAGCCTCTCGCAACGCCTACGGTATTCTATGAGAGCGGCGATCGTACACATTTTAAGTCCATGCCTCTTCGAGAAATCGATCAACTGCGGCAGTCGCGCCATGGCTCCGTCGTCGTTCATGATCTCGCAGATCACCCCGGCAGGAAACAATCCGGCCATACGCATAAAGTCTACTGCTGCCTCGGTGTGCCCGGCCCTGACCAATACCCCGCCTTTTCTTGCCCTTAAGGGGAAGGAGTGTCCTGGGCGGATGAGGTCTTCGGGTTTAGACAGCGGATTTGCCAGCACCTCGATCGTGCGGCTGCGGTCATAAGCGGAGATCCCGGTGGTAATACCCGAGGCGGCATCAACAGACATCATCCAGGCAGTCGAAAACGGATCCTCTGCCTTGGTTCTTGCGGGATTAAACATCGGATCGAGCCCCAAAAACCTCAGGCGCTCCTCTTCCATGGGCACGCATATCAATCCGCGGCCGAACTTGGCCATAAAGTTTATGTCCTGAGGCCTGGCAAAAGAGGCAGCCATCACCAGGTCTCCTTCGTTCTCCCGCTCTTCGTCATCGATGACGATGACCATTTTACCTTTTTTCAGATCTTCCAATATTTCCGGGATTGTGTTAAACATGGATTCTTCCCTTAAAAACAATAAACCCGAAGATGGTCTTCGGGTATAGGATCTCTTTAATCTTCTTTCGTCTAGACTTTGCGCAGGATGCGCTCGGATGCATCTGCGCGCCGCTTGCGCGGCGCTATCGGCTCTGGAATCTAACCAGATCTGCCATGCACATTATCGGTGTCTTGCGTGTGCAGGGCTCGCGGGCTTTCACCACCGGTTTGGAATTTCACCTCCCGCACGCCAGGTGCGGGACCCCGAAGATTAGTTTAATAATTTTACACGATTGGGGCAGGATTGTCAACCTATTTAGCTTGCCCTCGTCTTGCCGGCTGCAGCAGCCCCCTTATGCCCCTGACGCAAGAAGCAAGGGCAAAGTACGGGATAAAAACCTTGTTCATGTTCTTGTAGTAAAACAGCAAACCGTTGCGCAGGCGAAAGTATTGGCTCCTATACCTGCCGCACTGACGGCATCCTCCGGATTCGGCCGCCAGGTGCACAAGAGATGCCCGAGGCTCAAAAAGTATCTTGTAACCGTTTTTCCTCAACCGGTAGCAATAATCGGTGTCTTCAAGGACTCCCGTCCCCTTGAACCGCTTATCGAAGAACCCGGTCTTGGCAACCGCCTCCCTTGAGAACGAGCTGTTGCCTCCGGCAGCCGCATATACGTACTGGCGGGTTTGAGAGCCAAAATTGGTCGATATCGCCCCGGATGGCAATACCCTGGCTCCGGCGCAGGCCGATCCTTGCGGTTTCTCGCGGGGATCGATTACCCTGCCCGCAACGCAGCCGATATCTTTTTGATCATGAGCAAGGGCGTGATAGAAGACAAATCTCTCGCCCAGCATTACGTCGTCATCAATGAACAAAAGTATATCATTAACGCAGACCTCTATGCCCCGGTTCCTGGCGTTAGGCAGGCCTTTTTCCTTCAAGTGGATATATTTTATATTATCTTTATCGCAATCGAAGCATTCCTTGAGGGCGTTGCGGCAAGGCTCATCGCTCTGATCCACCACCACCACCTCCATATCCGGATACCCCTGCGATAACAGGTTTTTCAGGGTATTTAGCAGATATCCGGGGCGGTTGAGCGTGGGGATTATCACAGAAACTGAAGTGTATTTCATAATCAAGGCAGGCTTTTGATGCTATGTTATCATAAGCCCGGGCACCTGACAATAAGTTTTCCGGCAAAATCAAATTATGCTATAATATTTTTATGGCTAAAAGCAAATTGCGTGCCCTGAGGCGCCGGCTTGCATCACGGAAGCTGACCGTTTCCGTTGCGGAATCCTGCAGCGGCGGCCTGCTTTCTCAATTACTGACGAACGCACCCGGCAGCTCTTCGTTCTTTTGCGCCGGACTGGTCCTTTACGCTAACCAGGCCAAGAGCAGGATTCTGAAGATCCCCCCGGCTCTCATCAAGAACTCCGGAGCGGTCTCCAGAGCCGTGGCGCTCAGGATGTCAGAATCGACCAGGCGACTTATGAAGACGGACCTTGGCGTAGGCATCACCGGCATAGCCGGACCTTCGGGAGGATCCGCGCGCAAACCCGTAGGAACGGTATTTATCGCCGTCTCCCGAGGCCCAAAGAACACCTGCAGGAGATTCCTTTTCCGCGGCAGCCGGTCAGCCGTGCGCAGCCAGGCCGCTCAAAAAGCCATCGATATGCTCTTAGGGCTTATAAAATGACCCGCGCCTTCATTGCCATAGAACTGCCTGAATACGTAAAGCAACAGCTTTTGCGCATACAGGATAAGCTTAAAACCACCGGCGCAGACGTTAAATGGGTGGAACCGAAAAACATCCACCTGACGCTGAAGTTCCTGGGAGAGCGCGACGATAAGAAGATCGCGCAAATACGCGACGGCCTCGGGCCCGCCTTGGAGGGCATCGGCGTTTACAAGGCAAGCCTTGCCTCTGTCGGCGCCTTCCCGGATGAACAATCACCCAGAGTGGTCTGGGCGGGGATCGAAGAAGGACGCGACCAAACGTCGCGCATCGCCAAAAGGCTGGAAGAGGCGATCTGTCTCCTGGGCATCCCCAAAGAAAAACGCCCGTTCTCCTGCCATATAACCCTGGGCCGGACAAGGAGCAACCTCAACCTTGGAAAACTAAGCAGCGCGATAATAGAACTGCGATCTCAATCTCTGTGGGAAAACCCCGGGTTTGACGTAGAAAGCATCACGCTCTTTAAAAGCACGCTCTCGCCCCAGGGCCCTGCTTATGAAGCCCTCAAAGCAGTCAACCTTAAAGCCAGCTGAAGCACCAGGTTAGTATATAACCCGGCGATGATATCATCAGCCATAATGCCTTTGGCGCCTTTGAGCTTCTGAAGGTGTCCGGCGGGGAATGGTTTGAGGGTATCGAAGATGCGGAATAGCAGAAATGCCAACACCGTAAGCCTTATGTCCTGAGGCACAAACAACAGGCTTATGAACATGCCGCTTACTTCGTCGATGACTATGTGAGGGGAGTCTTTTACCCCCAGCGCTTTCTCGGCCCTGCCCGAACAAGAGAAACCCAGGATAATAAAGGAGGCGGTCAGCGCCAGATACAGCGTGCAATCACCCCTTACAAGACCGGCCAGCCACAGGGCAGCAAGGCTTGCGAAGCTTCCCGGTATAAAGGGCAGGTAGCCTACGTAGAAAAAAGTACTTATCAGCTCCGCAACTGCCGTTATAACGCGCATCTTCTAAAACATCGATATTATCTTGCGGTTTTCCCAAAGGTAGGAAAATCCGGAATAAAGGGTAAGACCCACTGTCAAAAGCATCAGAAGGTAAATCGCCTGACGGAATATCGTCTCCCAGGCGGGGTTCCAGGTAAAGTAGGCCAGCATCGTTTCTTTTATCACTATAAAAACCAGTATCAAAAAGATCACCAGCATCTGGGATATCGTCTTGTGCTTGCCCGCCCTGGCAGCAGAGAGCACCTTGCCCTTGTTCAGGGCAAAAAGCCTGATTGAAGTGATCAGTATCTCGCGCGAGACGATGATCACGAACATCCAGGCCTCGATCAGCTGCATCTGCACGAACGCCGCGAATGCCGCCAAAACCAGGATCTTATCAGCGATAGGATCCATTAGCCTTCCGAAGTCGGTTACCATGTTCTTCTTCTGGGCGATCAGTCCGTCAAAGAAATCGGAAAGGGCGGCGAAGATGAAGAGCGCCAGGCTCAAAATCTTATATATCAAGCCGTGACAGAACAAGAAAAACATGAAGACGAACGTAAGCACTATCCTTAACATGGTAAGCTTATTGGCAATATTCATATTCTAGGCCTCTCCCACCAGATCATATTCCAACGTATCAGTGATGCGCACCTGCGCGAAATCCCCCGGAAAAAGCTTCCTGGAAGAGGAAACCGTCACCTCCCCGTCCACTTCCGGGGCGTCGTATTCGCTGCGACCAAGGTAAGCGCCCGACTCTTCTTCGTCTATCAGGACCCTGATCTTTTTGCCGATGAGCCTTTGGTTGAGCTCTTGCGAGATGTCCCTCTGCAGGCTCATTATAGCATTAAATCTGGAAATTTTCACCTTTTTTGATATTTGTTTCTTGAATCCGAATGCCGGCGTGCCTTCTTCGCGAGAATATATAAAAGCCCCCAGCCTCTCAAACTTGACCTGCCGGACAAAGGATAAAAGCTCCTCGAACTCTTTTTCGCTCTCGGAAGGAAAACCGGTGATGACCGAAGTCCTTAGGGCCACGCCCGGCAACATCTTTCTTGTCTTTTCGATCAGGCGCATTATCTGTTTCTTTGAAACCTGCCTGTTCATCAGCCTCAGGATGCGGTCGTTTACGTGCTGGAAGGGTATATCCAGATACCTGCAAATACGGGGATTGTCCTTGATCAGCTTAAGAACGTCATCGCCTATCCTGGCAGGGTGCAGATACAAAAGCCTTATCCAGCCTATGCGGGGGGTGCGCTTTATAATCTGCCTTAAGAGGCGCGCCAGATCCGTCTTGGGACGGATATCCAGCCCGTAACCGGTAATATCCTGGCCGATGATATTAAGCTCCGCTACCCCCTGCTCGTTCAAAATGCCGGCTTTTTTGATGACGTCATCCATACCCAGGCTGCGGAATCTTCCCTTTATTTTCGGTATCACGCAATAACTGCAATGGTTGACGCAACCTTCGCAGATCTTAAGGTAGGCGTAATGGGAAGGGGTGATGGGGTAACGATCTTCTGTGGAGTCGAAAGAAAGGCTGCCGACAAAAGCGTCAACCTCGGGAAGCTCTGCGGCCAGGGCCTCCTTGTAGCGCTGACTCAAACACCCGTAGACAATGAGTTTTTTGAGCTTACCTTGTTTCTTTAAGTGGACGAGGTCGAGGATGGTGTCGATGGACTCGCGCTTTGCCTCATCTATGAAGGCGCAGGTATTGACTATCCCGATTTCAGCGTCTTTTATATCGGCTATCTGATAGCCCTTGGCCAAAAGTCGGCCCGCGATGCTCTCCGAATCTACAAGGTTACGCGGACAACCCAGGCTTATAATACCGACTGACTGCTTCATCAATCGATATTGATGCCTTCGCGGGTAATGATGATGTTCTTGCGGGCCTGGCCTCTTCTGCCGATATTACCAAACAGCTTGCCGTTGACCTCCAGCTCCACGGCTCCGGCATTGCCGACGGAAAGCTCGATCTTATCCTTGGCCTTCCAGCCTCCGAACCTCCCCTTTTCCAAAACGCGCTGGAAGACTAAACGGCCGTCTGTTTTAAGCGATATCCAGCAGTTCTCTCTGGCCTTGATGACCAACCTTATGCCCGATGAGTAAGGAACGGACTGCCTGCCAGCGGACGGCTCTGATTTGGGCTTCTGGACGCTGGTCTGTCTTAACTCCTCTTTCTTTATCGCTATAGGCATTACCGAAGAGGACTTACCGGCCTTGGCCCTGGATTTAGTTGTTACGGCTTTCGCCTTGGTAAAAACCCACTTGCCGGCATTAAAGAGGGCAAGCGACAACAGCGCGGTAAGGACGATTGTGACAAGGGCCGGGATAATATTGACCCTGGGCCCGTCAGCAGGCTTGGTCTTATTGTCATCCGCAGAGGCAGCCGCCGATGCGGGCTTCTGTTGTAACGTCTTTAGCGGCGGGGGATAAAACACTTCTTCCTGCTCAAGTTTGGGCGCAGGCGGCACAGGCTCATGGAAGCCTTGAGGCTCTTCCATCCGGGTGCTGGGGATTATGCCCTGCGGCTCCTGATAATCGGGGATGTAATTCTTGGGGTCAACCCCCAGATAGTGACAGTAGAGTTTTAGAAAACCCTTAAGGTAGATCGGATTAAGGTCCGTGACCCCGTCGCCCTCCAGCGCCTGCAGGATATTCATATGGATCCTGGTCTTCTTGTGCACGTCCTCAAGCTTGATGCCTTTGCTTAAACGTACTTTCTTGAGTCTTTCGCCCGCTGATTCCATATTAGCGCTCCTCTTCCTGTCCCGGCACAAGATTCTTCTCTACCCAGGCTTCACGGTCGATCAGAATCTTACGCGGCTTGCTGCCTTCGAAAGGGCCGACCAACCCCTCCTGCTCCATCATATCGATCATGCGCGCTGCCCGGGTATAACCCAGGCGCATCCTGCGCTGAAGCACCGAAACAGAGGCCTGGTTACTTTCCATTACGACCCGCACCGCGTCATCATAGAGCTCATCCTTCTCAGAGCTCGCCAGGCTCGTCTTGTGCTGCCCCTGAAGGATCTCTTCATCATAAACGGGCTCGCCCTGGGCTTTGATAAAATCTACCACCCTTTCGATCTCTTTATCGCTGACGAGCGTGCCCTGGACGCGAATAAGCTTGGATTCCCCCGGACGCAGGAACAGCATGTCGCCCCTGCCCAGGAGCTTATCCGCTCCGTTCATATCCAGCACCGTGCGCGAATCTACTTTTGAGGCGACCTTAAAAGAGACGCGCGCGGGAAGGTTGGCCTTGATCACGCCGGTAATAACATCGACCGAAGGCCTCTGCGTAGCCAGTATCAGATGTATCCCTACCGCCCGCGACAGCTGGGCAAGCCTGGTGACCGCGTTCTCGATCTGATCGCGCGCCACGCTCATAAGATCGGCAAACTCATCTACCACGACCACGATATAGGGGAGCTTTTCTTCTTTCTGGTTATATGCTTCGAGGTTGCGCGAGCCGGCTTTGGCCAGCCGCTGATAACGCTCCTCCATTTCATTTACCACCCAATTAAGCGCGGCAGCAGCTTTCTTGGCATCGGTCACTACCGGACATAAAAGGTGCGGCATGCCGTTAAATGGCATCAGCTCCACCATCTTGGGATCGATCATCACAAACTTAAGGTCTACGGGAGAAGACTTATACAATAAAGCCAGTATCAGAGAGTTTACGCAAACGGTCTTTCCCGAACCGGTGGTGCCGGCAATTAGTATATGCGGCATATCCCCGAGGTCAGTGACTACGGCCTGGCCGGTGATGTCCTTGCCCAGGGCTAACGCCAGTTTATACTTTGAATCCGCGAACTCGCGGGAAGAAAGCACTTCCTTTAAATAAACAAGGCTGCTCTGGCTATTGGGGACTTCAACCCCTACCCGGCCTTTACCCGGTATGGGAGCGATGATCCTGACCGACTGTGCCTTCATCGCCAGCGCAATATCATCGCTTAAGCTTACGATACGGTTAAGCTTGACCCCCGGTGCCGGATCAAGTTCGTAGCGGGTGATCACCGGCCCGCGCTCAATATCCGTCACTTTCACGGAGATGCTAAAATCCGCTAACGTCTCTTCCAGTATACGAGCGTTGGCTTGGAGGTCGTCCTTTATCTGGCGGGTCTCAAGGGGCGGCGCGGAATCAAGCAGCTCAAGGGAGGGAAGACGGTAATCGCCCATCTTCTCCTGCGGCCTGAACTTGGGCTCAGAGACCAGGGTGGGTTTTTCCTTTATCTGTATCCGGGGCTTAAGCGGCAGCGTCTCTTGCGCATCCGGCATGCTTATCCTGGGTTTGGGCTCGACAAACGACTCTATCTTCTCGATAAGGCCGGGTTTGCCCGCGCAGGCGCCTCTAACCCTGGCTTCCTCGGTCTTTATCCCCTGCGCTTGCGCGCTCTTATTCTTTCTCTTGATTGTCAGGAAAGGCGCAGCTAGGCCTCTTGTTTTCTGCGCGAAGCTTTTGAACAACGAAGAAATAAGGATATCGGTAACCAGGACCAGGGATAATACCGAGAGCGTGCCGAAGATTATGAAGCCCCCAAGCCTGCCGAAGTAGCGTCCGACAAATCCCGAGAGCGCCTGGCCCAGGAAGCCGGCGCGGCTGAAACTTAAAGAAGGATTTCCGGTATTTAAAAGACCGACCAGGGAGCTGGCCGATAAAAGCAGCACCGCCAACCCCAGCATCTTAGGCAGGCGCATATCGGGTATCTGTTGACGGAAAAGCCTGTACCCCAGAAAAAGGATGAAGGCCGGGATCAAGTATGCTGCCCAGCCAAAAAGAAAAAAGAACGTGCCGGCAAGCCAGGCTCCGAAGCTCCTTATGAAGTTCACCGGGGGGTTGTTGGGATGCGAGGTATAAAACGGCAGGTCGAAAGGAGTAAAGGAAATCAGGCTTGCCAGGATTATCAGACTACAGGCAACCAGAATAAAGCCTTTAACCTCATTTACTCTTCTTTCTTTCACAATTTAAACAGTATAGCGAAAGAATATTTATGAACCTTCGGCAGGGACCTGTTTCTTGCTTAAGTTTATACGCCCCAGCTCGTCGATATTGACTACCTTGACCTTGATCTCGTCGCCGACCTTGACCACATCTTCGACGCTCTTGACAAAACGCTCGGATAGCTCCGAGACGTGGACCAGGCCCTCTTTACCCGGGGCTATCTCGCAGAACGCGCCGAAGTTGGTGACGCGCTTGACCTTGGCCGGATAAACCCTGCCCACTTCCACCTCATCGGTAATGGCCTTGATCATCCGGATCGCCGCCTCTGACTTGGCGGGATCATCCGAGGCAACCATAACGCTGCCGTCATCCTCTATGTCGATAGAGGCGCCTGTCTGGGCGATTATCTTCTTAATGTTCTTGCCCCCCGGACCGATCAGCTCGCCGATCTTCTCGGGATTAACCTTCAATACGTCTATGCGCGGGGCAAAACTGGAGAGCTGTTTGCGCGACTCGGAAAGGACGGCTTTCATCTTATCAAGGATAAAAATCCTTCCTTCCCTGGATTGCATAAGGCAGCTCGTAAGCAATTCAAAGCTTATGCCGTCGATCTTCAGGTCAAGCTGCACCGCCGTTACTCCGGACTTGGTCCCGGCGACCTTGAAATCCATATCTCCGAAATGGTCCTCAAGACCGGTAATATCGCTAAGTATCGCGCTCTTCTCGCCGTCTTTAACCAACCCCAAGGCGATGCCGGCGACCGCGTCTTTTATGGGCACGCCCGCATCCATTAACGATAGCGTCGCCGCGCATACCGTAGCCATGCTTGAGGAACCGTTGGATTCAAGGATCTCGGATACGACCCTGACGGTATAAGGGAATTTATCTTTTGTGGGCATGACCACGGATAGGGCCTTCTCGGCAAGCGCGCCATGGCCGATCTCCCTGCGCCCCGGGCCGCGGATGGGGCCGGTCTCTCCTACGCTAAAAGGTGGAAAAGTGTAGTGGAGCATAAAAGTCTTATAGCTTTGCCCCTCCAGGGCCTCGATCATCTGTTCGTCATCTCCGGTACCAAGGGTAGTAACGGCAAGGCTCTGGGTCTGGCCGCGGGTAAACAGGCTTGAACCGTGGGTACGCGGGAGAACCGAAACTTCGCATGTTATAGGCCTGATCTCTTTGAAATCGCGCTTATCTACACGCAAGCCGTCATCAAGTATTTGCCTGCGCACCTGCTCCTGCTCCACCTGCACGAGGGCGGACTTGACGTCTTCGGCGTCAAATCCTTCTTCAGCAAACTTCTTTTCCAGTTCCGCGGAAAGAAGATCGACAGCATCCTCCCTGTCTTCTTTCTTGGATATCTTATATACCTCTTTCAATTTCTGCTTAGCCAATCCTTCGACCTTCTGCAAAAGCGCCGGATCAGTCTTCCTTAGTTCGATCTTGGCCTTTTCTCTTCCGAATTTCCTTTGAAACTCTACCAGCAGCTCAAGTATGCCCTTGGCGTTTTCCATGCCGAATTTGACCGCCTCCAAATACACTTCTTCAGAGACTTCCCTGGCCTTGGACTCCAGCATCATCACGCCCTTGGAATTTATTACCACCATTACCTCAAGCTCCGCCTTCTCAATCTGGGCATAAGTAGGATTCAATATAAATTGCCCCTCAACCCTGGCCACGCGACAGGCTGCCAGCGGCCCGTTAAAAGGTATATCGGATATCATAAGCGCAGCAGAAGCTCCGATCAGGGCCAGCACATCCGGATCATTTTTTCCGTCGCTGGATAAAACTATCGCCACCACCTGCACGTCATTGAACATTCCTTTCGGGAATAGCGGGCGTATGGGCCGGTCAATGAGGCGGGACGTCAGTATTTCGCTCTCCGAAGGCCTGCCCTCACGTTTGAAAAATCCGCCGGGTATCCTGCCGGCGGCGTAAGTCTTCTCCTGGTATTCAACGGTAAGAGGGAAAAAATCCTGGCCTTCTCTTACCTGCTTGGACATACAAGCGGTCACCAGTACAACCGTGCCGCCATACTGCACGGTAACCGAGCCGCCTGCCTGCTTGGCCAGACTTCCCGTGCCTAAAACAAGCTCTTCGCTGCCGAATTTGTATTTGAGTTCGTTATTCTGCATGTTTTTTTATTTTTTGTATGGATAAAACCGGAGACTACTTTCTCAGATTAAGTTTTTCCAGAACTTCTTCGTATTTTTTGACGTCTCTTTTCTTAAGATAGCTGAGGAGCCGGCGGCGCCTACCAACCAAGGAAAGCAGCCCGCGGCGGGAATGGAAATCATTCTTGTGGTTCTTGAAATGATCCCCCAGGGTGTTGATCCTCTCGGTAAGTATGGCGATCTGGACTTCCGTTGAGCCGGTATCGCGCGCGTGGGTCTTGAACTCATCGATGATCTTTTCTTTTCTTTCTTTCAACAAAACCAACTTTCTCACCTCCTTAATATATTTGTCGAATCATTATACGCGAATTCCAATATTTAGTCAATAAATTCTCTATTATATAGGATCGGATCAGAAAAGGTCTTCCATGGCCTTGCCGGCCACGTCTTTCATCGAGGGCATGGCAGTCGAGAACTTACTGTAGCCTGCGGGGAGCTCGAATAAGTGCGGTGCTTGCTTGCCTATGCGGATATTCCTGTACTCTACTGACCAGCTGCCGTTGACTGCGGCGCTCTTCACCGGAACGGCTAAATCCGGGATAAACCACTGGTAAATAGTGTCTTTCCTTCCCTTATAAACATAAGTCACCTGGAATTTCTGGGCAGGCTTACCGTCTAATGCCTCCTGCCCCAAGGGCTTACGCTCTATCTCGCCTTCGATCCTGGCCGAAGAAGAAGCTAAAGTCTTGTAATCTATGGGCTGCTCCATATACATCTTTTCCGATGGCATGACCACCCACACCAGATTCTTGTCCGGACGGCTGATGCTTATGGCCTCCTGCATCTCTACGCGTATCTTATCGCCGCTTACGTATACTTTGCCGCTGGTCGAGTTACGGCCGCTTTTGGATACCATCTCTGCACAGAAATCGCTGGCCTGGCTGGCGCATCCGCCAAAAGCCAGCGTAACTGCCGCCAGGGCCAAAAAGCTTGCTAATCCCTTTCTCATCATATCTAAAGACATAGTTTTATAATTTTAACACAAAATCTTATTTATGCAATCTATTATTACGGGATCCCGAGCAATGCCCGGGCATTAAGCGAGAGTATCCTTTCCTTGAGCGCCTGCGGCACACCAAGGCCTTTTAAGCAGTCAAGGTCCTTTTTCTGGTCGACCAGCGGGAAGTCCGTGCCGAAAAGGATCCTGTCCGGAGGATGAGAGAGAATAAAGCTTTTGACCTCATCTGCGGGCAGATGTCCGAAGAAAAAAGCGGTATCTACGTATATATTCTTGCCTAAAATGTGCTTGCGCACCTCATCCCAGAGCTGAAACCCTCCGAAATGCCCTGCGATGATCTTCAGGCGCGGGAAATCAACGCTTAACTTCAATATTCTTTCCGGTGAAGAACGAACCAGCTTTGTTCCGGAAAGCTCCTTGCCGCAATGAAAAAGCACCGGGATCCCCAGGGCCTCCATCTCTTCATACACCGGGTAAAAAGAAGGCTCATCCACGTAAAAATCCTGGAACTCCGGCTGGAACTTCACCCCGTCCCCTCGCTTTTTTATCCTGGCCAGCTCCTGTTTCCAAGGCTCGTATTCCGGATGCAGGGCGCAGAATACGCGAAGCCTTTCTGACCTCACGCCGAAAAGCCAGTCGTTTATCGAGGGGACCTGCTCGGGCTTCGTCGCTACTGCGCAGACCACGCTTATATCGATGCCGTTCTTATCCATGTAGGCGCGCAGGGTATCAATGGTCGGCTCGCCGACAAGCTTGAGCCGGAAGGAATCTTCGAGGCTCTCTCTTGCCCTGTCGCTGACCTTATCCGGCCAGGCATGGGTATGGACATCGATGATCATTAGAAAGGAAGCTGGCCGTCAGCCAGTATCTTAAAGCCGCTCTTAGAAAGCAGGTTTGCGGCCTTTTTCATATTTTTGGCCTCAAACTCCAGACAGCAAACCCCGCGCCTCTCTACCCCCACAAAACCGTGCGCGTCGATTATGTTGACTTTATTTTTAAGTAAAACAGAGGTGAGCTTATAGAGATTGCCCGGCTTGTCTTTTATCGAAATAAAGAGCGCCTCCTTAAGGGCGCAGGCAAAACCCTCATTTGCCAGGACCAGATGCGCTTTATCGGGATAATCAACCATCAGCTTCATCATGCCGAAATCTCCCCTGTCCTGGATGGTAAAGGCGACTATGTTGATTTTTTTATCGGTAAGTATCCTGGTGACTGAATTGAGCCTGCCCGGACGATTGTCGATGAATACGTTCAATAACTTAGCCATGATCTTCCTCCCATCATTCTCTTGCTGACCAGCCTATCTTTTGTGGCGCGTCCCCAAACCCGCAACAGACAACCCGTAACCCGTAACACATAACACGTAACAAATAATTATATCTTAGTTCGATTATCAACCACGCGCTTGGCCTTGCCTTCGAATACCGGCAGGCTTCCGGGTTCATGCAACTCGACGATGGGGTTGAGGACTATGGAAGCGCGCAGGTTATCCTTAATCTTATCCTTTAGGGAATCGAGCTGCGAGATATCGCCTTTGAACATCTTAGAGTAGATCTCGGCCTTGACTATAAGCTTATCCAGGGCGCCGTCTTTCTCCAGGCATACCTGATAGTTATTGCCTACTTCCGGAATGCGCATTATCACTTCTTCTATCTGAGAAGGGAAGACGTTGACCCCGTTTACAATAAGCATATCGTCGGTCCTGCCGACGATCCTGGAGAGCCTGCGGTGGGTCCTCTTGCAACGGCAGGGGCCCTTGTAGATCATAGCCAGGTCCCTGGTCCGGTAGCGCAGTATGGGGCTAGCTTTCCTTTTTAAAGTAGTAAGCACTATCTCCCCCTCTTTTTCATCACCCAGGCTCCTGCCGCTTCTGGGATCGATGATCTCCAGGATATAAGCGTCTTCCCAGGTATGCATCCCGCACTTATAGACACACTCGAAGCTCACCCCCGGACCGTTCATCTCGCTTAAACCGTAAGAATTATAGACGTCGATGGAAAAGAGCTTTTCGACCTTCTTGCGGGTATTCTCGGAGTACGGCTCAGCACCAAGATAGGCCTTTTTAAGACAGAAATCCTCCGTTTTGAAACCGAACTCATCGAGCTTGGAGGCGATATGCAGCATGTAGCTTGGGGTAGCATGGACTATGGTAGTACGGAAATCCTTCAGCAACTGAAGCTGGCGCAGGGTATTGCCGGGTCCGGCTGGTATGATGGTCAGCCCCACCCTCTCCGCCCCGTAATGCAATCCGAGCCCTCCGGTAAAGAGGCCGTAGGTCATCATATTCTGGAAAACGTCTTCTTTGGACGCGCCGCTGGCTACTATGCTGCGCGCCACCAGCTCTGTCCAGCTGTCCAGGTCGCTCTTAGTGTGATATATCACCGTAGGGGTGCCGGTGGTCCCGCTAGAGGTATGGACCCGGACCACCTCAGACTTGTTTACCGCCAGCAACCCTTCGGGATAACACTCTCTAAGGTCGTCTTTAGTGGTAAACGGGATCCTCTCCAGGTCTTCCAGGCTCTTGATGTCATCGCCGCAGATGATCCCCGCCCTCTTCAGCCGCCTTTTATAGAAATCGGTCTTTAAGGCCTGATGGACAGTATCGCGCAGCTGTTTTAACTGCAGGGTCTTAAGAGAGCTGCGCTCGATTGTCTCTAACTCGGCATCGCGGTATAGAAGCTCCACGCTATAACCCTTTCATCTCGTCTTTTCCTACCACTTTGATCTTGTGTTTCTTGAGGACCGTGATAGCCTTATCCGCATCCTCGAAACGAAAGACCAGAAGCGCTTTATCCGAGTGCTTTTCCACAAACCCGTACATATACTCAACGTTAATGCGGCCGGCCGACAGGATCTCCAGGATCCTTGCCAGCCCTCCCGGCTCATCTGCCACCTCGACTGCCACGATATCCGTAAGATTGGCTACGAATCCGGACCCCTTTAACGCCTTCATCGCTTGCCGGGGTTTATCGACTACGATCCTTAATATCCCAAACTCCTCGCTCTCGGCGACGGTCAGGGCGCGGATGTTAATCCTGCTCTTTCCCAAGAGATCGCAGACCTCGAATAACCGCCCCTTCCTGTTTTCGAGAAAAATTGAAATTTGAGTGAGTTTCATAACTCCTCCTTGATATTCGGGGACAACAAGTCAGCGCGTCACCAAGTCAGCGGCACTCGACTGGTAACCTGGTGACTTTGTGACCTGGTGACCGTTATCTACATCACTCTTTTATCGACTACCCTCTTGGCCTTGCCTTCGCTCCTGGCGATGCTCTTAGGCTCGACAAGCTTTATCTTAGCCGATACGCCCAGTACCGACTCGATCTCCTTGCGGATCTTCTCGGATAGCTCCTGCAACTTCTTTATCTCGTCGGAGAAGAATTTATTCTCCACCTCCACATGCACCTCCAGCTCATCAAGCCCGGCTGCCTTGCGCTCTACTACCAACTGATAATGCGGCTGCGTGCCTTCGATGCCCAGGAGCACATGCTCAATCTGCGACGGAAAAACATTGATCCCGCGCACGATTATCATATCATCGGTGCGGCCGGTGATCTTGGAGATACGCGGAGAAGTCCTGCCGCAGCGGCATTTGGCATAATTGATGTTTACGATATCGCGGGTGCGGTACCTTAACAGAGGGATGCCTTTCTTGGTAAGGGTCGTAATTACCAGCTCTCCGCTCTCGCCCTCTTTTACGTGCTTACCTGTTTTAGGGTCGATCACTTCGGGGTAAAAAACATCCCAAAAAATATGCAAACCGTTCTTATTGGCGCATTCCTGGGCCACGCCCGGACCGATGATCTCGGACAGCCCGTAGACATCGGTTGCCAGCATGTTCCAGGTCTTCTCTATTTCTTTGCGCATTTCGTTACTCCAGGGCTCGGCCCCGAATACACCCACTTCCCAGCTGGAGTCCCTGGGGTCAAGCCCCATTTCGCGCGCCTCCTCCGACATATACAGGCAGTAACTTGGGGTACATGCCAGTATCCGGGGCTTGAAGTCCGTCATAAGTTTAAGTTGCCGCTTGGTCTGGCCGGAAGAAGCGGGTATTATGGTAAGCCCCATCTTAAGCGCGCCGTAATGGAATCCTAATCCCCCGGTAAACAGGCCGTAGCCGTAGGCGATCTGAATAATGTCATCCGGTTTTGCGCCGGCACAGCAAAGGACCCGGGCCATCACCTCGCCCCAAAGATCCAGGTCTTCCCTGGTATAGCCGACTACCGTAGGATTGCCGGTTGTGCCGCTTGAGACATGCATCTCTTTGATTTCGTTTAACGGCAGAGAAAAGAGCCCGAAAGGATAATTATCGCGCATATCATCCTTGGTCGTAAAAGGCAGCTTTGTTATATCGGCGATGCCTTTTATATCCAGGGGCCCGACCCCGAAGCTGTTAAGCTTTTTCTTATACGCCGGACAGTGATTGTAAACATAGCTGACGGTATCGCGCAGGCGTTCAGACTGGATATTCTTAAGGTCTTCGCAAGCCATGCATTCGAACTTTTCGTTCCAGATCATGATCTCTTTCCTCTCCCCAGCAAAAATATCCTTTTGTTTTCTTGAAGGTTCTTTGCGCTGAATACCGCTTCAAGGCCCCTTATCCAGCTCTTCTCTTTTATCTTTAAATACCTTGATAGGATGCCTACCAGGAAAGTGTTCAAATAACGCCTGTCTTCTAAGGTCTTTTGCGCTTGCTCCAGGTATCGCGAAAGATCCCTGCCTGTCCCGGACTTAAGAAAGCCTCTCAGGCGCTCTCCTTCATCCTTATAAAATGATACCAGGTAATGGGCCTGGCCACAAGGTATAAGTGGCGAATAAACCGCTTTGCCGAACCTCAGATGCGATTCAACCGAGCCGCCGCGCTGGGCCATGCCATGCACCTCGGATTTCTTGACATGATATCCTTCATATACCGCTGCCCAGGCGCAGAGTTCGCTGGCGGTCAGGACCCCCTGGCCTCCTATGCCACAGAACAGTATATTGACCGTCTCTATATTCTTCATCTTAAACGCCTCTTTTAGTCAGGGCGCCGAACTTGCATGCCTGGGTACAAAGGTTACAACCTGAACAGACCGAGCTGTCGATCTCTATGTAGCCATCCGCATCCTTGCGCAAGGCCGGGCAATCCATGGTTAAGCAGAGGTAGCATTTTTTGCAGGCATCCCTGGAAAAAACCGGCTGGGGGTCCCTCTTTCTCTTAATCAACTGGCAAGGGGCCCTGGCAATGATCACCGAAAGCCGGCCTTCACCGATACGCTTAATCACCGTCTCTTCAAGGGTCTTAAAATCATATGGATCTACTACATCTACCGTATCCGCACCGCAAGCAAGGCAAAGGCTCTTAAGGTCTAGCTTCTGGGTCTGTTCGCCCCTGATCGTAAGCCCTACGCCGGGATGCGGCTGGCTCCCGGTCATGGCAGTAGTGCCGTTATCGAGTATGAAAAGTAACCCCTTAGTCTTATTGTATGCCAGGTTTATCAGTCCGGCTATGCCGGTATGGATGAAGGTCGAGTCACCGATAACCCCGACCACGCCTTTACCAAGCACCTTGTTAAACCCTTCCAGAAAAGTCACGCCTGCCCCCATGCACAAACATGTATGCAAGCTGCTTAACGGAGGCAGCGCGCCAAGCGTATAACAGCCGATATCTCCGGTTACTACGAGCTTAAGCTTCTTTAAGACCCAGAATACCATGCGGTGGGTGCAGCCGGTACACATCACGGGCTTGCGCGTGGGCAGGGCCTCTTCCTTCTTCTTTGAGCCCTTGACGATCAGGGGAACCATTTCCGGCCGCAGCTCTCCTACCCTAAAAGATGCGTCTTTTGACTTGAACTTTATCCCCAGCATGCGCAAATGTTCCTCTATGAAAGGCTCAAGCTCCTCCAGGCAGTACAACTGCCTGACTTGCCTGGCAAAACCAAGAACCTTTTTGTCCGGAAACGGAAAACTCATGCCGAGATTTAAAAAAGAAGCATCGGGATAACACTCCCTGGCATACAAATAGGCTGCGGAGTTCGTAATAAAACCGATCTTGGCGCTTTTTAGCTCGACCTTATTCAAGGCAGAGGCCTCCGCATATTCCTTGAGCCTTATCAGGCGCTTTTCCAGTTCGATGTGGCGCAGGTAGGCGTTACGCGGCACCATCACGTATTTCTTGGGATCGAGCTTGAACTCTTTTGGCGGCTGCTTGTTCCGCTGGAGCTTGAAAAGATTCTCCTTGGTATGGGCAATGCGGGTAGTAAGGCGCACCAGCACCGGGGTATCAAATCGTTCGCTTATATCGAAGGCGGTCTTGACAAACTCCTGCGCCTGGCGGGGGCTGGATGGCTCGAGCAGGGGGATTTTCGCGGCTTTGGCAAGTAGCCGGTTGTCCTGCTCGTTCTGGGAAGAGTGTATGCCGGGATCATCGCAACTTACGATAACAAAGCCGGCATTCACCCCGATATAAGCCGAAGTCATCAGGGGATCCATGGCCACGTTAAGCCCTACGTGCTTTGAGGCATAGAGCGAGCGCAGACCCGCAATTGCAGAGCTTAAAGCCACCTCAAAAGCGACTTTTTCGTTTACCGACCACTGGACATCGACTTCTTTGAGGCCCGATAAATACTCCAGGATCTCCGAGGCAGGGGTACCAGGATAAGAGGCGGCAACCTTTAAGCCCGCTTCAAAAGCCCCTTGTGCCAGGGCTTGGTCACCGGACAAAAAAGCTGCCGCCCGAACGGATGGTTGCGACATACAACAATTTTAACAAAAATCCCAGACTTTACTACTAAAACTTTATCTCCAGCTGCGACCTTATGAACATTGCCCTGTCCCGGTCTACGTACATATCGCCGGGGAAAAGGTACTCAAGCAGGACATAAGTGGAGACGTTTTTGTTGAAAGCATAATCAAACTTTCCCTGCACCAGATGCCCTCTGGACTTATCGTCACCCGTAAATATGGCGCTGGCCGGAACGGTCTCGACTGCGCGCATGTAATTATACCAGAAGGAAAGCTTGGATTTTTCGGTCGGCTGCAGGACCAGGCTTGTCCTTACGGCGCCTAAGTTTGTCCAATAGCAAAGTATCCCTGTTTCGCTGGCCATACTCAAGGAATAAAGCTCCGATATGAAGGGGTAGCGGGAGAATAGAGGGTCCCATCCTTCATTGGTAGTCGTCCCCGGATTGTTGCCCGAAAGGTGGATATAGCCGATGCTTGCCTTGGGCTTGAACTTCGTATCGGGGAAATCCTTGTCGAAATAAGTATAGCCGCCGATAGCGCTCCTGGTCTCCTCGTCATAGGTGCCAAACTGGCCGGCAAGCTGGGAACGCAGGGCCCAGGTACCCATCTTGTATTTGGCATAAGCGCCCATGGTGTTGATGGTGCTGCCCAGCGCCTGATAACCTGTGCCGCCTTCGTTGTCCTCTTTTTTCAAAATATAGTAGCTTTCCAGATTAAGGTCCTTGACAAGACCCTTGTTCTTCCAGTAAAGCACGTAAGCTTCTTCATCCGTAGTATTCAGTGACTGACGGGCCTTATCCAAACCGGGATTAGTATAGACGACTAAATTCGTAGGATTGATTATCGGCAGTATATCGTCGGTGCGCGGGTTGTTGATATAAAGGAAATCGAGCGTGTTTTCGTCATCAACCGCCCAGCTGGCCTTTACGGCATTGAAGTAGAAAGTCCGGGAGCCGTCATTGGGGGTGCCGTCATTAAAGAGGAAATCTTCTCCATACTGGCCCATGAGGTCCTGGCGACCTACGCGTAGATCCACCGGCGCATTAAGCACCTTCTTGATATCGGCGTAGAGGTTATCAAAAACCACCTCATTGATATCAAAGTGGTAGCCCTTTTTCATTATGGTCTTGTCGGTGGTAGTGCCGCCGTAATAAGGGTAAGCGCGGAATTCGTTAGTGAGCTTACCGTAAAGGCTTAAGTAATCGGTAAAATCAGCCTTACCCCATATGGAGGTCTTGATCCTGAAGAAGTTGCGGTTGTCCTTGGTGGCATTGTTCATGTCCCGCCAGTTCTTCCAGTACTCATGCCTTATCCTCTCATAGAAGCCGCCTTTAAGCTTTAAGCCGCCATCTTTTGACTCTGCCTCGCCGCCTCCGGCAAAAGCCGAAGAGCCGAAGAACACCACAGTCCCCATGGCTAACAACAGTATCTTCCTATAACTCATCCACCCTCCTCCTTTTAAATTGGCTTTAATTGCTATCGATATGCTTAAAACAACTATCTATATGCTCTTTCGGCAGTTTTTTCGTGAAAAAACTGACAAAGACTGCCGTTAATAAAGAAATGGGGAGTATGACCACTATCGGGTCTACCACTACCCACGGGAAGCCTGTCAGGGTCGGTTTATTGAAGATAAATTTGCACAACCCCAGGGCTTCCGCTTCTTTCTGATGCACAAAAAGCAGCCAGAAGGCGCTTCCAAAGAACCCTACGAACATGCTCGAGATCGCCCCTGCCCTGGTCATGCCTTTCCAGAAAAGAGCGCCAATATAAGAGGGCAAGAACGTGGTAGCGCAAAGGCCGAAGAATATTGCCGTGGCTACGGCAATGACGCTGCCGGGCAGCTTATACCCTAAAATAACCGTCACCACTACTCCCAGTATGATCCCCAAGCGCGTAATAAAAACCGTCTTGGTATTTTGTTTGTTCTTGAATATCGCCTTATCGAAGAAATCGCGGCCGATCGCCGTACCCATGGCATGGAACTGGGAGCTGGAAGTCGACATCGCCGCGCATAAGAGCGAAAGCATGAAGATATACACGAACCACGTCGGCATAGCGCTGTTTATATAGAGAGGGATGATCTTGTCGATGTTGCCTCCGGCTGCTGCCAGGGATATCTTGCCAAACGCCGGGTTATTCAGAAAGTAAACATTCGATAAAGCGCCGACCACAAATGCCACACCGGTCATCATAAGGATGAAGGCCCCTCCCACCGGTACGGCGCGGTTAAGCTCCTTATTGCTTTTTACGGTCATAAAACGCACCGCCAGCTGCGGCTGGGTAAGCACGCCGATACCGACACCCATGACGATTGTCGAAACCAGCGTCCACCACAGGCTTGAGCCAAAAACAGGCATGCTGGCCCAGCCCTGATGACCTAGACCGACAAGATTGGAAGGCACCTTATCGACTATCGCGGCCAGAGACTGATGCGCCACCATTACTCCGCCGAGTTTCGTATAACTAAAAACCAGAAGTATAAACATGCCGATGAACATGATCGAGCCCTGCAGGGCATCGGTATACATGACGCCCTTCAAGCCGCCGGCCAAAACATAGGCGGATATGATCAAGGCGTAGATCAAAAGGGCTACGTTATAATTGATAGTGGCGGAAAATGTCGCTTCGATGAAACGGGCCGCACCTATCAGGACCGCTGCCGAATAGATCGGCATGAATAAAAATATGACCAGGCCGCAGAAGCCCTGTATCAATACCGAATCGAACCTCCTGCCTAAAAGCTCGGGGAATGTGTGGGCGTCAAGGCTGTGGCCCATCTTGCGGGTGCGTTTACCGAAGAAGATAAAAGCGATGATGATGCCTACGAAGATATTAAGGAAGGTGAGCCACAAGAGGCCCATGCCGAAGAACGCGGCTGCCCCGCCGAAGCCGATGATCGCAGAGGTGCTGATAAAGGTAGCCCCGTAGGAAAGGGCCATGATGAAAGGGTGGATGCTTCTTCCGGCGACGAGATAATCCAGGGCGTTTTTGGTGCGGCGGTAACCATAATAACCGAGGTACCCTATGATAAAAAGGTAAACCACGATTATGATGGTCAACAACAGGATGTTATCCATCATTCCTCCTTAGCGGTTTTACAGGCCTTCCGAGACCTTTTTCTGGTCGTCGACCCATTTCTTATCTTCGGCGTGCACGGGTTCTTCTCCTTTGTCCCAGTTTATCCAACCGTAAATGACGCAAAAGATAGAACTCAAGATACACAAGAGGTACGCTGACCAGACCTGAGGATCCTTTATTCCGATCATCCTTTCCTCCTTTTTGTTCCGATAGCTAAAGAAGAACGAAGATGCCTAAAAAGGCACAACTTAATTAAATATTATATAAATAAGCGGCCAAAAAAGCAAATAAATTTATTCCTGGCAGGCTAAACCTTATCCCCGTCAAAAGGGATCGCATCCTCTGCTTTTGTGACTCTTACGCCATCGCGTTCGCCGGGACCGGATGCCTTCTTGTCTTCGAGCAGGCCGCCCCTGGCCGCAGAGACATCATCGCTCTTGCCTCCGACTATCTGTTTTAGCTCATAGACTATTGTTTGTAACGCTTCTGCCTGGGCGTTCAACTCTTCGGAAGAAGAAGCGGTCTCTTCGGCTGCCGAAGCATTCTGCTGGGTGACTTTATTAAGCTGGTCTACGCCTTTTACTATCTGAGAGATGCCTTCCTTCTGCTCCTGACTTAAGGTATTTATCTGCGATACTATCTCCAGGACCTGGCGCGAGTGGTTCACGATGTTATTGAATGTCTCCACTACTTTCTGGGAGATGGCCGCCCCGTTCTTTACCTTAGAGATATTCTCTTCGATGAGCCTGGTGGTATCTTTAGCCGCCTCCGATGAGCGCTTGGCAAGGTTGCGCACTTCCTCGGCTACCACCGCAAAACCTTTGCCGTGCTCGCCGGCCCTGGCCGCCTCCACTGCCGCATTCAAAGCCAAGAGGTTGGTCTGGAAGGCGATCTCCTCTATGGTCTTGATTATCTTGGATATCTTGATACTGGAATTATTGATGTCTTCGGTTGCCACCTGCATCTCGCTGGTGATACTGGAGCCTTTTTCCGCGGCAGCATGGGCTTCCTGGACAAAACTATTGACCTTGTTGGTGCTTTCAGCCATATTCACGGACTGCGAGCTTATCTGGTTGATGGAACCCGCGGTCTGCTCCAGGAATGCCGCCTGTTCGGAGGCATTCTGGGAAAGGTGCTGGCTGGCGGAAGAGGCCTGGCCTGCCGCGGAGCTCGTTTGTTTGGCCCCATCGATAAGGCTGCGGATTATCTTGTTGATCGGTCCGGTAATAGAACCCGTAACTACAAGGGCAATCAAAATGATCGCTATGCCGCCTATCAAAGCTATTACCCCGATGATCATACGGATGGCCTTTACCGACTGGAAAGCCTCGTTTACATCCCTTTCGGCGACCAGCGCCCAATCGAGCTTGCCGATCCTTACCGGCGCATAAGAAGAAAGAACTTTATTACCGAGATAATTCTTTACGATCTTCTGGCCCGAACTACCGGCAAGCGCCTCTTCTACCGGAACCGTATCTATCCTGCCCTTGGAAGGATCACGAAACGAGGCTTTTACCGAATGCTGCTGCGGATCGATAAAGGAATCCGAGCGCATCAGACGGTCCTTGCCGACAAGATAGGTCTCTCCGGTCTTTCCCAGGCCCTCGCGTTGGAACATTATTTTATTCAGCTGTTCATCAGAAACCTGCAGCGCGACATAGCCGATATGAGTGCCGGCTTCATCGATAAGCTGAGAAAGCAAGAACTGCGCCGGAGCGCCGCCTAATGGCGCATAGGGCGCGAGATCGCTTATCACTACATCGTTTTCCTTAAGCTCCTGGGCCCCGGCAAAGACCTTGGCAAGCGAAGAGTTGGCTAAAAGCGGGTCAGTCACCTTCTTGCCCAGATCCTCTCTCTTCGTCACCGAATAGACTATATCTCCTTCATTGAGGATCAGGAGAAGATCGTTCCAGTCAAACTCGTCTTTATACGCCTTGAGTGTGGCTTCGTGCGCACCGACCATGGCTTCCCATACGGGGGTGAGGACATCGTAGCCTTGAGCGACTATCGAACGCAGGTCTTCGAATGCCTTAATGGTGCTAGCGCTCTTCTTGGCCACGATCAGCTGGCGGGACAGGGTATCGTAGTACTGCTGGATCTGCGACTTCTTTACTTCGCGCAGGCTGTCCAGCTGGCCAAACACCTGTTTTGAGATCGCGCCCGAAGTATTATTAAGGGTAAGAAAACCCAGGATAGCAAAAGGAATTATCCCAACTACAAGAAAAGCTATCAGTAGCTTGGCGTTCAAACGCATACCTGCCAACATAACCCCCTCCTGGCTAAGAGTATATCCGAATAGTTAGCAAAACAACCTGCTAATACAAAGGCTCCAGCTCCACGGGATTCTCTTCCCGGGTCCTGGCCAACTCATCTCCCGGCTTCTCGGCGATGACCTCGAAAAGATCATACTTATCCTTCATCTGGGAAGACTTCTTGCCTATGCCTACGTAGGTAGGATGTATTCCCTGGTGGTCCCAGTCACGCCAATACTCTTCTCCTACCAACAGCGTGAACCTGTGCCCCTCGAGGGCCTTGATAACCGCCACGTGGTCGAAGCTACCGGCGCGTTTTACCGCGTCGGCATACTGAAAGATATCGACCCAGGCGGTAGCAGCGGCGTTGCCGGGTTTTTTATTATATGACTTTTCAAATTTATCCACGAACTCCTTTGATCCTTTATATTTACTTGCCAGGTTATGGTCCCAGCAGTAAGTGGTGATAACGCCTTCCATGACCTCGGGACCGGCAGCCAGCCCCATGTGCAGCTCCATCAGGGGAACAACTATATTCATATCCTTAGACAACCCCATTGAAGAAGCCTGCTTAAGGGAGTTGACCATGTCCGCTCCGAATTGGATCAATACTAACACGGTAGGTTTCTCGGTCTTGGCTTTCAGGAGCTCGTTTACAAAATTCTTGGAACCCAGCGGAGTGGCGATTTCAAAAGCGGTCTTTGCCCCTGCGGCCTCCAGCTGCTTCTTCATGGAGTTAAGCACCGTAATACCCCAGGTATAATTGGCATAGATATATCCGTAGCTGGCGTTCCTGCCAAACCTCTGAAGCAACACCGGTGCAAGGGCCTTGGCTGATTGATGGGCGTTGTGATACCAGCGGAAGGTGTGCCGGTGGGCGTCTTTTCCGGTAGTATCATCTGAGTGGGTAAGACCGGCCATAAATACTACGCCTTTCTCCTGGCAAACCTTGGCAATAGCGACGGCTTCCGAAGAAGCAGAGCCTCCGGTGATCATTACTGCGCCTTGCGCGATAAGGTCGCGCGCGTTCTTTCCCGCAACATCTGCGTTGGTCTGCGAATCCTTGGTGACGTAAGTCAATTTCTTGCCCAGGACCCCTCCCTTGGCATTGATCTCATCTATGGCAAGCTTATAGGCCTTCAACTCATCCTCGCCCTGATCTTTATAGGAACCGGAAAGCGGCACGCTTAGACCGATCATCGCCGTATCTTCTGCCTGAAGAACGCAAAATTGTCCCAGGCTGAAAATCAGCCCCAAGAGCAAAAAACCCATAAAAAGCTTTTTCATCTCTCCTCCTCCTTTTAAAAGAATGGGCGGCCCACATAAAGTGGCCGCCCATAGACTAAACCTGCGTTTTGCGGTGCGCTATTATCATTTGCTCTTAAGCTCATAACCTGCCTAATACAGGCCCGCCGCAGTTGCTCTCTTTGAATATTACGCAATTGTCCCTTTTTTCCGGAAGACAGCTTTTGATCTCCCAGCACTTCTTCTGGGAAAAAAGAAATTTTATGCTTTTTATATTGAACCCCTTGTCCCTTAACAGCCTTTTGATAAGTAAAAGCAGTTTCTTATCGCAATCGGAGTAATATCGGTCTTTTCCCAGGCGCACCGGCCTGATCAGCCCCTTCTTCTCCCACAGACGCAGTGTATTTATGGACACCTTGACTGCCTTGGCGATTGCGCCTATCGGATAAAGCGGCACATCTTCGAGGTTCTTAAGCCTGACCGGCTGTATCATTTTCATTAAATTAGCATATGATAACATGATTGTCAAGTATCTATTAATGATATTGGCAGATTACCGATTTCGGATACAGTGGAGGTCCTCGTTATGCTGCGGGGACGGTTCTCGATCGAGAACCGTCCCCATATCTGGCTCCGATCGAGACGATCGAGAACCGTCCCCGGATCCAGACCGCAAGCCAGAAATATGTAGCCAAAAAAGGCTAATTCAGATACAATAATCCATCATGGACGAAAAAAGAAAGATGCTTGTCACCAGCGCCCTGCCCTACGCCAACGGCAGTATCCATATAGGCCACCTTGTAGAGTATATCCAGACCGATATCTGGGTGCGCTTCCAGAGGCTTATCGGCAATGACTGTTACTATATGTGCGCCGATGATACGCACGGCACCCCCGTAATGCTCTCAGCCAAGAAACAGGGGATCTGCGCCGAAGAGCTGATCGAAAGAATGCAACGGGAGCATGTTGCGGATTTTAAGGAGTTCGATATAAGCTTCGATAATTACTACACCACCAACTCTTCGGAAAACAAAAAGCTGTCGGAGTTCATATACCTGGAGGCCAAAAAGAACGGCGCTATCTATGAAAAACAGATATCCCAGCTCTTCTGCGACAACTGCGGAATATTCCTGCCTGACCGCTTTATCCGCGGGACCTGCCCCGAATGCAAGGCCCCCGACCAATACGGCGACTCCTGTGAAAAATGCAGCGCCACATATTCACCTGTTGATCTCATCGGACCTAAATGCGCGGAATGCGCCAATACCCCCAGATCAAAACCTACGGTCCACCACTTTTTTAAGCTTTCGGCTTTTTCCGAGAAGTTAAAACAGTGGATCGACGAGGAGGGACACGTCCAGCCTGAGATCCGCAATAAGCTGCAGGAGTGGTTTAAGCAGGGCTTAAAAGACTGGGACATCAGCCGCGATGAGCCCTACTTCGGCTTCAAGATCCCCGGCACCCAGGATAAGTACTTCTACGTCTGGATGGACGCGCCTATCGGCTATATCGCCACTACCCAGAACTGGTGCGCCAAATCGGGCCTGGATTTCGAGCGCATATGGAGGGGGAGCGAGTTCGAGATCCATCATATAATAGGTAAAGACATTCTCTACTTCCACACCCTCTTCTGGCCGGCGATGCTCATGGCTTCAGGGTTTACGCTGCCGACAGGCATACACATCCACGGTTTCCTGACCATAAACGGCGAAAAGATGTCCAAGAGCAGGGGCACTTTTATCAGGGCGCGCGAGTACCTCGATAATCTGGACCCCGAGCTGCTGCGCTATTACTACGCCTCGAAGCTCTCATCTTCGATTGATGATATCGACATCAACTGGGATGATTTCGTATTCAAGGTCAACTCGGACGTCGTGAATAAAGTGGTCAATATCGCCAGCCGCCTGGGGGCGGTGGTCAACAAGAAGCTCGGCGGCAAGCTTTCGATAATGGATGACGAAGGAGAAATGCTGGTAAGAAAACTGCTGGCTTCCGGCGCCCAGATCAGAAAATACTATGACGATTTCGAATTTAACCGGGCAATGAAAGAGATCGTCTCGCTGGCGGACCTGACCAACGTCTATATCGACGCCAAGGCCCCGTGGGATGCTGCCAAGAAAAATCCGCAGGGGGCCCTAGAGGCCTGCACCTGCGGATTGAATGCCTTACGCGTAATAATGACTTACCTGAAGCCAGTACTGCCCAGGATCAGCCGGGGGACAGAAGAATTCCTGAACATCGGGCCTCTAACCTGGGAGGGTCTGGAGAATAAAATTCTTAACTGCCGCATCAATGCCTACGAGCACCTCGCCAAGAGACTCGACCCAAAACAGGTGGATTTCGCCCGGCCCAAGTAAAGCCAAAGCTGCGTCAAAGCCTTGATTTCAGCTCAAACTCGTCTATTAAATCCCCGTTTATGTCTATGACCGAAACCAAAACCCTGTCTCCTGAATTATCCAACCGGCAGTAATGAAACTGTTTTATGAACTTCTGGCTGTAAGGCGAGTTGCGGGTTTTGTCGTAAAGCCGGGAGCCGGCACCTCCTGAAACGATAAAATATATGCCTTTATAAAGACACCTCTCGTAATTATGGCAGTGGCCGGAAAATACGGCATTGACCCGGTACTGCTCCAGCAAAGGCAGGATCTCATTGCGCCAACCCATTTCGTCTTCATGGTGCACTGAAGAGCTGGTAAACAGCGGCCGATGAAAGTTAACGATGATAAAGCTGGCAAGCGGCGAGTGCTTCTTGAGCGTATCCCTGAACCAACGGTACTGCTGTGAATCCGCAGAAAACGCAGACTCACTGTCCAGGATGATAAAAAGGATATTGTTTTCTTTGACCGCATACCAGCGTTCGTTGTTGGGCAGTTTGAAGTTTTCGAAGTAAAGCGGGGAGTTGGCCTCGTGATTGCCGAGAGCCGGATAGTATTTGGCTACCCGGCGCATGGCATAGGTGATCTCGTTAAAAACCTCCCATTGGAGGTGGCTATGCCCGTCTTCAACCTGGTCGCCGAGCTGGAATACCGCTATGGGCCGCTCCCTTACCGCCGCGGCCACGATCTTCTTATGCACCTGCGGAAAATGCTGGCTATCGCCCATAACCACTATGGGGCGTAAAAACGCTCCGTGCCAATAGAGCTGCCGCGCCACGAACACGCCGAATAATACGCAGGCCAACGCGACAAAAAAACCTATCTTTTTTATCTTTGAGATCATTTACCTGCCCCTGATAAATACCCCTCTGCCATATAGGAGCTGCGCACGTAGGGAGCGCTTTCCACGTGCCTGAACCCGCGCAGCAGCGCTTGCCTGCGGTAATCGTCAAAGACCTCCGGCCGGACATATTCGCGCACGGGATAATGCGCCCGGCCGGGAGCCAGATACTGACCGATACTCAGGAAGTCGCAATCCACCCTTCTTAAATCATCGAATACACTCAACACTTCATCGCGGCTCTCCCCTAACCCGAGCATTATCCCGGATTTGGTAAAGATACGGGCGTCTAAAGATTTCACGGCCCTCAGGAGCCCAAGCGAACCAGCGTAATCCGAATCCCTCCTTACTAAAGGATAAAGCGAGCTTACCGTCTCAAGATTATGCGCGATTATCTGTGGGCCGGATGAGCATACGGCCGCAATAGATTCCCTGGAAAGTTTAAAATCCGGTATAAGCACTTCGATCGTAACTGCGGGGTCCCGCCCTCTTATAAGACGGACGGTTTCAGCAAATATCCCGGCCCCTCCGTCAACAAGATCGTCGCGGGTCACGCTGGTGACCACGACATGACGCAAACCCAGCCTTGAAACCGCCTCGGCAATGCGCCGGGGCTCGTCTTCGTCAGGGGGCAAGGTGGCTCCTTTTTTCACGCCGCAAAAACTGCAGCTGCGCGTGCAGTACTTACCGAGTATCATAAAGGTTGCGTGACCCGCGCAAAAGCACTCGCCGATATTAGGGCAAAGCGCCTGCTCGCAAACTGTCTCAAGCCTTAAATCCCTTAAGATGGATTTTACGCCCAAGCAACCTTTCAGCGATATCTTTTTATTAAGCCAAGAGGGCCTGGTCGAGGCGGATCTTTTTGTGGTTCCAGTCAGGGTTGGCATATTTGGTCTCGATGAGCCGGCGGCAGAGAGATTCTTCTTCGGGAGCGAGGTTTTCCTGGATGAAAGAAACATCAAACTGCTGGGCAAAGGAGCGGATAAGCACCTCTTCAATAATGTCTTTATCCGGCATGCGCCCCAAAAGCTCGCTAAGGCTTGCGCAACCTAATGAGATATCTTGCGCCCAACCGCGCAGGTAGCGTCCAACCAGATCCCAATCGATGGAGCAAGGGATTATCCCGTGCTGAAACAGCTCCTGCCTCCTTCTCTTCTGGGCGTTCCCGCCTATCTTCTTTGAGCCGGCGACGATATCGTATTTTTCCCGAGATGCGCTGCAGATATGGTGAGGGATGCTTTGGCGGATAAAATCTTTGTCCTGCAGCGCGAAGTACGCCTCAATACCCAGGGACTCGTAGAAACGCAAAAGAAAAGCGCAGATATGCCGGTAAGAAACCAGGGTTTCCTGGGGCTCTCCGATATCCGCCTTGCGGCAGGCAAAGCTGTAGGTTATCTCGTCGTCATGAAAGAGTATGCCTCCGCCGGTCATCCTGCGCACCACCTCCACCCCGTCTTCCAGGCAGCGCTGCATATCGGCGACTACCCGCACATCCTGGGAGATACCGGCGCTAAAGGACGGGTTTTCCCAGCGATATACCCTGAACGTAGGGATCCCTTTCTGGCAGCAGGTGGTAAATATCACCTCATCCAGGGCCATATTATAAGCGGCGCTTGCGGGCTGGGAACGGATCAATCTGAATATTTTCATGTCAACTCTGTTGCGGCTGCCAGCGCAGGTTCGGCTGGCGGGCAGCCAGCGTCTCATCAAGCCTCGTTACCGGAGCAGACCTCGGCGCCTGCTTGAGTGCCGATGGGTCTTTTTCGGCAAGCTCGGCGACCTCGATCATCGCCCGGATAAAGAGATCAAGGGTCTCTTTAGACTCGGTCTCCGTAGGCTCGATCATCAGCGCTTCTTTTACGATAAGCGGAAAATACACGGTCGGGGGATGAAGCCCCTTATCGATGAGGTACTTGGCTATATCGATAGCGTGCACTCCGTGCCTGGCCTGGCGCAAAGCCGAGAAAACGCATTCGTGCATGCAGATCTTGTCATAGGCGATATCGTAGTATTGTTTCAGCTTGGCGCGGCAGTAGTTGGCGTTAAGCACCGCGTAGTCGCTTATCTGCTCCAGCCCCTCCCTGCCCAGATACATGATGTAGGCAAAAGCCTTTAGTATCACCGCGAAGTTGCCGTAAAAAGGCGCGACGTAACCGATGGAGCTCTTGTAATGATAATCCAAAGCGAAGCTGCCGTCGCAGCGCTTTATGACCCTGGGTATAGGCAGAAACTGCGCCAGCTTCTCGTTTGCGCCGACGGGCCCGGCGCCGGGGCCGCCGCCGCCGTGAGGGGTGGCGAATGTCTTGTGCAGGTTTATATGCACGACGTCAAAACCGATATCGCCGGGGCGGCATTTGCCCAGCATTGCGTTGAGATTAGCTCCGTCATAATACATTAGCGCCCCTACCGCATGGGCCATATCGCTGATCTCTTTTATGCGCGGGTTGAATATCCCCAGGGTATCCGGACAGGTCAGCATCACCGCGGCGACATCCTCGTTGAGGCATTTTTTGTATTCCTCTAAATCCATATAGCCGTCTTCGGCAGTAGGGATGACGATGACCTGATAGCCGGCGATCGCGGCACTTGCGGGGTTGGTCCCGTGCGATGAATCGGGGACGATCACGTATTTACGACGGCTGCCCCGGGACTTATGATAAGCGGCTATAAGCATTACTCCGGTCAGCTCTCCGTGGGCGCCGGCAAGCGGCTGCATGGTAAAGGCGTGCATGCCGGTGATCTCGCACAGAAGCCTGTCCGTTTCATAAAGCACCTCCAGCGCCCCCTGCGCCAGCATCCCTCCTCCGGACAGCTGCGGCAGGAGAGGGTGCACAGAGGCAAACCCCTCAAGCGAAGCCAGGCGCTCGGTGAACTTGGGGTTATACTTCATGGTGCAGGAGCCAAGCGGATAAAAGTTGGTATCCACGCAGTAGTTTAACCGGGAAAGATTGGTGTAATGACGCACCACCTCCAGTTCGCTTACGTCAGCAAGCCTGGGCTGCTGGAGGCGGCAGTATTTGGTATCCAGTGGCGCCGGATCCGGCAGTTGAGAGGCCGCAAACAATGATGAGCCCATTCCTTCCTTATGTTTATCGAATATCAGCTCCACTGGTCCTCCCGATCATTCTCTCCTGCGCTAATGCAACTCTGCGAACACCCGGAACAGAGATCCGTATCGGATGCGCGATGCACCTGCAGCTTCCAGCGCATCAGGCGCTCGCTGGTCTTCATCCGTATCCTCCTGGAAAGATGGAGGAGCTTGACCGGCAAAGGCGTAAGCCTGTTATTATAATAATTGCGGTAAAGCCTCAGATAATAAGCGATCTCTTCTTTATCGGATAAATGAGAGTACAGATAAAAAATAACGTTGGATTCGTCTTTAACGGCGCCGGATACGGCGTCATTGGCCTTAAGAAAACCGTAGACGCGATTATAGGATTCGTTGATCTGGCATTTTTTCTCTTCCCAGCTTAACCCCCCTACCTCATCGAATGAGTAACTCCAGGCTTCCACTCCCGTCCTGAATGATTCGGCAAAATTATGGTAGCTTCTGACGTTAGTCAGCCCGTAATTGGCAGGAGACTTAAGCATAAGGCTGCCTTCCACCAAATAGAATCTGTTGATAAACACGCCGTCGATACTTGAGCGGTTATCGCTTATGAATTTTACGGTAGCCCGGACATCCTCCTGGTTCTCGTGAGGCAGCCCCGCAATGATCTCCATCTCCGTCCAGATCCCCGCTTCATTGCACCAGGCCAGCTTGCGCCTGACATCTTGAAGATCAACTTTTTTTTCTACGATCTCCAGCAGCCTGGGGCTGGCTGTCTCTAATCCGAATATCAGGCGGCAGGCCCCGGCCTTCCTCATTAGTTTAAGGGTCTGGGGGTCATCGAGGGTGGTGAAGTTGGCGCAGGCTGACCATATAATATCCAGGCCCGAATCCAATATCCGGTTACAGAAATCCTTGATGAAACCGGCGGAAATATTGGTCTGGTTATCCAGGAGAAAGAAATACCGGGTGCCGTATTTGGCGCGAAGCTTTGCCAGGCTTGCTACCGCTTCTTGCGGATCAAGATAATAGAGCTTGCTGTCGGCTGACGAAAGACAGAAGGAGCAGCGGTTGGCGCAGCCGTGTATGCTCTGAAAAGGCAGCATCAGGTTGCCGTCTGACGGAAAACCTGCTGCGGGTATCCCGGCGAAAAATCCTGCCTCCTGCCAACGGTACCTTTCCAAAGGCAGGCCATCGAAACAGGGTGAGATAAGGACCTGGTGTTTGTTGGCAGGGTTCTTAAAAACCCTGCCATCCAGCGCGTAGGCCAGGCCCGGTATCTGCTCAAGCCCTACATCCCGTCCGTCTAGCTTTTGCAACAACATCTCCAGGGGGATCTCTCCGTAACCCATCACCTGATAATCGATGATACCCAGGCTGTTGTAAAGCTCGAAGTTCTCGTAAATATATCCTCTTTGCAGCCACTCCCCTCCCGCTATTACGGTCTTACCGCCGCATCTGTGCTTAAAATAGGCGGAGATTAGCAACGACATGACAGACGAACAAAGGTCGTTGCTATAGACCGAAACCAGCAGTATATCCGTATTCTTGAGGTCCGTTTCTTCAAGATAGCGGCCTACGATATCATCAAGCGCCGGTTCTTGCCGGCCCTTAAGGTAACGGACAAGCCGCTCTTGATCAAAAAACAGCCTGATCAGCTTATTCCTTACCCGCGGATAGTAATAATCATTGCCGCGGCAGTAGCCGCTAACATTAAGATCGTGCTGGCTAATATCGTAGCCCTTCTTTTTTAGGAAAGCGTAGATGCAGCCCAGGCTCAAAGGCGGCAGCGTCTTATAATTGAGGAAAATATTAAAAGCGGGTGATTTTATGATCTTGATCTTCATCTTAAGTAAGGACCGCCTCCAGGCTGCCGGCCAAGAGCAGTATCTCTTCCCTGGTCCTCTTCTCGGTCACGGCAACCAACAGGTAATTGTCCATGCCTTTATAGAATCTGCCCAAGGGGAAACCGCAGGCAAAGCCTTTATTGATCATGCGCTGCACCACTTCGTCGGCATTACGCGGCAGCAGCACCGTAAATTCGTTGAAAGTGGGCGAACTGCGCTTGACTTGGACGCCCGGTATGCGCGAAATGGCGTCTTTGGCGAACTCGGCCTTGCTGTAATTAAGCCTCGCCAGCTCTTTCAGGCCGCTCCTGCCGACCAGCGAAGCGTATATCGTAAAACGCAAGGCGCAGAGGGCTTCGTTGGAGCAGATGTTGGACGTGGCCTTTTCCCTGCGGATATGCTGCTCACGCGTCTGCAGCGTCAGCACAAAACCCCGCCTGCCTTGCGAATCCGCGGTCGCGCCCACGATCCTGCCCGGCATCTGACGTACCAGCTCCTTTTTTGCGGCCATAAAGCCCAGATATGGCCCGCCGAAGGATAAGGGGATACCGAAGCTCTGACCTTCTCCGGTAGAGATATCAAACCCCATCTCGCCCGGAGATTTAAGCATGCCCAGCGCCACCGGATAAACGGATTGTATGGCCAGGGCACCGCAGGAGTGGACCTTGGCTACCACATCGCTATGGTCATCGACGGCGCCGAAGAAATTAGGGTTCTGCAGGATCACCGCCGCGGTCCTGTCATCTAAATGCTTATAGAGCTGCTCACGGCAGCTTTGGCCGTGGACAACAGGTATCTCGACGAACTCAATGGAAAGATTGGAAGTGTAGGTGTAGAGCATGGTGCGGTAAAGCAGGCTTATGCCGCTGTCCATGATTATCTTATTCCTGCCGGTAAGGCGCACGGCCATCATTGCCGCTTCATACAGGGCGGTGCCGCCGTCATAAAGGGAGGCGTTGGCTACATCCAGCCCCGTCAACTCGCAAACCGCGGTCTGAAACTCGTATATTGCCTGCAGCCAGCCCTGGGAGCATTCCGGCTGATAAGGGGTGTAGGCGGTGTAAAACTCCGCACGGCCGGCCAGCGCATCCACTGCCGCAGGTATAAAATGATCGTAGAAACCGGCCCCGACAAAGCTGATAAGAGAAGAGGCGTTCTTAGCCGCCAGCGACTTAAGGTGTTCGCTGACCTCAAACTCTGACTTTCCTTTTGGTATATCGAATGAACGCGGGCCGAGCGCGGCGGGGATGTCCCTGAAGAGCTCATCGATAGAGCCGACACCAATGGCCTTAAGCATCTCTTTTACATCCCGGGGTGTATGGCTGATATAACTCATTCTATGATTATAACACTCTGGTCTTTTAAAGTAAATCCTTAGGAAGATTGCGGCCGTCAATAAACGAGAGCATGCCGAAATGCCTGATATTTCGCAGATACGACCCCGACTTGTATTCTGGACAGGATGCGCAAGGTATCTGGCCAGACGCAGGAGACAGCCTTAAGAGCATGCGCTTGGCATAAATATACTTGCCGCCCCTAAGGCAGGCCGACAGGCCCTCCTCTAAGACATTTCCAAAATCCCCGTAGATGTTGCGGCAACAGCCAAGAAGCTTGCCGTCCCAGTTGATCTGCGGCGACCTCCAGAGCTGGTGGCAGAAGCCTGCGTTGGGGCTGTCGGGATAGCCTCTGATCGCCTGCGCGTCATTAAGCGGGGAATACTGCGGGTAGTCGTTAGGCGCGGCCTTAAAAGACATACCCAGCCCTGCGGCCATCTTCCGGGCAAGCGCAAGCTCTCCCTGGTTGTGCCCGAAAACTACGAACTTCCAGACGAGCTCGGGTTTCTTTTTGTTATATCTCTTCTTAAACCCGTTAATAGCCCTGATGTTGGCAACCACCCTTTCCAGGTCCCCGTTCACATGATATATTTTATACACGTCGTTTGTGGCCCCGGATATGGAGACGGTCAGCAGATCGAAACCGCATCTAACCATGCAATCCAAAACGTCATCTGCGGCGTGATTTAAATTGACCCCGTTATTCGAATACAGGACAACGCCTTTCGAATAGGCGTATTCGATGATGTCTTTCAGGCGGGGATTCAAAAAGATCTCGCCCCAGTTCGACAGCTCCACCCTGTTTATCCAGGGATTGGAATCGATTATGTGCCTGAAATCATCAAAGCTGATGCTGCCGCGGCCGATGACGCTGTCAAAGAGCCCGTTCTCATCAGAGGCCAGCGCAGGACACCTGGCGCACTTAAGCTGGCAAAGGCTGGACGCCTCTATCCTTACCGTCCTGCCCAGCGTCCGGTGACCCAGATAATCCAGTAGCCTGCCGGGGACACCCAGGCATCCTTTTACCGATCTGATACCGCTTTCCGCCTTAGACATCACCGCGGCTCATTTAGACTGGCTTTCCAGATAACGCTCGTAAGAGGCCGCATCCATAAGAAGGGATTTTTCTTTTTCATCGGAGAACTCCATGACAAAAAAATGCCCCTTATCGTAAGGAGACTGATTTATCAGCTCCGGATGGGCGCCCAAAGATTCGTTGACCCCGCTTACGGTACCGGATAACGGCGCGTAGACGTCCGAGGCGGCCTTTACCGACTCGACAGTCGCGCAGGACTTGGAACGCTCTAATTTTGCCCCTTTTTTGGGCAGCTCGACAAAAGTGATATCCCCAAGAGAGGACTGGGCATGATCGGTGATCCCGACGTAAGCGGTCGAACCCTCGATGCGCGCCCATTCGTGATCTTTGGTATACAAGAGATTCTGTGGCACGTTCATTGCTTAACCCCCTTTTTATAAAAAGGCTTCCTGACAACAACAGCCGGTATTTCGCTTGAGCCGTCGGTGACGATGACCCTGTCACCTTCGGCAAGCTCAATGCTGACATACCCCATACCTATGCCTGTCGAAAGGCTGGGCGAAAAAGAACCGCTGGTAACCTTACCTATGGACCTGGAGCCTGAGCGGATATCAAAGCCGTGGCGGGGTGAACGCCTGGACTCCGCCTTAAAAAAGATCATGTGCCGGCCAACGCCCTCCTTTATCTGCTCGACAAGGGAGGTCTTGCCGATGAAATCCTTGGAAAAATCCAGGAACCTGGCAAGCCCTGCTTCCAACGGGGTATGCTCTCGGTCAATATCCTGACCGTATAAAGGATATCCCATCTCCAGCCGCAGGGTATCGCGGCAGCCAAGTCCGGCTGGCTTTACCTGGCCGCCCTCCAGGAGATTATCCCAAAGCCTCAGGCCTGCGGCATTGGAAGAATAGATCTCAAAACCCATCTCGCCGGTATAACCGGTGCGGCTTATTATGACATCCTCGCCCAGCAATGCAAACTTGCCAAAACCATAGTACTTGAGCTTTTGCGTATCCGGACCCGCCAACTCCTTTATAACCGACAGGGATAGCGGGCCCTGCAGATCAAGCTTGGCCGTAGCATCTGAAATATTTCGCAAGGCAGCGCCCGGCTTCAGGTTTTGCCTAAGATGCCCTTCATCCGAAGAGATCGTAGCGGCATTGACTACCAGCATCCAGGATTTCTCCTCTAACCGATAGACCACCAAATCATCTATCACCGTTGCCTCGGGCGTCAACATAAAACCATAACGGCAGGTGCCCAAAGGCATGCCGACTATATCCTGGGTCACGATGCGATCCAGGCCGCTTTCTTGGGCATCGGCCTCAAGCATAAACTCTCCCATATGGCAGATATCGAAGACCGAAGCCTTAGTGCGGGTATGCGCGTGCTCCGCAAGAATGCCCTCATATTGAATAGGCATGAGCCATCCGCCGAAAGGGGCGAGCTTCGCGCCCAAAGACAGGTGTTTTTGGTAAAGGGGGGTTTTACGCAGGGGCTGGCAGTCCTGGGTTTCCATATCTTAGTTATTTTTTGCCTATAACTTTATCTTTTACCGGATATTTGCCGCAACAGAACTTTTCGCCTTCCGGACAGTACCCAAGCTCCAGGCACTTTGCCCCGGCTGCCCAGAAAACCGCAGGAAGCTTGGCTTTGCAGACCTTAAGCATCTCCTCGGCAAGCCTGCGTATCTCCCACTGCGCCCGCGCGCAACAGCGGTGCTTAAAGAAGTGCAGGAGCTCGCGGCAGTTCATGGTGACGACGATCTTGGTCTCGGCTGCCTGGGGGAGCACGAATCGCGCGTCCTGCTGAGCGGCCTCGCCGCTCGAACCGTATTTGGCCATAAAACCCAGGAGCCGGGTATAGCCTTCCTGGATTCGGCGCATCAGCCCCTCAAACTCCTTTTGGGCTTCGGGATCACGTTCGAGCGAGGGAGGGATAATATAATCAAAATCCTTCTCTTTAACGTAGCGCTGGCTCTGCTGGGAGTAAGATGCCAGGCGGTGCCTGACCAACTGGTGGGTAAGCGCGCGGGATACCCCCTCTATCGCGAAGGTGAACTTTACGTGCTCCAGGGGGCTTTCGTGGCCGGAAGAGACGACATGCCTTACAAAATCCTCCTGCTTTGCCGGATCGTGCTCAGTTGAAGCCAGGATATCCGCGGCGAACTTTTCGCTGTAGCACTGACGGCAGGCAGCATAGATGACCGCGACGGCATTCTCGCTTACTTCCAGCAGTTTTAAATTAAGGCTTACTTTGGGCATTTGGACGGATTAACGGACAAATAACAACAATAAGAAATAGGCCAACATTACTATAAGCCCCAGCGGCAGACCGAACCTGGCCCACTCGGAGCTTTTGATCTTCAGCTTTCCGGCCGCAATGATATTGGGGATATTGCCGGGTATAAGCATGCCTCCCGCTATCAATAGGCCGATGACCGCCGACTTTATCTGCACTATCCCCATGCTCGGGCCTATCTCTGCCGCGGCAAGGGTAGCGTTATCAAGGACAGCCGAGACGATATTCAGCCAGTAAAGCCCCTGATACGGTATCTTCGATATATAGGCGTCGATGATGGGCTTAAAACCTTTGCCCAGAAAGATCAGGGCCATTACGAACAAATAGACCTTGCCTGCCCTGATCACGACCTCCTTGACTTTCTCATCCTTACAGACGCCGATAGTATCTCCTTCCAGGCGCTTGGCCGGCATAAGCAGGGCCCCAAGCAGGCTGAAGAACGCCACGCCCGGTATAACGAAAATCCAAAGATGGTGGAACAAAAAGAAAAAGCCCGCGTTATAAGGATCGCATTTGAGCTTGGCGATGACAATGGTCGACAAGGGCTCTCCGATAGGCGTCAGGGCCGCGCCCATGCCGATAGAATAACAGGCCAGCACCACTATCTTCAGCTCCAGCTTTCTCTCAAGGATAAGGCAGTTTATTATTCCCACCAGCACCAGCGCCGCAATGATCGCGGTTATGACGCTGGACAACAGCCCCAGGACCGAGATCGCCAGAAAAACGAAAAGCTTAAGACCTATTGCATCCGCGAACCTGTTGACGTTATGGGTTATCTGTCTTTGAAAACGGTGAAAGAGAAAACCCGCGGCCAGGACCGCCAGGGTTATTTTTACCGGCTCCAGCAGCGCTTCCTCTATCAGATGCAGGCTCCACTGGCTGGTTATAGTGACTGCCGCGCAGCCCATCACAAAGAGAAAGATCTCCAGCTCCTCTTCGACCTTTTTTATCAGGAAAGGGGCAAGTAATACCGTTGCTAGAATGAGGAATAGACCGGCAAACACCATATTTTACCCTCCGTAAAGTTGAACTGCCTGATAAGCCCTGAAAGCGGGACAGCTTGGCGTGGACAAAACATCATTATTATAAGATATTTTTTTATTTTATGGTATAAAAATATTAAAATTTTACTGCGGATGCAGGGAAGCTCCCGCGCAGGATGCGCCTGAAAACATCCTTTATATAAATGCCTATAGGCGCATGGTATTTTATGCAGTTTTTGCAGAGCGAAAACGAATCCAGAGAAGCCAAAAAGGCTTTTTGCCTGAATGAGACGGCCTTCTCGCCGCTCCAGACCAAAGGCAGCTCCTGGTCTATGATGCTGCCGATTAGAATACTATGGTTAGCGTCAAAACAACACGGGCTTACGTCGCCGTTAGAAAAGATCACCATCTCCTCAAGCGGCATCCCGCAGCGCCTCCTTACGCAAAGCCCGTGTTTTTTCTGGATAACGGAACTCTCGGTTACCTGGCCGGCCCAGTCGTGAGAGACAGCCGAACGGACCGAAGCGCCTTTTACGCCTCGCAGCTTCTTCTTCCAGAAATCCAGGAAGGCCCCTGAGCCTCTTTTGTTCTTCCTGGTAATAATGCAGCCCACGTGAAACTCCGGGAGAGCGCTGTTGTTTTCATTTTTCAACTTTATAAGGTAATCGATGTTGGCGTGGGCCCTGTCAAAGCCTGCGCCGCGCTGGTACGCGTAGGCCTGCTGCTCCAGCGCGTCCGTCCAAATACCCAGCTCCACGTTATAAGGCCTGGGGCTGACCAGCCGCTTGATCATGGCCGGATCAAGTGAGCTAAAGTTAGTGCTGATCCAGGCCTTGCGCTTGAGCTTTAAATCAATGTAATCAAGGGCGTCGAATATCTTATTATACAAAAAAGGCTCTCCGAAAACATGGAGCCGCAGGGTAAGCTCGGCTTCGGCGGGGATCCAGACGCGGATCTGATCAATGATCTTTTTGAAGACCGCAAAATCCATATCCAGGGCAGGATAGACAGAGCCCCTGACAGGGCATATGCGGCATGCATAATTGCAGCGATTGGTCAATTCAATGGAGATCTTTGAGGGATAGGCGCGCGGCATAGGCAAAGATGCCGGGGGCAGGTCGCTGCCCCCGGCATAAAACCAGTGTTATTTCTTCTCAAGCCTGCCCGGGCCTCTTGCCCCGCAGCTTCTCTGCTCTCCCATAAGCGTCAGAAACTTACCGAACTGCTCCGCCGAAAGGATACCCCTGATCTCCAGAACAGACTTCAACCGTTCATCCGTAAGCTCTGCGTTAGCGGCCTTAAGCTTTGCCTGCACGGCATCGATCTTCTTCATGTCCAGCTTCGGCTCCATAAGCGCCTGATTAAGCTCAGCTCTTAACTTGCCTGAGTTCTCCATCATCACTTTCGCCCTCTGGCGATGGCGCTCCTTATTTGCTTCGAGCATCTTTTTCTGCTTCTCGGTAAGCCCGATCTGCGAGTAAATCTCGTCCATCTTCTCATTGAGACGCTCGCGCCTCTTCTCCATAAGGGCCTGGCCTTTTACCGCTTTACCCTTTTTATCCCCTTTTGCGCATTTTCCGGGCCCCCAGGCATAGGCGCTGGAAACGACGAACAACCCTAAAAACAATACCACCAAAAACGCACCCCAACCCCTTTTCATAAACCCCTCCTTTTCATAAAAAATACTCCTCAACATCTGTCCCGAAACCCAAACCCGGTGTATCCGACTGAACCGGCGATTGCGAAAACATGCTTACCAGGTATGAACCCTGCTGCGCGTCCCTGGTTGTCAAAAGCTCGTGCCGGTAAAAAGAAAAGAATCCCGCTAAAACCAGAAAAACCACGCTTGCCAGGACAGGAGCCAGGCGCCGGAAGAAGAACGGCGAAAACAACCAATCCAGCACCCCCTCCAGGAGCCGGCCGGCATCGCGCTTATCTAAAACCTCCTCTTCCAACCCCGCCTTTTCCTTGACCAAAGGCCACAACTCCTTAGGCAGCTCCTCTTTACGGGCTCCTCTTATGGGCGAAACCAGGAAATTAAGCTCTTGGCTTAACCGGCGGCAGGCAGCGCATGAAGAGATATGCGCCTCTACCTCCTTTTTGCCGCGCTCATCCAACTGCATGTCCGTATAATCGGTAAGGATCAGCTCCCTGAATTTTTTACAGTCTTTCATAACCGGCCTTCTTTCCAGTCTCGAGCAACCTCTCGCGCGCCCTCTTGAGCCTTGAACGCACGGTGTTAATATTTATCCCGAGCGTCCGGGATATCTCTTGATAGCTTAACCCTTGCATATCCCTGAGCACCACGCAGGCGCGCTGGTCCGGCGCCAGCGTTGCCAGGAGCCTGTCTGCCGTATCCTTGCGGTCCTGCCTTATCATATTGCTCTCGGCCTGCGCGGCGACAACCGGTTCTTGCGCGCGGGAATCGTCGTATTCGAAAGTATTCATCTTAAGCCTTTCCTTCTTCTTAATGAAATTAAGCGCCTGATTGACGCAGACACGGTATACCCAGGTCTCGAAAGACGACCGGAAACCAAAGCTCTTAAGCTTTCGAAAAACCAGCACGAATACATCCTGGAGCACCTCCCGGGCATCTTCCCTGCTCTCCAGTATCCGAAAAGCTACGTTATAAACGAATGCCGCGCTGCTCTTATAAAGGGCCTCAAAGGCTTCCTTATCGCCTTGCTGGGCCCTGCTTATGATCTCTCTATCTATTGGCATACATAATACGCAGCTGCTCCATCGAAGGGAAACCCGCGTAATACTCGCCCTGCGGACCGACAAACCCGCTCCCTGACCTCCTGATGACCACCGGCGTATACCCTCCGCGGTAATTGGGTATATTCAGGATAAACGTATCGCCTTCTGCCTGCATGGGAACGGTATAGGTATAGACGGTCTGCGGCTCATCCACCACCATGTAGCCGCGCGGCACCGCCTGATAATATATACCATCATTAGTATAATAGGTTATGCCGTTAATTACAACCTTTTGATACCCCCAGGGCAGCGTCTTTATTAGGGCGCCGCGCGGAGGCTTGACCACCGTAAATCTTGCCCCTGACCTGCGGTAGAATACCCCGTCCGAGTAAAAAAAACTCAATCCGCCCAGGTTGATTGACAGAGATGTCCCGGGCAGCGAGAAAACGGTATTGCCGTGCCTGGGATAATGCCGGCCCTTATCTCTATGCGCGCCCCTTGCGCCCGGCCAGGAGTACGCCTGTACCGGCTGCAAGAATAACCCCATCGCGATTATTACCGCCAGAGCCCCTGAAACAACTGTCTTTTTGCCCATACCCTGCCTCCTTTGACCAACCCTTCCCTGTCCGGTTTTGGCTTATTCCGCCATATTAGACAAGGCGCGCAGGCAAAAAGTTCCATTATTTTTATAGCTGGCTTAAAATGCGTTAGGGAGGTTTGCGGAGGTTCACCCCATCCTGAGGACGGATATCAGGTAAAAGACATAGATAGAGACAAATAAGCCTCCTGTCCAACGGTCCAGGGTATGCCTGCGTCCGACAAAGGCGCTCAAGAACAACAACAGGCTGGCGAGTATCGCGATGCCGATAGCGAAGTTGTCCTGCGGCCTCAATGGCAGCGGCCGGATAATGGCGCAAAGGCCCAGGACCAGAAAGATATTGGCGATGTTCGAACCGACGATATTGCCCAGGGCCAACTCCGGGCGCTTCTTCATCGCTGCCACGACCGTAGCAGTCAGTTCAGGCAGGGTGCTGCCTATAGAAACCACGGCCAGGCCTATCAGGTTCTGGGAAACATTGAGCCTGCCGGCGATGAAAACCGCGGTGTTAACCACTGCCTGCGCTCCCAGAAACAGCCCTATCAGGCCAAAGACGACCCTCAGCAACGATGCGCGCATACTGCCCCGGGGACAGGACTGCGCCTGGCGCCGGCTTTCATTTTTGGCTATATCCGCCAGATAATATATGTAAATGACGAAGAAGCTAACCAGTACCAGGCCGTCTATCCGTCCGAGGAAGGAATCCTGCGCTCCATCGACCAACCCGTCATTTCCCAATATGAAGACCATGGCCGCAGCCAGAAAGGTAAAAGGGATCTCTTTCCAGGTGGTATTGTGCTGAAAAACCAAAGGAAAAATAAGCGCCCCAATGCCCAGGATAAGCAGGATATTGGCGACGTTGCTGCCGATTATGCTTCCTATGACCAGCCCGGTGTTGCCTCCTGCGGCCGCGGTGGTATCGATGAAAAACTCCGGCATGGACGTGCCCAGAGAGATAACGGTAAGCCCGATAAAAAGGTCCGATATACCCAGGCAGCGGGCCATAGACGATCCCCCGTCAACAAGCCAGGAAGCCCCTTTTATCAGAAGAAGAAAACCGAAGATAAGAAGAGATATGTTGAGCAGCCAATCCATGGTCATAACCTCCGTCTTATCTTACCTTTAAAAGACGGCCATTGCAACGCTTTTTGGCCTGTCCGGATCCTCTAAACAAAAAAAAGGGCCGCCCCTTTTCGGGGGCAGCCCCTTTTCTTAGTCAGGTTTTAGGCTTTTAGAGCTTAACTACGTTGGAAGCCTGTTCACCTTTAGGACCCTTGACGACCTCAAACTCGACCTGCTGGCCTTCGTCCAAAGTCTTGTATCCGTCACCCTGAATAGCGGTGTGATGCACAAAGACATCGCTTCCGTTTTCAGGAGTAATGAACCCGTAACCTTTCTGATTCGAGAACCACTTTACTGTTCCTTTTGCCATTTCTGTACTACCTCCTTCCGATAAAATTATAGTAAAACCCGTTAGAAATCTTGATCATTCTTACCTGCGATTAGGATCTCTAACGGGTAGATAATGACTTGAAAAAAAACCGCAAAGGCTAGAACTTCGCACCTTGCGGCCCAAGACTTCTAATCCTTCTTTACTACATATATAAGTGTAGCTTAAAAACGGGTTTTGTCAAGGGTTTTTTATAGCCTTACAAGATGCCTGTTGAGCCTGTCACGTGAGATCATTGCGCAGCAAAGGTTAAGGTCGGACTCGCCGAAGAAGAAATAAAGCTCATCGCCGCAGTTCACCGCCGACATAAGATACATAAGGCGGCTCTGCCCCCTGTACGCCGGGCCGCGCAGCAGCGGCCGGGAGCTGATCATGGAAGGCAGCAGGGTCTTTTTGTCGATAAGCAGCGCCCAGTTGCCGTAAGAGTAGCTGCCGTAGAAACGGTCGTTCCTTTTCTTGATCATCACCAGGTAATGGTCCCCGTCGTAATCGACGGGGTTAGAGCTTAAACCTATGAGATGACCGCTATCAATGGGGAATGAGACATCACTCTGCACTGCCGTCGTAAAATCCAGGAGCGAGCCTTCGCGGGCTTTGAGCAGCCGGTAAGGATATACCGAATATAGCAGGTAAAGCTGGCCATTGTGCTCGAAGTATGTGGAGTTCTTTTCGATGTCCTTTAACCGGAAGTCGGTGCTGACTTCTCCCAGGTAGTGCAAAGAGCCATTCTCCGTGTCCAGCCTCGAGAGCGACGAACGCACTTTCTTAAGCCGTACGCGCAGGTCAGGCATAAACCATATAGAGTAGTGATTAACGTATATATTGCCCCTAAAGCAAAACAGTCGCGAATCATCCCCAAAGCGCCTGAACTTTGCGCCAGGAAAACCTCTCATGGCCGCGGGGACCGCATTCTCGATACGCATCTGTTTATCCAGCCGCAGCAATAGCGGACGGTAACTGGCGATATACCTCCATATCGGGAACCTCGCTTTAGGCCAGGTGTACTTTTCGCCGCGGGCCAGGACCCAAAAACCGTCCTGATCCCCGACCACTCCGGGATTGAATATACCTCCGGTACTCCCCATAAAACCGCGCTCCGCGATAAACTTATATGAATCACCGGTTATTAAGGCAGGATTGGCTACAACAGCCGGGGTATCGGCATAATCCCTGCCGCGGTTTTTAGAGAAGCTGCTTGCGCGCAGAAGACGGTCTTCTTTAATGAACATCGCGTCTGCTTCCAGTATGCGGTTATCCTGCCTGTGGTATAGCCGGTTTTCGATAGAGTGGCGCCGGTAACCGCGCTCCCGCATAAAAGCGCAGATACCTTTAAAGGCAGGGTCGAGCTTTGGGTCTTCCCGGAACCTGAACCTCACGCAAACTACAGGGGCCTGCTCCAGGATTTGTCTTGCGCCTTTTAAGACGCGAAGCTCGCTGCCGCGGGCATCTACCTTGACAAGATAGGGCCCCTCGCAGCCCTTGCTCAGGCATAGCTCATCCAAAGACACCAGCGCCACCTCGCGCATCTCTGCTGTTTGCGCACAGGCTCCTTTAGCCTTATCATCGCAGAGAAAAGAATCCGCCAACCCCGGCAGCACGCACATTTTGGCTTTTGACGCGGCATCTGCCGCAGCCGCCAGGATGTATTCGGCGTTATGCTGCCGAGATATCGCCTTTAGCGTCTCTTCCCACTCTGCCAAGGGCTCGATGAGGATGTGCCGGGCAGCGGGAAAGTTAAAATACAGTTCGGGGCTTCCGAATCCGGTGCCGACGTCGATGACCGTCTGCGGGCTAAAACCTGACCGGGCGATACACACAAAAGGATTATGGGTATCCAGCCAGAATTTTACCTCCTGCCTGCCGAACAGCAATCTATCTATAATGCTCTTGATCATGCTGTATCTTTGTCGAATTGCGGAAATTTTGTGGTACTTTCTCCTGCCATAAACGATTTATTATTTGAAAATAATGACCAGCGTCCCGCAGGTGATAAGCCCGATACCCAGCCACTGGAACATCCCGGGCCTCTCTGCCAAAAACACTACCGAAAGAATGACTGCGAAGACTACGCTTAGCTTGTCAATGGGGGCCACCAGGGATGCCGGGCCGGTCTGCAGCGCCCGGTAATAGCAGATCCAGGAAAGACCCGTAGCCAGTGCCGAGAGGGCCAGGAAAATCATGCTCTTGCGGTTGATCTGGAGGGGATTGGCCCACTCGCCCCGGATGCTCAGCAAAAAACCTAAGAATACGATCACCACCACCGTCCTGATGAAGGTAGCCAGATTTGAGTTTATGTTCTGAACGCCGATCTTGCCTAATAACGCGGTCAGCCCCGCGAAGAACGCAGAGCCCAGTGCAAATATTTTCCAGTCCAACATAAAAAGCTCCTTCCTGTATTTACTTGATCGGTATGGGGATTTTCTTCAGGACCTCCGGCTGGACGTAGTGGTTGATAGTTACGGTGTAATTCTCTCTCCAGGTGCCGTCTTTTTTGACAAAACGCTTGTGCCCCAGGACCTCGGCAAGCGAATAAAGGAGTTTGTGTACGCTTTCCCTGGTAAAAGGGCCGCCTGCGGCCAAGAATTTCTTTACCCTGTTGGTGGCGTAGAAGCTCCTTACGATATGCGGATAGAACTCCCTGCCGCAGTATTTTTTAAAGGCGCGCTTAAAATGCTCTTCATTAAGCGGCCGGCCGTTATCGTGGTTGGTAAAAACGAACTCCGACTTAGTTTTCTTTCTAAGCAGGGCCCTGAGCCTGTCGATGTAGGCCTTGGGGAATTCGGCTGCTATGCTTGTGGGCACTCCGCCCTTTCCTATATAATGAAAGGCTACCTTCCTGCCGCTGATGTCGATATCATCCTTCTTCATCGTAGTAAGCCCCTTGTGCCGATGAAGCTTGTAGTAGATCTGGTTACCGACGCGCATGTAGGTCTTTAAGAGTGTCAGCATCGGCAGGGCCATGAAATCGTCTTTGTCCTTAAGCGCTTCGAGGGTGCGGCTTAAGATCCTGGGGTAGCGCTCTTCAAAATCCCGGACCACCTGGTACTTCTTTTTCCTGAACTTCTTTACTTTATCCAGGGTATAGAGGTAGGAGAAGGTGCCGCCGGGGTTCTTGTATATTACGTCCCAATGGCGCTTGGAGGTTTCATCGTGGATCATCAGGTCAGGGGCAAAGAGCGAGAATGCCTTGCTTAGCTTCCTGCCGTTTGGCAGAATAGGGATCCTGGCCCCCTGGGCCATACCGTTGGGCCCAAGCTGGCCTTTTAGAAACTGCGGGTTCTTGCGGTCAACGAGAAAAGAGAATCTTCTGTGTTTTTTAAACAGCCTGATGATCAGCATTGCTTCGGGGAAGATGCGGGAAGACCTCTTCCATGAGCTGCGGGTCTTTTCCAAGACGGCGAGGTTTGAGGCTTTTATGCGGACTGTGCCGGGCAAGACCTGTGTCTTTTTGGTCTTTGCGGCCTTCTTGACGTTGGCTGACATAGGGGCATTTTAACGCCAACTCCGATAGATTTCAATTAAAAACCTATCTCTTTTCCTTAAAGATCATTTACCTCTAATAAGCTCGATCTTCTTTACCCTGGGCAGGCTTTTGATCCGGGCTTCCCGGATAAGCGCCTGGGGTCTGGCGGGTAACTCTTCGCTGTAACGCAGTTCTACAGGGGTTCTGTATTTGGTAAAACGGCAGCCGTTTCCGCTGTTGTGCTGCTTTAATCTCCGCTTGAGATCAGTGGTAATGCCGGTATAGAGCAAGCCGTCCTTGCATTCGATAACGTAGACGTACCAAGGCATGGTTTAAGCCGGGATGAACGGGAGGATATCCGCGTAGATATCGAAGATATCTATCTGCTCCATGTGCAGGAAATGCCCGGCCCCTTTTACGACCCTGACCTCGCAATTGGGGATCTGGGCAGAAAGGAATTTGACATCCTCAAGGTCGATGATCGTGTCTTTTTCCCCGTAGATGAGGAAGGTCTTCTCGCGGATATCCGAGAAACGGACCAGATCGCCTAACTTTTCTTTCGATATCACTGCCTGCCCATGCTCGTAAAAAGCATCCAGGTTCTTCTGGCTCATGGAGCTGAACTGGCTGATTATCTTGTTCTTGATGTTCTCCGGGAGGTTCTGGCCAAAGGCCTCTATCAGAATGTCGGCCATCTTCTGCCTGTCTGCCGGATCTGCCGCAATGCCTTTCTTGATCGTCTCGATCATTATATCGTTGGCTTTTGTCCCGAGGCTGGCCAGGCATAATTGCTTGACCTGACCGTGGAAGCGCGCGGCAAACGCCAGGGCGATCACGCCTCCCCATGAAGCGGCGCACAGCGATGCCTGATTGTTGGTGCCCGTAGCTTTTATCACCTCGCGCAGGATCTCTACCTGCTCATCGAGAGAGACGGACGCCGGACCCGAAACTACCTCGCCCCTGCCCTGATTAGGGAAATCAAAAAGCACTACCCGATAGCCCGGGGAATAGCGCTCGACAAGGCTGTGCCACATGGCCATAGACTGCTGCACGCCGTTGACGCAGATAATATGCGGGCCTTCGCTCTCATAGATGCGGTAGGGAATGGAGAACCTTCCCATCTCAATGGTCCCTTTTATTATCGCCGATCCAACGGGAGAATATTTGGTATATCTGGTCATTTCAGACATAGTTTGGCCTTCCTTTGTTTACGTCAGAATACGTAGGTAATACCCGCCTGCAGGAATTTGAGGTTGGTCTTGCTTTCCGGCTCGTACAAGGGCGTGCCGTTGACAGCCACGACATCGGAATCCTGGATGTTCCAGTAGGCGTAGCCGGGGGTGAGGTCCAGAGAAAGATTCTTCAGGATGTAATATTTCAGCGGAATGGTTACCTGCGCTCCCCAGACATTGCCTAATTTAAAGGTCGCGCTCATCGTATTCACGCGCATCTTGGGCCTGCAGGCGATCATGACCTCCGTATCCATGCCGACAGACAACTTTGAGAAAAACAAATGGTTTAGCCCCCCTCCCATGCCGACATAGGGCCAGTAATACTTTTCGTGATAATCCGGAGGCTGGTCCTCTCCCCTGTCCCAGGTCCTCTTTCCGATATCGAAATATCCGTATACTTCACCGGGCCTGGCAAAATCGGTATAACCGCCGAGCTTTACACCGAACTGCTTGATCTTTGACCTTTGGTCGCAATCATAAGGCCCGCCGCCGATCAAAGCGCCCTTATAATGGATCACATTGGAGTAATGCCTGTAATAACCTTCGATGTAGGGCTTGCCCATGAGAAAATCGTAATAGTTGGGACTACGATAACCGGCTATATAATAGAAACCATGCATGTTGCCAAAATCCTCATCAAGCTTATCGGTATCATGCCATTCCGAATAATGGATATGATTGCCTTCGTAGCCTCCGGATATGTAGAACCCCGCCAAGGAGATCTCATTTTCCATGGCGCGTTCGCGGCTTGAATAGCTTTCGTCAGAACGGGTCTCCCTTATGTAATTTACCTCTGGCTGGTTCTGGCGTACCGTCTTGGCTTGCGGCTCATCCGGTTGGCTTTCAGCGGCTTTGGGCCGGATACCCCTTGCCTTTGTCCGATGCCGGGCAGTTTTCGACCGGATCTGATCGACTACGATAGCTTGTTTTCGGTTTTCTTCTTCGGCATACTGCTCAAGCTTTAAATCCCAGATAGTCTTTTCCCGGCCGGCAGACACCTGGGGGATGCTGATCTTTTCAAATCTGTCTAAATTTTCGCTAACGATCTGCTGGCGACTGGAGGCAAAGGCGGGCGCAGAGAAAAGGACATGCAGCGAGAAGGCGCCGCAGAGAATAATAAATTTGATCATTCTAACTGATTATAACAAGGGCAGTCAGAAAGTCAACACCAATGTAATTTATACCGCCTCCATCGTTGATGGCGGCTTGCAGGCGATGTTATAGGTAACGCTGACCACTCCGTTTAACTCTGAAACCATGCGCGCGGCCAGCCTGTCCAGTAACTTAAAATCAAGGCGAGTGGGAGTGGCCTTACGCGCGTCAATGGTATCCCAGCAGCGTATCTCGATCTGCTGGCCGAACTCCCTTTTGTTATCACGCATGCCGGTAACGCGGTCATTATGGAGTATGGCCATATATTGAAAAGCCTTTACCGAAGCCATCTCCTCTTCAAGTATGGCGGTAGCCTTGCGCACCAAAGCAATACGCTCTCTTGTGGCCTCTCCGATCACCCGCGCGGAAAGCGCCGGCCCGGGAAAGGGCATGCGGTTAAAGATTGACGGCGGCAGCCCCGCTGCCTCAGCCACCTTGCGCACCCCGTCTTTTCTAAGCTGCACCAGAGGCTCGATGATCTTGTAACCGAAGGCCGCCTGGGGATCGATGCCCAGCTGCTCAAAGACGTTATGCTGGCGCTTGATGCCGGCTACCGTCTCATCGATATCGGTGAGTATCGTCCCCTGCAAAAGATACTTTGCCCCGCTTTCTTTTACGAGCCTTGCGAAAACTTTTTTATAAAATGTCTGGGTGATGGCCTCACGCTTCTCTTCGGGATCGGTAATGCCTTTAAGGGCATCCAGGAACTCATCCTGCGCCCCGACTATCTCGACCTTTACGCCCAGCCTTTTGAATACCCCGGCGATCTCTTCCGGCTCGCCTTCGCGCATAATGCCGTTGTCGATGAAATAAGTCTTAAGCCTCTCTTTTAACGCCAGATGCCCAAGCATGGTCACCGCGGACGAATCCACGCCTCCGGAAAGGGCGTTGATTGCGACCCCGCTGCCTACGGTCTTGGCGATCTCCTGCGCCTTTTTCTTGATAAACTCCTTGGCATTAAGGGCTTCTGCCCTGATCTCTTTTAACTCTGCCATGTCTCCTCCTTATGTTTATTGCCTGTTTCTTGCCCGGGTCCGGACCGCAGCCAATACGGCTGCAGAAAGAACAACCCACGCCACCAAAAGCCCGGAGAATCTTTCCGATATCCTGTTTTGCATGATCATTTAAACAAGATAAATTATTTTATCCCTGAAGCCCCAACCATGCAACCGGTATTTCGCGATGTAATTTGCGGCAAAGAAACCAAAAGATCTCGGGCAAATACGGGTCAAAAACTGAGAGGCCCTGATATAGGCGCCCGGGATCTTAGGCCCAATCGGTAACGGGAAAACTAATCTCATTTTTTCCTTAAAAAGGTATTTTTTAAACCCCTCCCTATTATTAGATCAAGCGAATAACCTATCGTCACCGCTATGCAAGGCATGACCGGCAAATTATACCTGTCCCAGGCCATGGGGATCCAGGCGATAGTTGCGCTAAAAGTAACTAACGCCCAGATCAAAATGATAGTCTTATGAGAAATCAACCCGGTCCTTAGGAAACAGATGAGTTCGGTATAAAAAAGCAAAACCAACCCCATAAGAAAAAGGGCTAAATCAACTGGGACGTTAAAAATCCTGCCGAGGACTGCGTTATTTTGCGGCATCAGGGAGCGGTTCATTACAAAAGCGGCCTTTTGACTTAACGATGTTAGCGCCTGCGCAGGCCACTGCGCCTGAAGATGACGAAAAATCTCTGCCTGATGCTGTATCGGAAAGGTTATCCGCTTAAACGGTTCGCGGTAAAAATAGGGGTTTACGGCGAAGAATACGATAGCCAGGGCCAGGATCGAAGTTAACCAGCCGATAACGACCGGTACCAACCGTTTATCCGCTTTGATCCTTATAATGCATATAATGATGCAGAATAAAGTGAAGATAACCGCAGACAACCCCCCGATATATTTCGTGCCTAAGGCCAGTGCGTTATTTATCCCTATCAGGGATGCCGTAAAGTAAAAGAGTATTTTTCTGTCCCGAAGAAGGGCGGAATAAAAACCGATCGATAATAGTATGCTCATCGTCATAAAGAACATCACCGGCACATCCGTAACCGCTCTTCTGCTTAACAATAGGACCAGGGGGTTGCACGCTAACAACAACGCGGCAATTATGCCGGCCCTCTTTCCAAAAACTATTGCGCCAATAACATATACCAACAAACAGGCCAGGGCGCCGAATATCGCCATAGTCAATCTTGCAATAAAGAGGATCTGCGGCGGCGGCATCGCTCCGTGGATCCTGTTCCATTCTTCATCCCGGGAAAAATCCCAGTAGTTAATTTTGCCCAACTCCTGGAATATCTTTTCTTTGCCGAGCATAAATATCGACAAACCTGCTATGTATTTGCCCACGCAAGGCTGATCGATGCAATTCCACTCCTGCCATTGCGCGCTCCCAAAATCCTTATCGATCCAGAACAACTTAAAATAACTGCCGTATTTGATCCATAAATTTTCATCGGGGTGGAACGGATTGGACTCCAGGCCTTTTAGAAAAAACGCCAAAATGGCAGCGAAAACGAACAATCCGATCGCTGCCTCCTTGAGCCAATTAGAAGCCATGATTTGGAAGCTGATTTTCTTGAACATATCTATTTTGATTATTTGTACTTTATAAAACAAAAATCCTAAGCCACTTTCGGGCTTAGGATCTAATTGGTTAAAAACACATGCCTATGAAGCGTTTCTTGACCGGAAACTTATTTATAATAATTTACGCCGCGTAAAACAAACTGTTCTTCCACGCGTTTAGGCAAAAAGAATTTACTGGCAAATGACCTGGCCAAACCGGTATCAAACTCCTTACAGCAGTAAATGTCCAGCGATATATAATTCTTTACGCTTAAGGTGTGGATGACGATCGAGCTTTCCACCAGCGGCGCCCAGCCGGAAAGGCCTGCCTTATCCGGAAAACGTTTGGCATCGGTATAAAATATGCTGGGCGGAGACTGCTTCTCCATGCCCAGATACTCTACGATCTCATCCAGGAATTTATAGCAAAGGGCCAGGTCGTCGCAAGCGCCGGGAGTGCAATCATAAAGGTCGAGCAAAAGTTCATAGCCAAACGCATTCTCCCGCTTTGGCTCTTGCGTTTTACGCTGCGCAGACCTTCCTTCTGCCTGACTTAAGAGCGGCATTGCATTATTCTCTGCCGGCACCCCTTGTAACCGCCTGATCATATCTTATTTATACTGCAAAAACTACCAACTTGTCAACGCCTTTTATTTTTATTTTTATTTTTTATTTTAGCGTTGAACAAAGTACATAATTCACCTGCAACCGGAGATATCCTGTTATTCTCATAGGGGAACTCCTTGCAGGATTGCGGCTTCAGGCTGTAATCCAGCTTATGGATTGAACATAGGCCGTCGGGATCGAGAAAAGAACACGGATCATATTCATAGCTGGTACCGATACGGTAGCCCGAGGGAAAATCCCTGTCTTCTTCCAATTGGAAGAACTCGCCCTTTAGCCCCAGGGACGCTATTTTCTTGGCTTCTTCCAGATCAACCCACGCCCCGGTCTGGCAGCAATCCGACTGGGTCTTGCATTCACGGCAATCAATGACTTTTACCGCCTTCTTTCTGCGCTTTCTCTTTTTCATTTTAGCCGGCTCAAATCAAGAACAGATGGGAACCGCCATCATCGATATTCGTTATCCCAAGGAGAAGCCCGATATAACCGAAACAAATGATTTCTTCATAAAGTATGTATCATAACCGCTGATAAATAAAACTACGCCCGGCCCTTTAGATGGCCTTTTGCCTTCTGCAGCTTTTCAAGGAACTTATCTTTCTTGAACTGCGCCGCCCATTTCTTCATCACGATCCAGCCGCCAAAACGGATCAGGTCATTGCGCCACGGCCGGTACCATTTCCTCCAGCCTGCTTTAATATTATGCAAAAAGAAGATTATGGCGGGAAAAGAGAATATGTTCAGAACGATCATAAACATATATTTAAATTGATAGAACCTGCCCATGATCTTCCTGCTGGAAGACTGCATCTCTTCGGCGGTCAAAGGCGGGTCAGGCTCAAACAAAGGGAAATTTCCGTCATAATACTCCCAGCCCACATCCTGAACGGGATAAACCCTGTTTTGCGCCAAAAGCCTGCGCCTCAATTCTGTCCCCGGAAGAGGGCCTGCCAACAAGACCTGCACTGTGTCGATCTTGGCCCTTCTGATAAAGCTCTTAAAGCGCTTGATGCGCTCTCTTGCCGACATTTTAAAATCTACGCCTTCCTTCATGGGATAGCCGAAGATAAACATCCCGTGTATTAAAAACCCGAATTTATGATATATCCTGGTCAATGCCAGCATATCCTGGGGCTTGAGATGCTTATTCATCGCGCCGAGCTCTTCTTCTATCGGCGACTCAAAGCCGATAGCCACGGTATTAATCCCTGCCTGACGCATCGCAAAAAGAAGCTCCGGGTCTTTGGCTTTATCCAACCTTATCTGAACCACCAGATCCAGCCTCGTGCCGGTATTTTTTTGATAATCCCTGAGCATTTGGCAGAACCTTATGGTTTCATCCCGTTTTTGTCCGAAAAGGTCATCGATCACAAAGAAATGCCTGGCGTCCTGCGTCTCCAGAAGAAAGCTGATCTGCTCAAGAAGCCTCTCGGGAGGGGCGCTTCTCGGCTTACCTTTAACCGTACAGAACTCGCAATCCATGCCGCAGCCCCTTATCCTCTCAACCGGATAAACCTTGATGGCAGCATAACGCACCAAGGAAAAATTAGGCAACGGCAGCTTGTTAAAATCGACTATGGGCTCTCTTTTCGGGGTATAAACGGGCGTTTCGTTGACCAGATACGCGAGGCCTTTGATCCTGCTTACGTCCTGTTTTGCCTCAATGGCCCGCATAAGCTCTTTGATCGCTTCTTCCCCTTCTCCGATGACCAGATAGTCAATGCCGGAGCTCAACGCCTCGGGGATATTTTCTTCGACAAAATGCTGGCCTCCGGCAACGGTTATCGCCCCTTTATCCTTGTAAAAGCGGGCTAACGCGTAGAGCCGGGGTATGGTGCTGGTCAGGCCTCCGTAAAACCCAACCACGTCAGCAGGCCTTTGTTTTTGCAGGAATTCGTGGTCAGCCCCGATCGGGGACCCCTTGGGGCCGTGACGACGCAAGTTGTTCTCATCGATGACCTCGACATCCCAGCCATCCACTTCATTTGCTGCGCTGGCAACGCAGACCGGGCCCAAGGACGTAGTTTTATTGGCGATGTGAGAATATATATTAAAGGCGGGGTAAGCGGGGATAATGATCCTTAACCTAAGCCTCTTTGGCAACTCTTCTGTCATAGCTTGCCCTTATCTTATGCTGCTTTCAAGCAAAAAAGGCTATGGCCATAATACCGGCCATAGCCCCCAACTCTTTTTTGCTTAACGACCTTCGTTCTTGCGCCTGGAAAAACATTCCTTGCAGTAAATCGGGCGGTCTTCCCTTGGCTTGAAGGGCACTTCACATTCTTTCTTGCATTCCGAACAAACTGCCTTATGCATCTGGCGCGGCCCGCCGAAGTTGCCGAAACCGCCGCCGTCCTGGTAACCCATGCTGCCTCCTTTTTGGCCTAACTTCCTTCTCCTGCGTTGGCGTTTTCATCAGAAGTCGAGACCGGATCAGCAACACCGTCGGTTACGGCAAGTTGATTGCTTGCCTGCGAGTTCTTCTTCTCCGCTTTTCTTAACCTCTTCTCCTCTGCCTTCTTCTTCTTCGCCAATTCTTTCTGATACTTCTTATACGAATAATTATCTCTTGCCAGCAGACCCTCCTTATTTTGATTATTATCGGACCAATATGGTGCTTTAGGACTAAACCATTATAGCAGCGCAAGCTAACTTATGCAACAAATCAAATTTCCCCGCGCCCCGGGGCAGCCCCCCGCATTGCCCACCCTGCCGCCTGGCTCTGGGCCCGTCAACGCCGCCGGCCCGCCGCCATGCTCACCCTTGCTCAATTTGCGCAACTATACTTTTATACCGCTGGTGTATCAAGTTCCTGTCAAAATCATTAAACTCCGTGATCATGCGCGCCTTCTCATCATCACTGAAATAATTCATGCTCGGCAGGAAAAATCTCTTATCTTCTTTTTCAATATGCTGCGGGTACAATTCGGTAATGGTCTTTATTGCCTTATGGATATCCTTTAGCGCTGCCTTGTCCCCTGCCTCATATTTTTTCCTGGCATCTACCAGGCCAGCCAGATTTTTACGGGAGATGACATGCTCATCCATGAGCTCCTGAAGGATCCTTGATATTTCCCCGGAAATCGGTTTCTTTTTCATATCGCGGAAAAGGATATCTTCTTCTTTGCCATGATGACAGCGGTCAGCGTAAATCTTCATAAAATCAACGGCTTTATCTATGAAGCTCGGGTCTGCGCATTTATTTTTTTCAATACGCTCAAGCTCTGCTTTCCACAGCTTGATCACGCGCTCGATAAGCCGATGCTCGATCATTAACTGGCCTACTGGCAACATATCAACCTCCCTGGCAATGCAAAGCAATCAAACAGCTATAAATGCAGCGCTCCCCCGCATCTTGCGTGCATCAGTCGGCCTTGCTTGGGCAAGGCCTCCTTTGCCACCAGTTTTAGATCGTCATCCTTCTTTCTTGGCTTGAAACAAAGAATGATCGGCAAACCGAACCAGCTCCTTGATATCTCCTGCGTTCTCCGGGAAAACCGCGATTCCTGCGCTAAATTTTAATAACCATTTTTCTTTTTGCAAATGTGCAGAAGCTATATTTGTCTGTTCAAGTTTATTTCTGATTCTGCCTAGGGCCGATAGAGCCTGCTGCGGATCCGATTCAGGAAGGATAATTATAAACTCGTCTCCGCCATATCTGCCTACAATATCTATGCTTCTAACGCTCAACTTTAGAACACCGGCAAAGGCAGCTAGGGCGTCATTTCCGGCCAGATGCCCATACTCATCATTTATTTTCTTAAAATGGTCGAGATCTATCATGATTATACTGAATTTCCTTTTATAACGCCGGCAGCGGGCGATCTCGCTTCCTAAAGCCTCCATTATTGATCTGAAATTCAGGCACCCGGTGAGCTCATCGTGGCTGGCCATCTCTTTTAATCTGTCTTCTAATTCCTTGCGCTCGGTGATATCTTCAATAGCAAGCAAGATAAACTTGGTGCGATCTGCCTTTTGATGGATTTCGCGGGCATTAAGGAGCATTATACGCCTGCCGATATTGGGAAAATCGTGCACAACCACAAAATCATTGAAGCTTGCGGTCTTGGGGAGGATATCCTCCAGCAGTTCCCGCAGTTCCGGAATATCCCATTGGCGGTTTCCCAGCTCATATATATACTGCTTTTCGGTTTCGACGGGTTTGGCCTTAAAGGTCTGATAGAAGGAGCGGCTGGCCGAAATTATCCTTAGATCGCTATCCAGGATGACTAAGGGTTCACGTACGGTATCTATGATACTATTGGCGTATTCAAGGGCGTCCTTGATCACCCACTCAAATTGCTTGTGGTCTTCGATCTCGGTATGAAGCTGTTTCTGAATGATCCTCTCTGTAGAGGTGAGGGAGTACAGTCGTTGCTCAAAAGTCCCGGTGAACTCCTTTAATTCTTTCTCTTTTTGCTCCAGCCTTGGCCCCAGTTTCGCGAGCTTTTTAGCCTGCCCCTGCAAAGAAATTATCAGGTTTATCAGTTGTTCCCTGGTCTTCTCTATTAATCTCATTTTTTTTCCGTTCGGCTAAAACCTATCTTCCGGACTTCAGGGGTTCTCTTCTGACACAGCGACGTTCCCGCCTTTAACCTTCCTGTGCAAAAATAAAATAAATAAGGGGGTTTTAAAAATAGTTTTTTGAGCTTTTTTAAAATCAAACGGGCTTTTGGGCTTTTAGGGGGGTGCAAATATTAAGAGACTGGGCTGTTTTAGTCCCAACTAAGGAGACATAACTATGAATTCCACAATTACTTATAGCACGAATCAGGGGTTATTACAAGAATTTTTAAGCATGCTCGGCAAGATGGTGCATAGCCAGCTAGTCAAGCAGATTGAATATCTTAAGGTTGAGAACCAGATCTTACGCGCTAAGGCTGGCAAGCGCATCAATCTTACTTATGAGGAACGCCAAAGGCTGCTTAAGTTTGGCTTAGCCTTAGGCTCAGACATAAAACGGCTTATATCCATAGTAAACTACTCTACCTTTCGTAAGTGGGTAAGAGGTAACAAGAATGATAAGTCAGCAACTGAAAGAGGCAGGCCTAAAACAGCCCAGGATGTGCGAGAACTTGTTGTGAGGCTTGCTCGCGAGAACCACTGGGGATATACGCGCATACTTGGCGAGTTAAAGAAGCTACGCATAACAATGTTATCACGCAACAAAGTAAAAAACATACTGCGAGAGCACGGTTTGCTACCTGCCAACAAGCGAGCTGAAGATACATGGGATAAGTTTGTAAAAAGACACTTCAAGACATTGTGGGCTTGTGATTTCTTTACTAAGACGGTCTGGACTATGTTTGGATCTAAGACGTTTCATGTGCTTTTCTTCATCCATGTCCATACTCGCAAGGTTCACATTGCCGGGTTCACGAAGCACCCCACCCAGCAATGGGTTGCTAGAAAAACCAAAACAATATCCTTCTTATTCGACGATGACAAAAAGAAGTTGCTTATCCGCGACAGAGACAAGAAGTATCCTAAGGAATTCGATGAGTTGTTGCGTCAGTACAACGTCAAAGTGCGAAAAATACCCTATAAATCGCCTAACCTCAATCCATACGCGGAAAGTTGGATAGGTACAATAAAGCGAGAGTGCTTAAATCACTTCGTTGTATTCGGCGAGAGGCACTTCAAGTACTTAGTGAAAGAATACGTTAGATACTATAATACCGTGAGACCTCACTCAGGATTAGATAACATGCCAATAGACTATAGAACGCGCAAAACCACGGGTAAGATCAAATGTATCTCTCGGCTGGGTGGGGTACTTAGACACTACTACAGAGAGTGATGAATGCCCCCCCCTAAAAGCCAATGGCTGCCTAAAAGGCAGCCATCCCTCGCCTCCGGCGAGTCAAAAGCCCGTTTGATTTTAAAAAAGCTCAAAAAACTATTTTTAAAACCCCCTTATTTCTTTTATTTTTGCACAGGAAGGGCAGAGATTCAAATATTATTCTTCGTCTATTCCTCCTTCAGAAGCCACCTGGTCCATTCGTTTCTTAGGGGCTGCTGCCGGAAGAAGATGCTTTGGTAAAAAAGCAAAACTGGCAATCATGGTTGGAATAACCGCACTTGCAATAACTGTCGCTACTAAAAAAGAGTATTGTTCTTTGCTAATTATACCATGCGAAAACCCATAGAGGGCGGAAATTGTGCCAAAGGTAAGCCCCGTTGACATCATTAAAGCATAATACCATCTTTCAGAATGTTCTTTGCGGAAGATCCCGATAACAGGATGCAGCCCAAAGATCTTCGAAATAACCTTGGCGAAAAATAAAACCAAAAAGATAAGCGGGGCTGCTATCAGAGCCGGCAATGAAACAAGTGTCCCGGCACGAAGAAAATAAAATGGCGTAAGGAAACCTATTGTCAGTGTACGCATACGCCTGACCCAATGATGCTCTTTGACCGCGAATTCAGCTAAAAGCATCCCGGCAACATAAGCAGGTAATACGGCCTCGCTGCCGGACCAATAGGCAAGTGCCCCAAGACCAAATAATACTAAAACAATCCATTTAGCTCTAATAGCAGCGGTCCTGTTGCCATAAACCCTAGTTAAGAACGATGTTGTAAACGGAAATAATCCTAATACGATGACGCTTACAATCACAAAAATAACTGTTTTATAAGTAAATGGCGCAAATATAAGCCCGAGCGCTATCACTGTGCCTAAATCATTAATAAAACAGGCTCCCAAGATGCCTTTGCCGAATTCTGTCCTGTTAAAACCAGTTTCGAGCATAACGGCATATACAACAGCCATAGAAGTCGTGGAAAGCGCCACCCCTGCCAGCCAGCTTGCCTGAGGACTCCAATGCAGGATAAATCTGGCTATAGATGCGCAGCCGAGAAACGGCGCCAAAAATCCTACCAGCCCTACTATAAATACCTCTTTTTTCTTCGAAGATATGACTTTAGGATCTAATTCGGCACCTGCCAAGAATGTAAGTAATATAGCGCCTGTTGCAGCCAGAAAACGAAGCCACTCCAGATTGCTGCCTAAGGCATCCTGACCAAAGAAATGATTGGCTACCGCTGCGGCTACAACACCAATACAAATCTCAATAAGGGCAATCGATATCTTAAGATGATACGCGATAATCGTAGACAGAACTGCGAGTCCTAACCAAATTGCTGCAGTGGTAAATATATTTTCCATTTTAATCCTCCCTTAAAAAATAAAGCCTCTACATTGCCGGTAGAGGCTTATATAAAAATACCCCTACCGTTTCCAGTAGAGGTTATCAACCTTCTTCTTTGAGGTGGTTTCGTTTAAGAGGCGAACCTCATCGCCTTTGTGTTAGTATATCATTTAGTCTTATAAAATCAATAAAAATCAATCATCTGTCGAGAAACCTATGTTGGGACCGCGCCTTCTAATACCCGGGTAAAGCTGGTCTTTAAGGAAACAACTTAAATGCACCGCGCC
>CAZYCL010000008.1:0-80580 GCA_964645795.1 uncultured Planctomycetales bacterium
TTATCCAAATCCTCATCTTTCAGGCTGCTGCCTAGATCTGAGACCCCTAACTTTTCCAGGAAGATGTTAATGATCGCGCGGGCTCCCGACTTTATATTCTTATCTACTTCCACCGCATTGACCTCGGAATCCTTGCTGTCGTTTGAGCCGGCAGCAGCCAGCTGTGCTTTCAGGTCATTGGCAGCGGCTAACTGCTCGTCTACTTCCTTAAGCTGGCTGGCAAGCTCTTGTCTTTCTTTAAAATCATTCCTGTATGATATATCCCAACCCTTGATCCGGGCGATCTGACCCTCTATCTGGACGCCCTTTTCCCTGGAAGCGCTGTTTTCTATCTGGCTTAAGGCGTTCTGGATATTATTATCAATGAGAGATACCCCGGTTTTTAAGTTCAGCATCCTGCCTAAGATCCCGATCTTAACATTTATAAGCCTTATTCTCTCCGCGTCATTCTCTTTCTTTAAATCCTGATAAAGCTTGGCGGTATCGGCTAAGACCTTGGCTTTGGCGCTGGCAGCTTGAATGTCCGTTTTAAGCTGGTTTTCCTTTTCCTGGAGCTTATTTTCTGTATCTGCATCGACATTAGCCACTACGACCTTCTCGCCCTTGCCGCCGGTTATTACCTGGCTGTTGTTCTTATAGGTTTCAAACCTGGCATTTAAGGAGGTGGCTAATTCGTTGAATGCCGCGGCCAGCTTCTCCTGCTCTTGCGCCAGGGCATCATAGGTTTCTTTTTCGGCTCCGGTTGCCTTTGAGGCCATATCCCTTGAGGCAGCTGCATCTTTCTTGGCCTTATTGGCGTTGGTCTCCTGCAGCCAGATATCTTTAAGAATGGGGGTAAGATTAAGCTCGGCTGCGGCAATCGCCTGGTTGATATCCTTTTCCAGCAGTGTATCCGTGCCCTTTAACATATCCAAGTACTTCTGATCGATTTCGTTCTTTAAGATTGTTTCCAGAAGATTAAGACGGCTGGAGTTGCTGACATCCTCGGACTTGCGGTTATAGCCATCCAGGATACGGCTGAAGTTATAAAGCCTTCTTATCTGCTCTATCTCGCTGTCAAACCTGCCGTTCAGGTTCTTATCTTCGGCGGTCCTGATGACCTGCGAGTAATAGATATTGCCGGTGTTTACCATATCGTTGAAGGACGGTTCTTCTTTGGCCATATTATTTAGTATCTCCAAAGTCTCCACGTTTGCCGCATCTATCACCTTATTAATAGCCTCTATCTCTCCCTTATGGGCTGCTGCTGCCGAAGTGCCGCTATTGGCGGTAATTTGCGTCTCTGTATCGACCGCGGTGTTGGCGTTGGCGCCGTTCTCTTGTTCGCTCTCGGATGTCTGCGCATTCGCTTTGTACCCGGGAAGCTTGCTGGCATAATAAATAAGCTCCTGTTCTACCGCGGCGCGCTCTTCGCTTGATTCATCTAGCCCCTTTAAAGTGAAGCTGCGGTTATCTGCGGCCATCTGGTATAGATCCTGCAAATAAGCTTTCTCTTCATCGGTCTGGACAGTGGCCTCTGTTTCGGCAATTACTTCCTTTAAGACCGGCCACTGCTGGCTATAGGTATTCTTGAGCTCTGTTAAGGCATCAGCGATCTCCGCCACCTTATCGGAAATCTTATCGCTAACTCTATCGCTCTGCTTCTTCTCATTCCGTCCGCTAAGCTCAAACAAGCGCATTTTCTCTAATTCTGCCTTATCCTGATAATATACCACCTGCTGCTTATAAAGCCTGAGCAACTCTTTCTTAAGCTCCATAGCCTTAGTCGCATCTGGCTCATTCTGTATTTGCGCATTAAGCTGTTCTATTTTTTCTTTTCGGTCTTTGGAGCCTATCTCCCAGCCCAGTGCTCTTATTTCGCTCTCCAGCACTCTTTCGTAGGCCCTGTTCAATTCGATGATTTCTTTGTCATTAAGATTGCCATCTTCAAGCGCCTCTTCCCTAATCTGGTTAAAGTTTTCAATCGTATTATTCAGTATTTGCGCATCCGAGAGCACAGGCAAACTGGGAGCTAATAAAAGTAAAGAAGAGAACATGAGGAAGTATTTCTTAAGCGGACGTAGAACCCTGCCAAACCAGGTAATTTTACCTTTAAGCATAATCGCTAATATCTGCTTCTTAAGCGCGGCATATTCACTGCCTAATTTTTCATCAAGTATCTTTTTGACGTGTTTCTGGACCTCATGGGTTTTAGCATCAATAGCCCCGATATCCGTCAAATGCTGAAATAACGCATCCCTCTCATCCCTGCTAATCTTAATCTTTTTGTCTTTCTCAATATCATCAAAATCCCATCTGTTGACTGTATTTGCATACCGATTAGACTTAAGCTCAGTATTTTTTTCGTTATTTGCAGCATGGCTTCTTCTAGTCATATCCTCTAAATCCTGGATACACCACTCCAGAGACTTAAGGTAGAACTCCACCGTTTCCAATGCTTCTGCCGTGCCGCCTGAAATGTATATATTGGGAATATTCAAAGTGAAGGAAACCGGCTGTAACATTTTGCTGGCGAATGCACGTACCTTGCTGATTCTAGGAGTAACAAATAATTTATCTTTCTTAGACTCCAATCTATCCAGTATTCTTACGGCTTTCATTAACTTATACCTTATCGGATTTACGGTCTTGGATATTTCTTCGTAAAGCGCTTCAACGGCATCGATGGCTGCCTGCGGATTTTCCGATACTAATGTATCCAGCTGTTTAATCTTTCCGTTAATGTCGCTCTCATATAAATACTTTCTTTCTACATAGGGGTTCTCCTGATCGGCGCAGATCTCCTTAATCAATGCCTTCACTTTATTAATCGCGCCATTTGTTTTAGCTGGACTGGAGGTTTCGCTGTAAGCTTTCACCACCGCGCCGAAGGTTACGGGGCTGGAGCCCTTAAGCGCCTCTTCCATCGCCTGCTCCAAAGATAAGCCGATAGTCTCGGAGACCCCTGCGATCCAATCATGCATGCAGCCTTTCTGCGTGACTACCGGTATGGGCGAAATAAGGCTCAATAATGCGAACTTCTCCCATAACCCGATAACCATGGCCAGCTGCCTGTCGCGGATCTTGGCCGGCAGAGCCTGATAGGCGAATATTGTATTGTCGTTTTTCCTGGTGGATGCTAGAAGCTGGAAGTGATTGCCGTAAATATCATGCAAGCTGTCGATTACTTTCAAGGATTGAATGTCGCCGTAGATCGTATTTAAAAGCTTCAGCTTTGCTATAACTATCTCCTGGCTGGTAAGAGCAGAAAGTTTCTTTTGTTTCTCAATTATGATATTACTGACATCTTCGGGATGTATGGCTTCGGAGATTACGGATAATTTATTATTCAGCTCATCGGTCGCGTCCTTATCGGCTTCGGTCGGTTCTGCCAATACTATCTTACTCAGCCTTGACGGCGAACAGGTGACGGGGCTGGAGGAGTTGCCTTTTTTAAAGTGGCTTTCGAAAACTCCGTCTAACTGCTGCTGCAACCTGGTTAAGAGAACCCTGATATCGGCGACATTAATAATACCGGCTGCCACGGCAATACTTATTTCCTCTTCCCAGGACTCCGCCCTCAAGGGATAGACCTTCCTGACGATAAGTTCAAGGTAGGATTTAGTGTACCTGTCGCCAAGGATTATTCCGGATTTCCCTAACAGCTTCTGCCCATTGCTAACCAATTCTTTCCTCTTATTCTCATCGCTGAATGCAGAAAGTACCCTGGCGCGGACAGTTGTGGCAAATACGGATAGCTTATTGGCCAGGCTCGGGGCCTTAGGATAAAATTCAGCGGAGTCTATATAAACGCTGTCTCCGCTGCGTAATTTGTAGCCAAGATAATTAGCATTTATACTCTTAATCCCTGCGCCCATGACGATTTTAACCGTCCTCTCCAATTCGGTATTAGGCTCGCGCAGCACCAGGGTCAGGCGCAGGGAATGCGGGATACCGGTCAAGCCGGAACGGCGGTGGCAAAGGGCATCCATTACGGTAGGGCCGTTTTCGCTTTCCGGGATGACGAATATTCTTTCTTCCTTATCCTTGCGGGTAACGAATGCGAAAACCGACTTGCCCCACTTGTGCTCCTCATCTCCTAACTGGATCTGGTCTTTGACGGCCCTGATATTCTCAATCAGGGTTTCTCCTGCCTCGCGCATATAAGTAGTATCAAAATGCTTATGGCCGCTTTCTTTGGCCTTGCGTTCGTGGTCGGAAAGCTTGCTCTTGGCGATCCTGTCCATCTTCTCTGTACGAATCTGCACCTCTACCCCTACGATATTGCCCTCAACCGATATGCTGTTCTTTTGGGAATCGTCTATTACGATAGCCTTAGTAATGCTATGCCTGATAGAGCCATGCAGAGACTGATAACCTACCTTGGTGGGCCTGGATATAAAATCGTCAAAATCACCGGTGCTCTCTTTCCCTAAGAGCGAACCGTCTTCCTCCAGCGCCTGCCTTAAAGCCGCCATTAACTCCCAGCACCTATCCTCATCTTTGGCCACTATCCTTAAGGCGAACAGGTCCATGATGTCGAGGAAATCATAATTCCTTAAATTGATCTTCTCTAATATGCTTACCGCGTCTTTAACCCGCCCGGAGAATTCAAACTTCTTTACATTAACGCCTTGCCTTGATAGCTCTTCCTTCAGCTGCGCAACAAGTAAATCGATATATCTCTGGGCGAACTCTTCATTCATGCCCAGCACATCTGTACGGCGGCTAAGTATCTCCTGGTATGCATCCGGGTCATATCTTGAAAGCGACTGCTTGCGGATTTGGTTGCCGAGCTCCTTAAGGTGGTAATCGTAGGCAATGGCCGCGACTACATAAATAAACTCTTCATTCTTTATGGCAGTCATCTCTTGTGTGCTCAATTCCCGGATTTTGGCCGCGAAGTAGAGCATGACCTCTTCGGGAGTATCGAGTATGTCTTTGATTGTATTCTTATATTTATTTAAATGGTAATCATCCTTCTTGTTATGTTCATATGAGGCGAAGGAGACTACAAAATTTATCTTATTGATGAGCTTTGCAATGTCTTTGCCGGCGTTGCCGAAAGAAGCTATCACGCTCTGATGGGGCATATCGAACATTATTGAGGCGGCGATAAGCTTGGCGTAGACACTCTTATCGCAACCAGAGAAGGAACTGTTGGAAACATGAATTACCGTTTCGGCCCGCTCCAGGCTTTCCTGGATGGCGGCAGTGTCTTTCCTGGAAGCGTGCACCGCGGCAGCCACGGCATAGGCCTTTTCGATTAACGGCATATTTTCCTTGCCGACAGCTGCCTCGGCCATGTTAAATAACTCTGCCGCATCTATGGGCGAGCTTAAAGCTTCACCCCTGCTGAACGTAGAGACCACCGCGCCGAGAGGGCTGGAGGAATCCGCCTTCCTGAAGAAACGGGGATAACCGTAACAGGACGGCACTGCCATAAGCGGATGCATATAGACATGAAGCTCGTTGAGCTTGGATTCAACCATGTCGCTTCCTCTGAATATCGCGAAGTGCTCCAAGACTTCTTCATCATAATAAACCACTAAATAGCCTTCTATGGCGTCATCCTTGGAGATCTCAATAAAGCCCAGGTCCTCAAGATCGAACCTGGTAGCATCTCTTAACTCCGGATAATAATTCTTTGTCACATAGGTCCAGCAGTCATCATCGGGCAGATCGGATCTGTCTACCAAGACGCTAAATCCGGGAAGCATGGCTATATCTTTGGCAGCGATGTCCAGAGTAGCGGAGTGATTATAGATGAGGTCTATCTCTCCTCTGCCCACCAGAATCGGCGAGCTTACCATAGGTTTGTGATTGAGGCTGCGCTTGTAAGCCTCGACTCTTTTAACGATAGTCTTGACATTGGCGGCATGATATAAGGGGTGCTTCTGGCCGCGGAAGTGAGGTATAACCCTAATCTCGATATATTCCTTTAAGGTATAGGTTACGGGAGAGCTGGCTTTAATGTAAGCAGTAAGCTGGGGCATGGGGACAGTCCCCTTCGGGGACAGTCCCCATGCCTTGGAGTTAATTGTTGTGCGTGCCGTTGATGCGATAAACTGGGATATTGTTCCTGCGGGCGCTGCTGAGGCGTATGAGAAGGAGTTCCTTGGTGTTACCATGGACCTCTTCCCAAGAATCAGCGCGGCCGTTTCTTGCATAAACGTTACCGGTTCCTTCGTTAACCAGGAAAATCCTGAGATGCCCAGTGTCGTTCTCGCGAGCTGCAGCAAATACTGTCTCATCCTTTGTAAACTCAACGATATGGTCGAAGCTGAGGTGTTCGAATTTGATAGGAGACATGATAAACCTCCTTCTTTAAGTTGTTTCGAGAGGGCCGTGGGGGTCATCCCGGGGAGGTATGTTTCCGGGCCAGCGGCCGCTCTCGAAGACAACGGTGTCCCTTCTGCTTTTCCTGCCACGGAAGGAGCAGCCAGGGACTGGGTTAATAATTTAATCTTCTCTGTGATTATGCTTGCGAATTTGACTACGGTGGTGGGATTGATTGTAACTGGTGATGCGGCAATGCTGTAGATGGCTATCGGAGGAGCCTGTCCGTCATAGGCCTTGATCTGGCCGGTAATCAGGGCATTGCCGTTGTTTAATGATGCCAATCTGCTGTACTCTTCGGATACGGCAAGCTCTAAGCCCTCGGCTGTGACTGAGCCGGAAAGCTTTACTGACCTGGCTCCAACGACCTGGTTATCGGAAGCGCTGTTACTTAATGGCCGGTTACCTGATGTCTTTGTCTCTGCTGTGCCCCGGACTCTTCTAACATCGCCCTGAAGAACGCTTCCTTCATCCTTCCGATTTCCTTTATAGCCATCTGCGTTTCCAGACTTCTTATTTCCGCTTCGAATTCCTTCATTATCAGTACCATCTTTTCCTCCTTTATTTGCCGTTTCGCTTACGTCTGACCCCTTGACGTTGGTGCTTGAAACGAAAGCAGCAAATACGGGAGGAGCGATGCTTGAAATTGCGGTCAATATACCGTTAGCTTTCCTCTTTATAGTCTCGATCCTTGCTTCCAGTGAAGCCTCGATAGGCGAAGAAACTTCCAGGTTCTTTAATGCGGCGACTAATGCCTGCTGAACAAAGGTGTTGCTGGCGCTGATTGCGGTTAAATTGATGTTGTTGCTGGCGTTGGCAGCGGCGTTAACCGGCAGGGCAGCGCTGGTAGTGGTGGCGTTGTTGTTGTCGATCGGGGAAGAGGCGCCGGTCTTATTTAATTTGTTGTTCTTTTCGGCTTTGGCAGTATAGGCCTTGGAAAGCTTGCTGTAACCGTAAGCTAAAAGCCCCATCACGGAAACGGCAGCGAGTGTGCCGATACCAAGCACCTCGCCAAGGCTTATTCCGGGCTCTTTGGAGATGAGGCTGCCGTTTCTGGCGATATCGAAGGCGGCAACGTCTTTATCAAAGGTGTTGGTATACACCGAAGCCTCTAGCCCTTCTGAGATGGCTTCAACATTGATCTTGTGCTGGTTGTAGTTAAATTCTACAACCGTAGCAAACTCATTATTCAGGGCTTCGATGACCGCGTCTTTGAAGGAAACCATGCGGCTGGCATCGGAATTCAGCTCATAGGCTCCGGAGAAGATAACGGGGTAAGTATATATGGCGTTGGCAACAAGAGCGCTAGGCTTGATATTGTTCTGCTTTAATACCTCAGCCAGATTATTTACCTGTATGCGGGCAGCTTCGGCGCTGTAAACATAGGCGTCATTATACATCTGATCCTGGGCGCCGGAGAAGATATGCGCCAGGATTGCGTTATTGCTGATGCTGTCGTAGGCCAGGACCGCGACGCACTGATTAGCCTGGATATCGCTGGCGACCATATAAGCGCGGCTTATCCCAACCATACCTTCGCGGATGGTCTGGCCGGCTTCAAACCTTTCGATATTCCCTAATAAGCCATAGCGCAGGGCTTCGGTATTGGCCTGGGTCTGAGCCAGGATAACTTTAGGAGCGACTGCGGCGGCCGCGGCTAAGCCTGTGGTGAATAATCTGATGAAGGCCCTGCGGCTAATATTATTATTGTTCAAGATAGGCGAAGAGCCGGCCTTGAGCATACCGGTCGTCCTTATGTATTTGTAGGCGTTCATTACTTCATAAGCATAAAGGGTGGCGTCTAAGAGGGCTCTATCTTTTCCGGCAGAGGCTCCCACTGTCTCGATGTCAAACGGAGGCTTGGGCATATTCTTAAGTATGCCGCTGGTAAAAGGCGTAGCAGTATAGCTGGCAGCGACCTTAAGCAGCAGGTCGTTGCCATTGAGGCCGTATTTGTTCTGGCCTAACTTCATAAGGTAAGCTATATACTTGGCTCCGGCATCGATATTCTTGGCATCGTTGTTGACCATGATGTAGGCAAGGCGCACGCGGCTGCCGTCATATTTCGGATATATGGTCAGATACGCGTCGTAGCCGATCTGCATGCGGCCGGCAGTGGTGGGCTTGACAACCGAACCGAATACGTCAAGTACGCGCTCAAAAGGAGTTAGATCCAGGACTTCATAGAACATCACCGCGGCGACAAACTCGGGGTCAACTCCGTACTTGTTGCTGTATTTGATGATGTTTTCCCTATTCTCTTCTACTCTATTCAAAGCGGTTAAGATGCCCTTGGTATTTCTTACTGTGCCATTGCTGTACTCTGAAGCCTCGAAGAACTTGGCAGCTTCATCTTTACCCAGGTAAAGAGCCAGTGTTCTCTCAATATACGAACGCATAGCCTGATCATTGAGCGCCGCGTAAGCAGCTTCTTTGGATGCATGCGGCTTGAACCCGTCGGCTAACTGGAAGGTCTTTAAGGCGCCCAGCGTCAATATGGACCAGAGCACGACCTTAGCGGCTATCTTTGCGCGGCTGGCAGGCTTAGAGGCCTTGCTTAATTTAGCGGCCTTGTTTAAGCGGGCGGCTTCTCTTTCGGCATCTCTTTCCGCTGCCCACTCATTGGCAAACTTCCAGGCCTCTTGCTTACCAAGGAACAGGGAAGAAGTTAAGAAGACGATCTTCTTGGCCAGGTCATACTTGACCGGCGAAGAGATGTTGCTGTTATTCCTGATCTGGCTCAAGCTCTTGGCAACTATCGCGCTTAAGGCCTGCTTATTGATGTCGCCGTTGACGTTCAGTAAATTGGTATTTAAGGTGGCGCTTAATCCGGCCTTTAATGCGGCAGGAACCTTGTTTTCTTTGCTGGCGCTAGTGATAAGGGTAAGCTCGGTTACTCTTCTGGCTTCTGAGGCGTTGATGGGCGAGGCGGCCTTGTCAATGCTGGTAAACATAGGAGGCGCCAAGCTATAATGATAAGTTGCCTTGGGGTCGGTTGCCTTGATCGTGTATACCAAGTTAATCTTTAATCCTATATTATCCAGACCAGGGAAGTTATTACCGGCGTTAACCGCGAAGCTTTGATTGGCGTTGGCAGCGAGATTTACGGGGAGGTTAATAACGTCAGAAGCCTCGACCGGAGGAGCATGGGAGTAAGGAGCGGCATGCGGCATGCTCTTAAATCCGAATTCCGCGCTGCTAGAGTTTCTTGCCAGGCTGTGATTGAAGATAGAATGCACGATGTTTAAGACAGCGGCGTTCTTAACGGAGTTGCGGCTAATTTCATCGGTGGCGTTATTGATTGCTGTTTCTTTCTTCTCAGTGTTCTTGCTTTCTTTATCCTTAGTCTCATTATCTACAGAAGCTAACTCAGTACTTAAGGTGGAGTTAACGGAGAAGCGATAGTTAGTTAAGACTTTATTAAAGTCTTTAATTAAGTTGCGGTTTCCGTTTAATGTTAAGTTGCCTTCGAACCTGTAAGGCTTATAATTATTGCTGTAGTTAAGCGCGCGGTTATATAAAACAGCTTTTCCGGATCTTAACATATCTTTTTCCAGCTCAACTGCGCCGTCGATATTAGCGAGAGAAATGCCGTCCTGCTTGTTGGCCACGCTGGTAGAGTAAGTATTGAAAGCAACGGCTGCTCCGGTTGTAGAGGTGCTGCTTAAAACATAAGCTGCGCTGATACTAGCAGTATTTGCGGCGCCTTCAATATAGGAATAATGTATTACGGGAGAAGCGCCAAAAGCGTAATCGTCTTCTTTCTCTGTATCGCTATCGCCTGCGGCAGACCCGCCTACGCCAGCACCGGAGCCTGAGCCTGCATCGGCGCCAGCGCCGATGCCTGCGCCTGAACCGCCGCCGTTGCCGTCACCTTGGAGATCATTTACTTCTTCATCAGAAATTTCTTCAATCTCTTCTTTACCGACCTTCCTTGCACCTGCATTTTCAAATGATCTTGCCTCGGTGTTCAAGCCTATTGCAATAATCTCACCGTTTTTCTTAAACAATTCGCTTATAAGAACTTCTTTTCCTATAATTGTAAGGGCGGACGCGTTATCTTCGGAAATAATAAGCTTATCCCCGTTTCTTCCTATAACGTTGAAAGCGTGGTATAAGCGGTCATCGGCTTTCTTCATCAAGATTAGTCTATCCAACAATCTTTGCGGCATATTCCTTAAAGCATCTTCGGACAAGGCAAATACGCCTAATAAGTCTTGCGCTATGCCTATTGCATCTTTAAGGGAAACCTTCTTGCCTTCCGCTCTTCTCATGCGGATCGCAGACTCTATTTTCTCTCCCGACTTTTCGCCTACTAATGCGTAAATCGCAAATATCAAACAGTCAACCGGATTATCGGTATTCAAATATTTAACAACGCCCTTAACGGCGACATTAGCTTTTTCATTTGCTACTGTAGCTTTTTCATTTGCTACTGTAGCTTTTTCATTTGCTACTGTAGCTTCTTCTTTTACTTCTTTTAACTCGGCTTCCATCTTCTGCTGGCTTTCCAGTATCTTTACGATTAAATATTTGGTATTGGCATCAAGGGCCTCCAGGGAAAGAACCTTCTTCAGGTCTTCGTTGGTAGCCACCAATTTACCGAGAGTAGACTTGCCTTCGGCAACCAAGAGCTTTAAAGCATCGTCATTCTTGTTCAACCTGATCTTGGCACCGACCCTCTTATTATTATCGGCGTTATCTTCGCCAATTGCGTCTATCTCAAGCTGCTTAAGGTCCTCGGCATCCAAACCTAATTCATTAACGGCGCGGTCAAACCAGGCCTCTAAGCCGTTGATGGCCTCGACCCTTGTCTTTTCGACCTCATTTTTATCCTCAAATACTCTTCTTCTTAACATTAATTTCTTAGCGTCACCGGCTTCGTTAACTATGGAGTTACTGACAGATTCGGCAGAATCAAAGAACATCTGCCTGGTTTCTTCTTCGGGAAGGATCTCGCCGTTAGGGGCCTCTAATCGGTAATTAAGCTGGGCCTTGGTCAGTATAACCAGAAGCCTGGCCATGCGGGATTTAAGTATTAAGCCGTTTTCGCTGATAGGACTGGATATGCACTCTCCACGGGTCGGATCCGATGCGCTTGTGGAGGAAACCGGCACCAGATTCTTTGAAATGGCTTCATTTGTAGAGAAGTTTTCTCTTAAAGGTGAAGCTGCCTCTAAGAGCTTTACATCTGCTGCTAATCTTACTTCTTTACTTACTGCTGGCTGCGGATCATTCGCGCCTGCTCTTTCTTCGGTTGCACTCTCCGCACCCCGGGTTCTCTCTGAAAGTTTCAGAGAACCTTCTGAAACCTTGTCAAAACCTGCTTGTTTTGCTGCAATGGCCGCGCTTATTCCCATCAGCTTGGCTAAATTCTGCGCGACAAAATCAATAAAATTAGCCAAGAGGGGACCGGCGGGCGGGGCAAGGCCTGCTGTGTGGTCTGCAATTGGATCGGAGAATTTAAGGTTATTGACGTTAAGGACCAGCACGCCGCCTATATCCATAGGCATTATGGGGCTGGCTGCCGCAGATAAGGCCATAGCAGGGCTGAAACTTGAGCTAAATACGCTTCCTACAATGGAGCCGACTCCGCCAAGGCCTGAATTGCCTACAGGAGCATTGCTAACAGGCGCGGTTGGAGCGGAAACCGGCACTGCAGGCAGGCCTAAAGGCTGCCTGGTATCGCCTAAAGGAACCTCGGAAGGCTCCGGCAGGCGATTTAAAGGTAACTCTTTTGTATTATATTTAAATACCTTAGCCTTATCCAGGGTGATCTTGGGCTGCTTAAATGTTGGCACACGGCCAAATCCGGAGCCGCCTGCGCCAATGCCCTTACCCCTGCCTGAGCCGCCTGCGCCAATACCAAAACCGCTGCCAGCGCCGCCACCAAGGTCCGTAGCGCTCAAAGATTTCACTTCAGGAGCACTGATATCCTGCTGCTTGACAGATGAAACCTTGATCTTCTGGCCGGTAACCGCGGCAAGAGTAGTGACAAAAGCCTGGGTAAAGATATCCTGGCGCTTAGCCAAGGAATAATCCGCGTCTTTAGAAGCCTTTAGCGGAGAGGAGATGGTCTTAGCCTTGGCTGTTAAAAACTCTTTTGTGCCGCTGATCAGGCTGCTGTCTTTGGTAGCCAGCGTATAAGAGGAGCGCTCATTATCAACGGCCTTGAGCATATCTTCCAATACCTGCGGACTCACCACCGCGCCGGCAGGGTTATCGGTAAAAGGCGTGCCTACGGAGTTGGTGGCAAGGGCAACATAGCCCTTATCGGTCTTAACCAGATAAGGTGAGCCTGAATCTCCGGGCCGGCCCTTTCCTAACGGATTGATCAATATTATCCTATTGCCGATATAGACAGGCTGGCCAGTCACAAGATTCAAATCGTTTCTTGCGCTCACGAGAGTAGCGGGATTGGACTGGATAGACTCAATGGTCTTGGGCCCGGCTAATTCTACCGGCACCAGGGTCTGGCCTTTAAGATCGCTCTTCTTGACGGCTAATAAAGCCAGGTCGCCTTTGGCTGCGTTCATCTTTTCTCTCATGAACCCGGGTCCGAAGGGGATGCCGGAGAATTTGTCTCTTACAAGAGTCATGACAACCGTTGCATCAGTGATTTTTTCGCCCTTCATTGTCTCTAAGGCAAAGACCTTATCCTTAGCCACATGCGTATTAGTCATGACAAAGTACAGGTCTTGGGTTTGGCCGACAACATAGCCGGTAGCGCCTGCATTCGGAGAATGATCTTTGCCTACGGGAGATACCTTTACTATGGTGCGGGAAAGCTCATCCCTGCCGGATTCCATGGCCTGCTTTATTGATTGCAGCTTATCCTGCTGGGCCTGTCCCGGAAGCACCAATGCCAGCTGCTCTTCCAGCTTCCTGGCTGAAGATTCGATGTCTTTGTCGGCAAGCACGGCATCCATAAGGAACAGCTGGACGTCGGAAGCGGATACATCCAGGTCTGATAACTTATTTATCAGCGAGCCTACTGCAACGGCAGCGTTATTAGCGGATACGCCCGGCTGCTGCAGGATCCTATCAAAGATGTCCCGGTTGATATCTTCGTAATTCTCGGCAAGCTTGAGTCTGCTTAAACCGTCCAATAAAGAGTTTACCGCAGGCGTAACATCCTCCATGTCGCCGCGGTCGATGATCTGGGACAATATGCTTCCGGCAGCATAATCCGATATATGGGCCTTGATGACCAGGTTGTCGGCTAAAGACTTCATATCCGACAAAGTGGCGCTGTCCAGCATCTTTATAGTTTCGCCGATATCCTTGCGGCCATAAGAAGTGTGGGTGATTATCGGCCGCCTCATTTCAGGACCCATCCCGGCCTTATTCAATAGCAGGGAGAGCTCTTTTAAGGGCTCGGTAATATATTCTTCTTCCATCTTTAAGGTCTTGGAGAGGTAATCTTTTTCCGCAGCTAAGGCGCGGTTCTTCTTAAGCTTGGCAAAGAGAGGCGAGGAAGAAGCCTCGGCGGCTTTAACGGGCGAGGAGACCTTATCCGGCATGCCGATCTCTTCGTTAAGCTTACTCAGGAACTTCCGGACCTTGCCATCCGTATCATATTGCTTGAGCGCGGCGGCAAAGTTCAAAACTTCCATCTGTCTGTTTTTGAGGGTAAAGAGCGCGGCGGATTTTTCTGATTCTGTAAATAAGAACGGGTTGAGGTGGCCGAAGAGTTCAATAGCCACGCCGTGGTCGGATTTGGCTAAAATATCTTTGAAGGCTGCGAAGGCCTTGATGTCTGCGACGGTAACAGTGCCGGACTCGGCCTTGGCAATAAGCAGGTCGAGAGCGGAAAGCACCAGCTGGTTAGGATTGACCTTGCCTTCAACAGGAGGCACCTGGCTGTCAAAATGGCGGCTGGTAGCGATGCGCTCCCTCTTATCCTTTAGCTCCTGGGCCGACACCTTTACGGCGTCATTATCATTGAGGCCCTTGATGTCTATGCCGGCAACCACATCGGTAACGATATTATCGTAGGTATGCCTGAAATAATCGATCATACCGTTTAAGGCGTGCTTAAGGTTTTCGTTATCCTTGGCCAAGCTGATAAGCTCGTCCAGCTTATTCTTGCTAAAGCCGGACTGCTTATTCTCTTTTAACTCAAATAAAACGTGGTGGCCGTCATGCAGGTAGACCATCAGGCGCGTGTCTTCGGGGATGCCGCGCAATGCCCTTTCATTGACCAGCATTGTGCCGATGTTCTTTTCGCTGGTAAATGCCAGCGAGTCTTTGGTGCCGCCATTACGCACTACCTTGATATCGTAATCATCGGGGTCGATATTCCCGCCGGCAGCGACTATGGCCTGATAGACCTTGGCTACCCGCTTATCATATTCATCATCGGGGCCCTGGACCATGGGCCTCATGCGCTTGACGCGGTTGCCGTTGGTCCACTGCACGAAGTCGACGACGTCAAAGAGGAAATTGCCGGTACTGTGCAATACCTGCTTCTTTTCTCTTGCGTTCTCGGTGACCGTATCGCGCCAGCCGCTCTTGGCATTAAGCGCGCCGACGGCATCGCTGAAGGAATCAAAATCCTGATTGGTAGTGCGCTCGATGAGGTCCTTCATGTTCTCGGTGCCGAAGTCGTTACCATAACTATGTCCGGGATGCGTCTTGACATACTCGGCAAGGTCCAGAAGACTGAAATACTGCACTACCATTTCATTGGGGTCCCACTCGCTTATTTCAAGGTTTAACTCCGGAACGCTGATACCAAGGACTCCGGAGATGACTTTTAGCATATTATCATACTGCGCGCGCTCCTGAGGATTCTTGATGAGGCCTAAATTATCCTGCTGCACGCGCTTGATGATGTCGTGTTCTTTTTCGTGGATGGCGTTATATACGGCCACGACGCTGGGAGTGAAGGTGAGGTTGCCGGACTTGTCAAAATCAAAGATAAAATTCTTACCCACATCCATCTTAAGGGTGCCCTCGGAATACTGGGCAGTAACTAAAGTATTGGTTTCCTTATTTACCAGCTTATTCAGGCCCACCAACTCTATGTTTATCTTTTCATCTATGCCGAAACGCTTGTTGATGGCCTGACGCGCATAACCTGCCAGGTCAAAGGTGGAGCCAGTTGATGGATTGTTTACCTGATGGCTCAACACCGGCAGTACCGCTCCTATAACATCTTCGGCAGTATTGGTCTTAAGGTTCTCCAGGTCTTCTTTGGCTTTGTTGAGCAGAGGCAGCATCTTGGCGTCTGCAGGCGTATACTTGGAAGATAAAGCGCTGTTGACCATCCTAAGTGCCTCTCTCCTGGTAGGCATGTAATTGCGCGCTCCGGCGCCAAAAGGAGAGAGTGTTTCCTGAAGCACTTCGCTGATCAGGGCGGCGAGCTGCGGATTACCGACCACGGTCCAGGGCAAGACGCTTAAGCCCATCTGGATGACCTGTTCGGATAAGGTTTCTTCGATGGTGCCGGTTATTGCCATGTCCATGACCCTGCCGGCAGAAAGCGCGCCTTGCGTGCTGGCTAACCTGGGCGCGGTGCCTAGAATCGCCTTGGCCGAGAAGGTTTCTTCCATGCCTTTTCCGATAGCCTGGAAGTGCTTACCGAAGTTAGCGCGCTTTATGTTAGAAAGGATAGGCTCGGCCATCGGCTGCAGTACGGCCAGAATTGCGGAGAAACGCAGGTTAGAGTTATCAAAGTTATCGAACCAAACCCTGGCGTTACCTACTACGTCTTTGCTCCTATCCCAGGCAAGGCCATCCTTGAGCGACTTTATCCTTGCCTCTCCGGTGGAGTTGCCCTCTTCATCGGTCTTATAACCGAACAAGCCCACGGAATAAGCACGGTTGATCACTTTTAAGGCGAGGTTAAACTTCTGGTCAAGGCCATTGGCATTCTTCCAGGCCTGCCCGTTTACGCCTACGATATCAATATAATTCTGGATGTTGCCGTCCTCTCCGGGAACCCAGAAAGCGCCAAACGTAGAACGCCAGAGCGATTTCTCAAAATCAGTGGAAGCCGAAGGAACGATGAACTTGTGAGTCAGGAGCGACGTGGCCTCGATGACTCCGTATAAAGGAGCGATGACGGTAAAGAGGTTGCCGATAGTGCCGCGCAGGGCAAAATCATAAGTCAGATACTTGCCCGCGCCTAATATATGGCTGCCGGCCTTGCCCAGACCCATCTTAGTGCCGAGCTTCTGCCATTCCGCGGGGCTTAAGTTGCCGCCTAAGACACCCAGAGTCTGCAAAGCGCCGTATCCGGCAAGCGCGATACCGCCGTAACGCAATACTTTACCGAAAGTAGTATCTTTTAATTTATCGGATTTACCTAAATAATATGCGCCGATACCGCCGGCAAGCGGCAGGACTGCGGAGGTGTAAGTCTGCGGCTGCTTTAATGCCTGCTTGAACTCCCCTAACTGCTGTCCGCCGCGGATGATGTTGGAGTTAATACCCTCTTTTCTTAATCCATACCAGAATCCTTTGGGTGATTTAAGGTCATGGCCACGGTAGGATTTTCTGGCTACTTTGCCGACGTTAGCAAGCCCTCTGGCCAAAGCGCCCATGAATAAAGCATAGGACCAATCATTGGCCTGGCCGACTACCTTATAATTGTATTTGCCATCTGCTCCGATCGGGTTATACTGGTCGATTTCAAGGACATCGTGCTTGGTAAATAAATAAGTGCGCGCGCGCTGCCAGTAATTCAGGCCGCCTTTGCCTTTTTTAGCCGGATCAAGGCTTTCTTCAAAGATACCGGCAAGCGGGTCAAAGGTAAGTTTTTTGCCGCTGTAGATGAGAGCGCCGGTTCCGGCAATACCTAAACCCTGCACTCCCCAATGAGCGGCTGTGCGGCTAAGCTTAGGAAGGTTCTTAAGGCCGAATGCGCCGATGCCCGCGCCCATAAGAAGATACGGCAGTGCGCCATTCTCGGCGAATTCCTTGCCAGCTTTTTTATCCTGCGTGTAACGCAGGTATCCTGCCAAAGCACCGGCTGTTCCCCAGGCCGTAGTATACTTTATCTGATGCGCCAGCCCCTGCCAGCGACCGGACATGGCTTCTTCTCCGGTGCCGAATAACCAATCGCGGCTAAAAGGAACGGCTTTAGTCTTTATCTCGCCGTTGGCTAATTTTATCTGGACTCTCTCTTTGTTCTTAATTAATATATCGGCGCCATTGGGTCCTTTGTTTTTAATAAGCACGCCTTCTTTAGTAACTTTCATCTGCTCGCCGGTAGTGCCGGTGAAAAACTCGCTTTCCTTAAATTTGCCGGCATCTTTAGCTATCTTGACTTCAGTGCCGATCCTGCCGCGGTTAAGGAACCTCTGATAAGCAGGAAGCTTGGTGATGCTTCTGGCTAAAAGTACGGCGCCGGTGCCGGCAGCAAGTAAGCCGATATGGGAAAGGATTACGCCCGCGGCCTTATCCTGAATGCCGATCTTTTCCGAAGTTCCCAGCCAATGCAACGTCGAGCCTCCGGCAAGCGAGCCTCCGGCAATTGCCGCTTGCTTGCCAAAAGAAGCATTGTCAAATTTATTCAGCTGGGCATTTGCCCAATTGCCCAACCTGCTATGGGAAACCGCCTTGGTAATACCGGTTGCGCCGCGCCAAATGAACGCCGCGCCTACCGCACCCGAAGCGATCTCGTCCTTCTGATAAGCGGCGTTGTAGACCTGGTCTAAGAACTCACTAAATCCATAGCCGTTGGGGCCGTAGTTCATGATCAAGGGCATGCCGATAGTAAAGGCGGTGTTGATATAGACCAGGTTCTTGGCGTCCCTGTGGACCCTGGAAAGGAACTGAGGTACGGATACTGAAAGCGGTACATTGGGAGCTACTGCTTTGGCTTCGGCAGCTGCTGATCTTAAATTAAGGTAAGTCCGGGATTCGGCAATGGCTGCCTGGCGTAATTGGCCGGCCAACTGCTTCAGGCCTCTTGCCCCGCCGACCATGCTTCCGAAGATCATGCCGAACTCTACCCATTTGTCTTCGGGGATCTCGTTATAATTAAGCTCCTTCAGGGTTTCTTTGGCCTTGTTCACCGAATCAAAGAAGCTTAAGGCGGTCTCTTTCAGGTTTCCTATCGCTCTTATGGAGTAGCTTCCGGAGGCGGCCTGAATAAGGCTATCCGCTCTGTAGAAAGCATAGGCAATGACGCTTGAACCTATGCCGCCGATGTTTTCGCGCAGCATGTCGTTAAAGAGCAGCCGCTCCTGATATTTAACCATATCTACGCGCTTAGCAACGTCATTTCTAATGCCTAAGAAATTACCTATATTACCTGCTGTGGCAAGGATGCCTCTGCCGGGATTAAGCAACAAGCCGGGGATGACTGCCGCGGCTCCCAGCTCGTTTACCATGGGATGACGCAGGTCAGCCTGGGCTGCGGCAGTTGAGCCGCCCAGGAATACCGCGGGGTTTCTCCAGCCTACGAGGTCGCCTACGGGAATAAGGGCTTTATTGGTATAAAGACGAGTAGCAACAAATCCTTTCTTTACGGCTGAACCGGCGCTATTCAATCCTTTGGCCAGCTTAGCGCCGTCTATGAGCTTGCCCCAACGTATAAAATCAATAGCCGAGAATGCCGCGGCGCCTCCTGTCATGGCAACAATCTTAGCAACATCCCAGCCTTTCTCGTCTTTAAACTTCCAATTTCCGGTTATCGCGGATTCAGTGAGATAGCCGGCGCCTGCGCCTAAAAGCGGGGAGCGGATGGCCGCGCCTACAGGCTTGATGTTTTTACCTACGGCATAGGAGATATCGAATAATTTCTGCTGGCTTTCGATCTGCCTTCTTAACGCGCCTGTAGCAAACTCTTTTGCGATGACTTCTTTTTCTAAGCCCTTGGCTCCGCCTCTAAACCCTTCTTTAATGACCGGATTCCTATTGACGGCGTAAACTGTGGTCGCGCCGATAACCGCTCCTGAACCCATGGCGACTATCTTGGACCAATTAGGAGTATCAAAGATCATGCCCTCTTCCTTAAATCCCCAATTACCGGTGGCCAGTGAATCCGCCAGGTATCCTGCGCCTGCGCCACCCATAGCTCCCAGTGTCGCAGGGTGTTTAATAAAATTCAAAAGCGCCTTATTGTATTTAATCGCGCCGGCCCCTAACAAGACTGCAGCTGCGGGTATCGCCATAGCTAAAACCTTATGCTCATTGAGCCAGGAGTCTTCGGGCAGCCGGTTCTTGAGCCCTGCGGATAATCCGGGAGCCATTAGCGCTGCTCCGGCAAACTTGACATAAGAAGAGGTCTTTGCAGCCTTGTTGAGCGGGTTAGCTGCGGCAGCAATATCTTTGCCGAAACCGACTCCCAAAAGACCGCCGCCAAGGGTCATGCCTAATTTATCCCAATCAAAGTTCCCTTCCTGATTATTTAAACCCCATTTGCCGCTGATAAAGCTGGAGGCGGTATAACCTGAAGCAGCGCCCCGTAGCGGCATGCCGCCTTTTTCTGCTGTCAAACGCGCGGCCTTACCTATTTTATAGAACCGCGTTTCAAGAACGGTGAAATCCTTGGGGGTAATACCTTTAGCCCAGCCGGTATATAAGCCTGCGCCCATGCCTTTTCCGTATTTAGCTGCGACCCTGCTGCCTGTAAAGCCTACAGCGGCGCCGCCTGCCATAGCAGCTATCTTGGACCAATTAGGAGTATCAAAGATCATGCCCTCTTCCTTAAATCCCCAATTACCGGTAATCACTGAATCCGCTAAATAACCTATGCCGGCACCACCTGCTGCTGCTGAAGTATATCTTAGCGCTGCCGGAGCTTCTGCTGCTATCCATTTGGTTGCGCCATCCACGGCTCCCTTTACAGCTTTTGCTGCCCGGCCTCCTTTAGCAGCAGTTAATACCGCTCCGTTGAATAGAAGCGCGCCGCCTCCCATATGCAAAAGCTTAGAGGAATCGAACTTAGTCCAGTTGCCTGTTTTATATGAGTCGACCAGATAGCCGGCGCTTGCTCCGGCTAGAGTAGTGCCGCCGTATTTTGCCCAGGGATTCATTGTAGAACTGGCCACGCGCGAAAGGATATTTTTGGATGCTCCGAAAAGGACAGAAGGAGCGAGGAGCCAGGCGTAACTGGTCCCCAGGCTCTTGAAGCCTTCGCCTAAATTCATAGCCCGGCCACTGGAAGAGATGCTGCCGAACTGGTCAATAGCTAAGCTTGAGTTGACCCAGAACAGGCTTCCGGTGGTAGAAAGATTGCGGGTCGCCATACCCATAGTGCCAACTTTAGCGATATCAGTTCCTTTTTTCAAAGTTTCTACGGTCTTAAAGATATTGGCGCCTGCTCCTTCAAGCTTACCCAGGTTTGAGGTGTTCCTGATTATGCCGGACATTCTTACCCAGGAAAGACTCTGCCTTGAGCGGTCAATTGCCGTAGCTAAGTTACCCGCGGAAGCGCCGGCTTTTCCAGCTGCCTGCAAGGCTTTTAAGTCCGTGGATAGTCTGGCTAAGGTCGCGCTCTTGGCCCATGCCGCGGCGCCCGAGGCGACAAAACCAGTAACACCGGCAACTGCCATTTCTCCGCCGGTAATATGGTCGCCGGTCATTCCGTATTTAAGAACGGCTGTAGAAGCAATGCTTCCGGCAGCTCCTACGCTTCCGGCAGCAAGAACAGCAGCCCATTCCGGTCCGGCTAATCCGCCGCTAAGTATAGTAGTCCCAACTACGATCACCCCCGCAGTAGCATATGTATTGAGTGCTCCTACCGTAAAAGACTTATCTAACGGCAAAACCGGCGTTAACCCGTTTAGTTTGGCCCTATCATACAGGTCGCCTATTGTCTTGGCGTGATTGCTGATCAGAACCGACATATAAACAGGATGAGCGATATTAACTATGCCAAGATCTTTGAACTGCCCTGTAGCCAATGCTTCATTTAGCTTATAATTGGCATAAATCGCATTTCTCTGCGCCAGGCGCTCTTTCCGAGGCTTAAAACCCTGGGCCCTAAGATCGCTTCTGTTCAAAGACATCAGCTCATTAAGGCTTTTGTTCACAACATTGCCTTCGTTATCCTGAAGATCTATGGTAATTTTCTTGAAAATCCTATCCGTATTATGAAATTCGGAGCGATATCCCGCGGGGCGGCTTTCTCCCAAATCTCCGATGGAGATATCCGACATGATAAGGGCCTTGAAGAACTGCTTGTTTCTTCTGCTGAATAAAGCTTGCTTAACCAACCCGATTGCTCGCATTTCCAACTCGGGATTAATGACTGCGTTTTGCTCTTCCAGGCTTACTCTTTGGTCGCCGTTTACGCCCTTGCAATAAAAAGAGTTTGTTTTGTCCCCATGGCGATAATTCATACGCTCATAGCGGACATAATCTCCGCTGGGCAGGCTTAATGAATTCGTTATATAATAACTGTGGCCCGCAGCTTCCCCGCTGTTCTTATAAACCAATTTCTTTCTGACGACTTCCTGAACCGCGCCGGTTGAAGGATCGAGGATAACGCCTGCTTCTCCTTCATTGTTCAGGCCGGTTTTAATAAAATGATTATCCGCCTGGAAAAGGACTGCGTAAATTCTGTCTCTATGACTCTCATAAGCTTTATCTAATTTAAGCTTTGAATACTGAGGCAGGTTACCTATGCGCCCTTCATTGCCAATAATCGACTTACGCTGCAGGTCTTCATACAGTTTTTTCCCTTCATCCGCTCCTAATATCTCGTTGAATGCATCCGGCCCAATGACCCCGATTTCCCTTCCGTCCTTGACGAGGATAGCTTCGGTATACCCGATAGGCCGCACCGACATAACCCCTGACAGAACGTTATTAGGGTCTTTGATGCCTAAATCCGGTAGTTTATGTAAAACCTCGCAATCCAGCAATAATGCCTCTCTGTGGTTAATTGACGGACTGTGCTTAATCGTAACCATCTCTCTAACGCCTTTGCTGGCTGTTCCTATACCATGAATGTCGGTTCCTATAGCAGCGTAAATGGCACCCTGGCTGATGTCTTTAGGATTTATGGCTGTGCCATCGGCGTTGAAGTATAATAGAGAAGAAGAGTTCTTGTCATTAATATTCCAATCGGAGTTTGGAACAGCGAAATAAGATATACCCTTTGCTTTACAATAGGCCCTGCCTAACTCCTTGGCATTATCACTGCTGTAAGCTATGCCGTCCTTTATGTATATCATGTTCTCTACTAACAATTTCTCTGTGGAATGCATCGAATATTCGCTTCCATAGCCGGGATTTTTCTTCATAAGCTCGATCACGGTGAACTGATTAACTTCATTGGCGGGGGTGATTTTGTAATAACCCTGCTTATAGACCGCATTGTTCGTATGCAGCTCTGTGACAGCCTCTTTTCGCTTAGCCACCAGATATTCAGTATAAGTGCTTACGGATGAGCTGTTATTGTTTACCGACCCGGTAAAGCTTCTAGTGGAAACCTTGCTGCCCAGATCTTTGCCGGTATGATCCATCAAGTGTTTACGTTTAAGAAGGGCCACCTTTTTGGCTTCCTCATTACCAAGGGAGTCGGTTGATGTATAAGTAACCCACTCCCTGACAGTGCGCCTGGTTCCCCCGGTCTCCACAGTCACTCTTTTTGTTTTGCCATTAACATTAAAAAGCCGATTCAACGGACCATTGCCCTTTATTTTCCCAATCTTGAGATCAGTATTCTTATCTAATCCTAGATTCTCCGCCGCCTTCGCCGCCAGTATACCCTTATTGCCTTTGGTCAACGGGATAAAAGTAGGCTTTTCAATAAACGGGAAAAAGGCAGCTTTAATCGTCTTTTTCCCGACTTTAATCTCCAATGTGATAAATTCGGCTGCATCGTTGGCACTATTAGGCACCACGCCAATCAGCTTTCCGCCTTTTAAGGCTTTATTTTTATCAAGAACATCTCTATAGCGATCATCAAATGCTTTAAATTCAGCTTTTATTGCCTCCTGCTTCTTCTTCTCTTTATCTTTCGAATTATGATCGTTGTCTATGGCGAGTAACTTCTTGGTCAAATCTTCGCTGAACAGCCTTTCCAGGCCGAAAGACCAGTAATCTTGGAGGCGAGCCTTTGACATGTCAACTACGACCGGGTGCGGATTGAAGCCCCAGCCCGAGGCTATAACGTTGTCTACGCCGGTAAAGGTGGCGTTGCGCGTGTCAAGGCTTAGGCTGCCGGTGGGGCTAAACAGGGAGTTATTGTTGAAAAGAAGGCGCTGGTTATTGGCCAGTCCGTATCCGGCCTTATCAAACTTAAAGTTTGAAGTGACCGGATCGCGACCTGATGCGGGCGGCTCTGCTGCCTGATTCTGGCTTGCAGCAGAGAAAGCTCCAAAGGCTCTTTCATAGCCGTCTTTATCGCCTTTTAGATCAATATAGGGCTGGGCATCGCTGCCTATACCGGCCTTAAGCCCAGAACTGCTGATGGAATATTTATCTTTAAAAGTGAGCTTGTCGAGGCTGAAATGAGCGTAAGAGTATTCTGCCGCAGCGTCTTTGACCCCGGTAATCATGCGGCTGAAGCTGACCCCATCGGCATTGACGCCTTCTTTAAAGGCAGTAGTTACTATTTTGTTAAAATCCTTAGCCTGGATTACTTTGGCGATGTCGCTGCGCAGGTTGGCCTTGTCGCCGACAGTTACCTTCAAATCCGCGGCCAGAGGCTCAAGCAGCTCATCCGGGACATCGTTAATATTATTGATCCTATGAAGCATCTTGGCGTCCAAAAGCGCGTTGATATTGCTCCAGGTGGAAGATATAAGAAAGTTCTCGTCGATACCGGCCAGCTGCTGCTGCTTGTTAAAGAATGCCGAATTTTTCCCATGCGTCATGATACCAGCGTAACCGGTCATCCCATTATCGTTAGCCTGGCGGGCAAGCCCGAGCCAGACGAAGTTCTTCATCCCGGTAAGTTCGGTATTGCTCAAATCCAACTCCGCGTTTGCACGGGCAGAGAATAACGCTCCGGGCGCGAAGCTTATGCGCTGATTTTCTCCGAAGACCTTATTGTTTTCGACGCCGAAGTTGGTTTGGCGATAGCTGACATTGGCAGGCTCAACGCTGTTTGCCGGCTGCTGCTCAACACCCGAGACCATCGGCCCCATCTGCTTGCCAAAGGCCGGAGCCTTTCCGGTAATGTCGATGTAGAGTGAATTTATTCCCCTCTCATCCGCGGGACTTATGCCGGGCGTAATATCGGTGCGCTTTGTGCCATCTTTAAAATCTATGCGGCTTAAACTGAAACCTCCGTCTTTATAGAAATACTCCCCGGGTTTATCGGCTCCAGGGGCCTTAATAAGGGTGCGCTCAAAATTAACGCCGCGAGCAATGATGACTTCGGGAGTAGATACGGCAAGCTTACCGCCGCCCTCCTTGATCTTGGCCTCTATTTTGCTGGTCAGCTGGTTAATGTTCATTTTGTTGACTTCGGCTTCGATCAAGGCTATAGCCTGATCGGTGGGTTTCTCTCCGTTCACGAACTTCTGATTTTGCAGGATGCCGGCGTAGATGACCCTGGCCAGCTTGACATCATTATTCTGTTTGATCTTTTCAACGTCCGTAAGCACCATGGCGAAGCTGTCGGTGGCGGTATCTATACCTTTGTAGAATTCACCTACATTTTCAGTCACCATGCGCTGCTGGCTGTCAAATTTAACCTTATCGATACCGCTTGGCCTGATTCCTATGACGCGCGCGCCCCTGGACAAAGGATCCTGGACGCCCAGGGTGAGCTTGTCGATATTCTTTGTGGCATTGAAGGTTACGTTAGTAAGGTTACCGGAAAGGCCGACATTGGTTGAGCCGAGATTATTTAAAATGAAGTCAACACGCTGCTTGTTAGCTAAGGTGCGTCCGGCCTTTACCGTAGGAGTAATATCCATTGCCGGCAGGGTCGATTCCGGAGCTTCTTTCTGCGCTGACGGCTGATCGAAACTAGCCTTGGGAAGCTGTTTCAACAGGAGTTCATGTTTACTCAGGATATCGATGACCGGCTTATGATTATCGAGCCTGGTTTTTATTGCCAGCTCCCTGCCCTCCTGGCCGTTCCTGAACTCGCTGGCTTTGCCTATGGAGAAGTTATCAAAACGCATGTCGCCAGCCACATCGCGCACCCAGAAGTTTACTTTATTCAAGGCGATGTTAGCGGCCTGTATGGTGTTCTTTGCCCCTGAGACTTCAATGAAGCCGGTGCCCAAAGAGTTGATATTGACCCATCCGGATTTGGCAGAAGTGCCCCTGACTATACCCGCATTGTTAAGCTCCAATTTACGGCCGGAGAGGTTTGAGCCGATTCCGGTTACGGGGTTATAATCATTTGCGGCAAAAGCGATTATCTCGCCGTTGACTAGGCCCTTGTTGTCCAGCTGCACTGCCCGGACAAATTTATTCATATCGCCGGCAACGTTGAATTTGGCAGATTCAAACATCGGGGTGGTATCGATGTTAGAGCGCAGGCTCTTGGTATCAACGTGCAGCCAGGCCGCTCTCTGCTCTTTACCGGTGGCGGAGTTGGCTTCATAGATGTAAGGTGCGACTTCCTTAAGCGACCAGCTGGTAACTTTCTGTTTTGCGATATTGGCGCCGGCGTTATCCGAGTCGTTGTTAGCGGCAGCGACGCTGGCTACCTGAGACGGAAAGATGAACTGTTTGGCCTGGATCCCAAGATTCACCGCAGCAGCGCCTCTGGTAATATCCGCGGGGTTAAGAGTAAGCTTTAAGCTCCTTCTGGCAGCGTCTAATAGCTGGCGAGGTTCACCCTGGTAATTGTAATCCTTATCCAGCGCGCTTAAATTGGCTTCATGGATGGTAAAATCAAACTCCTGGCGCTTATTCTTGCTTAAATCCCACTGCTGGCGGTCGGCTATGGATTTGGGAAGCAGCAAATTATTCTGCGAGCCGATTACTCCGTTAGTTGCGCCAATAAGAGGAGCGATAGCGTTCTTTCCGATATCAATACCCAATATAGGAGCTTTATCTTTCCAGCTGGAGATCAGGCCGTCTTTGAGAGCAGCGCTTCCGTAGAAGTTAACTTCGTAATTCTGGCCCTTATCATTGAAGCGGGCGTTAAGCGCCATGCCCTCGATATCCTTGCGGGTATAGTGCATGATCTTCTGGTTGTCTTCGAGCGCAATGGTCGCTCCGTTAATTCTAAGCGGATCTCTTATCCAGTCGTTTGCCTGCCCTATGGGCCTCAAAGCCTGGGTGTTGGTAAGCAAGGGGATGTGCGAACCTTCGTTATTAAACCAGAGTTTTTGTTCTTTGGTGGCGATAACCTCCAGAAGGTCGTTCCTGTTGCCAATAGTAATGTTGCCGTAGGTACCGATGCTCTTAGGATATACGGGGTCAGCAGCCGAGCCGGAACCGAGTATCTGATTGGTAACCACTGCCTTGCCGTTTGAACCGGCAAAGGCGTTCAGGCGGCCGGTATTGGTGTAATCAAACCCCGCCAGATCCAGTTTGCCGGTCTGTTTGCCGTCAAGCCAGGTAGTAATATCGCCTCTAGAAACGCTCTTCTCCATTGAACCCGCCCCGATAATGTTGCCTTGATGGTCGAACTCCTGGCGGGAGCCCTCTTTGATCCTCATATCAATAAGATTGGTAGTTATGGATTTGCCTATGGGCAGAGCGTAAGAAACGGAATAATTGGTTTCAGGATTCTTGGTGACCACGCTCATCCCAAAAGGATGAAGGTTTAGGGACCTTCCGCTTGCCGGAGAAGACTCGATGCGGAAACCGCTAGCTCCGCTATTCTCAAACATCTTATTCCTGAACTCCATTCCGGAGACCAACGGTATTGCCTGGCTGCCGTATCCAGAAGTAAATAGCGTGTCTCCGGGACGGGCGTGCAGGCCGGCGCGGGTGAAGTTTAAAGTAAAGTCACCCTGGGCATTGGCGGGATGTATTTCCATCACGCTTAAGCCTTGCGGCGCGGATTGAACGGGCTTTACGGAAAAGATATTGTTGTACGGCGTGGGGGCCGAGGAAGGCCGGTCATCGAAGTTCGAGGCCACTTCAGGGGAACGCAAGGTGTTCATGTAGGTAGACATGTCCCACCTTAAGCTTCCCGGCTGCAGGTTCTGGAAAGATCTTTGGCTAAGGTTAGTGCTAAAGTTAAGATCGCCTATCTTGCTGCCGATCCAAACGGTGGTGCCGTCTTTGACTTTGCCTTTCCTGGCATCGAGGCCCGTATCAAATAAGGCCTGCGCATAATTCTTATACCCGGTGGAGTTGATCCTGCTCCAGACATCTCCCTTGACATCAAAGTTAACGTAATTGTTGGAGGTAAGCCTGGTGTTGCCGTGCCAGGCGCCGCTCAACACTCCGTTATTATATGTGGTGCTGATATAGCCGTTCTTAAACCACTGGTTAATGCCGCCACTTACCATTGCCGGTGCGCCGTTATTGGCATATTGGGTATTGCGATAGGATGTCTTAAAACCGTAGACATCGGTGGTGACCGTATTCCTGCTTAAGCGGCCGGGTTCGGTGAAATTCATGGTGAAGGTCACCGGTTTAAAGCTATTGTTATTAGAACGAGTAATGTTCTGGGTAAGATTAAGCTGGGCATTGGGATTTGAGGCCGAGTTATAACCCTGGCTGCTCTGGCCTACCGCGTTATTGTTGTACTTATAGCTGGAATCCTTGTTCTGCCTCTGGGTCCTGAATCTGTCCTGGCCAAACTGCCCCCAGTCAGCCGCGCCCATGACCTTCTGCGCTTCTGCCTGCGAAAGAAGCCGGGTATTTTCGTTGGCGGTCAAGATCAAGGCGTTTCCGGAGAACCTTTCGGAGAACTTTTCCAAAGGCAGGTATGATTCCGTATGCTCATCAACGAAATAAACTTTATCAACGGTAATTCTGGTAACTAAAATATAGTGGTCCCCGTTTAAGTGGGCGATGAAAGGGGCCAATTCAGTTGTGCCGGTTGGCCAGTTGGCCAGTTGGCCAGTTAAATCTATATTTACGGGATAAAGCTTGGTGCCGAAGAATTCAGAGGCACGGGAAAGGGCATAAAGGGAGTTCTTGACTACTGCGGGATCGCCTTCGGGCCTGATCACTCCGTTTAAGATGTCGGTAGTGAGGGCCAGGACCGCGATATCCTGCTCAACTACTTCAATGCCCTGATAACGCAGGAAGTCATAAAGCGCCTTGGCGCCGCAGGGCCTGTTTTTCAACCAATTGTATATCTCTTCGATCCTGGACTTGGATAGGTTAAGCGGCTTTTCCAGTTCAATGGCGATCTCCGGTGAAAGACGGATGGAGGTAATCGGCTTGCCGGCAACTTCATTTAAAATATTACGGACTGCAAAAGGAATATCAAACTGCGGATTGGTGTTTAATGGGGAGGCGGTATAAAGCTCTGCACCGGGCCTGTTCCAGAGCACTCGCCAATCATACTCAACTGCCTGGGCAACCTGCTCAGGAACGAATACGCATACCACTAAAAAAGCCACCACTCTTATCCAGCGCTTAAAACCGGACTTGAACGGCGGCTGAACTTCTGTCGCCTGCGCATCGCTTACGGTAATGGGGGCTACTTTCATTTTATTATTAATAATAAATAATATAAAATGAAGCTTCTCCTTTATCACTAACGCCAGATTTTTCACTGCGTCTGCGATTTTTCTCATCACCGATTTTTAAAGCTTTAAAAAACTGCTTTTTAATGCCCTAAAAATAACGCCTGGAACTCTTTCCCAGTGCATCAAAATTATAACATAATATATATATGAGTCAAGAAAAAAAACCCGAAAAATTTAAGCGCTTACTTTTTCAAATAGAGGTATAAAATTAACTAAATCATAAGTGTTACAACAACTAGCTAGAATGAGTAAAAAGCCAAACTTTCTTATAAATTCCCATAAAGGGGACAAAGGAGAGGTTAAAAGAGTGCCTCAATAAACACTTATGCTGGCTTCTTTCTTGGAATTGATTTAAGCAATATTCTGAATGAATAATCAATCCTTTCAAAATAATCATCCAGATGTTTAGATTGGACATTGACTACTAACATAGTGCAGTTTGGACATAAATTTTTATTTAATAGTAAATTGGACATTGTTTTGGATCATGCAAGCAACCAATTTAATTATCGTTACGGATAGACACACTTGTCTGAATAAGCGAATCTAGGGTTATAGGTTGAGGGTCAGGTCGATTATCTAAGTATTGGCGTTCATATACCGGAAAGCTGGCCTTTTTTTCGATTAGGCGGTTTATAGGCTGAAAAGCGGCCTTATGGAGTTTGCTATTATAAGAAGCGTCTAGTAAACCACCTTGATAATCTCCTGGAGCGTAATCATTAACATCTATCACCTCAAGATAGCTATCTTTGCTCGGCGCATCGTAATTCCAGGCACTCCAATAGCCATTCGGACCTGATTCCGACCCCTCAAAATGCTCAAGCTTGCCGCGCAAAACGACCGTGCTCGTTCCATAGCCATTCCTGGCCCTGTCTCCAGTCAGTTTCGGTTGGTCGATATTCAAATTCGAAATCGATTCTGCCCTATCTCCTTCTATATATTCTATTACTCTCTCAGCATCCTTGGCCTGATAGGTAGTCTTACCTTTTTTAAAGTAGCGCTTAAACTGGCTCAAGGACTTATCAGACACCTCATAAGAAGAGGCTTGCCATTTTCCGTACTTTTGGGGCAAGCCTAAGCTCATGCGGAAGGCATCGTACTGGGATTGACGCTGCGAATCTTCCTTATCCATATCCCAACCGTATTTGGCGTATTCATTATCTTCCTTGGTGTTAGTTAGAACCGCCTTGAGTATACTGCTCCAGGGCCGGTGTTTAGTGCCCAGGCTAATGCCCTGAGGATAGATATTCTCGGTGATCCTCTCGCTTAATCCAAAGGGAAGCTGGTTCTCGATCAATTCATCATTAATGCCGTATTCGTCAAATTGCCCGTCGTTGGGCATATACGGCATCTTGGTAGAGTATTTCTTTCCCTCGAATTTAAAGCTCTTTTTGCCTTCCCTCTTAGCCTTGTCACGCGCCTCTATCCATTTGGGCTCTTTTAATCGAAGGTTCAAGCCAGAATTGTTGAGCTCATACATCTTCGGGCTATCTTTGATCATCTCCTGCGAAGGAGGCTCGTAAGAGACGAACATCTCCGCCGCATCCGATCTGTCGCTTATCGAACCGCCGGACCCGCCGCGGCCTCCGCCATCATCAAAGGCAAGCAGGCTGTAATCGTCTACGGCATGCAGCTTTTGCAGCGATTGAACGACTATATCGCTTTTTTCATTGACGGGCTGGCTATTTTTCTTTCCTACGGACGGGGCATTGGTAGTTTCGTTGTTTACTTTATTTTTTTTTTACCGGTGGGCACAGCTGTTACAGGGGCGATGATTTTGTTCAAATCGGGCGTAGGATTCGGCAATTGATTGATCGTTCTAAGCGGTATAGGCCTTGTAATAGCGAGGTCATCCTCCAGAGTCGACAGCCAATTGGGATTATTGAGAATCTTGGCGGGGTTCCTCTCAATGAAGGTAAAAACTCCGCCTGATTCATTCGATTCATCGCTTGTTAAAAGCTTATCCAGCTTAACCAGGTTGCTAATTACTTGTTCGTAATTATCTTCGGTGATGCTGCCGTTCCTGCAGGCTCCTACCAGGATATTTTGCGCACCTTCGGTCAAAATGTAGGTTTTACTCATTACCTTTCGCTCCAGGTCGGGGTTATTAATCGGTGTAAAGCCGGATATCTGATTTTGACTGGCCGAGACTTGCGGGGTATTTGCGGGCTTGCCAAGCTGGCGCAGGTCATTTAACAGAGAGGCTTGCGTATATGTAACTACCGGCACGATATCGATATCCTCGTCATCGTCGACATCCTGAGGCATGCTTAATAGGTCGTCTTTGAAAGTAGACAGCCAGTTCGGATTACCCGCTATTTTTGCGGAATTAGTAACAAGGAAGTAATCAACTCCTCCCATCTCCTTGTTTACCTCTCTAAGCGTCTTAATAACATCTTGATAGTTAGACTCAGTTATACTCCCGTTCCTACAGGCAGAGATCAAGGTTTCCTGAGCCTCTTCCCTAAAAGTTTGCGTAGAGTACCTGACCTTTTTCTCTAGTTCGGTATTATTTATCGGAGTAAACGCCGATTTATCCGCAACGACTTGCTCTAATTTAGCCAATTGCGTATTTTGAGATCTGTTTTCTTCGATTGCCGCGAGGTTATCAATCGAAGTGGTTGGTGAGGGAATATTCAAATTGGCATCTTGGGGATCGTTTTTAACCGGCTTAGCCAGGGGTAAAGCAGCGGTTGGCAGATTTTCATCCGGGAATTCCTTAACCGGATTGATAATTAAAACCGGATTACTATTGATATCCGCGTCGGTTGTCTTAGGGTTATTGACCGGCACTGTATTGTCTGGCTCATTCATCCAGTTTAATCGGTTTCCAGGGTCTCTAAGCGGGCCGTGCATAACAGGATCGAAGTTCTCGGGCGCCTCCTCCTGCTTAATATCATTGTTTTTCACGATATCTTGAGCCTGCTTCTGCAGGATTAACTCCATAGTAGCTTCCCTTGCGGATTGCGGACTCGAACTTAATGAATTGTTTATTGAATATATAGTATTGTTTACTTCAATCAACTTCTTATTGTCTACCGGTTCTACATTGTTGGCAATCAAATCATTCTTTATAGGCTGCTTAACGGGATCAATCAACTGCCCTATATGTCCCCTAGCATAAGTATTGAGGTCAGACGGATTGATCCCGGAGGTAACAACCTTTTTGGAGTTGAACTCCGTCTTTTTAAAGATCGGATCGGCTCCGATGAATGTCCTGTCCACGCTTGAGCCATCTTCGCCGAGCTCCTCTGTGAAGGTAGTCCTGAAGGCACCGTAATGATCGGAGCTTTCCGGGCCGCCTGAAACAAAGGTCTTGCCGGATATATAATGCAGCTGCATGGATTGTAAGGCATTGCCGATAACAAAAGCATCCTGGTCATCGGGATTGCCTGAAGGAGACAGCGCGTCCGCTGCTTTTTGATCCTGGTCTTTTACAAACTCCCTTATACCCTGCCTGATCTCATCCTCGACATAATTATAGGAAGATAATCTCTTAAAACCCTGCATCTTACCGTCGTTGACTTGCTCCTGGATATCTATGCTCCATTTAGGAAGAGGGATCCAGTCGGAGAAGGCCTGCGTGCCCGGGGCAGTAACACCCTTAAATCTCTGATACTCAGATACCCTTACCCCGCTATAGGAAGAGCCGGGTGAAACAACATTCTGCGCATCCACGCGGTGCGACGGCCCGATATAAGGACTGTAGCCCTTTGAGCCTTCATAAAGGGTAAGGCTGTATGAGGTAGAAGGAGCGCCCCCTGCCAGCGTACCGGCAGCCCGATTAGACGGCCCCCTAAGAGAAAGGTCGGGTTCGGGCAGCTTGAACCCGGTTACGGATATCGGCTCAAGGCGCGGCAGAGGAACGTATTCTCCGTCGAAAACACGCAGGTGTTCTCCGGATTGTAACGGGATATGGTCCACATTGGGCTTGACATTGCCTCTGATATAAGGCTTAAGTTGCGATGCGTCGCCCTCAAACCGCTCTCCTGTTCCTTCATTCTTATATACAGCTTGGCCTTCTTCGGTATTAGAGCGCACATAAGACCGGCCTTTTGCGTCCTTATAATAAAGACGGTCGCCGTAGCGGCTAAGCAGCTGCGGGTTCAGGTCTACCAGTGAGGCGCCCGTAGATTCATCGGTAATAAGCCATTGACGGCCACCATCTCTGGTCTCGGAAGGAAGCCAGGTCTTGGAAAAAAACCAGGCGGTCTGCTTCAATTCGCCGTCTTTGGATATGCCTTCTTCTACCTGGGCATATAAATCTCCGTTCGGACCCTCCACCAACAATCCGCGTTGCGCTTCAGGAAGTTTATTCTTAAACTCATCGAGTTTCTTATCAGCCGCCTCTGCGGATTCTGTATATGATCGAAGTCCGGAAGTATTTATCGCAGATACTATGTCTTTATTGGTTTGTACCTCTATCCCGGCATTATCCGGCTTAGAAGCAGGCGGAGTATAACTGGGGCGGGCATCGGAATAATCCCTGGTTACCGATAAGGCATGGCCAAAAGGACCGTAATAATGCGTTGAGACCCTGTCCAGCTGCACGCCCTGCCAGTCATTGGAATCCAGGCTCAACCTCTCGCCAGAGTAGTAATAGGTGTTGAGCATCCTGCCGAAGCGGTCAACCGTGGTATACTCAGCAAGCATGGGAGTCGAGCTGTGGTAGAAATCCACGCCCTTCTTAAGGCTGTCAACGACCCCCAGCAGACGGTCAACGGAAGGAGCTTCTCCGTCCGGGCCTTTAGCGCCCTCATAAATCCACTTGAAGTTCTCTTTTATCTCTTCGACAAGCCTTAGCTTATCTTCTTGCGGCAAATCAGTCAGCTTCGTATTGGCTGTGATTGAGTTCTTGATGGTGGAGTTACTCAAAATATTGGTATCAGCTAAATCGAAATCATTCGGTCCGCCGACAGAACCCCTGTAGAGGTTTCTAAAAACCACCTGGCCTTGTGAGACTCCTGCGCGCGAGAGATAATAACTATTATCGATATAATCCGTGACCGCGAACTTAAGCCGATCTCTTATGTTCCTGGCCGTCTCAAGATCACCGTTTGTTTCCGCCTCTATGGCGCGCTGCTCCAGCGCGTTCATCACATCCGGCATATTGCTTATTTCCGGGCTTATTACCTGGCTGTTTGTAGTGTAATCATAAATGGAATTATTCATAAAGACGGCGTAATTATCGAAGTTATCCGGCATAAACGCCCAATTATTTACTGAAGCGGATAAGGATTCAGCAAGGTTCATGTCGGCACGGTAACTTAAATTAGAGGCTATGCGCATATTGTCGGCGTCAATGACAGTCCCGCCCTGGGAGATGACGCTTATATGTTGAGTGAACTTATCGCGCACTCCCCACTGGTTCATAAAGGCATTGGGCCCGGTGCCGCTGGCGCGGTAATTGACCGGCAGCAGGACGCTGTCAACAATAGCTTCGTAGAACTGCTGGCTGGCATCTCCCACCACGCCTCCAACGAAGGTCGTATCTGAACCGTATGCGCTTTTAAGATCCTGGTTGCCCTGCTTATTCTGCCTAAAGATAGCATCGACTGTGCCGGCGATAAGGCTTGAGGCTCCCAAGTGCACCAGCTCATTTACGGCGGTAGGGGTAATCTCTTTTTCTTTGCAGTAATAACCCCAGCCTATTTCGCTAGCGGCAAAGAAGACGTTTTCCACGCTCTTGGCCCCGAGGTTACGCCAGTAACCAAGCGAACCCCTGGTCTGGAAAGGATTGTTGTATACTTTCTTGGTCTTATAGACTTTTTCTTCGCTTATTTCGCCCGTTACAGGATCTATTACGAATACAGTTAATTCCTTTCCATGTTTTTTCACAGGCACAAATTCGGTCTTTCCGGTATCTTTATTGAATCTCGTCTTATAAACCTCTGTGCCCTTATCACCCATAATCACCCTGCCCTGGAACCAATCCCAGTTGGTAAAGGCTTCGGAGGTAATATTTGCACCGACGTTGGCAACGGCCATCTTGGCCTTATTCATGAACATCTTCTTATAGTCAGTATTGCCGTAATAAGTTTCATAATTCATCACTTCCAACAACGCTACTCTTGTGGCGGTAGCAATAATCGGAGTAAGCCCCATGGTACGCATTGCTTCAAATCCTGAACGTAAACCAAGGCGGTTCTTCAGGGTGTTAATATCCCTGCCGTCCAGGGTGTACATCAGGCCGCCGGTATGCGCGAAGACGTTTTGGTATACCTGGTTGCTAATCGCTCCTTCATAGACTTTTAGGCCGTTAATAACCTGATCATTAACATCGTTAGGCGCAAGCTGGTATATTGTTCCGTCAGCCGCTTTTATGCTGTATGGTTTATCCGGATTGCTGGATATCTGTCCAAGTAAGCTAGAATTGACCAGTTCGTCGATTGTTAAAGTGACCAGCTCTGCCTTATCTTGGCCAGCCCGGGTCAATTTAAGCGTTATAGTCTGATTGGGATCGCCTAAGGCGAGCACTCCGTACTGACCGATGGACTTAACCCCTTCCTGCAACTGCCCAGCAGCAACAGCCATGCCTGTTTTGTAAGCCTTGGCTGACTCTAGCATTTCTGCGGTTATGTCGCTTCCCTTAAGCAAGACCTTCTGACCAGTAGTCGTAAGGGTTATCTCTACAACATCATTAGGCTTTAAGTTTTGGAGCTTGTCCAGGTTAGCGGCAACGGTAGCTATGGTGACCTTTTCCCGGTAAGCGGCATCGGGGTTGACAACTTGCAAGGCGTCCAACTTGCCCTGCACATCCAAATACATATATTGTTTTACCTGTTCAACGACTCCGGAAGCGATAAGCTCCTGAACTGAGACTTTAACTTTGCTTCCATCTGAGCCTATTAATTCGTAGGCCCCATTGGGATCTATCTTGCCTAAACGAATGTCTTCTTCGACTTTCGAGTACACTTCCCCGATGGTAGTCTTTACCCCGCCCAGGGTAACTTCAGTATCAGCGCTTAAATCGTTGGAGATATTTGCCACGTTCACTATCTGGGCCAGTTGCGCGGCCTGTTCGACATATGACTGATATTGCTTTACCACGCTTGATTTAAGCAGCTCTTCGCCGGTTATCTCGCTAATTGTCCCGTTAGAGGTCGAAATCTTATACACTTCTTCTTTTTTTATCTGGCCTTTTAAAATGGCTTCCTTGAGGCTTGCGTCATTTAATACTTCGTTAAGAGTAATGCTTCCTTTTACCACGCCGTTGCCTATTTGCTGGGCAGCCGCAACAGCGATTATCCCATTTAGATAGGTTTTGATACCTATTATTGCCTCGTTGTTAACATCGATATCGTTTGCCGACACATAGATTATCTTACCGTTACGATTGACTTCATACACCGCATCCTTGGTTAGAGCGCCGTCATCCAACAGGTCAGCTACAAAGGCTTCGCAGGCTGCCAGCTCTCCGCCGCTGACACCCTTCTTCTTGCCTTTCTTATCTATGCCGTAGGCGACGTCGCTCTGCCCATCCGAAAGATACGCGCCCTGGTTGTCGAGCTTACCGCCTTCAGCGCGAGCTATCATCGGGGCAAGGGTATTCTGGACAAAGGCTGCGGCGTAATTGCCAACCATGTCGCCGACTATCTGGGCGACAGTCTCGTCAACCGGGCCGATGATCTTCTTGCCCTTTTTAGTATATATGCCTTCCTCGAGGTTCTGCTTTACGTACTCGGAGACAAACAGACGCACAGTCCCGGATATGACGTCCAGGGCAAAATACGACAGGGCGTGGATCAGGCCATTGACCGGGCTAGTAAGCATCTCCTGGCCGAACCTGATATAGGGGTTGGCACCTACGGCAGAAAGCCTGAAAATCCCCCCTACTGTTTCGTCCGAGTACTGGCTGAAGTTCCTGATAATCTGCTTTACCTTCTGGATAGGGGTATCCCATATGGGCTTGAGGATGTTCTTGTACACCCAAACAGCGGCCTTCTTAATCGCGTTACATACGGGCTTAATCACATTATTAAAGAACCACACGAGCGCATTCCATACCGCCTTAAGCGCATCCATAACCGCCTTTTTAATGGCCTGAATAATCTGGCCTATAATGGTATTGGCAACAACGCTGGTGGTGGTCTGGACAACTACCTGCGTACCGACACTAGTCGCAGTTTGAGTTCCGGCTTGAGTTAAAACTTGAGTCCCTGTATCTGCAGCTGTCCCTGCAAGGGCTTCGGTCCCTGCCTGCGTTCCTACTTCAGTGCCGACATCAGCGCCTCCCTCAATAAGGCCGCTGACTATACCGCCTACGAGGCTTGCAGCGCAACCTGCTACCATTGACCAAAACTGGCCTTTCGTGATCTTGACCTTGCCGACTTCGATCATTGTTTCGCCATAGGTGTCGTACATGGCGAAATAAAGTATGGTGCCGACACCATCACTAACTATGGAGCTAACGCAGCCCCATACAGGGTTTATGAGACAGCCCACAGCAATACCTACTCCGCTGATCGCCCCTGCTCCCATAGACTCAAGCGTAGTGGTAGTGCCATAATTACCCGACCTGGCAAATGCAGGGGGCGTAAGGGAAGAAAAAAAGAAGGCAAACGCGGTGATAAGGCTGATTACTTTTATAAATTTACTTTTTCTTTTCATTTGACTGATTTAAACTTTTTTAAAATCATTAAGAAGCGCTAAATAAAAATCACGACTCAATCTGGTCGCAGCTTCTCTAAACTTTTCAACCTAACCTTCAGATCTTCTTTGCATGGTAAGTATATCATAAAGCTATATTTTATATCAAGCGTAATTTATAAGAATATGAAACCGTTTTCTTTAGTTAAAGAAGAGCCAGGATGTGGACTCTTTAAAAGCATTTGGTATGCGAAAAAACTGCCTAAAATAGGCTTAGGGAGTGCTTTAAAGCTTTGACTTTGCCTCAAATCAAGACTGTGTGGTCTAGCATAAATAAGAATGGACAATAAAACGTTTGAATGGACATTAACATATATAGAAGTAATGTCCAAAATGACTTTAATTTCGGTGTCGGCTTCGGTTAGGTATCGGTTGCGACTGTCGGTTTCGTATATTGTCTCTCTTTGAAATTGCTCCAGGCTAAAGAAAGCCGATAGAGCTGTCTGCTTATTTTATCAAACTTGTCTATTAATTCTTCGCAAAGAGCGACTTCTATACCATAAGCATCTTTTACGTGACAAAGAGAAACAATTGTTTCATTACTCTCCTGCATAGCGTCATCTATCAATGCTCTGAATCCTTTCTTTTGGTGCCTTTTGGAATATGCTTCAGCAATCAATCTAGGGACAGCCTTTGAGCTTCTTCGTAACTGGTCTACTAAATCATATTGCTCCTGTTTGGGTAATTTAGGTAGTATCGTAGTTAAGACCACAATTGAGCTTTTGTATGCATTTTGGTAGACATCGAGGTCTAAGAAACTCGTTATTGTTTTTGATCCTTTCATGCGAAACCTCCTCCGACAACCGATACGTGTCCGAAACCGCAACCGAACCTATTTCTCTGCGTGGAAACCGATAGCTTTTGTCTGCTTGAATAAAAGGCATAGCCACGCCTTCCTGAGTGAAAACTTCCGGTAGATATCTTCGGCCGCCCCAACTTGAGGTGCCAAATTGGCACCTCAAATCTGCTTCTTCCTCCTTAGTAAGTTAAAACAAAAATCGTGCGGGAACCTGTCGCTATGCCTTTTAACCTGCCTCAATAACTGCCTGGTTGGCACGCTATTTCACTGTGCCAGATCTTTATCCAGCATTAGCTTTTTGTTTCTTATTCCCATTATCTTAGTTGTGATGACCTCTATAGAAATATAATTAGCCATTTTTACCTCCTTTGCTGCAATAGACGGATAAGGAGAGGGAATCTAACGGTTATTGGCGGAGGATTGCAGGATGATTGCAGTTAAATATCGGTAGCGGTTGCGGTTAAGTATCGGTAGCGGCATCGGTATCGGTTACGTAACCCAAACCGAAACCGATACGTAACCGTTACCGACAGACGCGGCCCATGCGTGGCCGTTACCCTAACCTTGGCCCATACGTGACCGTGGCCGGCGGACGCAGCCAAGCTTGAGTTAGGTGGACAGGTGACGATGGAAGTTGAAGCAGGCACCCAACGCTAATAGGTATCTGGCGCTAATAGGATGATTGCAGTTAAATATCGGTTTCGGTGGCGGTGGCGGTTAAGTATCGGTAGCGGCATCGGTATCGGTTACGTAACCGATACGTAACCAATACCGACAGACGCGGCCCATACGTGGCCGTGGCCGGCGGACGCAGCCAAGCTTGGGTTAGACGGACAGGTGACGGCTTGAGGCTAAAGAGAGGTTAAGGAAAGAGGGCTAGTGCAGGCGCATGCTGTGCAAGATGCGCTTGAACATCCTTTTGTAGATACGGTAGTCATCCTCCGAGGCGACACAGGTGACGATATACACCCTGCCGCGGGAGAACCAGGCAGCGGTATTGAAGATGAGGGTTATGGCGGTGAGCTTACTTTCGAAGTAAAGGCTCCTGCCGGGGTTAAACCCGGAGAAGATCCTGCTTTCTTCCATGTTCTTGACGTTGGGGATGGTATTCTCGATCTCCTGCTTGTTGGCCTCGAAGAACTGCTCCATGGAGATCTCGGCGGGCATATCTTTGACGATAACGTTGATATTGGCCTGGAACTTGTTTGGGATCCTGGCGTATTTGGGGTCCTTCACCAATATCGCCATGCCCTTGAGATTGGCCTTCTCCTGCTTCCAGTTCCTGGGCAGAAGTATGGAGAACTGGTTCTTCTTGTCCTCATAGAGCCTTACGGGCTGGAAAAAGCTGCAGCCTGAAACCAAGAGTGCCAGCGAAAGGAAAAAAGCTAAAAATCTGATATTTCTAATCATATTAATAAGAAGTTTTTACTGCGAGGTAAGCCGGACCTACATTTTGGGGATGAGGCTGCCTTCCATGAATTTTAGCATGATAGGGCCGGCCACGACAATCATAATAGCCGGAAGAATGCAAAAAAGCAAGGGAAAAAGTATCTTCAGGGATGCCTTGATAGCGTAGCGCTCACCGTTCTGGAAACGCCTATCGCGGGTATCTTCGGATATGTTCCTGAAAGTCTCCTCCAGTGGCGTACCCATACGCTCTGCCTGGACAATGGTGCGCACAAAGGTATTTATATCCATGCTTTCAAGGCGGCGCGCCATGTCTTTGAGCGCCTCAGTGCGGGTCTTGCCCATCTTGGTTTCATTCAGGACCATCTCCAGCTGTTCGATAAAGGGATCAGTGTCGCTTTTTTCAATCAACCACTTTACCGATGTAAGAAAATCGGCTCCCGCGCTTATGCACATATCCAAGAGATCCACAGTCTCGGGAAAGATCATGATTATAGCTTCTTTTTTGGCCTTGACCCTGTTCAAGAGGATCATATCGGGAACGAAAAACCCCAGCAGCAGCCCGCCCACGGCGTAAAGCATGTTGTAAAACGAGACGTAAAGCACCAGTGCCGCCACAATGCCCAAGACAAGCTTCTGCAGGAGCAACAAAGACATGTCCTGGCGTATCTTGAACACCTCACAGCGGCTTCTCAGTTTTTTGAAATACGGCATATTGGCCCAGGGCCGGAAGAGCGCAACGACAGGCTGGAATAATTTTGATTCGGAGAAAGGGACCTTTTTTTTGGCGGAAAGCGGGCCGATGGTCCCCGGACGGTTAAACAGGCTGGGCCTGGACTCCAGCCTGTTGAAAAGCACTCCTATCGACAAAAGAAAGGCTGCCGCTCCGACTAGAATCAATACCAATATAAAAGACGGTGTAATCATGCGCTTTTAAAACTTAGAAGAGCTTATCCTACGGATAAGGATCATGCCTGCCACCTGCAGGGCAACGGCTACCAGCATCAGAAGACGGCCTTTTTCGGTATTAAGGAATATCTCAAAGTGCTCGGGGTTATTGGAGTAAACAAAATAGACAAAGACAAAAGGGAGTATGGACATGACTACGCCCTGCAGCTTTCCCTGCATGGTAAGGATGGCAATTTTGGCTTTAAGTTTTATGTTATTGCGGATGGTGTCGGTGAGCCGGCTTAAAACCTTAGGCAGGTCTCCTCCGGACTCACGGGCAATAAGCAGCGCAGTCACCAAGAGGTTTACTTCCTCCAAGGGCAGGCGCTTCCTCATCCTCTTAAGCGACTCATCGAGACTGACCCCCCACTTGTTCTCCTTAAGCACCATCCCGAACTCAAGGGAAGCGGGAGGAGGCATCTCAGAGCATAACACCTCGATAGCCTGGATAAAGCTTAACCCCGCTTTTACCGAAGAGGAGAGGATCATGAGGCTGTCAACCATCTGGCCGCGGAACTTCTTGATGTGCCTGGCCCGGGCAAATTTAATGAGCATCCCGGGCAGGAAGAGGCCGAAGGCAAAGCCCACGATGATACCGATTATATGCTTTGAAATGAGGAACCCGGCTAAAGCAACGACAAGCGGCGAGAAGATAAGCATGAGCCGGTGGCGCTTGTCCTCGATGAAGATAAAAGACTCTTCCAGCCCCACGGAAAGGCGCTGTGCCCTTCTATTTTGAGACTCGGCGATCTTATTGAGTATGACCGGCAGGTAGGTATTAAGCAGATAAAAGCTAATGAGGGTTGCAGCGGCGAAAACAGCGAAAATTATTGCTACTATAAGCATCTTTAGGGATTATATAATTCACCCTGCCCGAAGGCGTCTCCAGCGTCCCTTATTTTGCCGGACAGGCTGTTTCTTATATAATACCCCATAATCAGCAAAGCTGCAAGCACTAAAGCAAGCAGGACAGCGTAGTCGAGTATCTCTTGACCTTTCCTTGATCTGGCTGATCTCATCATAAGTTAATATCCAGAAGAATCGCTTTTAGTAAACAATACGGTTACCATCGAGCCAAGATCAGGACCGGCATAATGCTGCACGACGTTGATATCGGCCTTGCCTCTTGACGATTCAAACGACATAAACGCGCTTTGGCTGATCATCTTTTCGATATTCAACCCGCCCTCAACCGGGGCCATGCCTTTTAGGGAAGGGCTTAATTTCAGCTCCTTACCCTTCTTCATTTTTCTTGCCTCTCTGTTGTACTCTTCGACCACATCCGAACCCTGCCGGTCCGAGACCATCTTCCAGCCGTAAGCCGGCATACTGGAACGGTAAAAATCCGCTGCCTGCGCAGGGGTCAGTTTTGTCTGGTAGGCATAGGCGGTGTAAAAAAGGTTCGGCTGAGGGCTGGCCAGACGTATGCTGTCCGGAGGCCGCGGGATAAAAGAAATGTCCTGGCCCGGCAGGTCCTCTTTGGGCAGCTCCGAAAAAGCCGTATCTCTAGACGTTGGCCTTAACTGCTCCAAAGGAAGGCTGCCCGGCGACTCAATATGCTTTCCGGCGACGATGCGGGTCGAGCCGTCTTTGCTTTTTACGGAAATGGTCGCTACCTTATCGCCCTTCTTAAACCTCAAGAATACCTCTCCGGTCTTAGGGTTCCTCTGGTCCATGATATTTTGAAAACCTGATGCTGCAAGGCTGCGGCGGAAGAACTCCGCTGTATCCAAATCGCTTTGCTGCGTGTAATAAAGAAAGGATTTGACTGGCCTGCCGCCGTGGATAATATCCTTTTGGTCCTGCAAGACGGCATCTGCCGGGACAGCCAGCTCAAAATCGATATCGCTTTCTGCCCAAGAGAGGCCCCCCGGAAAAAGTAAAACCGCGAACGCGGCTAAGAACAGAAAAAACCTGGCTCCTGTACGCATATTATTGTGTTCTCATCAGCTCTGTTTCAAAAAGGTGATGCTGGGTATTGACCAAGCCGTCGGTGCAGGCGGAAAAATCCCAGGAGGATAGGCCATCGACCAAACATTGGATAAGCGTATGAAAAATCGTCGGCTCGATGGTCTCGTGTCCGGTCTTCATATAGGCGTGAGCGCTGGCTTTAGCGCCTACTGCCCCGTACTTAAATATCCACAAACCCAGGGTGCGGTTGTTGGCCTTATACCTTTTAACGTGCACACTAATGGGGTTATTGTCGGTTGCATTGCGCACGCCTGTCTCTCCCAGTTCCGCAAAGCTAAGCCCGAAAGGCAATAAACCAAACAACGGGCAGATCATGGCTACGAATATAGCGATTATGCCGGCGATGAGCACAAACCACCAGGGGGCATTGTCTGTAGCCCTTTCCATTATAGCGTCAAACACGATCCCGGCAAGGTCCATGGCGGTCATGTATAAAAACAGGTTGTACTGAGAAGCACCCTGCACCGTCACCTCAACGTAGTTGGCGTGCTGCCTGTAGCTGTTACTCTCAAAACGGTCAGGAGTGCTTGCCCCAGGCGCGTTATGGCTGCCGCCCGAGTCGATATATCCGAAGCTGTTGGTAATGGTGGCGTCGGGGTTAGAGGTCCAGCCGTAACCTGAGGTGACAATGTAACGGGAGGCGTTGCTCGGCCGGATCCTGCCGATAGGCCTGGCAAACCCGATCTTATCCCAATCCATAAAGTGCGCCAGGCCGCTCTGGCTTAAGTATCGCGCGCGGTCCGTTTCAAGCCTGGTGTATTCGTTGTTATAGGAAATGAGGCTTGCGGCATCCAGAGAACGGGGGTCCTGGACCCCGCAGGCCCTTAAGAATTGTTCAAAGGTAGGCCGTGGCTCATCTATGCCGGCGTTGTTAAAGGCGTACTGCATAGCGGTCTTCTTGGCATTAGACCAGGCGACCCTGGTCTCTCCCCAACACTTTATCACGGCTAATATCTGGGAGATATAATAGGCTATGGCTATGGCTATGGCTACTGCCGTGCCATAAGGGGGGAAGCAGGCGGCGATGATTATGGCAATGGTGCAGACCAAGCCCTGGCCGCACATCTGCTCGCTCTTTAGCCCCAAAGCCAGTAGCTCTCCGCTTAAGACGCTGGCAGCAGCCAGCGCTCCGGCATCCGCGGCGTTGGAAGCATCAGTGCGAAAGAGCGTAAGCTGGCCGGCGTTCAGAGTAATCATGAAAGCGATGATCAATAAGGCGGTTATAGCGATAAGAAAAGGGAATATCTGGCCCTTTTCGTAATGCGTCTTGTTGTTGGCAAAACAAATGAACATCTACCTGCTCCTTCTACGCTTGATACTATTCAATAGTTTGCCATCTACCGGTTTTGGAACGGCTATCGTAATTATCAACAAGATCATCATCGCTGACGCTATTAAGGGTCGTTGTTTGCCTGGGGTTTAGGCTGCCTTCAGCTTGCATCGGCTCTAACTCAGGCCGATGAGGGCCTTCGGGATCTTCGCCGTCGCCGTCATCTTCTTCAGGCGGCTCTGGATCTCCTCCGGGATTCCAGTCGCCCTCCTCGTCATCTTCATTATCATAGCCTTCGGTATCCGGCTCATCCAGCATGTAATCATCCGCGTCAGTAGTAAGTTCAAAGATCAGGGGCGAGCAGCGCAGCTGGGACATGGCAGCCCCAAGGTAGAAGCCTCCCACTTCAGAGCACTGCACGCAGCATTTGGCCATGCGCTTAAGCTGCTTCCTTTCGCTTTTACCCTCCAGTTTGTCGCACTTGGTATCATCCTCAATATCCTTAGCGGTGCCGTAGGCAGAGTTGCAGAGCGCGGTGCATCTATTGTAGCGATCCTGATTCTCGACATTATTCGGATCATCTTCATCCAAAAAGTCTCCGCAGGATTCCAGGCAGTCATCGCGGGCAGCCCGGCAATCCACGTTTTTGGGGTCATCTGAATCGTCGCCTACGTCGCACAATAAGAAACACATATCCGCGGCGTAAAAGGCGATCTTCAGGGCGCCGCTCCTGCAGAGCGTATTCTTTTCGTTATCGTCGGCGCAGGCTTCCTGGGCAAAAGCAAAGGTCTCATTGGGATCAATAAAATCGCTGGGATCCTCGCAGCAGTTCTTTGAAACTACGCCTGTAGTATACAACGCAGAAGCCTGCCACAAAAGCCTCATCCCCATATCCCCAAGCCGATAAGCGGCTGCGATGAGGGTAAAGGCGGCTTTACCGCTTCGTTGCATGGCTTGACCAAAAAGATCTGCGCCTTGGTGCAAAAGATCCAGGCCTTCCCGGCCTAAAGTAGGAGGCTCGCCCGGAAGCGGCTCGCCTACATATATCTGTGATACGTTATACTCATACGCCTCCTCCCCCTTCTCTGTGCACATGCATATGGCAAAGGGGGCGCAGTTTGTATCAAAGTCGTCTGCGCTTCCGCAGGTCCCGTCATCGTTTGCCAGGGCCCATTCCATGCACTCTCTCCTCATATCCTCTTCAGTAGGACCGGGAGGCGCGCCGGTAACGGTTTCAGAGCTCTCTCCTCTGAACACCCAATTGTCGGTGAGGTCCAGAGGTTCGTAAGGACGCTGGGCAAAAGTAAGGTTAGCTTCATCAGTCCAGTTGGCCCTGATGCCTAACGGCGTTTTTTCCGTATTATACATCTGGTCAAGCTGTCCGGATTGGTCCTCGTAGCCGACCTTTCCGGCAATAAGGCGGCTTTCCTGATAGACGTGCTGCCTGCGGGCGTAGTTGGCGTCAAACCAGATCCAAACCCTGACTATTCCCAGGGTCAAGGCAGAGACGGCAATAAAGGCGATGATGAAGTCCAGCGCTGACTGCGCTTTTCTATTTTCCATAGTATTGCCCCCTTACTGGACAGGAGTGCTCCAGCTCCTGCTTCTTGAGATAACGTTGCCGACGCTTTCGGTATTATATTCGTAACGGTTCTCTTCGTTCAAAAGCAAGCCCTGACCACCTGTTTCGTAATTCGCGCGCTCTTCATATTGAGGGGCCGGGGTATAGTCATCCTCAGGATGCCTGCCCTCGGAGGTATCAAAACGGGTATAAATAGTTGTGGCTAAAGTATCCTGCAGCTGCGAGGAGCGGGCGTTAGCAACTATACCGCCTGCCTCTCTTTTAGAAAACGAGGTGGAGTATGACTCATCTCGCACGCTGGTTTCGCGATAGACGTTAACCGGCATCTTGGCTTCCTGCTTGCCGCCCATGGCATCGTAAATAACCTTGTCCTCGCGCGGAAGACCATCGTCCGGATCTCCTATCATCATCCCGTTTATCTCATAAAAGGCGAACGACTGTTCATCTTTGGCACCCTGCGCTCCGGGCTGACCCATCTGCCACATGACGCTGGCAGTAGAGCTAAGGCTGGTTGCCTGGCCCTGGCCCCAGCCGCCGGATAAGCTTGCCAGGCGGGTATCTTTTTTTAGGGAGTAGGAGACGCTGCTGTTTTTTTCGTAGGCCTTTTGCAGGGCCTTGCGGAAAGCTTCCATCTTGAGCTGATTCTGCATCTCAAGCCGCTGGCCGTAAGTGACGAGGGTGGAGAGCACCAGGATCATGATCGTGCCGAATACGGCAAGCTCTATCGCTGCCTGGCCTCTATTCCTGCAAATTCTCATACCACTCTCCTGCTTAATGTATATTTATAAAGACAAAACGCCTTACCAAAAACCCATACCCGACGGGGTTGGTATGTCCAGGCTCCAATCGAAGTCAAATAGCCACCCCAGATCTTCCAGTCCGGATAAGTCCAGGTCTAGCCCTAAACCGCTTCCTGTGTTGTTCTCGGTAACACCGATCGCGTTCAGCAATGCCTCTGCCCCTTCATCTACGCCGCCTGAAGTGCTGGTTTGGCTCTCTGAGCTGGAAGCTACGGTGCTTATGACTACCGAGGATTCTGTCCCGGAGTGATTTTCCTGAAGCCGGTAATTGGAGGCCTGCGTGCCGGTAGCATATACCCTTGAGGTCTCATCGCCCTTATAATCGTGCGGCTCCTGGCCCCAGCCTTCCCATAGAAGATAATTGGCGGTAGCGCCGATCTTCTTCATGTATGCGCGCTTAAGCGGGTTGCCAAAAAGAGTAAAGAGGCTGAGTGCCACTCCGAGCGTCACTACCCAGCTTATCAGGCTGTTGGCCTTGTTTGAACTAGCGATCTTCATTGATAGGCCTCCACTCTCTCGCTCCTGGTCGTAGTCATAGAGCTGGAGCCGGTTGTTTGTGTCGCGCCGTCCGGCACGCCGGAGCCGCCTACGCGGGTTGTGGAGCTGGAGGAGGTAGTGGTGATGATATTGGAGGTAGTGTGGCCGGGAGAGTACTGCGGGCCGACGTTATCAGCCTGCTCTTTAAGCCCTCCCTGATAGGCCCTTTTGATATAAAACTGCATCACCAGCAAAGCGCTGATGACCACCGCCACCAGTAGCGCATACTCGGGTATGCTTTGAGCTTTTCGCGACCAAAACCTCACTACCTCCTCCTTGTTAGAGCAGCAAGCTAATATGCTTAAAAATCAGCCACGACATCAGTAGGCAAATCACCGGCTTCATAGCCTTCGGCTGCTGCGCCGTCCATCCTGGCATTGCTGGTCGTAGTGCGGGTGCCTCCTGAGCGCTCCGAATAAGTCAGAGCACCCTCAGGAGCTCCGATGGAAATGGAGCCGCTAAGCGAGCTGATATTTCCTGAACCTGAAGTAATGGTTTCCTGACCGGACAAAATCCTGCTTACCCTGGTTGTCGTGCCTGTCGCAGAGAAGCCTTCGCCCATCTGATCAGAAGACTCCTTCAGGTGTCCGGAGTAGCCTCTTTTGATAAAAGTCTGCATAAGTATAAGGGCAGCAATAACCACAGCCATGAGTATCACATACTCGATTATTGACTGGCCTTTTCTTTTACGAGAAAAAACCATATTCCACCTCCTCATTCTGATTTCTATTCGACTTCCATGCCGCCGGTTGCGGTCTCCAAAGAAACGGAGTTGGTTATGGAAGTAGTCACCCCGCCTGCTGTTTCTCCACCGCCCTTCCTCATGGTCTTGGTATAGCTATCCGCGGTCACGTTGGTAGCGGAACCCTCTGAACTGAAAAGAGTTACGCTTGCATCGTTAGTCAACGTATCGTTTCCCGCGTCCAACAAATAATTCACCGCCTGCTTGCTTTTTGTACGCATACCACCCTTAAGCATCATCTGCATGACTCCCGCAGCAACCGCAGCCACCAGGGCGATGACAATCGCGTACTCGGCAACTGATTGCGCTTTCCTGGATAACCTCATAAACACCTCCTTAAAAAATAATTCGTATGACGACAGCGCTTCACAAAACCCTATATCTGTGATTGGCTGTTAACCTCCTCACCCCGATCTTATTGAAATACGCCGGTGTTCAGATTGCCCGCAACGTTGGTTACGGCATCGGTCACTGAATCATAGGACGTCTCAAGCTTGTTCTTCATGCCGCCCTGACCGCCTGCTCCCAATAAAACAACGATTATAGCCATGATGACCACCGCTAAAAGCAGGGTGTACTCCAGGATGCTCTGGCCCTTTCTCTGTTTTTTCCTCATTCTCTCACCTCCCTTTTTTTAAAAATTTTATACCCTCAACAACTGCTCCATATCTTATTGGTAGTGCATTTCTTGCGCGTGCCCGCCACCGCCACCACCTCCGCCGCCCGTGCTGCCGCCGGGGTTATGTATGGGGTCGGGATCGTCATATTCGACATAATCCGGCTCGCCCTGGTGCGGATTAGTCTGCACCAAAGGATTATTGCCTACCCCGGGAGAGAAAGACGTGGCGCTATTACCTCCGGGAGGAGCGGCAAGCGTGTGAGCGTTAGTCTGCCCCACTGCGTCGCTGCGCCTGTAACTTAACTCCTCTTGTATCAACTTTAACTTGGCGTTTACCGAACGGTAGAGATACCTGTGGGTAAGGGCAATGGCGCCGGCGACAACCATGAAAAGTATGACGTATTCGATTATGCTCTGCGCTTTACCGCTGGCTCTGGGCATTTTGCCCTCCTGCAATCTTTTGGCCCTGAAAGGCCGCTCTAATCCTCGCTAAATGACTCGTCGTCCGGCGGATCGGATATGACGATGCTCCCCGCGACCATCTCCCTGTAGGTGTTAAAATGATCCGTAAAGGCGTTGTTCGACGGGCGCTTGAGCATGACATTAATAATAACCACCACGGAAGTCACGCTTATCGCCGCCAGGATGATCAGCTCCACGGTACTCTGACCTCTTCCTCTCTTCATTGGCTTTAGCCTCATTTCGAAAAAAAATCCGAAAACCAAACGGCTTCCGGAGCGATGAATAACGGATTTTTTAAAAGCTTTAGTAACTGCCTAAAAAATAAAAAAGAAATAGAGAAACTTGAAAATCCGGCATCGCTCCGTGGCCATCGTTGCCGTTTTTTTCAATTTAACTATAGCATCTATATATATTGGTGTCAATCATATTTAGCCAATGGTTGAAAGCGTTTTCATAATAAAAAACAGGGTTTACTGTTGAGATAAACTGAAACCTTTTCACGGACAACTTGCACCTTTTAGGTAAAATATCAATGAATATAAAGAAAAGGATTGTTTATTGACAAAATGGACGTTTGATGATATATTGACTTTTAAGAAATGTCCAATCTGAGGGAAAATGGGCGTAATTCATAAATTAAAGCCGGAAATCCTGGATTTTATCCTGGAAACAAAGAAATCCCAGCCGCTAATAAGCTGCCGAAGCATGGCTGCGGAGATCGAAAAAAAGTTCTCTTTAAAGGTATCCAAATCCAGCATCAACGCTGTATTTAAGAGCGCGAGCCTCAGCCTTCCCGTAGGCAGAAGATCTATAAAGCAGAAGCCGCAAGCAGATAAACCCCCCTTGCTCCTGGAAAAGCTTACAGAAACACCTCAGCCTGTTGAATGCCGTCCGGATATCTTGCCATCTCTGGCTAAGGCCCCTTTTGCCCGGGAAATAATCGCTTCCGCGCAAAAAGAAGTAGACTCAAGCCTTTTGCCGGGTTACGCGAGCCTGCAGGAAGAAGCTGCTCCTGAGGCAGCGGCGCAGCCCGAGCCTGTTATTGAGCCTTCGATTCAGCCGGTTGAGTCGCCAGTTCAACCACCGCCAGAGACAACAGCTGTTACGCAGCCTCAAGCGGAAGCGGAAAAGGCAGAACCTGAAGCTGCAAAGGAGGCCATTGAAGAAACGCCTGAGAATCTTAAAGAGGCCACTCGGTCTCCAGAAAAGACAGAACCGCCTGTTGTAAAACAAACCCCTGAAGAACAAACTGCTCAAGAGGCGCTGAAACCGGCCGCAGAAGATCAAACCGCTGAGAAGGCTAAACCAGCTGAGCAGATGCCTGAGGCTCTAGAGCCTGCGAAAGAGGCAACAACGCCTCCCGCGCCGCAGGCGCAGAAGCCAGCAGCGGCGCAACCCGTATTTGAGCCGGAAAAAGAAGCTACTGAAATACAGGCTGCGCAAGAACCTGCTCAGCATGTCAAAAAGCCTTTACCAAAAGAGCCGGTCCCGACCGAAGAAAAACAACCCGCAGAAGTAAGCCTGCAGAAGCCTGCGCCGCTTCCTGAGCATCCGGTTGCAGAACCGCGAGAGATAAAAATAAAAGAGCCTTTGGAAACCCCTGCGGCCAAGACCGCAGGGACCACTCGCACTGGCGCGCAAAAAACCAGAGGGCTGGTCATATTAAAAGCCGCAGACAACCTCCTTGGGGGCTCGCGCAGCCTGGCTGAGCTTTTCCGCAATCGAGTCGATATCCAGGATAAGAGATTGAATGCCAAGATCGAGGCTTTGGTCTATGGCTCTCTTTTTCAAGAACTGGCCAGCGACGCCCTGCCTACTGATGAGATAATAACCGCGGATGAAGCGGTGGAGGTATTGGACAAGCTACGTTCCTCTCCTAATCTGATACAGGAAAGCCTGAGGCTTCTCTTCAACGGCATCGAGGATGTGCGCTGTATAAAATTCATCCTCTCCGAAGGAAACCAGTTCTTTATCGACGGGCAGTTTCGCAGCGTCTGGTCTTCGCAGCACACCCCGCACAGCTTCTCAAACGCCCTGGCAAACACCAAGCTTACTCTCAATAAGTACCTGTATGAGAACAACCCGCTCATTATCTTCTGCGCCCCAGGCAGGGACGTGCCTGCGCAAGAGCTCTTTGACATGATCGCAAGCCTTAACTACTCTGCCAAACCCATAAAGAAGATCGGGCTATGCGGACACAGGGATAACGACTTGGAGGTCCTGGCATTCGACCAGAGCTGCAGGCATTACTTTATCTTCGGGATGTTCCCCTGGCAGTATGTAAAGTTCCGCCGGGTAAAGAAGCTCGGAGAGTTTAAAACGGTAACTCTGGGGTATCCTAAGGGAGAGTGCCTGCTTGCCAAGGCCCAGGTGGAGTTGATCGAACCCTCCCTGCAGCAGTCGGTAGTCCTTAACGGCTGCGCGTTCAAGACGGACCCCTCAGCCAAGATAAAAGTGGTGATGTTAAGCAATATGCCGGAGGAGATGTTCACTCTGGAGGAGATGGCGGACGCTTACTTTAACCGCTGGATAAACACCGAAGAAGGATTCCAGGATTTCAGCAGGAAGCTTGAGCTATTTACTTATACCGCGGGCTGCGAATATCACTTTAGCGCAGACAATCTGAATTTAAACCCCGGCTCGCCTTACACCGAATTTAAATCCCTGTTTACCAATTATGCCAGGGCAGCCGACCTTTACGCGCGCTGGAGCTTTTTCCCGCAAGGGTATGAAAAACTGGATTTCCTGGAAGTTAAAAGGCGCATCTACAGTTTGGACGTGGAAGTAAAAAGGGAGCAAAGATACGCGGAGTATATGTTTGAAAGGCCTGCCGAGGCAAGCTACGCCAAAGACCTCGAGTATATCTGCCGCAGGTTAAATGAAAGAGAGATCGTTTCCGCCGACGGAAGGCGCCTGTGGTTCTCTATTAAATAACATCCCCGGTCATTGCAGCGCAAGCACATCCCCCAAAACTATCCCGTTTCTTGCGATGCTGCCAACAGGCAGCTCAACCGCGAAATAGGCCCTGTAAAAAATAGCGCTAAGCTGCCATGGCTTAAGCTGCGGGCACAACCCCACTACCCTGCCTTTCCTGTCGGAAAAAACCACATCTATGGGGAAACGCATGAAAAAGGTGTGCACCGAGTTGCATGGCCTGATAACCAAACATTGCCCGTCTGCAAGACCATCCCTGCCCAATAAACCCTTGAGCCTTTTCAAAAGGCTTCCGGCAACCTCGGCTTCTTCAGAGATAATATTGTTTTTGCTCAGATTTATTAATTTCATAATTTAATATGTAGCGAACAAGGGCCGCGGTTAAACATGGGTTGCGGTTTCGTTTTCGGTAACGATATAAGAGATGTAACCGATACCGATGGGCGCAACCAATACGTAACCGCAACCGCTAGACGCAGCCGTGAATTCCGGGGTATTACTTCTTCTTAAACAACTCATCCGGGAGCGGTATGCCACGCAACCTGATATCTTCGGCAAAGGTGGGGATATAACCGGTAGGCAGGTAGTTACCGAGGACTTTTTTGTTCTCGTCAAGTCCCGTCTGCTTGAAAGCGAATACGTCATGCAGCCCGATATGGGTCTCATCGAGCATCCCGGCTATCTCGGTTATCTGCATTACCCGGCGGCTGCCGTCGGAAAGGCGGGCGGTATGCACGATGATATCGACCGCGGCGGCGATCATCTCGCGGATAGAGCGCAAAGGCAGCTCTATTCCCGACATCAGTATCATGGAATCAAGGCGCGCCAGCACATCGTGGGTGGAGTTGGCATGAATTGTGGTCATGGAGCCGTCATGGCCGGTGTTCATGGCCTGGAGCATATCAAGGCTTTCTACGCCGCGGCACTCGCCGATGATTATCCTGTCCGGACGCATCCTTAAGGTGTTCCTGAAAAGATCCTTGATGGTAATGGAACCCTTTCCTTCGATGTTCGGAGGACGCGACTCAAGCCTTATCCAGTGCACCTGATTAAGCTTTAACTCCGCGGCATCTTCGATAGTGATAATACGGTCGTCTTCCGGTATGAAGTTAGAGAGGACGTTAAGCACGGTGGTCTTGCCTGAACCGGTGCCGCCGGAGACGATGATGTTCTTGCGCGAGACCACGCAGGCGCGCAGGAAATCGACCATCGCCTGGCTCAATGACTTAAGCTCCACCAGCTCCTCTGCCTTGAAACTTTCCTTGCGGAATTTTCGTATCGTTACCGCCGGCCCTGTAAGGGACAGCGGCGGTATTATGGCGTTGACGCGGCTGCCGTCGTTAAGACGGGCGTCCACCATCGGCATGGACTCATCAATCCTTCTGCCGATAGGGGCGATGATCCTTTCGATAATGCGTTTTACCTGTTCATTAGAGACGAACTTTTTATTGGTCAATATAATCTTTCCATCGCGCTCGATGTAGACTTCGTCCTTATTGTTGACCATGATATCGCTTATGCCCTGATCGGCGAGAAGGTCTTCCAGGGGCCCGAGCCCCAGGGCCTCATCCAGTATCTCCTTGATGATGGTCTTTCTTTCGTCGGCGCTGGAGAACAGGCCTCCTGCCTCCTCGGCCAGGATGTTGGTGACCACGATCTGCGCCCTTTCGCGCAATTCCCTGGCCTTCTCGACATCGCTAAAGGCGTTGGAGTCCAGCCTTTTAATGTTTAGTTCATCGATCAGGCGGTTATGGACTTTACGTTTGAGTGAGGTAAGGGCATCTACTTCCTCAACCGCCGCTCCCTTTGCCATCCGGCCCAGGCCCTGCTTTCGCCAGAAATCCCCTGCCTTGCCGGCTCCGGCAGAAGAACCCCTCTCTATCTGCTGGTGGTCGGCAAAAATGGTCTTGTCGTCGATAAGCAAGGCGGCGAGCTTGCTGATGGTCTGGGTTATCTTGGAGCGCGGGGCATCTGCCAGCACCGGGATACCGCGGTTTACCGCCTGGCCTACGATGCGGCCCTCGGAAGGTATCTGGACGAGTATGTCTATGGGCAGGGTCGCCTTGATCTCCTGCCAGCTTATGCTGGATACCGATTCGGCGCGGTTTAAGATTATGCGCATCATCTTCAAGGGAAAATTCAGGGACTGCAGGGTATCCAGGACCCAGCGGGTCTGATAGACCGAAAGGACGTCGGGGGTGATCACCAGCAAAATAAGGTGCGCTTGATCGAGGATGCTGATGAGGGTGTCGCTGAAGCTCTGTCCTGCGTCTATGACGATATAATCATACTTCTCATCGAGGCTGGTGAAAAGATTGGTAACGGCAAGCTGGTCTATCTGGCAGGACTGCTGCGGGACCATGGTTGCACTTATGAAATCTAACCCAAGCTTGGTCTTGGTCAGGATCACTTCGTTTCTTAAGGTATCGACGTTGGCCGTAGCCAGGGTCTGCAGGTCTGCCAGGGACTTCTGAACGTTGATGTTAAGCATGCGCGACAAATCCCGGGGGGCCTGGAGGTCAAAATCGATAAGGCAGACGCGCTGCTGGTGGTGCGCGGCGAGGGCGGTGGCGAGGTTAGCGGCTATAAGGGTCTTACCCGCTCCTCCTTTTGCGCCAAAGAGAACGACAATCTTTGCCATATTAATCGAGTTGGTATGATACGGGCACTATTACCCAGAGCTCATCCTTCTGGATAGAGGGCGGCAGCGGCGGGTAAGAGGATATTTCTTTGGCTGCCCGGAGAGCGTTGTCATCGAGCATCCTGTAGCCGGAAGTCTGGTCAACCTTGGCATCCAGCAACTCGCCTCTAAAAGAAAGGTGCAGGTTAAGCTTTACCGTGCCCTGGAAACCAGCTTTCTTGGCAGAGGCCGGATAGGCTATTCTCTCGATGATGCGCTTCTGGATAAGGGAGGCGTACTTCTCTTCCGGGGTCAGCGGCTCTTTGGGCTCGACGACGGAAACGACTTTTTCAGAAAGGATCTTGGTTGCGGATTTTGCCTGTTTTATGATCTTTGGCGTAAGCAGTATGAAAAGCTCGGTATCGCCCCTTTCTCCGGTGCCGCCGCCTTCCTTGGTTTCTTTTTTACGGAAGAGCGCTCCGATAACAGGCACATCGCCCAAAAACGGCACCTTGCGCAAGTCTTCCCCGGTCTTTTCCTTCATCAGCCCGCCGATGGCCATGGCCTGGCCGTCTTCAAGATAAAGCTCGGTAGAGGCGTTTCTTTTGCTTAAAGGATAGGCCTTGGCAGTAGGGGCGTTAGCCGCGCCTATTGTTTCAGCCTCGCCGACCTCGCTTACTTCTATGTTAAGAGCAAGCTTTATACGCTCTTCCTCGGTGACCGTAGGTTTGATCTTGAGTTTTATGCCGAACTCCTTATACTCGACCTCGGTACCCTCGCCTCCGGTTACCGCGACCGCAGTAGTAAATATAGGCTTCTCCCCTCCGACGATAAGTTCGGCTTCCTTGCCGCTCTGGCAGGCCAGCCTTGGACGCGAAAGAACCTTTGCTTTGCCTTCCTGAATAAGAGCGTCTATCTTAAAAGCAAAAGGCACAACAGTGCCGCCTGTGCCGCGGTATAAGTCCACGACCCTGAAAAGACTGCTCCAATTAGTGCCTCTTGCCGCCATGAGCGCCGGGTTAAGCGTAGCCCCTGTCTCGGTAATATCAACCGAACCGGGGAAGGTAAATCCGAGGGTTTTGGTAGCATCTTTATTAAGCTCGAGTATCTGGACATCGATCTCAACCGCCGCCTCTTCTTCCTTGACCTTGATAAGGTCGACGATCTTGCTCCTTAGTTCACCCAAAACGACATTTATCCGCTCCCTGTCCTGGGCGGTCTTTACCGAACCCATGAGAAAGACCTTTTCTTCGTCCTCTTCCGGCTGGGTATAGACGTCGGGAAGGCTCAATTTGGATAAAAGCTTATCTACGCGCTTCTTGATGATATCCACGTCCTCGGAAAATACTTTTATCAGGTAAGACTGCTCTCCATAGTCATCCCAGATGACCATAGTGGTCGAGCCTCTTGTCTTGGGGGTGAGGGTCAGTTCTTTCTTGGTGGCCTTGCTTATATCGACTACGGAAGGATTTCCCAGGACCACGCGGGTGGGGTTGCTCATCGACAGCCGGCGCGTTTCACCCAGATACAGCTTAAGCACCTCTTCGGCCAGCGCGATGTTGTTAAGGCACAAAAAGCCGAGGAGCGTAAAAAACGGGACAAAAAACCTCATTAGTTTAATCATTCTCTTAATAATCCCTTAATGGGACCTTTTCCCGGCCGCTTGAGCCGCGGTAAATCTCCAGATAACCGCTAGGGGTCTCTTCGTCGTCTTCTTCTTCTTTCTTCTCTTCGAATGCCTGAGGCATAAGCGCTCTCAATATCGTCTCCCAGCTGACCGGCTGCAGAGGCTGAAGCTGGGAGTCGGCAGGGGAGCGCATAATGAACTTGATCTTAGCCTGCTCCTGGACAAAGGAAATAAGGTTTGCCTCCGGAGGGGTAAGGGCTACGGTTATGATCGATGAGGCAGCAGCGTCTTTCTTCTCCTGCTGCTTGGGATCCTGCGCTGAAGGCGGCGCGGGAGGAGCGGTGTCCCTGCCCACTGCCACCACCAAAACATTCTGAAGCAGGGGAACAGAGGTCAACTGGGATGTCGGTTTGCCGTCCGGAGCGGTCGCAGGCAGAGGGATCATCGCTATCACGTCAACGTAATTACCGGGGATGATCAGCCCCGCCAAAGAAGAGATATCGTCGACTTTTATGGTGACCGCTCTTTTTCCTACGGGAGTAGCCATGGCCAAAGACATGCCCTGGGCCTCGCGCTTGCTGGAAAGCCTGTCCAGGGTTATCTGCTGGCCCTTGGGTATCAGGGCGACTGCCGTCATGTCGATTATTCTTTCGGGAGAGGTCACTGCCTGCGGCTGGACAAACTGGCTAGGCACTGGCATGGCCTCGATCATCGAGGCGTCAACGACTGAGCCGGGCGAGATGTCTTTCTTTGCCACCATCACCGCCACTTGGCTGGTCTGCATCTTCTTGATCTGCTTATTGGCCTGTTCTACGATGAACTGCCTCTGCTGCTGGATATAGGCATAGACGGCGAATACCGCCAGGAATGCTATGGCCACACCCAGGATAAGCACCAGCTGCTGTCTTTGCATTATTTGACTTCGCTTTCGTAAACTTCGATCTTGGCGTCGCGGGAGAGGTTGCCGATTATCTCCTCGACCTTCTGCTGCTGCTTTAGGAAAGTAAGCCCCTTCTTTATGTCGTCCCAGAGCTCTTTAAGGGTCTTGGCTTCTCCGCCGCGCTTGGCTTCCAATTTCAGGACATAGTAGCCGTCGGGGCCTTTGAATATATTGCTGATCTTACCTACATCGAGCGTCCCGGAAAAGGCAACGCTGTCAAACTTCGCAAACTTGGCTCCCGGGCTGATAAAACCGAGGTCTCCGCCGTCCTTGGCGCTGGGGGCAATGGACCTGTCTCTGGCTACCGCAGAAAAATCAGCGCCCTGCATCAGCTGGATGACGATATCCTTGGCGTCCGATTCATTGCGGACCACGATCTCGCGGACCTGCCTTTCTTCCGGCTCCCTCAACTCTTCTTTATAGGTATTGTAATACTCCTCGATGTCCTTGGAGCTGACATCCACCTGGGCGGTCTCCTGGCGCACCAGGTCAACCACCATAAGGTCCTGTTTGGTCTTCTCCAGGGCCCTCAGGATATCTTCCTGCCGGTCAAGGCCGCGGTCAAGCGCCGCCTGATATAGAAGGAGCTGGCGCACCTTCTGGTTCTTTAAATAATCGAGCTTCTGCTCGCGTGTCGTTATCTTGGCTTCGGGCCTGTCCGCGGGGACCATGGAGTTGAAAGTCTCTATCTCCTGGTTCAGGTCTTCCAGGCTTATCGGCATATTGTTGACCCTGGCGACTATCGGGCCCTTTACCGGCAGCGACGGGTACTCGCCCTTCGAGGAGACCTGGAGGGCGCCCTTGGAAGACGTTTTCTTGCCGCCTAAATTTATGAGATTATCACAACCTGATATTAAAAACGCTGCGACTAAAATAAGTGCCGCGCCTAAAGTCGTGCTTTTCATCTGGTGCTCTCCTTTCAAAAATCTCTGTATTATTTCTCCTGCCCCGGAGTTTTTTCCGTCAGTACCTTAGCCAATATACCGGCCATGCTCCCCACCAGCCAAAAGAAGAAAAACATAAACCCGTAGAAGAGTATCATTACGACTCCGACCCACGGGTTAGCGATGGGGGTGCGTCCGAAAATTACCGGGATGCCCGCAAAAAGCCCGAGCAATAAAAAAATGCAGCCCACGATTTTCACTATCAAGCTGGATGCCTTGAGAAACCGTAACTGCTGCATCAACCCTCCTAAAATTTTATTATAATATTTTTAACATAAAGCCATGAGTAATGCAAGAGAAATTTATTTATTTTAATTTTTTATAAAGTATCTCTATCCCGAAACCCTCGCGCTTAAAAGGCTCTTTACCGAAACGCTGCAAAAGAAGATAGTTATCCTTTATCCACCGGTAGAGCTTTCCGCCGTAGGCTTGGCAAAAATAATTATACCCGTGCGCCTCTATGGGGTAATCGATGACCACGATGTAATCCGGCCCGGAGCTGATAAATGCCGCCAGGATCGCAGCTTCACCGTAGATATTCAACTCCGCGGGCAAAAACGTGAGGTGGCCGGTGGGGTTAGAGCGGCGGCTAAGATAATTGAACATTGCGCCCTCCGGGAAAACTACCAAGCCCTGGCCTTCCCTGATCAGCTTGGCCGCAGTATTCAGCGCGGAATTGACCAGCGCCCCTCTGGATATATCCCCATAATCAAGTATGAGGTCTGGGCCCTTGCCAACCGCGTAAGTCTTGGACAGGTAAAACCGGCAACTTCTAATGACAAAGCCGGAGGAGACAACTACCAGGAGGGCCAGACAAAGGATGCGCGCAAGGCGATAATTGCCGCGCGCCTTCTGTATGCCCAAAGGAAGGTAATGCGTAAAGGCGGCAGCGGCAACAAGGGCGGCAGGCATAGCCAGGGCAAACCCTATATGGAAGATATTGGCGTAAAAGATTATTTTAGCCAAAAGGAGCAGGGCAAATAATGCCATAACCGGCAGGGGCAGGAGCGCCTTTTGCCCTGCAGCGTCCATTCTTAAGCGCCAAAGCTTCAGGCTGTAACCGGCCAGCAGCGCTGCCATGATCAGCGGCAGCGGCATGCCGGCATAGATCAAGATATCTTTAGCCAGATAAAACCAGCCCACAAGGAGAAGAAGCAAAAACAAAGAACGGGCCAGATAAGCCTGCTTGTCCGCTGCGGTCAAGGGCCGCGCCCCGGGATTTACCCAAAAACAGCTAAGGCGGATAATCAAGGCTGTGCCGATATACCAGCAACTCAAAAACAGGATCCGTATGATATTATCTTGAAAATGAGTAAGCCCCATTACATCCCTGTAGAACGGGCCGGAAGAGACGGAGCGCAGAAAAAGGTAGCTATAGGGCTGGGTCAGGAATTTTACGCTATCCATAAAGCTTGCGCGCAAACAAAATAACCCGACGCAGATAAATAGCGGCGTCAGGAGGCCGCAAAAGAATACCGCAGAGGCAGGCGCTATGCGTTTTACGCTCATCCTCTCAAAATAAAAAAGCAGGCAGAGCCCTGCGACAACGGCCGCAATGAGCGCCAGGAATATTTCCGGCTTGGTAAGGAATGCCAGGCCGCAAAGAATCCCGAGTAAGGCAATACGGTATACTGTCATTTTTCTGCATAAAAGAAGAAAAACGTATATGGCGGCAAACGAGATAAGGATGCCGTGAGTGAGGGTATAGGTATAGGGGCAGACGTAATTGTAGTTGGCTATCCCGACATACTGCGAGAAGGCAAAAAGCGTCAAAAACAAAAGCAGGCAGGCGTGAGCGCTAACCCTGTCCAGAGATCGCGAGAAAAACTTAAATATGAGTACGGACAAGGCCACGATCAAAAAGACGTTAAACCAGGCAAGGGTCAGGATGCCGGTGCCAAAAATTTTGAACACCAGGGCATGCATATACGCGGAGAGCGGGCCGAAGAGATAGGCGATATCCCTGTAGAGGAGCTTTCCGCAGTTGATCTGCCAGGGGATATAGGCCTCCCTGCCGAAATCCGTTATGATATCCGGCCACCTCTGCCAGCTTAAGGCCAGCATAAAGATGCCGACAGCCAGGGGCATGAGTAATGCCGCGTATCTCTGCAGCTTGCTCTTATTCATCGGTCATGAGAATCGGGGTTTTCCAGCACAAATACCGGCTCGGCAGCAGCCAGCGGCAGATCAAGCATGCTTTCTTCAAAACCGAACCTGTCCAATATTTTCCAGCCTTCCAAAAGCAGGGGCAGGCGCAGCTTTCCGTAAATCCGCCTGCTGTTCCATATGAGGGTATCTTTGCCGACGGGCACGGATAAAAAAAGCAGGCCGCCGGGCTTTATCATCAGCCTGGTCTTCTCCATCGCCTTCAGGTCGCCTAAAGGGTCGAGCTTTTCCCCGTACCTGCCCAAGCCGTCGTGCTCAAAAGAAGAGATGGAAAATGCCGCTTCGAACATCAGCGGATCCCTGGCATACTCTTCTGTTGTCAAAAACCTTATGCGCGGGTCGCTGTTGATGATCCTGTTGTAATCTACGGTCGTGGGTATGCCTTTATAAAAGAGGCAGATGCTTTCATACCAGGGCGTAACCGAACCGATCACAACGACGGATTTGCCCCGGATGCCGTACTTATCCAGGGCCTGATAAAGGTAGCTGTCGGTTGCTCCGTAATAGAAGCGCTCTTTGTTTTCGATCTTACTCAGGTAATAATCGGTCCTCTGGGGGGTAAATACTATAGGGTCGTCCGGCCGGCGCGTGCCGTCCTCATACCAATACCGCAGCCTCACTTTGCCGCCCATAAGATACTGGCTAAACAGCCCCGGAGGGCAAAACAGGGGCGCAGGCTTCCTAATCCTGAGTATCGATTTTATCAGGCTCCTTAAAACGACGCGCAGCATCTTGAACAATCGGGGCATATTAGAAAGGAATCTTATATCTCCGGCGGGATTATCGTTTTTCATAAAGATAGTATATTATATCAAAGATTGGAAAGAATAACAAAAAAAGGACGGTTTTTTGAGAACCGTCCTCGATATGCTGCCAGATCATCTAAAAGGTCGTCGCGAATTGTTGAGCGCCAAAATCTTTTATCCGGCGAAATCCCGCGCAAGCGGGAATCCCTTGCCTGCGAAGTCAACTGCAAAGCAGTTGACGAGCGTTTAGGCAAGGGAGAACCGCTTAGGCTGGTAGCCCCAACCGGATGTTCCCGACCGAGCCTCTAGGCGAGGTCGGGATGCCGACCGAATAAAAGTGAGTGTCGGCAGAACCGGTATGATTTTTGCCAAATGGTTTAATCTCGCGGCAAAAATCATTAGCCCCAAGGGGATTTGAACCCCTGTTTAATGGCTGAGAACCATTCGTCCTAGACCAGGCTAGACGATGGGGCCAGAGATTGATTTAGATAATAGCATATATTCCCGGGCGGTCAATAAATTTATTGCCCAATTATCCGCCCTGATATATACTATAACTTCGAGAAAAGAACTATAAAAATATGATAGATATTGGCATAGGTATCAGCGAAGACGCTGACGCTGTGGCGGCGGCAAAAGAGGCGGCTAAAACCGCCCTGCGCGCCTTTGCCCCTGCGGCAAAGATCGGCCTGGGCCTGGTCTTCTCGACCAAAAACCTTCCCGGGACACTCCTCTTAAAAACTATCCACAATTATATCGAGGGCGTGCCGATACTAGGCTGCAGCGGCTCAGCGCTCATCTCTAACCACGGCATATTGAGGCAGGCGGTAGGGGTGCTGCTTCTGGGCTTTCCCAAGGGGGTGTACTTCAATACCGCGGCGGTCAAGGGGATAAAAGAGCTGGTCCCCGTCAAAGCCGGCGAACTCCTGGGAGACAAGCTCCTTTACGGCTGCCGCAACGTGCGCAGGGATTTCGGCATCATGTTCTCGGATGTCTCGGGCAACGAGCAGGCGGGGTTATTGAGCGGGCTTCAGGATAAGCTGGGCAGAAGCTTCCCTTTTGTCGGTGGATTTGTCGGTACCCCCGCTGACCCGCTGAAATCCCATATTTATTACAACCAGGAGCTACTGGCCGACTCCGCATCAGGCATCCTTGTCGGTGGAGGAAAGCTTTACTTTGGCTCGCGCATCCGCCACGGCTGGAAGCCCCTGGGTAAACCGCGGACCGTGACCTTCTCGCAAGGCAACGTCGTCTATGAGATAGACGGCGCGCCTGCGGCCAAGCTTTACGAGAACTATCTTGCCAAGGACATCGCCGAGCTTAAAAAGATCATCAACCGGATATCCGCGCTTTATCCGGTGGGCATCCATCTTGAAAACGAAAACAGCTATCTCTTGAGAAAAGTCGTCTCGATAGTAGAGAGCGGCGCCCTATTGTTCCAGGGGGAAGTGCCCCAGGGCAGCCAGATCAGGCTCATGATCGGCACCAGGGATTCGTGTCTTGAGGCGGTGCGCGAAGCGGCAGAGGAGGCAAAAAAAGAACTGTCAAATCAGGCCGCCGGCACAAAGAAAACTGACACAAGCAGATTTATACTCGTACTTGACTCCATATTCCGGCATATGCTCTTAAGCCGGCAGGCCCGCCAAGAGATCGAGATCATCCAGGCGGTATTCGGCAAGGATACTCCCATCATCGGCATATCCACCTCCAGCGAAGTAGCTTCTTTACAAACTCAAGGCTATCATGGTAAAGTATACTTCCATAACCAGTGCATTAACATAATGGCGGTTGAGGGCTAGAAACGCATATGTGGGAGACATTCATAGCTTACGCCGGGGCGGCTGCGATAGCGGTGATCACGATACTGGTGATAGTCCTGGGCTTGAACATGTCCAAGAGCCAGGAGCTGCAAAAAACGCTAAAGGATATGAAAAGATCTCTGGATGAGATGGATGAACAGGCCAAGCTCATCGTGCGCACGGATATGGAGCTCAACAAAACCCAGGAAGAGTTGGACAGGAAGATGTTCGGCCTTTACGGCCTGCAGGGACTTACCAAGGCCATAAGCAGCACGCTCGAAGAAAGCCAGATATTCAAGATGATAAAGCCCTCGTATCTGGAGGACCTGGGCTTTGAGAAAAGCTGCGCGTTCCTTTGGGATGAAGAAACTAAAGAATTCAATTGCGCCGTCGGGATAGGTTACGCCCCGGAGGAAACGGAAGGCATTAAGACCTATATCAGAGACCGCCGGGAGTTCTTCCTGGGCATGATGAAAGAAGAACGCACCTTCTCCTCGCTGTCCCTTCTCTCCGATACGAAAACACGCGATGAATTAAACCAGGTCTTCCGGGTAAAGTTCTTCGTGCTCTCTTCCATATTGCCCAAGGAGGGCAGCAGGGGTTTTATCTTCGTCGGGACCACTAATCCCGACACGGTCATCACCGAAGGAGACGAAGAGCTGGTGACGATCCTGGCCAACAACCTCGGCCAGACTCTGGAGAATGCGCGGCTCTTTGAGAAGACCTGGAGGGCGCATCAGGACCTGGAAAGAAAGGTCGATGAGCGCACCCGCCAGCTAAGCCACGCGTTGGAAGAAGTCAAAAAGATCAGCCAGCGCAAGACCGACTTCATCTCCGCGGTATCGCACGAACTGCGCACGCCGCTTACCTCGGTAAAAGGGTATGCGGCAATCTTGCTGGCGGAGAAGCTCGGGCCGCTTCCCGAGCCGGCCAAAGAGAGGCTGGCTAAGATAAACCTGCACAGCGATGAGCTTGTGCATATGGTCAACGACCTTCTGGATATCGCCAGGATCGAGGCCGGCAAGACCGTAATGAAGCTGGAGGCCGAGAACATCCGCAAGGTCATCGAAAGCGCATCCGACCTTATATCAATACAGTGCAAGAACAAGAATATCGACCTTGTGCTGGAGGTGCCGCATGAGCTGCCCTTGATCATGCTCGACCACAGCCAACTGGAGCGCGTTTTCATAAATCTGCTTGGCAATGCCGTGAAGTTCACGCCCCAGAACGGGAAGATCTCCATCCGCGCCGCGGTAAACGGGCCGTCGATCCAGGTGGACATCGCGGATACGGGCATAGGCATGCCGAAAGAAGCGCAGGCCAAACTGTTCCAGGAGTTCTACCGAGTGGATAACGAGATCAACGCCCAGGTCAAAGGCACGGGGTTGGGATTAGCCATGGTAAAACATATTATCGAGGCGCACCAGGGAAAGATCTGGGTAGACAGCGAGCCCGGAAAAGGGAGCACTTTCAGCTTCACCCTGCCGCTTAAATTCAATCAAGATATAAAGACATAAGGGGCGCGGACAATGCCTAAACCACGCATACTGATAGCCGACGACGACCCGGATATCCTCGATGTCCTGGAGATAACCTTAACGGAAGAGGATTACGAGATCGTCAAGGCCCACGACGGAGAAGAAGCGCTTAACATCATACGCTCAAAGCCCCTTAACCTGGTGTTGGTCGATTATAATATGCCGAAGATGAACGGTAGGCAGGTCTGCAGCGAGGTAAAAAAAGACCTGCTGCTTTCTCATCTGCCGGTGATCATGGTCACCGGAAAAGGCGAGCTGGACGATAAGCTCAGCGGCATCAACGCCGGAGCGGACGATTATATAGTCAAGCCTTTCGAGCCCAAGGAGCTCTTGGCAAGGGTAAAGATGTGCCTGCGCCGCACGCAGCGCGACCTTGAAGCCAACCCCCTGACGAGGCTGCCCGGGAATGTGGCGATACTGGAGGAGCTATCCCGGTGCCTGGAATCAAAAAAGCCTTTCGCGGTCTGCTACGCGGACCTTGATAAGTTCAAGTCTTACAATGATACCTACGGCTTTGAGCACGGGGACAATGTGATCCGGGAGACGGCGCGAATAATGCTGCGCTCAATCCAGGAAACAAAAAGGGCGGGGGATTTTGTCGGCCACATCGGGGGCGACGATTTCGTCATCGTCACCGTTCCCGAGGCCGCGGACAAGATCTGCCAGAAGATAATCGAGGAGTTCGAGAAGGTAGCGCCTACCTTTTATAACGAAACCGACCGCAAAAACGGCTATATTATCGGCAAGGACCGCCAGGGAAACATCCAGAAGATACCGCTTCTTTCCATATCCATAGGCGTAGTCACCAACGAGACAAGAAAGATCGACCACGTCGCCCAAATCGGCGAGATCGGCGCGGAGTTAAAGCACTACGCCAAAAGCCTGGAGAGAAGCAACTACATCAAAGACAAGCGTAAAGAAGTTTAGGGACGGTTCTCAAGACAATCTAAAAGTGTCCCCTTTGAAAGTAGGTACTCGGCCTTATCGGATAGGCCGGTGCCCGCTTTCTGCGGGACAGTTCTAAATTAGATTGAGAACCGTCCCTTTTATTTCAAGGAAACTTAGGAATTTTTAACACCGCAATCAATAATTTAACGATACGGTGCGGTATGAATCCCGTTGGGGCTACCAACCTCAGTAATTTTCCCTTGCCTAAACGCTCGTCAACTGCTTTGCAGTTTACTTAACAGGCAAGGGATTAATTCGCGCATTGACTTATGTCGCTGGCGCTCCATAAGTCAAGCGCTCATTAATTTAATGCGAGGAGAGGGAGTTGAACCCTCACACCCTTGCGGGCAACAGCCCCTCAAACTGTCGCGTCTGCCATTCCGCCATCCTCGCGTTACTCGCTAGAGCTTATTCTATGCTTATTTAGCTGTCTGTAGCTTAAGATGTATCTAAGACGTATTTAGCTGGTCAAATGACGCTCGCTCCTTAAGAGGGGGCAAGCCCCCTCTTAACGTCCCGACCGAGAGTTAGCGAGCGTCGGGACTGTTCTCCCCCATTCGCGGGGGCAGCGTCCCCCGCACCCCCTTGATGTTTTTAGCAGCATTCAATCAGTTAGCTGCTGTCGCTACCGCTGAAAGCGGCAGTTGCAAAAACATTTTTCATAGTTTAGAACTTAGGGATGATAATTTTAGTCTATTCGCGGCCCTTAGTCAAGCTCTTATAGAGCTCGTAATACTGCAGGGCGATCTTGTCCCAGTTGAAGCGCGCGGCATTGGCAAATCCTTTCTCAACCAAACCCGCCCGCAGGCATTTATCGGATAAAACCTTATTGATGCCCTCCCTTATATCCTCAACGGAGTAGGGGTCGACTAAAACAGCCGCGTCTGCGGCTACTTCCGGCAGAGAAGATACATTTGAAGTAACGACGGGAATGCCGCATTTCTGGGCCTCGACTACCGGCATGCCGAAGCCTTCGATTAAAGAGGGGAAAACCAGGCAATCCGCGCAATTATAGATAGAAACCAGAAGCTCCTTGTCGGGGTTAGAAAAATGCTTGTAGTCGATCCTGTGCTCCTCAAGCAAACCCAGCTCTTCCTTGGTCAGGCCGCCGACTTTTATGAACTTTACCTCCAGGCCTGCCAGCGCCTCGATCAAGCGCTTGAGATTCTTGTTAGGCATGGGGACGGCAACATGCAGTACGGCCTTCTTTCCTTGCGGGTTTTCCAGGAGCCTCTGTTTTTCCTGAAAAGAAAGATCTAACACCCGGAATCTGCGGTCAACTCCCGTCGGGATGACTACAACCCTCTCCTGGCTGATCCCGGCATAACGCTGGAGATTTCTGCGGGTCTCAAGGGAAACCGTAGTAATGCAGGCGCTTTTGTATTTGGGAAGAGTGAACCAGAAAAATTTGAAGATTGCCTTTTTCAGGGGCCCGAGCTCCGGGCTCATAAGCCTGGCGCAATCCCAAATGGTAAGGATGGTCCTGCGCTTATCAAGCAGGTAAGTCAAAAAGTGGGTATCTCCGGTAACATGATTAATATCGGACTGGTGGGAGGCCGCCTCAAAAACAGAGCTTATCTTGTTCCATAAACCGCGGTTAGTGTGTCTGGGCCTAAAAATCAATGCCTGCGCCTCAGGCGGAAGATTGTCGCGCAAATTAGCGGTCATATTCTCTATGCTAAAACCGCCTATAACATTCCTGCAGAAAAGGGTGATGCGCATATTAAGATTTTTCCCTGAAATTGCGCGCCCACTTCAAGATCTTATCCTTTAGCCTGATGCGGTCAATGGGCTTAGCCATATAATCGTTCATCCCGCAGGCAATGGCCTTCTCTTCATCCTCTTTCATCGTGGCTGCGGTGATGGCGATGATCGGCAGATCATTCAGCCCCGCCTGACGGATTTGCCTGGTGACTTCAAAGCCGTCGATCAGCGGCATCTGGATATCCATCAGGACCAGGTCGTATTTATCGGTCTTTGCCTTCTCCAAAGCCTGTTGGCCGTTATCGGCAGTATCCACTTCGCACATAAGCCTTTCCAGGAGCACACATAGCAGCCTCTGGTTTGTCTTATTATCTTCTGCGACAAGGACTTTAGTCCCTTTTAAAAGCACTTCTTCCGAAAGGTGGCGGGTGATCAATAACGGGGTGCTTGTATTAATACCCAAAGCTGCCCTGATCGTCCTTATGAATTCGCTGCGGGTGATAGGTTTGGCAAGGTAGGCATCAAAACCGCTGGCCTTTATCTTCCCTGAAATTCCCGGCGTAGCCTCAACAGTAATAGCCATGAGCCTGGTTTCTTTGAGCATCTGGCGCAAACGGATCCCGCGAGCGAACTCATAGCCATCGATACCGGGAAGGACAATCTCGGAGATTATAATATCGGGGATCTGGCCGCGAGAATCCAGCCATTCCAGGGCCTCTTCCGCGTATTTGAAGGCGCCTAACACCACCATGCCTTCTCTTGAAACGTACAATTGCATGATGCTGGAAGATACCCTGCTTCCGTCAACAATCACGACCGTCTTGCCGCGCACGTATGCAGCGCTTACGGGATCGATCCCCTGGAACAGGGGTTGCGACCCCTTAAGCCTCAAGGTTACCAAAAACTGCGTGCCTTTCCCCGGCTCGGAAACAACCTCCACAGAGCCTGCCATCTTCTCTACAATCTTTTTTACTATAGCCAGGCCAAGGCCAGCTCCTCCATGGCCCCTTGTAGAGGAGGCATCCAACTGCACAAAAGGATTGAAGATCTCTTTTTGCTTGTCTTTCGGGATGCCTATGCCGGTATCCCTTACCGAAATAGATATATTCCAGTGATCGGGCATTTCTTCGCACGGGGATCCGTTGACCGTAAGCAGGATGTGCCCTTTTTCCGTAAACTTCGCGGAGTTGCCCAACAGGTTGATGATGATCTGGCGGATACGGTTGGCGTCGGCCCTGAACTGCGGCGGCAGGTCAGGATTTACCTCGTAGACCAACTCCACTTTCTGGGCGTTGATCTTCGGGGTCACTATTTTTACCGCGCTTTCCACCAGGTATTCAAAATTGAAATCAAAATCACTGAGCTCGAATTGTCCGGACTCGATCTTGGACATGTCCAGTATATCGTCCATCAGGCTCATAAGCACGTGGCTGCTTTCAACTATGGTCTCCAGGTACTCGCGCTGCACATCATTGACCTCAGTAGTAAACATAAGGTCCGTAAACCCGATGATGGCGTTCATGGGCGTGCGTATCTCGTGTGACATGTTAGCGATGAACTCGCTCTTGGCCGTCGAAGAAGACAGGGCCTGGCTGCTTATGCTGCGCAGCTTCTGTTCGTTAAGCTTGTATTCGGTTATATCGCGGGTGCTCTCGATCGCTCCCGCGATATTCCCCTTTGAGTCGTAGAGGACGCTTGCGATCCCCCATAATACCGTATCGGCATCCCGTCCGGGCAGGCGTATCCGGACTTCTGCGGTCAGGGTATTGCCTTCCCTTCTTACAAAGCTGTATTTTTTGGCTATCTCTTCGTTGTTTTCGAGAGCCAGGTCTACCAATATCGGCCGGCGCTCTTTGTAAAACGGAATGGCGTACTCGTAATCACCCTTGCCTATCATGTCCCGGGCCAAGATACCCGTCAGCTTCTCTATGGCTTTGTTCCAGGCAATAATCGTTCTGTTCTTATCGATGGCAAACACCGCATCGGGGAAGAAATCGATGATGTCGAGCATGCGCTGCCGCGAGTCCGCAAGTATCTCTTCGGCGTTCTGGCGGGCGGCTATCTCGTCGTTCAAAAGCTGCGACTGCTCAAAAGATTTTTCTACAAGTCGCGCCAGCTCCGCAAACTCATCGTTATTTGCCTTAAGGGCGCCGAGGGGAGCGGTCGAATTCGTACGCAGGGCGCTGGAAATCCGCGAAAGCGGCCTGTTCACCCACAGGAAGAACGTCAAGAACAACAACAGCACCAGCAGAATAGAAAAGGCAACATCTCTGGCGATGTTTTTGCGCGTGAAGTCATCGAGAAATTGCAGGCGCACAGACCGGGATTCTATCCGTGCATAGGCAACGGGTTTTAAATCCCAGGACCTCAGGGCAACGGTAAACCATGCCAGGTCCTTATCAAAACCGTAACCTTCTTTTCCGTCAGCCGCGGGATCGGCCGTGATGCTTATGGATGATTCCAAAAGCCTGGAGATAGCCTCGACATATTCTTTATTCCAGATCCTGCCGGAGAAAAGAAAACCGAAAGACTCGCCTTTTCTGTCGAAGTCCTCAGTAGTATGTATGGAAGCCGCGTATACCTCCATCGGGCCGTATTTAGTACCGGTAAAAAACCTGATTAACTTTTTGCTCCTAAACAGGCCGCCTATATCGGTACCCGGGGCGACGGCGTCAATATCGGGATGGCCCTGAAACCTGGTGACATAGTAAACGAGGTTGCCCTGGGCATCATAAACCCAGGACGCATCGGCGTTGAAGGTCTTGAGGGCGGCTTCCAGATTAAGGCGTGCCCACTGAGGATCCCTGTTCTTGACGAACTCCGCCATATCCGTCCAGTAAGTATAATCTTTTACCAGCGACGACAGATCATTGCTCTGCATCCTGACCAGCCTGTCGAACCTGTCCTTCCTGACATTCATCTCTATCCCCAACAGGGCCAATAGTCTTTTTTTGGAATAATCCGCCTGGTAGGCGACAAGCGAAATTGCGGCCAGGGATATCAATAGGAGTATGAGGGAAAGCCGGGTTTGAAGCTTCATGCGTTTTTAGTCTATCCGGTTTTACGGCAGCGTAGCCTGTCTATCTTCTGCTGGACATACCAGGAGAAATACCCTTTGTACTTCTTCTGCAGGCCGGGCTTTTTCCAGTCGCTGGTGGTAACGAGCTTGCGGCAGTTAACGGCGCCGCAGCCACATTTAAAGGAATAATCATAATCAGCGTCGGTCATGCAGTAATCGTAGGTTATCTCTTCGCCTTTTTTGATGTTGCGCATGGCCACCATCAAAAGATGGCCTTTGATGCCGGCGTTGGGCGAACAGCTGTGGTTGAAGAAATCGTCGTCCTCCAACCCGCCTTTTTTACAGGAGACAAGGTAAAACCCGTCGGCAAGCCTGGTAGCGTAATCATCTATGTTCTTAAACTTTTTTTTAGAAAGCCCCTGGAACTCTTTTTCGGTTATAACGTGACCTCCCCAGACGCAGATGACCTCGCCTTTTCTGATGGGCTCAGCGGCAAATACCCCCCTTCTGTTGATGCCGGAGGTAAGTACTTTGGCTTTTTTGGATATATAGGAGTGCTCAACCATGGTTTAGCGGTTTTGTTGAAGGCGGTTTATGATAATCCCTTTTGCCCTAATGCCGGACAATAACCTCTCAAATACCTGCGCATCCAGCGCCAACTCCTCCATAAATACAAGGCCTCTTTTATTAACGGCCCCTTTTAGGAGCATTTCTGCAATTACCGCCGGGACCGAAGCGGTTATTTTCTGCATAGAGTTAAGCGCTTCGTTTTTTCTGGATGAGGCGCGCATAGACCAGGAGACCTTTGACTTCTTTGACAAAAAATCGATCTCTGCCAGCGTAATATTATCTTCTTTTGCCCCTTCCAGTATTTTCTTGGTATTTTGGATGCTTCCTTTGGTCAAGAGCCGGTAACTTTCGAGGAATTTGAAAAACTGCATGAATCCTTGCGGCCGGACCACCCGGCAGGTGCAGTTCTTCAATCTTACCTTGTCCAATATATTCTCAAATCCGCTGGCGCAATAATAGCTTTCTGCCGGGATGCCGAAAAACCGTTCTTTACGCAGGCCTGAAAAAACAGGCAGCTTCTTCTTCCTGCCGCCTAAGAGCTGGTAAGAAGGTATGGTGTGTTCCACGACAATATCCTCGAAGCACCACAAGAACGGATAGTAGCAGGCTTTCTTTGACAGCGAACCGGCTTTTATCTCGATAGACTCGATCCCTTTAGTCCGCGCCAGCTCCCTGCCAAGGATAAAATTGGTCAGCCCCGGAGAGAATCCGCAGCCCGGGATAACCAGGATCCCGGCTCTATCGATCGCGTCTTTCTTCTTAAGATATCCCGGCGGGTCTACGTCGGAAAGATCCAGGAGGCTCTTGCGGTATTTAAGCGCCAGGCCAAGACACCTGGGGCCGATATCCCCGGCCAGGGCCCCGACCAAAAGGTCGGCATCCCTGGCATCTTTGTCAGAAACGATGAATCCAACCCTCTTTATCAGGGGGTTTTTCTTAAAATAAAAAGCCGCGGCTTTAGCCATGCGGCCAAGGCCGATAATGCCGACTTTGAATTTTGCGCTCATGTCAGATCTGCCAAAGCTTGGGCATTGCAAGGCTTGCTGAATAGATTTGAGGAGTGAAGTATTTGAGGGTGGATATCTTTTTCCCCAGCCTTTGATTCATCCTTTTTTCTATAAGCCGGGCGTTTAGTTTAAGGGGATCGAGTTTCCTGGAGGCCAGCATAAAGCAATACTCGCAGCCGCAACTATAAGAAGGCATGGCCAGGCGCACAGGATTGACATAGGAGAAAAAGTTCTTTAGTTTGCCGGCCGTAGGCTTGATGATCAGGTCAAAATCAAGAAAAGGCCCAAGCTGGAAGACCGCCAGGCCTTCTTTGGTCAGGGCCCCTGCTACCATCTTGTAAAAAGGCTGCTGGAAAAGGACTTTTCCCGGCCCAACCGGGTCGGTAGAATCGACCACAATGACATCAAAAAATCCGCGATGGCGCTGAATAAACTTCCTTCCGTCTTCGATAAATATCTTTACTCTTTTGTCATCGAACGCGCCCCGGGAGATAAACTTGAGGTGCTTCTTGGAAAATTCGACCACGCTTGAATCGATATCGACAAAATAAATCTCTTTTAACGGGTGCTTGGTAGCTTCGCGCAGCACCCCCCCGTCTCCGCCTCCGATAACCAGCATACGTTTTGGGTTTGGGTGCGATAAAAGCGGGATGTGAGTAATGACTTCGTGGTAAATAAACTCGTCGCTCTGGGATAGCTGAATAATGCCGTCGAGCGCCAGGACTTTGCCGAACCCGGGGCTCTCAAATATATAAATATCCTGGAACTTACTCCTGCCTTTATAGATCTCTTTATCTATGCGGAAGGCGTCTCTTTTGGCGCGCCTGACCCCGGGGAAAGACGTCTCAAGGAACCATTTTTCCCTGCCAAAATATATGTGATTTTTCATCCTGTTAGATCTTGCCTCGTCTTATGAACATAGTCTTTACCCGGCTGCAGCCAAAGACTTTCTTTAAGTACTCGAGGGCCTGATAAGGCTTGGTCCGTCTTCCGCAGGTGAATATATCCACCGCGGCGTAGCTGCACTCCGGCCAGGTATGGATGGCGATGTGTGATTCGGCAAGCAGCACCACCCCGGTAATGCCTTGTTCAGGGAATTTGTGGACGGATACTTTCAGGGGGGTATTATTGGCTGCAAGCGCGGCCTCCCATAAGATCTTTTTCAGGCGGCCGGCGTTTTCGATGAACTTAGGTGCCTCCAGGTCTGCAATAAGATGGACAGAAAAAGGTTTGCTTCTTTTTTTGGTTTTTCTTTCCATTTTTCTCCTCTTGCCTCTACGGGCAAAAAAAGACTCCTTTTCTCCAACCCTCTCATGTCAACCGGATGTAGCAATAATTATTTATTACTTGTATTATTTTATTCTTTTTAACGCGAATTGCAAACTTTTTTTAATAATTTTTAATTTGTTCATTAAAGATACTAATATTCAATAAATTACAAATTAATGTTGATTATCGCGCTATATTTGCTTATAATTCAAAATATATGACAATAAAAGGAGGATGTCGTTTCTTAAGGCTTTTAATCCCTGCCTATTTTTGTCTCTTTTTCCCCCCGATCCTTTATTCCGTTTACCCTCAAACTTCAGAGCTCAACATAGACAAGGCCACTTCTGAGGCTGACCGCATCATCAGCCCCGCAGAGATAGAGAAAAAAATGCCGCCTCCCAAGAAAAAACCGGTAGAAATAGAGCTGCCGTCGGCACCTCCCGCCCCTAAAAAAGTCATTTCCGTAAAAAGCATCTACTTAACGGGAGTGGTAAGTTTTAAAAACGAAGATTTTGATTTTCTGGTCAAAAAATACGAGAACCGCGACATAACCTTGGAGGAACTTCAGGACCTGGCCAAGGATATCGAAAGGGAATATTTGAAGAGGGGTATGGTGGCGGCTGTGGTAATTCCCGGACAGGATGTCCAAGACGGGAAAGTCACATTAAGGGTCATCGAGGCAAAGATGGGTAGGCTCGAAGTTGAAAAGCATAAGTACTTCAATAATGAAAGGCTGAGGAGGTACTGGAGGATCAAAGAGGGCGAGGTCATCCGTTACGAGAAGATCTCCCGCAGCCTGCAGATGATGAATAAGAATGCCGACCGTGAATCCAGGGCAAGGCTGCGCGCGGGAAGCGTGCCTGAGACTACCGATGTTATCCTTTCCACCCAGACAAATTTTCCGGCGCACTTTATAGGGTCATTTGATAATGACGGGGTTTCCTCGACGGGAAGAAGCAGGCAGAGTTATGGTTTCCGGCATAATAATCTTCTCGGGCTCGATGATACATTTATTTACGGGTACAACTTCGGAAGGGATTACGACGGCCAGTATGCCTATCACACCCTCCCGTTAGGCTATGACGGCGCCTCCTTAGTCTACGGCTTCGGTAAAAGTTACGCCAAGCCTTCCAAGGAGTTCTCGGCCTTCGGCCTGCGCTCCTTTTCCGAATCTTACACCGTAAGCCTGCATCAGGACTTTTTCAGCGGCCAGGATTACCTGGGAGAGGCATCATTGGGCTTCGACGCTAAAGACAAGACCGTAAAACAGGAGAGCGGCGTTTACAGCCGGGACAGGTTAAGGATATTCAATATCGGCGCCAATATCTACCAGCGCGGCTTTGGCAGCTCCACGGTCTATTCGCCGAAATATTCGCAAGGAGTAGCCGCATTTGGGGCCAATAAAAGAAACAGCCCGCTTGCCTCAAGGGAGGCGGAATCGACTTTCAGTAAATTCGAGCTGGGCATACGGCATAGAAGAATACTGCCGTTGGGGCTGCAGGGCAACTTCAAATTTAAAGGTCAAGTTGCCTCGCATAAGCTTGGCTCGCTTGAAGAGTACAGCCTCGGAGGGATCGATTCGGTAAGGGGCTATCCTGCCGGTGATTATCTTGCCGATAATGCCGTTAATACCAATATGGAGGTGCTGTTGCCGGCGTTATTTATACCGGCAAGCTGGTCACTGCCTTATTCTGACTCCTCTTTAAGAAAACAAACTACGGGCCTGGTCTTTCTTGATTACGGATACGGCATGCGCAGAGGACCTTCTCTTTCGGATAAACCTTCGGTAAACATGTTCAGTGCCGGAGCTGGCTTGCGCTTTAATCTCTTTAATCAGGCGTTCCTGCGCCTTGAGTGGGGTTTCCCGCTGGGGGCAAACAGGCCCGTATCCGAAGTTGGCAACTCCCGCTTCCACTTTTCCGTTGAAATCCAGGAGAAGTTGCCCCAGGAGATCGAGCGCATCAGAAAAATGTATGCCAAAGATAATAACGCGAACCATGGGATAAGGACCGCCTCCCAAAGAAAGCGGGCCATGGATACGACCATTAAAAACCTTAAAAAGAAGTTTAAGCGAACCAAAAATCCAATTAATCAAAAAGCCGCGCAATACGCCAAAAAACCCCAGCTAAAAACCGCTCCGGACCCCGACCGCAATAGCGAAATCTCCAAGGAACTAAACAGCCTAGAGAAAAAATAAGAGGGACGGTTCTTTAGACAAGCTAGAACTGTCCCTTTGAAAGCAGGCACCCAGCCTTATCGGATAGGCCGGTGCCCGCTTTCTGCGGGACAGTTTTAAATCAGCTTGAGAACCGTCCCTAATTATTTTACGACGTTGTAGGTCCTGCCGGCAAGGAAATTAAGATAGCTGTTCATCATGCCGCTGCGCATATCTTCGCCGGCCATTCTAGGCGTTTTTTCAAGAAAACGGCTCTCCCTTATCTGGCCCTCTATGGAAGTTCTCTGGCCGGGAAGCAAAAACTTCTCTTTTTCATCCTGAATTCTGTTCTCATCATAAGGGGCGACGGCGACTTTTCCTTCGAATACGATGACTACGGTGCGGTATTTGCCGGTGGCGTAGAAACGCTTGAGGCGGTTCTCGATATCGTAGCTTATATATGATATATCTTCGGTGTTGACATAACCGCCCGGATCAACAACAACCGGCTCGCCGGGCTCTTCGCCCGGAGGAGGCGGGTCAACCGGAGGATCGGGGGGCTCGATCGGAGGATCCACCGGAGGCTCTATCGGATCTCCGGGCGGGCCGTCAATAACTATGGGCAGGCCCAGCTCCCAGTTAAAGCAGTTGGTAAGCAGTCCGTTAGGCAGGTATATGGTGGCTGCGCCGGTGTTATTCGAATCATAAACATCCAGATAATCTATGGTATAGGTATCGCTGGGGATATTAATCTCCCACTGGTCTCCAGGCGAGTCGCTTTGCAAGGTGATAAGGTTTAAGGGGCCTGTCCCAGCTATATTCATAGCCCCGTTAATGGTCTGAGTAGCACTATTATCAAAAGTAATGGAGCCGGCGGTAGTCTTTTGCAGGTTAAAGAAAGTAGTAGATCCGTTTATAGCCTGGGCAGCGCCATCTAAAATCACGGTGTTGCCTGCCGCGGTAAAGTTAGAGTAGTTAGAGAAGTCGCCTGCGATGTTCATATTGTGGCCCATGGCCTGGAGAGTGCCGGAGTTAATATCTATGTCGTCGTTAACATCCAAGGCAGCGTCCAAACTCCAGGTGCCGGCCCCGTCAAAGGACAAATCGTAGTAACTATCCCCTGCGCTAAGCTGGGCATATATCCCGGCTCCGTCATAGCTGACAACTCCTGAATTCGTATCATTGGTAAAAGCGGTCAAGGTCTCGCCGCCCTGTAGTCTCAATGTCCCTTCGTTAAGCAATGTGCCGCCGTTTAAGTCAAAGTTATGCCCATTTAAATCCAAGATGCCTGTAGGCTGGATAGAAAGTAAGCTGTTTACATTCAAATCGGCGGTCAAATCGATGGTTGTTGCGTTATCGATATATATATTCCAGTAATCATTGCCCGCAGCCAGGCCCGTAAAGTTTCCCGGGCCGTCATACCAGATCCATCCCGAATTCGTATCATTAGTGAAGTTGGTAAGGGTTTCGGAGCCCACCAAGAAAAAGTTGCCGTTATTGGTAAAAGTCGCTCCAGTCATATCCAGGTTATGGCCGTCTAAGTCAAACTCGCCTGCGCTGATTGTAAGGGCGTTGTTCACATCCAAATCTGCATCCAGACTCCAGTGAGTAGCCCCATTATTAAAGGTAAGGTTGTAGTAGGCATCGCCCGCAGCCAGGCCAGAATAAGAGATGGCGCCTCCATCGTATTCCACTGTGCCGGAGTCGGTGTCGTTAGTGAAGGCGGTTAAGGTCTCCCCTCCCTGCAGGCGCAGGGTACCATGGTTATTAAAGGTGGCGCCTGTCATGTCCAGGTTGTGGCCGTTTAGATCAACCACGGCGGTATCAATCCTGAGAAGGTTGTTAACGTCCAGGTCGGCATCCAAATCCCAGGTTCCGGTTGAATCAAAACTGACATCATAATAAACGTCTCCCGCGGCTAACTGAGCGTGGTTGCCTGCTCCCCAGTATTCTATCAATCCTGAATCTGTATCGTTAGTGAAACCGGTCAAAGTCTCGCTTCCTGAAAGCTTCAGGGTGCCGGTGTTGGAAAAGGTTGCTCCGGTCATGTCCAGGTTGTTGCCGTCAAGATTCAACGCCCCGGCTAAAATAGTAAGGGCATTATTGATGTCCGTATTTGCGCTTAAATCCCATTCGCCTAACGCATTGTTAAAAGAAAGATTGTAATAATTTGCCCCTGCCGCAAGCAAGCCATAATCTCCCGGACCGTCGTATTCCACCGTGCCGGAGTCGGTGTCGTTAGTGAACCCTGTGAGGCTCTCTCCTCCCTCAAGTCGCAGCGTACCCGTATTGATAACTACGCCTCCTCCGGTGATATCCAGGTTATGGCCGTTCAGGTCAAATGTAGTAGCGTATATAGCCAGCTGATTGGCGGTCACGTCAGCGGCCAGCTCCCTGACGCCCCCACCGGCAATCATCAGGCCATAATAGGCATTGCCGGCATTTAATCCGGAGCCTGCGCCGACATAACCCACCCAACCCGAATCCAGGTCGTTGGTAAAGTTGGTAAGGGTCTCGGCGCCTGTCAGGGTCAAATTGCCGTTATTAGAAAATGTCGCTGCGGTCATATCTAAATTGTGTCCGGCTAAGCCAAAATCTCCGCTATTGATAACAAGGCTGTTGTTTATATCTACATCCATATCGGCGCGCCATAAACTTGCCGCATTGTTAAAAAGCAAGTTAAAATAATTTCCTCCGGCAGCAAGGGAATAATACGCCCCTGTCCCGTCATATTCTACGGTACCGGAGTCGGTGTCGTTGACAAAAGCAGTCAGGGTCTCATCGCCTTGCAGGCGAAGCGTTGCATCATTGCTCAATGTCGCCGCAGTCATGTCCAGGTTATGGCCGTTTAAATCCAGCGTAGTTCCGGCGCCTGAAATATGAAGCAAGTCATTTACATCCAGGTCGGCATCCAAATCCCAGGTGCCGCCGTTACTGAATCCCAGGTCGTAATAGGCGTCTCCTGCGGAAAGCTCAGAGTAGGCGCCGTTTCCATAATAATGTACTCTTCCGGAGTCAGTGTCGTTGGTAAAGTTGGTGAGGGTTTCTGCGCCGTTTAAGTAAAGTATGCCCTCATTGGAGAATGAGCCGCCGGTCAGGTCTAAATCAAAGCCTGACAAATGCAGGTCGCCGGCGTTAACAATAGATAAAGCCCCGTTTACGTCTAAAGCCGCATCCAGGTAAAAGCAGCCGCCATCCAAAGTTAGGTTATAATAATTATCTCCCGCAGCCAACTCCGCGTACATGCCGCCGCCATAATAATTAACCAGCCCGGAGTTCGTATCGTTAGTAAAGTTGGTAAGGGTTTCATCGCCATGCAAGGCCAGAACACCTGTATTGGAGAAGGAGCCGCCTGTCAAATCAAGGTCAAACCCCTCTAAATCCAAGATGCCGCTGGCAATATTTAAAACGCCGTTAACGTCTAAATCGGAATCCAGGCTCCATGTCCCGGCGGCGTTGTTGAAGGTTAAGTTATAGTAATTGTCTCCGGCGATCAAATCGTTGTAGGCCCCGGCGCCGTCATATTCAATGGTGCCGGAGTCGGTGTCGTTGGTAAATGCCGTCAGGGTCTCGGTGTTCTGCATGCGTAGGGTGCCGTCGGGCATACTGAATGTCGCTCCAGTCATATCAAGATTATGGCCGTTGAGATCAAGGATCGCCCCATTGATCTGCAGGGAATTATTCACATCAAGGTCAGCATCAAGATCCCAGGTCCCGATACTAAACCTTACATTATAATAAGTGTCTCCGGCTATCAGGTCCGAGTATGAACCTGCTCCGCCATAGAGGACCCATCCGGAGTCCGTATCATTGGTGAAGTTGGTGAGGGTTTCGCTGCCGGCCACTTCAAACCTGCCGGTATTGGAGAAGGTGGCTCCGGTAAGGTCCAGGTTGTGGCCATGTATACAGAATGTCCCGGATATAATATTAAGCGCGTTATTTATATCCACATCCACATCGGAATGCCATTCGCCCGCGGCGTTGTTAAAGGCTACATTATAATAATCTCCTCCCGCGGCCATGTTCATATAAATAGCCGCGCCGTCGTATTCTACGGTGCCTGAATCCGTATCATTAGTGAAGGCGGTTAAGGTTTCCCCTCCCTGCAGGCGCAGGGTACCGGTATTATTCAAAACCGCGGCTCCGGTCATGTCCAAGTTATGTCCGTTTAAATCAAGGGTTCCTACCTGTATTTGCAAGCCTCCGTTTACGTCCAAATTAGCATCCAGCTCCCAGGTTCCGGAGGCATTATTAAAAAGCAATTCATAGTAAGCATCTCCTGCAGCCAAGCCGCTATAAGTAGCAGCTCCGTCATAAATAATCCTTCCTGAATCCGCGTCATTAACAAAGTTGGTAAGGGTTTCGCTTCCATCTAGACGGAGATTGCCGGTATTAGCGAATGTAGCTCCGGACATATCCAGATCATATCCGGTAATCCTCAGTGTCCCAGCAATAATGTTTAACGCGCCGTTAACATCGAGATCGTTATCCAACCTCCAAATGCTGGCGGCATTATTAAAAGTTAAATTGTAGTAGTTGTCTCCGGCAGCCAAACCCGTATATAATGGACCCGCTCCGTCATAATAGATGGCCCCCGAATCCGTATCGTTGGTAAAGGCAGCGAGGGTTTCGTTGCCCTGCAGGCGTAAGGTGCCGGTATTGGAGAATGAGCCTCCGGTGTTATCCAGGTTGTGACCGTTTAAGTCCAAGGTGCCGTTAGCGATATTAAGGGCGCCGTTTACATCGAGGTTGTCTGCCAGATCCCAGGTGGAGGCGGCGTTGTTGAATGTAAGGCTGTAGTAGTTGTCTCCGGCGATCAGGTCGTTATAGGCCCCAGCGCCGTAATACTCTATTGTCCCGGAGTCGGTGTCGTTGGTAAATGCCGTCAGGGTCTCGGTGTTCTGCATGCGTAGGGTGCCGGAATTATCAAAGGTGGCGCCGGTGAGGTCGAGATTGTGGCCGTCGAGGTCGAGGGTGCCGGAAAGTATGCTCAAATTTGAATTAACATCCAAATCTGCATCAAGGCTCCATACCCCGGATCCATTGCCAAACTCAAGCAAAAAGTAGGCATCTCCTGCGATAAGCCCGTTATAAACTCCATTTCCATCATACCTTATGCGCCCGGAATCCGTATCATTAACGAAATTAGTCAGGGTTTCGTCTCCCTTCATACGGAGCGTCCCGGTATTGGAAAAAGTGGCGCCGGTCAGATCAAGATTGTAACCATCCAGCTCAACTCTTCCGGTAATAATATCAAGGGAGTTGTTGACATCAAGGTCAGCGGCCAACTCCCAAACCCCTCCACCATCAAAAGAAAGGTCATAATAGTTGTTCCCCGCGGCCAAACCAGTAAAGCTTCCAGCACTATCATAGCTTACTAAACCCGAATCCGTGTCGTTAGTGAAGTTTGTAAGGGTTTCGGAGCCCTGGAGGCGCAAGATGCCGTTGTTGTTGAATGTAGCTCCGGTCATATCCAGGTTGTGGCCGTTTAGATCAATAGTCGTGTTTGCGGCAGTCCTTAGCTCGCTGTTCACATCAAGGTCGGCGTCAAGGTCCCAGGTGCCGGTACCGTAGAAGTGAACATTGTAATAGGTATCGCCTGCGATCAAGTCCGCATAACTGCCGGCGCTAAAATAGCGGATAGTCCCGGAATCCGTGTCGTTGACAAAGTTGGTAAGGATTTCATCGCCATGTAAAACCAATAAACCGGTGTTGGAGAAGGTGGCGCCGGTAAGATCCAGGCCATTACCATCCAAAGTCACAGTAGCGTTAAGGGTCAGGTTGTTGTTTACGTCAAGGTCGGCAGCGAGGTCCCAATCTCCTGCGGAGTCAAAAGTAAGATTGTAGTAGTTGTTGCCTGCGGCCAGGTCTCCGTATGAACCTGCGCCATCGTAATAAACCGTCCCCGAATCCGTATCGTTGGTAAAGGCAGCGAGGGTTTCGTTGCCCTGCAGGCGT
>CAZYCL010000009.1:0-65643 GCA_964645795.1 uncultured Planctomycetales bacterium
TGTCGTCAGCTCGTGTCGTGAGATGTTGGGTTAAGTCCCGCAACGAGCGCAACCATCATCTTTAGTTGCCACTTTCGAAGCCGCAAGGCCTAGAGAAGCACTCTAAAGAGACTGCCCGCGATAAGCGGGAGGAAGGCGGAGATGACGTCAAGTCAGTACGGCCTTTATGCCCTGGGCTACACACGTGTTACAATGCCTACTACAAAGCGTTGCCAAACCGCGAGGTGGAGCTAATCGCAAAAAAGTAGGCCCAGTTCAGATTGGAGTCTGCAATTCGACTCCATGAAGTCGGAATCGCTAGTAATGGCGGATCAGCTACGCCGCCGTGAATACGTTCCCGGGCCTTGTACACACCGCCCGTCAAGCGATGGGAGCTAGGGGTACCTGAAGTCCCTCATTTATGAGGGCCAAGGGTAAAACTGGTGACTGGCGCTAAGTCGTAACAAGGTAGCCGTACCGGAAGGTGCGGCTGGATCACCTCCTTTCTAATATAACAATCCGGCTAGAACGGTAAACGTTATTTTAGGAAATCCAGGTTTTGAGCACCTGGCGCTTGGCTAGTAATTTTTTTTCGCAGGTCTATGACCTGCGGATCATATACGGGACAATATCTTCCGGTTGTTGCCTACGGGGTTATGAGCTCCCGAGTTATATGTGTAAGAATAAAGTGTAATGAATCAGGGCATTACACAGCGCCGCTTTATTCGAGTTGCGTGTGAATGTTACACTTAAATTCGGGCCCATAGCTCAGTTGGTTAGAGCACAGCCCTGATAAGACTGGGGTCAGTGGTTCGAATCCACTTGGGCCCACCATTATTCGGGGATGTAGCTCAGCTGGGAGAGCACATGCTTTGCAAGCATGGGGTCGCGGGTTCAACTCCCGCCATCTCCACCAATTAAAAGGGCTTACAAATCTCCAGATAAAAACATTGTGGGTTCGGTGTCCTGCCTAGAAGTAGATAAGGGGTAGGAAGAGCATCTGTTTTGTCCCGCCAAGCTATTAATAGAGGGCGGGATCCCGTATTCCGAAAAAGCGTTCTTTTTTGAAAATTTATAAAGCATAGTTGGCGCAATTTCTTTACTTCAAACACTTCAGGTGTCGGTAAATATGCGCTCAACCTAAATCCGTTCCACGCTTTGAACGCGTGGTTCTATGCTCTTTGACAACTTAATAAGTAACTAACGACAAGGTCGATTTGTCCCTTTTTTGTGTTTTACACAAAAAAGGGACGGTTCTCCTGCTCCGTGAAAACGGGGGGAGAACCGATCTTGATGGTAGAAAACTACGATATAACCGAGAGAATCACGATTTTTGGTCAAGCTACAAAGAGTCTATGATGGATGACTCGGTTAGGTGAGGCGATGAAGGACGGGGTAAGCACCGATATGTCCCGGGTAGCCGCAAACTGGCGTTAATCCGGGAAATTCCGAATGAGGAAACTCACCGCAGTTTATACTGCGGTATCTCCTGGCTGAAATTCAAAATAGGGCAGGAGAAGCGAACCAGGCGAACTGAAACATCTAAGTAACCTGAGGAAAAGAAATCACAGAGATTCCCTTAGTAGCGGCGAGCGAAGAGGGAAGAGCCTAAACCTTTTTTCCGCAAGGAAAAAAGGGGTTGCGGGACCTCGATGTGGGATTGCAAATGGATAGCGGAAGTATCTGGAAGGATACGCAAGATAGAGTGAAAGCCTCGTACGCGAAATCTAAAAGCACCCTAGAGGTATCCCAAGTATCACGGGACACGGGAAATCCTGTGAGAATCTGGGCCGACCACGGTCTAAGGCTAAAGACTACACCTAAACCGATAGTGCACAAGTACCGTGAGGGAAAGGTGAAAAGAACCCCGGTGAGGGGAGTGAAATAGAACCTAAAATCATAGACTTACAAGCGGTGGGAGGGCTATGCGCATCCGCAAGGGTGCGAATGCCTGACCGCGTACCTTTTGCATAATGGTCCGACGAGTTACTGTGCGATGCAAGCTTAAGGCGTCTAATCCACGCCGCAAGCGCAGCGAAAGCGAGTCCTAACTGGGCGATTTAGTATCGTATAGTAGACCCGAAGCTGAGTGATCTACCCATGGCCAGCGCGAAGTTCCCCGAAAGGGGAATGGAGGTGCGAACCCTTCAGAGTTGAAAATCTGTGGGATGAGCTGTGGGTTGGAGCGAAAGACTAAACAAACTCAGAAATTGCTGGTTCTCCCCGAAACAATTCTAGGGTTCGCCTTGAGTAATAGAAGGTAGGGGTAGAGTGCTGAATGGGCCACGGGAGCATACTAGCTTGCTGGGCCCAACCAAACTCCGAATACTACCTTCCGTATCTCAGGAGTAAGACGACGGGGGCTAAGCTCCGTTGTCCAAAGGGATTCAGCCCAGACCGCCAGCTAAGGTCCCTAAGAATAGGCTAAGTGGTAAAGGATGTGATTTCGCTTTAACAACCAGGATGTTGGCTCAGAGGCAGCCATCATTTAAAGAGTGCGTAACAGCTCACTGGTCGAGCGATTTCGCGCCTAAGATGACCGGGGCTCAAGCCTATTACCGAAGCTGCGGGTTCAGCCACCTCGTGTGGTTGAGCGGTAGGGGAGCATACTTTAATGGGTGAAGGTGTACCGAGAGGAGCACTGGACGTTAAAGTAGTGATTATGTCGGAATAAGTAGCGAAAATGTCTGTGAGAAACAGACACACCGAAAGTCCAAGGTTTCCTGGGGAAGGTTAATCCGCCCAGGGTTAGTCGATCCTAAGCTGAGGCCGTTTGGCGTAAGCGATGGATAATCTGTTAATATTCAGATACTAGTTAAGTTGCGTTAACACTTTCTGCATGACGCAGGAGGGACAGGATTGCGCAGTGTTGGATGTCTGCGTTCTTTATGCCGCAAGGCATGGAGGGGACCTCAAGGTTTCCGCGAGGGAAGTACCCGGATCCCTATTGCCAAGAAAATTGCAGTGGAGGAGTGGCTTAACTACTCGTACCGTAATCCGACACAGGTAGACCACCAGAATATGGTAAGGTGCTCGAGATAACTCTCTTTAAGGAACTCGGCAAAATAGCCCCGTACGTTCGCAATAAGGGGTGCCAGAAGGGTTGCAAGGCCCTTCCGGCCACAGTAAAGTGGCTTGGGTGACTGTTTAGCAAAAACACATCACTCTGCAAACTCGAAAGAGGAAGTATAGGGTGTGATACCTGCCCGGTGCTGGAAGGTTAAGGCAAGGGGTCAATAAGTCGCAAGATTTATGAAGCTCTGAACCGAAGCCCCAGTAAACGGCGGCCGTAACTATAACGGTCCTAAGGTTAACCTAAAAAGCTAGCCTGCTCTGATTAAATTCAGAGAATAATAACCAACTGTATGCGGGGATCTCCTCAAAAAATGTCGATACTAGCTTGGCGCATTAAGCCGGAGCAGTAAAAATGCGGCATTCACGGGGATAATCCGCAGGGAAGTCAAAAGGAGCATTTATGACCCCTCAGAGACCAGACGTTGGAAATTCCTGCCGAAGTTCAAGGTTATCTCCTGAATGGATTGTAGGGTTTGTCGACGCAGAAGGATGCTTCCATGTTGGCATAAGCCAGCATAGCGATCTTCGTTCTGGATATCAAGTCCTTCCAGAATTAACCGTAGTCCAACATGAGCGCGATCTGGATTTGTTGCATGAATTGCGTTCAACGATGAATTGCGGCGTAGTAAGAAGAAATCACGGAGACAGGTTCTGCTGGAGAGTAAGAAATTTAAAAAATCTCTCAGAAGCGATTATCCCCTTCTTCGATAAATATCCGCTAAAGTCAAAGAAATCTTTAGAATACATGAAATTCAGGAAAGTGGTTCAAATGATGCAAAAAGGAGAACATCTTACAAGAGAAGGCTTCTCACGGATAGTTAAAATTGCGTCTGAAATGAACCGCAGCAAACCTCGAACAGTACAGGAGTTTAAGAGAGAGTCCACTCCGGAATGAAAATTCTGGATAACAGTGAGCGAAATTCCTTGTGGGGTAAGTTCCCACGCGCACGAATGGTTTAACAACCTAAGCGCTGTCTCAAAGAGAGACTCGGCGAAATTGTAGTGGCGGTGAAGATGCCGTCTACCCGCATCAAGACGAAAAGACCCCAGAACCTTTACTGTAGCCTGCTATTGGGATTTGGATCACTATGTGTAGCATAGGTGGGAGACTTTGAAGTCCAGGCGCTAGCTTGGGCAGAGTCGCAATGTGAAATACCACCCTTATTGCTCTAAGTTTCTAACTTGCAGCCGTTATCCGGCGCGAGGACAGTGACAGGCGGGCAGTTTGACTGGGGCGGTTCCCTTCTAAAAGATAACGAAGGGGCCCCAAGGTTGGCTCAGGGCGGTCGGCAATCGCCCGTGGAGCGCAAGCGCATAAGCCAGCTTAACTGCGAGTCGGACACGACGAGCAGATACGAAAGTAGGGGCTAGTGATCCGGTGGTTTAAAGTGGAATTGCCATCGCTCAACGGATAAAAGGTACTCTGGGGATAACAGGCTTATCGGGCTCGAGAGTTCACATCGACAGCCCGGTTTGGCACCTCGATGTCGGCTCATCCTATCCTGGGGCTGTATAAGGTCCCAAGGGTCCGGCTGTTCGCCGGTTAAAAGGGTACGCGAGCTGGGTTCAGAACGTCGTGAGACAGTAAATAGACCATGCTGTCTTTAAATCTGGCTAATTGCTGGGAAATCTGAGTATCCCGTATTACTACTTGATGATCAGTCTCTATATGAGATAATGATCGTCGGGAGTGAAAATATATGGGTGCAGACAATCAGCAGGAAAGACTGGGAAACTTTACCAGAATCTTCAGAGACTGTACGCCAGAAACCTGCCGAGAGGCAGTTTAAGATACAGTCCGAACTGCATAGCGATATGCAGAGTCTGGCAGAAATGTCTAGACCCTCTAGAAATAGAGAGTAACAATATTGTCGGTCTCTATCTGATGTGGGCGTTAGGATACTTGAAGGGGAGTTCTTTTCAGTACGAGAGGACCTTAAGAAACGAACCTCTGGTGTTCCGGTTGTCCTGCCAAGGGCAAAGGCCGGGTAGCTAAGTTCGGAAGGGATAAGCGCTGAAAGCATCTAAGTGCCAAACCCGCCCCAAGATTAGGTATCCCTGTGCCGCAAGGCACTGAAGGCTGGTCGAAGACTACGACCTCGATAGGCGCAATGTGTAAGATCCGTAAGGATTTGAGCTAATGCGTACTAATCAGCCAACCGGCTTGACCTTAAATCATTTTCGGTTAAGCGTAGTTTATACCTCACGAGTTACTTATGAAGTTGTTAAATTCTCCTCCTGGCGCAAGCCAGGAGGAGATTGATTTTCTTGCAGACGCTGCCGAGAATAATATTACGGCGGCAACCTTAGTAAGCGCAGTTAGCGTAAAACAAAGGGTCTGCTAAATAATTTAAGGCTCCCGACTTAAACCTGGATAAAACCAAGGTATCGTCGGGAACCAAAATTTTTCGTTTCACGAAAAATTTTGGGGTGCTGTTACCGAGGGGGAAACACCCGTTCCCATTCCGAATACGGCAGTTAAGCCCCTCATGGCCGATGGTAGTGTACTCGTAAGGGTATGTGAGAGTAGGTAGGCGCTCCTTTAATTTCGCCCCTAACCGAAAGTAATTTTGGTTAGGGGCTTTTTTTGTCTTCTAGGGCGAAATTAAAGGACTGCGCTAGATAAAAGATATAAGGTGCTTGTCCTTTTTACGGGGCTTGCCCCCTCCTAAAGAGCGACGAACTCTGGAGAGCGAGGAGCGAGTGAGAGCTAGGTAGGTGCTCTCGAAACTCAAGCAGGGACTGTCCCCGCCGTATAGTTTTTTGATTAAGCGATAAGGGGGCACCCAAACCTATCGGTTGATTTGGTGCTCATTTGTATGGGCTGTCCCTTAATTGAATCTGCTCAGTCGCGGGTCCTGTCACGGCGTCCACCCGCTAACTCAATCTGAAATTCCTTGTTAGATTTCCCTTTTAATTTCGTCTATTATCCCGGAGAAGGCAGAAGGCCTTCAATCGTGCCCCCTCGTAGCATAAACGGATAATGCTCCTTTCTAGCTAAGAGGACGATGCGGGTCCGAGCCCCGCCGAGGGGGTGTCGAATGTGGCTGCGGTTAGGTCGGAAAGGCTAGCCGCAGTCATCCTATTACTTGACATACTATTTTTAGGCTTGTATACTATAATTGACTTAGCTAGAAAGGTCAGGATAGAGCATTTATGCTACGAGGAAAGGCGTCGGAAACGGCGCCTTTTTGCTTTCCTGCGATACGGAATATTATTCGATAAATTTAAAAGAAATTGTGGTATACTTTATAGGATAAAGAAATAAAAAAAGGGGGGGTGCCTGGTCAAGGTAAAACCAAAGATTCTCCTTTTTGTTATTTTACAATCCGCAGTATTGTTCATCGGCTATTTCGATCTTCAGACGGGCTTCCGTATAAGCTTCTCCCTATTCTATCTTATCCCTATAATTTTGACTGCGTGGTTTTTGGGTATAGTGCCGGGTCAGATAACGGCAGTATTCAGCGCATTAACCTGGTTCTGGGCTGATAACCTGGCCGGGCACACCTACGCTTTCAGGCTTACTCCTTACTGGAATGCCCTCGTACGCCTGTTCCACTTTTCTATCCCCGTACTTATTGTGGCCCTTGTCAGGTTATTGGAGGAGGAGAAAAGGCTTTCCCGGACAGACCATTTAACGGGTATCGGGAATAAGAGGCATTTTTATGAATCCGCGAACAGGGAGATCGAGCGCTGCCGAAGGTATGCGCATCCGGTCACCCTGGTCTATCTTGACTGCGACGATTTCAAGCTGGTCAATGACCGCCTGGGCCATCATAAGGGCGATTCGCTCTTGAGGGCGGTAGGTTCTTCTTTAAAGAAGAATACCCGGGTATTAGATACGGCTTGCAGGATCGGAGGGGATGAGTTTGTGGTGCTTCTGCCGCAGACAGGTTATGAGGGCGCCAGGAAGTACCTCGACCGGTTCCTGGATATTCTTAAAAATGAGCTCAAGGACAAGCGCTTCCCAATTACCTGCAGTATCGGTGCCGCTACGTTTATCCTGCCGCCGGATTCCGCCGAACAGATGCTTAAGGAGGCAGACAGCCTCATGTACAGCGCCAAAGAGCAAGGGAAAAACCGCATTGTGCATAATATCTGCAGCAACAACCCCCCCGGATAATATCTAAGAATTTGCAATATGCGGCCGTTAATATATAATGATTAACTATGGAAAGAGTCGATACCGTTATCATCGGCGCCGGCGTCGTGGGGTTGGCAGTTGCCTGCGAGCTTTCGAATGCCGGAAAAGAAGCGTTGGTAGTTGAAAGAAATTCAGGCTTCGGCCAGGAGACCAGTTCCCGTAATAGCGAAGTGATCCACTCCGGGATCTATTATCCCACAGGCTCCCTTAAGCATATGACCTGCGTTGAAGGCAGAGACTTGCTTTATGAGTATTGCCGAAAATATTCAATTGCCAACAAGAAGGCCGGGAAGTTGATCGTGGCGGTTGATAAGGATGAGGTAAAAGCGCTTGAGGCGCTTTACGCAAACGGCATTAATAACGGCGTCGCAAACCTTATCATGCTTAGCCGTCTCGATATCAAGAAAATGGAGCCGCAGGTTGATGCAGAAGCTGCGCTTTATTCGCCTTCAACCGGCATACTGGATACCCATTCTTTTATGAAGAGCCTGGCTGGCAGGATTACGGCAGCAGGAGGCCAGATCGCCTATCGCAGCGAATTAATAGGCATCGCTAAATCCGGGCAAGGATTCGAGATTACGGTTAAGGACAATACGGGCGAAGAGCTAAGGATCAGGGCTTGTCATATAGTTAACTCTGCCGGGCTTTATGCCGATAAGGTGGCGTTAATGGCGGGGCTTAATAGGCCGGATTACAGGATTAAATACTGCAAAGGAGATTACTTTCGCGTAAGGGCCTCAAAGGCAAAACACATCGCTCATCTGGTGTATCCGGTCCCCAAGCCCAGCCACGGCGGCCTGGGTATCCACGTTACCTTGGATCTGGCTGGCGGGATGAGGCTGGGGCCGGACGATGAGTATGTAGACAAGATTTTTTATGAAGTTGACCCGGCTAAGGCAGGCCTCTTCTTTGAAAGCGCCCGCAAGTTCCTGCCGTTCCTTGGACCGGGCGATATTAACGTAGATACTTCGGGCGTTCGTCCCAAATTACAGGGTCCAGGTGAGGATTTCCGCGATTACATTATTCAGGATGAAGCAAGAAACGGCCTGCCCGGCCTGATCAATTTGATAGGTATCGAGTCTCCCGGCTTTACCGCATCCTTGGCGATCGCCAGGAGGGTCAAAGATATGGTCTTGCAGGCGGCATAACAGGTTTTGATTATGCAGTCCGAATGTCTATTTTCTAAAACATAGTGTTTAAAAAACGCAACAAGTAGGCATCATTTCCGCGTTCCTCTGTACTGTCCTGATTTATATAACCTCATGTTAATGCCAAAGTTATATTTATTCTCCAAATCCTGCTATTTTGGCATAAGAATTGCTATATAAAAATTGGGAGATAATATCCATAAGTAAAGGAGGGTTATAATGAAGAGGATTTTTTGTCTATTCTTCCTCATGTGTTTACTGATCTTATCTGCGAACAGCAGCGCTTTTGCGGTAGTTACCGGCAGCGGTTCGATGGAGTGGGACCTTGGTTTTACCGGCGATATAAGCTATGGCTGGGCTGCAAACTACTATGGAGGGATATCCTACGGATATCTTGACCATTACGGTTATCAATCTTATAACCATTACTATTTAGATGGGGATTACACGGGTTACGATGCCGACGGCCCGAGTTGGATATCTGCGACCTGGGATCCTGCGACTGCCAACCAGCAGTTCAACTTTTCGGCTCAAAGCAATGATCCTAATCTGGTTGCCGAAACCTGGGTTGGTATGGGAGGACGAATTCTTAATATCGGACCATATGCGCAGCTTCCTGATTTTTCCTTTGATTATGATTTTTACGGGATCACTGATTCAGCAAACGACTCTTTGCAGTTTATGTTCCAGGGCGAGCTTCTCTATGTTGGGGGCGGAGGCGAGCATGTAGTTTATACGGATTACCAGGGTTCTCCTTACGGGGAAAACTTCTTGAATTTCTATGTTAACGGGGCAGGCCAGGTTCTTGATGAAGAGGGAACGCGGACGTTCAGCGGTTATAGTACCCATGACGGCCAGCCTTACAACTGGTATTTTTATTTTGATTTCGGAGGAGGCGGAAGGGATTGGCCCAGCGGTCAGGCAAATAATGTTGTCCCCGAACCTGCAAGTTTATCGCTTTTGGGGTTAGGGTTGTTTGGGCTGGCATTCAGGAGGAAAAGAATTATTAAATAAAAATATAGTATAATATAAATGGGGACGGTTCTCTAACGAGAACCGTCCCCATTTTTTTGTCCTGCAGTTCCGCAAGGAATGAGGGGTTTTTGTGATTGACAGTTGTTCATCGCGGGAGTTACAATACTGCTATAAGATTAAAACTTTGGTGTAACCTTAATGACCGATATATCCTTTAGGCAGAAATTTGAAGCAAGGGGCAATAAGGCGTCGCTTCCCCCTGAGGAGCGGGAGTTCTTGGATTTTTGTGCTGCCCTGAGGGATTTTCATAAGCGCAACCCTTGTTATTTTAAGCCTTCCATCAGGGCATGCCCGGATAAGGCGCGCCTCGATCTTTTAGTCATAGACGCCAGGCCGCTTAAGAAGATAGATTATGAAGAAGTCATAGATCCCAATTCCGAAGGGATGCTTACTTTTAGCTTTTGGAGAGCGGATACCGGTCATTTTTTCCTGCGCGTTCACGGCCACGGAGATTCGGGAAGGGATGAGCTCTTCGGCCCGTTTAAGAAGGCAGGAAGGAAATTTGAGCTGGTAAAGATGTGATGTTGCTTAAAAAGGCGGCATCGATTACAAAGGAGGATGCATGAAGCTGTCTTCAAAGTTCTATGTTCTTCTGGGCTATATTATTTTGATCATCGCCCTTTTGGCGAAAGCGCTTGTGTTGGCCAACCCGAATATGTCGATGCTGGTAAAACCCAGCAGCTTCCTTATTTTGGCCAATATTGCGTTCGTGCTGGCAGTGATCGCCAAGTAATTGGTTATAAGTCAGGCGGTTAGCCGGTTTAGAGCAAAAACAGCTGCAAGCTTAAGCCGGCTAACCATCTGATTTATAAATACTCGCGTCAACTTACCCCTTGTAGTTTTCCTGTCCGCGGATATAATAAATAACATGTCAAAACGCAAACCTAAGAAAAAGAAGATCGATTGTGAGCGGTGTGCCACTCCTTCTGTCTGCTGCCATATGGGCGTATGGGTTGACCTGAATGAGGCAAAGAGGATACTGGAGTTGGGCATCAAGGGCGGCGATTTCTTCCATCTGGAGAAAAACGATGATTATCCCTCCGGATACCGGGTGGGCACAAGCATAGAGGATGAGTCTTGCTCTTTCCTTACCCGGGACGGCCTTTGTTCGATACACAAGATCGATTATGACCTCAAGCCCCTGCATTGCCGCGAATTCCCCTATGAGAACGGCAGGCTTTCTCCTTTCGCAGGGATATTATGCGAGACGGTCAAGGCAAGACGCAAGAAGAAGCGGTCTTTGTAATCATGGCAAAGCTAAAAGTGGATCTGCACGATATATTCAGCGACGGCAGGGCGATCGAGCATGAGCTGCAACGGGTGATTAAGGAAGCTGTCGAGAAGAGGGTCGAGCTGGTTGAGATAGTTCCCGGAAAAGGGAGCGGCCAGCTTAAGAAAAGCGTGCTGCGGTTTTTAGAGCGGCCGCAGATAAAAAGCCTGTATCATCGTGTTGAGAAGGACGATAAGAATTTTGGAAGAATATTGGTCCACTTCAGGTTCCATGGATAGCGCGCGTTATCTCGATAGCCAGAAAGAGGCCCAGGCAGAACATGAGGCATTATGCCGCAGGTGCGGCTTATGCTGCGGTTTATATGATAATGATCCGTGCCGGCAGCTGGTCAAGACCGGTGACGGCAAGTATTCCTGCAGGGTTTATGAGCAAAGGCTGGGGGTCCAGTATACCGTTTCCGGCAAGCTATTTCACTGCGTGCCGATAAGGGATTTCTTGAACGGCGAGCGTTCTTTCAACTGCGCCTATTCCTGCGCAGGGGCCTTAAGTTTGCCGTTGGGTTCTCGGGGGTAATCCGATGAGGGGTTTTGGCAGGAGGCTGGCGCAGGAGATATTCGAGGGAAATTATTTTGACAAGTGGTGGTTTGTGCTGTTGGTTTCTGTCCTGCTGTTTGCTGTAAGCATTTTTTTCGTTACCATGGTGATTTCGGCGATAAGAAAATAAGCCGCAAGTTTGCCTGTCCGCAATGGCTAAAAAGGAGATGACCAATGAGCGATAAGAAGGCAATGAATCCCTATCTTGCCGGGGCTCTTACAGGGTTATTGGCGGTAGCCTCGGCATGGATCACGGGCAAGTTTTTCGGAGCGTCGACCACCTTTGTCCGGGCGGCAGGGTTCATCGAGAAGTTGTTTGCGCCCGAGAAGGTAGCCGGGATGGCGTATTTTATCAAGGAGGCCCCCAAGATAGATTGGCAGTGGATGTTCGTTTGCGGGATACTTGTCGGCGCGCTCATCTCGGCGCTGGCCTTCGGAGAGCTTCGGTTAAAATGGGTCCCGGATACTTGGGAGAAAAGGTTCGGAAAACAGGCGTTAAAAAGGGGGATCTTCGCATTTCTGGGAGGGTTCATCGCCATTATGGGGGCGCGCCTGGCTGACGGATGCCCCAGCGGCCATGGCCTGAGCGGCCTTATGCAGCTGGCCGTAAGCGGCTTTGTGGCCCTTTTCTTCTTCTTCGTAGGCGGAGTGCTTGTTGCCCATATCCTGTACAAGGAAGGGAGGTCCCGATGAATACTACCGTCGTGGGTCTTATAACCGGCATAGCCTTCGGCATGCTGCTTCAACGCTCCAGGGTCATACGTTACGATAAGCAGATAGGGGCGCTCCTCTTAAAGGATATGACTATCGTAAAGTTCATGCTTAGCGCCATACTGGCAGGCATGGTAGGCCTGCATATGCTGCGGCAGTTTCAGATAATCAACTTTTCTATCAAGCCGATGATCACCGGAAGCGTTGTCCTGGGCGGCCTGTTGTTCGGCGCGGGCTGGGGATTGCTGGGGTACTGTCCGGGCACATCCTTGGGCGCTTTAGGAGAGGGCAGATTGGATGCGCTTTGGGGCATTATGGGCATGATAGCGGGAGCCGGCGTTTTTGCCGAGGTTTATCCGTTTCTAAAGAAAACGGTGCTGACCTGGGGGGATTTCGGCAAGGTCACTTTGAGCGATGTCACCGGCATACATTATGCGGTGATCATCATAGTGATCGCCTGTCTTTGCGCGGCGCTGTTTCGTTTTTTCGAGAAAAAAGGCATCTGAAGAGGAGGGTGATAATGCTGGGAGGTTTTCTAAGGGCTGGTTTATTCTGCCTTCTGCTTGTCAACTGTTGCGGATGTTTTGCGCTATTAGCGGGTGCGGCCGGAGGCGCAGGGACCGCGGTCTGGCTTTCCGGCAAGCTTAGCCAGGAGGTCAACGCAGATTTCGATGGTTGTGTTGAAGCTTCAAAAAAGGCGCTTAAGTCTCTTCGGCTCGAGATCGATAAGGAGACGGTAAAGAGCGATGTCGCCCAGATCATGAGCAGTTATAATGACGGCAGGACGGTATGGATAGATATACACAGGGTCACTTCCCGGGCCTCGCGCATAGAAGTAAGGGTAGGCCTGGCATCGGACAAGGAAGCCGCAGATGTGATCCTTAAGAAGATAATGCAGAATCTTTAAGGCGCTTGAAAGGAGCAGGGTTTGGGGTTTACTTACGTCAGGCAAATACCGGGCGAAGAAGAGGTCATCAGGCGCATGCCCTTGAGCGCCGAACTGGCCCGGATAAAGAAAGAAAGGGACAGGCAGATAACCGATGTATTAAAGGCCAGAACCGATAAGTTGCTGGTCATCATCGGGCCCTGCTCTGCCGATGATGAGGAGGCTGTTAGTGAATACTGTAACCGGTTGAGCCAGCTGCAACAGAAGGTCAGCGACAAGCTTATCCTGGTCCCGCGCATCTACACTAATAAGCCCCGCACTACCGGCCAGGGATATAAAGGCATGATGCATCAGCCTAAAGCCCATGAGGCGCCCGATATAGTCCAGGGGATAAAGGCCATCCGCCGCCTGCATATCCGGATATTAAGCGAAACAGGCTTATCGGCGGCTGATGAGATGCTCTATCCCGAAAACTACCCTTATCTGCATGATCTGCTTAGCTACGTCACCATCGGCGCGCGTTCAGTCGAGAACCAGCAGCATCGCCTTACCGTCAGCGGGTTGGATATACCCGTAGGTATGAAGAACCCCACCAGCGGCGACCCCAATGTCCTTCTTAATTCCATTCACGCCGCACAGACGCCGCATGTGTTCGTTTATAACAGGTGGGAAGTAAAAACCCCCGGCAACCCCCTGGCTCACTGCGTCCTGCGCGGGGCGATAAACAAGTACGGCCAGAGCGCCCCGAATTATCACTATGAAGACCTGGTAAAGTTCGCCGATATATACCTTAAGCGCTCTTTTAATAACCCCGCCGTGATAATCGATACCAACCATGCTAACTCCAACAAGATGTATAAGGAGCAGCCGCGGATAGTCATGGAGGTCATGCGCAGCATAAAACACTCTCGCCTGCTTAAAACTCTTATCAAGGGCTTCATGATCGAAAGCTATCTGGAGGAGGGCGCACAGGAGATACCTGCCAAGGTATTCGGTAAATCCATAACCGACCCGTGCCTGGGTTGGGGCGATTCAGAAAAGCTTGTATTAAACTTAGCAAAAGAGGTATAATATGGACATAGTCGTTAACAGGCTGACAGGCAAAGAGTTGGAGTCCAAGGGGGTCTTCGGCTGGCCGATCTGGGAAAAAGGCGTATCCAGATTCGACTGGCAGTATGATAGCACGGAGGAGTGTTTGTTCCTGGAGGGAGCGGTGACTGTCAACACCCCTGATGGTAAAACGGTGAACTTCGGCAAGGGCGATTTCGTGGTCTTTCCCAAAGGGCTGTCTTGCACCTGGGATATCACCAAGCCCGTAAAAAAACATTATAACTTCAGGTAGGGCGATGCATAAAGAAGAGTGCTTAAGGTCTGAAGGCGGTTTCTTGATTAAGCTGGAATCATTCTGGTGGCACCTGATAATCCTGTTTGTTTTTCTGCGGCCATTCCTGTGCGAGCAGGCTTTTCCCGTAAGCGGCTTCTGGTTTCTGTCCGCGATGTCCTTGGCCTGCGCGTTCTTTATATTTTTGCACAGGAGGAGCCTGTTCTTCCCCTCGGCGCTGAATTATTTCGTGCTGCTGTTTGTCCTTTCGATGGCGATTTCGCTGGTATTCACAAGGAAACCCGCATTCAGCCTATTCCAGATCGCAGTCTATTTGCCTAATATCCTGCTATTCTATGCCATAAGCTCCCAGCCCGAAGAAAGGAAAAAACAGATCATAAGCTTCCTTTTGGTCACGGCTGCGATAGCCAGCATCTACGCCCTTTATCAATATTTTGTGAGTTTCCGGCGCATCGAAGAGTATCTGCTTAAGCACGCTGCCTACATGTCCATAACCGATTACATGGATACCCTTTCCAAGAGAAGGGCCTTTTCTGTCTTTTGTTCTCCCAATATCTTCGCCACCTACCTTCTGATGGTCATCTTCATCGCCTCCGGATCGCTCTTGTCGGCCTTTAAAAAGAAGCTTGCCCGCAAGGATATTTGGCGCGATGCTTCGATCCTGCTCCTGATGATTCTCTGCCTGGGCGCGCTGCTGTTGACCCGGTCGCTGGGAGGAGTGTTTGCGCTTTTTGTCACCTTCATTTTTTACCTGCTTTTTAAGGTTTACTATTTTCCCGCTAAGCTCAAGAAGGGCTGGCCGGTGTTTAAAAATATCATCTTTATGGTCCTTTTTATAGTCCTGATATTCGCTACCCTTGCATTCAACGACGCGCGCATCAGCCAGGTCCTGGACCTGGAGCATCCCTCAAATTCTTTTATCCAGAGGCTCTATTATTGGCAGGCCAGCCTCAAGATCATCAAGGATTACTTCCTTACGGGGGTGGGCTGGAGGCTTTTCGGCTATTATTACGAGATCTATCGTCCGGAGCTGGCAAATACCACGCATTATTCGCATAATGTTTTCCTGCAAGTCAGCGCGGAGCTGGGTATTATCGGGTTGCTGGCTTTTCTGGGGATAGTGGCTTTTATTGTGCATGCGGGATTGGATAAAGAACGGGCCAAGCGTCACGGGATGAGCTTGGGGCTGATCCTTGCTGCGGTAGTATTTTTGGTGCACAACTCCATCGACATCAGCTTTTATTTCGGCCAGACCGCATTCCTGTGGTGGACGGTGCTGGCGATCCTGAATAATAAGGCGGATTGATCATGGGCATAGTGGTAGGCGTGCTGGAGTCCGGCTTCTTCGGGGTGATTATTTTGACCCTCGGGGTGGTTGCGGTTGTCGCGGCGGTCCTTGCCCTGCGCCATGAAGCCAGGCGCAGCCGCCTGGCCGAAGACCTGCGTAAGGCCCTGCGCGAGAATATCCTTCTTCGCGAGAAGGTAAAAAGCCTGGAGATCAAAACCGGGCAGTTGAACCAGGAGATCTCCCTGAAGGAGCAGATGTATAACGGCCTCAAAGAGCAGTATGAGGAGCTTGAAAAAGATTTTGAAAAGATGAGCCGTTAGCTTCACACTTGAAAATCCCCCGATTTGGGTGTATACTTTATCTTGCCACGGAAAGGAAGGCGTTCTTAGGCCTTCTGACCGTGGTTTTTTATTGGAGAGGCCGCTATGTATAACGGTTTCTGGGCCAGCGACCGGCGAAGGTTCGCGCGCCTGAAGGTTAATATGGACGTGGTATTCCGGGTAGAGAGCCCTTTGGCATTGAGGGCCATGACCGCAGACAAAATGGTCGGGGCTACGGTGCTGGATATCGGCCGGGCAGGCATGGCTATCCTTAGCCGCTACCAGATCTCTCCCGAAGCCGTGCTGATCCTGGAGTTCACGCTTTTTAAGACCGATAGAAACGGCATGGTGTCTTTTTATGATCCCGTAGAGATTGTAGGCGAGGTCCGCTCCTGCGTTCTTATGGAAGACGGCTTGTACCGTTTAGGCCTGATGTTCAAGGCTTTGCGCAGGGGCGAGGGGACCGAGATATCCGATTTCATGGCGGAAAGCCTGCGCCAGTAAAAAAGAGAGCGCAAAAAGGAAGGCGATATGGAATTCAATGAGGTGAAGAAAGAGGTAAAGAGGGTGGTTTTTGATACGTTGCGCATGGACTGCGATAATTACCTGGAAGGCGTCATACTCAGGGATGAGCTGGCTATGCTTAAGGAAAGGCTGCAGAGGTTGTTTGGTACGCCGGTCTGGCCGTCTAAAAGCAGGCTTGCCTTGCAGGTCGAAGAGAGCATAAAGAGTTATGGCGGGATAATTCCCGGCCAGACGCTTTATTACAATAATCAGGCAGGCCAGGTCTTATTTGTGATGCTCTGGCCATGGCAGGACGGAGAGAGGACTACGGTCAAGATGGTGAAGGCTTAAAGGCCGGCCGCGTCCTAAAAAAATCCCCATCCTTTGAAAGGGTGGGGATTTTTTTCTGAAGTATCAGTTAACGTTTATACCGGCAAGTCTTTTTACGTCCCTGATGTATCTTTTTACTACTTTTGGCGCGCCTTTCAGGCCGTATTTTTTCAGGTTCTGATGGCCCCATACATAAGAAGCCAGGACGTTATCAAGGGTCACCGGGATCCCCTTGGCCTTAAGATGCAGCTGGATCACGTAAAGATAATCTTCTCCGGCCTGACGGGCGATCCTCGGCTCATAGATATCCGTTTTATAGTTTACGTTCTTGTATTTGGTCCGGAACTGTTTTTTGAGCTCTTTCCAGGCGATAGGCGTGATCTGGGTAAGGCCGCGGGCCTTGGTGCGGCGGTTAAAGGCCTTAGGGTTATTGGAGCTCTCCACCATAATAAGGGCATCCAGGAGCTTAGGGTTGACTTCAATAAGCGGGGTAAACATCGCCCTGCTCTCTATTATAGGCAGCCTTCGTTCGATAAAAGCAAACGCCATGTGCTGCATAAGCAGAGAAGCAGCGATTATGGGGCTTAAAAGCAAGGCAAGCCTCGTAGCTTTTCCAAACTCTTTAGTAAGTCTTGAATTATTAATTCTTATCATTTACCCGTTTCAACCTTTCTGTTGATTTTGGGAGATTCGGACATAGGAATAAAAGTATAACATATAAATCATTCTTGGCAAGTTAAAACTTAGGCAGAAATCCTCCTGGATTACAACTCTTTCAATATCAATATGTTAGAATTCCTGCCAGTAATATTTAATCCCCAAGCCTTTATCATAACAGATGAAGACGGGCGCTTGGTTGGAGGGCCGTGGCCGGTTACTCCTCAACTGCATAGTTTATTAAAAATGTCTTGCAAATTTAAATGCAAGATGATAATCTATAACATACAAATTAACAAAGGAGGTGGGTTGTGACGGGGAAAAAGGGTTTAATGGCAGTAGTTTTGGGTTTGACGGTCTTAATGGCCGGCTGCGCTACTTATTGGCCGCAGGGGTTCATTTATACCGAAGTCAAGGGCCCTGCCGCAGTGGGAAGCGAAGGCTATAATTACAGCAAGACCGGTACGGCCACGGCAAATTCCATACTGGGTATGGTGGCTACAGGGGATTGCAGTATCAAAGCGGCCATGGCTAACGGTAAGATAAACAAGGTTAAATACGTTGAGTATTCCGTAAAGAACGTTCTGGGACTTTTCGGAGAATACACGACCACGGTCTACGGCGATTAATATCTTCGTATCCGGTCGGTAGTTAAGGCCCCCGGCATTGAGCCGGGGGCCTTTTTTAAGCCATATATAAATCATGTTTGAAATCGGCAGCCTTAAACTTAGGTCAAGGTTTATCCTTTCCCCTTTGGCCGGGATCAGCGATTTTCCGTTCAGGATGCTTTGCCGTCAGTTCGGCTGCGAGTTGGCTTTCGCTGAGATGATCAACTGCCGGTCGGTCAGCCATAAGAGCCGCAGGAGCTCGCGCATGCTTTTTAGCGTGCCTCAAGACAGGCCTCTGGGGGTGCAGTTGCTTGGCTGCGAACCGCAGTTCGTGCTTAAGGGTATCGATGCCCTGAACAGGTTGCGCGATGAGGGCGCCTGTAACTTCGATATACTGGATTTTAACGCCGCATGCCCTGCGAAAAAAGTCATCCGCCGAGGCGAAGGCTCCAGCCTCATGAAGGAGCCCAAAAAGCTCGCAGGCCTTTTGCGCCTGGTCATTCGTAATACGCAGCTTCCTGTTACGGTCAAGATCCGCTCCGGATGGGACGACAACTGTTTAAACGCTCCGGAAGTGGCCGTTCGCTGCCAAGATGAGGGGGTAGCGGCGGTATTCCTGCACGGCAGGACGCGTTCTCAGGGGTATCACGGGAAAGTAAGCTATGAGGTGATTCGTAAGACCAAAGAGCGGCTGTCCATACCGTTGATAGCCAGCGGAGACATACTCTCGGCGCCGCTGGCGGCGAAGATGTTCGATGAGACCGGCTGTGATGCGGTTGCCGTTGCCAGGGGCTCTCTTGGAAATCCCTGGATATTCAAACAGTGCGAAGAGCTTTTAAAGAAAGGACGGGTCATTACGGACCCGGCCCCCGCCGAGATCCGCCAGATAATGCGGCTGCACCTTGGTTCTTGCATCGGGTTTTACGCAGAAAGAACCGGGGTCATGATATTCCGCAAATTCTTCAGCTGGTATACCAGGGGGTTCAGGAAGATAAGGCATCTGAGGGAGAAGTCTTCGAGGGCAAAGACCGAGAAGGAGATGCTGCATTTGATAGAGTCTGTGTCGGATTGACATCTTGGCAGCTTTATGTAAGAATATAAGCATGAATAAAAGCTTTTTGATCGCGGCGCTCATATCGTTTTCAGCCGTCTTGCCCGCGTATGCCGCAGCGGGTATCAGGGCCGAGGTCGACAAGAAGAGCGTGGTTGTCGGAGAGCACCTGGTCTATAAAATATCCGTTACGACCACGGATAAAGACCAGCCGCAGATCAAGTTTCCCGAGTTCAAGGGCTTTAGGGTCCTTTCCAGCGCCCAATCCAGCTCGGTTTCATTCATAAATAACCGACTGGAACGCAGCTTTATCTATGTCCTGATCATCTCTGCGTTAGAAAGCGGCAGCCTTACAATCCCGCAGGCGCAGCTTAAGATCAAAGACCAGGTCCTGAACTCAGAGAGTTTTGAAATAGAGGTAAGGGCTGGCGGGGTCGATCCCGAAGATAAGCCCGCAGTGCCTTTCCCCGCAGGAAAGCCTTACGGCAGCCAGGATCAGGTTACCCTTTGACCAAGATGCCGGTATCTCAAGATAGCGCCAGATGAGCAAATCTCTGGATGCTCCTATCCGTTATTTAAAGGGCATCGGACCCAAGAGGGCCGACTCGTTGCTTGGGGCCGGCCTGAAATGCATCGAAGACCTCCTTTATTATTTTCCCCGACGCTACGAAGACCGGCGCAGCTTCTCTAGCATCTGCCGGCTCCAGATAGGCCAGACCGCGACAATCAAGGCCGAAGTGCAGGCCTGCAGCCAGCGCAGATCATTCAAACGCAGAGGTTTCAATATCCAGGAGGCCGCTTTAAGCGACGGCACCGGCAGGATATTCTGCGTATGGTTCAACCAGCCTTATTTGAAATCTTACTTTAAGCCGGGCCAGGCCCTGATAGCCCACGGAAAGGTCGAGCTCTACGGCAGAAGGCTGCAGATGAACTCTCCTGAATTCGAGCTGCTTGAAGACAAAGAAGATCCTTTGAGCCTGGGCAGGATCACCCCTGTTTATCGCATCCCTGAATATTTCAGCCAGCGCACCCTGCGCAAGCTCCTGTGGGTCGCTTTAGAGGAGTACCTGCCGTATCTGCGTGACAGCATCCCCTACGATATACGTCGCCGGAATAATCTTATAAACCTGGCCCAGGCGCTGCTTAATATTCATTTCCCCCAGACGCCTCAGTTGCAGCAGGAGGCATATAGAAGGCTGGCGTTCGACGAGTTCTTTATTTTCCAGCTACCGCTGGTATTGCGAAAGCTGCGCCGTAAGGATGCTTGCGGCATAGCGCATAAAACGCAAGGGGGGCTTACCGATTATTTCTTAGGCGGTCTTGCGTTTAAGCTGACGCAGGCCCAGTCCGCGGTAATTAACGAAATATCCGCAGATATGTCGGCGCCGGTTCCCATGCAGAGGCTCCTGCAGGGCGATGTGGGCTCCGGCAAGACTGTCGTCGCCCTCTACGCCTGCATCGCGGCTATCCAGGGAGGGTATCAAGCGTCTTTTATGGCGCCTACGGAGATCCTGGCCAGACAGCATTTTAACAAGATAAGCGCGCAACTGGCATCCGGCGGGAAGGGGCCGCTAAAAGATATAAAGATAGGCTTGCTTACGGCAAGCCTGAGCAGGCAGGATAAGGACGATCTGATCAGCGGGCTTGCCAATGGCAGCATAGACCTGGTCATAGGCACGCATTCGCTGCTGGAAGAAAAGGTAGAGTTCAAGAATCTGGGCCTGGTTGTGATCGACGAGCAGCATAAGTTCGGAGTAGGCCAGAGGGCCCTGCTTATGGGTAAAGGTTCGTCTTGCGACGCCCTTATAATGACCGCAACCCCAATACCCCGTACTTTGGCGATCACCCTTTATGGGGAGCTTGATATCTCGGTAATAAACGAGCTTCCTGCGGGTCGCATCCCGGTTAAAACCATGAGGTTTGGGGCGCAAAGCAGGGCAAATGCATATGAACTGGCCAGACAGGAGTTGGCTAAAGGCAACCAGGTTTTTGTGGTCTATCCGGTGATAGAAGACTCATTTGCCCTGGATATTGCCGGAGCCAAAAGGATGTTTGTGCATCTTAAAAGTTCGCAGTTTAAGGATTTCAGGGTAGGCCTGGTACACGGCAGGCTTAAAGATAAGAGCCAGCAGGAGTTGATGGGTAAATTCAGGAATAAAGAGTTGGATGTTCTGGTGGCCACAACGGTACTTGAGGTGGGCATCGATATCCCCGATGCTACCTGTATGATAATCGAGAATGCCGAACGCTTCGGCTTAAGCCAGCTGCACCAGCTCAGGGGCCGGGTCGGCAGAAGCGTAAAACAGTCGTTGTGTCTTTTGGTTTCGGACGCGCAGACAGATGAGGCTAATTTAAGGCTGGAGGCCATGGTCAGGAGCACGGATGGTTTTATCATCGCGGAAGAGGACCTGAAGATCCGCGGACCGGGAGAGTTTTTCGGAGCCAGGCAGCACGGCCTTAGCGAATTAAGGATAGGCGATCCCATTACGCAGATGCATCTGTTAAAGCAGGCAAGGCAGGAGGCGTTGTCACTGGCGCAGTCAGATCCTCATCTGGAGAGCAGGGAAGGCCGGCTACTGAAAACCAAGCTTATGCAGCGTTTCCCCGAATATAGAAGCATGATGGTCATAGGTTAGCCTATTTCTTGAAATACTCCCTTATTATGGTATCCGCGATGTTTTGGGCCAGGAGGCGGTTGCCTTTCTCGGTGCAGTGGCCGAAGTCGCCGGCGAAGATGTCGGTAAAGTATGCATTGTAACCGTCTTTGGACACCGCGTCCTTAAAGAGGCCTTCGTTGTCCACGAAGATTATGTTTTTGCGTTCCTGCGGGCCAAAGATCATTTTCAGCGGCAAGAGGCTGCGCATAGGGTATTGTACGGCGATCAGCTTTATCCCGCGGCTATCGAGCATGCTTTTAAGCCGGTGGTAGTTGCCGATAGTCATTGATTTATCGCCTTCAAGCTTCAGGCGGTCCAAGACATCCGTGTATTTAGTCATAAGCGCATAATCGCCATTTTTCCTGTAAATAGAAATCAAGTAAGCATAGGCTTTAGTTTCCTTTGGGTCCACGCCGATGGCGTCCAAAAAACATTTCTCGGCAAGGCCGGGCTTATTTTTGTGCAAATAGATCCTGCCAAGCCCCAGGAGCACGGGGATCTGATTGGGGTCGGCCTCCAGGCTCCTGATGAAGTATTTCTCGGCGGTATCGAGCTCTTCGGGCGCGTCAAAATAGATCCAGCCTAGCGCGCGGGCGGCTTCGCCATTACGGGGGTCTATACGCAACGCCTGCTTGAAGTATCTTTTTGCGTGCGCTTGATCTTCAAGCATGCAACAGCTCCAGGCAAGCCCCAGGTAAACAGGAATGGTGGGTTGCGTGCGCAAGGCTTTTTGGAATAGCTCGCGGGCCTTGGCGTATTCTTTTTGGTCCAAAAGCTGCCTGGCTCGCTCAGCGTATGAGGCAGGTTTTGCCTTGGGTCCCTCTGCGGCATACCCTTTCTTAGAAGGCAGGTTTTGACATTTAGTCAATGATCTTAGCTTGTGTTTTAGATGCAAGAGGATCAGCCCGGACAGCTTATATGTCTTGAGTTGTTTAAAGACATCTGCCGTCACCTTGCCGTATGAGCAATCATAAGGGATATGATCTCCGGAGTCGTTTGCGCCCATCATGCAGATGACCATATCCGGATGGTATTGGTTCAAGTTCTTTTCCATCTGGTCGATAATGAGCCACGTCTTAGCCCCTGCAAGCCCTTTGTCTATAACGCTGACCTTTATACCCGCAACCCCTTGTTCGAGTTGTTCTTTTAAGAACCCCGGATACTGGTCCCGGGTAGTGGATTCTCCGATGCACAGTATCACAAAGGAGTGTTTTTTTGAAAGCGCAATCCGGTTTTTTATCTCCTGCATCATAAGCATGGCGCCGCCTGCCAGGCGCAGGCCGGTTTCCAGGATAAGCAGGCAGATAAAGAGCCCGAAGAATACAAGGAGGATTTTCTGCGACAGGCTTGTTATTGGACTGTTGCTGCGCCTTGGCCGGGTCATTTCTTGAAATACTCCCTTATTATGGTATCCGCGATGTTTTGGGCCAGGAGGCGGTTGCCTTTCTCGGTGCAGTGGCCGAAGTCGCCGGCGAAGATGTCGGTAAAGTATGCCCCGTAGCCGTCTTTGGCCACGGCGTCCCTGAAGACTTTATCGTTATCCACGAAAATTATGTTTTTGGTGTGTGACTCGAGGGTTTTCTTTAACGGCGCGATGTCGCGCATGGGATATTGTGCCGCAACCAGCATAATATTGCGGCCGGCAGTAATACTTTGCAGTTTGCGGTAATTTCTCACGGTCATCGGCACATATCCGGCTGTTCTTATGGCCTGCGCCTTCATCATATCGCCTAAGGCAAGCTCAGGGTCGCCGGTTTGACCATAGACGAACGATCTGGCAGCGAAGGGTATATCGCTGTCCGGCATTAACTCCATGAGCTTTCCGGAGCAATCCTCGGCTTTCGCCTTGTTGCCGGATTGCAGGTAGATCCATTGCAGGCAAAGATAGTAAAGGCTGCAGTCCGGTTTAAGCCTTATTGCCTTTTTGCAATACCTCTTGGCAGCGCTAAATTTCTTCTTTTCCCTGTATAACACGGCCAGATCGCCGTAAGCTACATCATTTGAGGGGTAATATTTAATAAGTTGCCTTAAACACCTTTCGCTTAAGCCGTGTTTACCCATATCGAAATAAACCCAGCTTAATCCCTGCAGGGCTGTTTCGTGCCTGGGATAAAGCTCTAAAAGCCGCTTGAAGGCCTTTTCGCAAAGCTCATAGTTTCTTGTCCGTTTATACAACCAGCATAATCCTAAATGGGTATTGGGATTACGGGGATTCAGCTCGATAGCTTTCTTGAAGCAACTTTGCGCCCGCCCGTAATCCGCCTTAGCCTTATAGATATTGCCCAGGCCTATGTATGCTTCGTCCGCTTCAATTGTGCCGGAGCAGGTATCTATGGCCTTGTTGAAGCAGGCTTCGGCTGCCCGGTATTGCTTCTTGGTGATGAAGCCCCAGCCTGACTCTACCAGGGCCTTGATGTCCTGCAGCCTCTCTGCCCGGGAAGCCTTCCGTGAACCCGGGTATTTGTTATTTAGTTGGGCGATCAGGCGGTTTTCGTTTAACTCTTCCAGTTTCTTTCTTAGATGCAGCCTGATCATCAGAGAAAGTTTGTAAGTTTTAAGGCTTTTGATAGCCGCAAGGAGCCCGTGTTTTGTCTGGCGCTGCCAGGGGATAAAGCCTTCCCTGTCATTTATGCCCATCATTGACACGATCATGGCGGGCCGGTATTGGTTTATCAGCGGTTCCAAACGCTCAATTATAAAGTCGGTTTTGACCGCCATAAGGCCCTTGTCGATTACGCTAAAACTCAAGCCGAGACCGGCATCGTTGAGAAGCTTCTCCAGAAAAGCGGGGTAAGCATTTTGGGTGGTGGATTCGCCTACGCAGAGTATGGTAAAGCTATGCAGGCGCCCCATCCTGCGCCGGTTTTGCGCATCCTGGATGGAAATGAGGATGCTGCCGGCCAACCGCATTGATGCTTCGAGGACAATAAAGGACAGGATCAGTCCGAGGCCGATAAGGGCAAGCTTTTGACTTAATGGCGTGACGGCGCGCTTGGTTGATTTCATATAATCCCCATTATATATTAAAAGGCAGTTGATACAAACTTATATTAGCATGATGCTTATTTTAAGATTATTGTTGTTTTAAGATGGTAAATAATATAGAATAAATCAATAATTTGTCGCCAAGGACAGCCAAAGGTGAGAAGCAAAAAGATAGTAATTACCGGTTTAGGCATACTTTCTTCATGCGGGATAGGCAGGGCTGCTTTTTATGACAACATTTTTTCCGGCCGCTGCGGGATAGGGCCGGTATCATTATTTGACGTCTCGCAGCTTAAGGTAAGATCTGCCGCCCAGATCAAGGATTTCAATCCTCAACAGTTCCTGGGCCCTAAGGGGTTGCGCAATCTTGACCGCAGCACCAAGCTTATCATGTCTGCTGCCAGGCTTTGCCTGGATGATGGCGGCCTGGCAATCGGGCAGGAGAATTCGCGCAGTGTCGGGATATCCGTAGGTACGACCCTGGGCAGCCTGGCGAGCATCATGGAGTTTGATACCGAAGGTATAAGGGAAGGGCCGAATTTCGTAAATCCGGCACTGTTTCCCAATACCGTGATCAACTCGCCTGCCAGTCAGGTCTCGATCAAATTCAATATCAAGGGCTTTAATGCCACCATCTCAAACGGTTTTACCGCCAGCCTTGACGCAATAGATTACGGGCGGGACATGCTGTGTTTCGGTAAGGCCAGGTATGTGCTTGCCGGAGGGGTAGAGGAGCTATGCCTTCAGACTTTCATGGGTTTTTATAAATCCGGTTGTCTGGCGCCGGTTCCGGGCGGCGAAGGCCTGGTGCTGGGAGAGGGTGCTGGTTTAGTCCTGATGGAAGAGATGGAAACAGCCCTGGAGAGAAAGGCGCGCATATTCGCCCGGGTCAGCGGATTCGGCGCGGCGTTTGACTCTTGCGGGATAAACAGGTATAATCCTTCTTGCGCCGGTTTAGCCGCTGCCATGCGCTCGGCGATAGAGGATGCGGGATTGGGTTTGAGCGATATCGACCTTATATGCTCTGGCGCCAACTTTAATCCTGACGGCGATGCCATGGAGGCCCGGGCCATAAAAGAGGTCTTTGGGGGCGATTTTGATAAACCCGCGATAAGCTGCGTTAAATCCATGACCGGCGAATGTTTTAGCGCCTCCGGGATTATCCAGTTGGCGGCTGCGCTTGCTGCTATAGAGAGGAATGAACTCTTTCCTTCGGTTAACATGAAAGACAGCCGGCTCAACAATGGGTTCAATCTTATAATTGATAAAGCTGTTACCCGGGCCGTCAATAATGTTCTGATAAATAACTTCGGCCCAACCGGCTGTAATTCAAGTTTGATAGTATCGCGCTTGTAGGATATGTAGATATATGTCAATATATGTAAATATAAGTTAATTAAGGTTGATTAACATACACATATGTCAGATAATAAGGTTGCTATAGTTACCGGCGCCAGCCGCGGTATAGGTAGGGCAATAGCCTTGCGTTTAGCAAAAGCAGGCAATGACATTGTTTTTACCTATCTGAAAAACGCCGATTCCGCCGATGCCCTGGCGGATGAGATCGGAAAACTCGGCAGGAAGGCGCTGGCCCTGCAGGTTGACGTGCGCGATTTTGATAAGGCAAAAGAGCTGATTGAAAGGACCAAAGAGGCCTTTGGCAGGCTGGATATATTGGTCAATAACGCAGGAGTCATTCGCGACAAGGCCCTTATGATGATGAGCCGTGAGGATTGGCTGGACGTTGTGGACACAAACCTTGGAGGGGCCTTCAATCTTACCAGAAACGCCATCGTAACTTTCCTGAAGCAGAAGAGCGGCGTCATTGTTAATGTCAGTTCCGTCAGCGGGGTCGCGGGCCTGGCGCGCCAGACCAATTACTGTGCCTCCAAAGCCGGGATCATCGGTTTTACCAAAGCCCTGGCAAAAGAAGTCGCCGCTTATAATATCCGGGTCAATGCCGTTGCCCCGGGATTTATCGTCACCGATATGATCGCGGAACTTAAACCGGAGTACAGGGAATCCATGATCAGGAATATACCTCTGGGCAGGTTCGGGACTCCGGATGAGGTGGCCAGGGTAGTGGATTTCCTGGTAAGCGAGAGGTCTGATTATATCACCGGCCAGGTGATAGTAGTTGACGGCGGCATGTTTATGTATAAATAAAGAGGAGGAACTTCAAATGCAGGACCTGGAAAATGAAATACGGGGTATCATTGCCGAGATAATAGAAAGAGAGCCTTCCGAGGTGACCCTTGATGCCAAATTCTTCGAAGAGCTTGGGGTAGATTCCATGATGGCCCTGGAGATCATGGCGGCAATCGAGAAGAAGTATAAGATAAGCATACCCGAGGAGAAGCTCGCCCAGCTTACTAATCTCAGGCAGACCTTGGCAGTCGCCCAGGAGTACCTATCCAAAAATAAATGATTGATATAGATAAGATTCAGCAGATACTGCCTCACCGTTATCCGTTCTTGCTCATCGATAGGGTCGTCGAGATCGATCCCGGCAAAAAGATCGTGGCATTAAAGAACGTCAGTTTCAATGAAGGTTTTTTCTCCGGGCACTTCCCGGATAAGCCCGTAATGCCCGGCGTCCTGATCATTGAGGCCATGGCTCAGGCCTCGATCCTCCTTTTTTACCCTGAAAAAGAAAAATCTCCCGGACAGGGGCTGGTGTATTATCTGGGCGCAGTGAAGGTAAGGTTTAAGAGGCCGGTTATAGCAGGAGATCAGCTTATGATCACGGTAGAGCCCGTCAAAATGCTCTCCGGCATAGGTATAGTCAATGCCGTGGCCACCGTAGGCGACAAGGAGGTCGCTAGCGGAGAAATCAGCTTCAGCGCTAAACCCAATGCAAAATAGCAGAGTTGTGATTACCGGGTTAGGGGTCATTTCTTCCATAGGTATAGGCAAGGATAAATTTTGGGACGCCCTTATCCAGGGCAGGTCCGGGATCAGCCGCATAACGGGTTTTGATACCTCCTGCTATCAAAATCATAATGCCGGCCAGGTCCGGGATTTTGAACCTTTGGATTTCATCTCAAAAGAAAGAGCCGCTACCATGGGCCGCGCTTCTTGTCTGGGCATAGCTGCGGCAAGACTGGCGGCCAGCGATGCCCGCCTGCGGCCGGAGTATTATCAGCAGCCGGATATCGGTATAGTGATGGGTACGACCATGGGGGAGTCCCAGGTAATAGAGGGGCTTAACGACGCCTGGGTAAGAGATGGCCACCAGGCGATTGATGCAGATTGGATCCCGCGCTACCCATGTAACGTTATTGCCGCAAATATCGCCATGGAGTTTGGGGCCAAAGGACCGAACTTTACCATACCTTGCGCCTGCGCAGCGGGTAATTATGCCATAGGTTATGCATCCGATCTTATAAGGACCGGCAGGGCCAGGATGATGCTCGCCGGAGGCTCAGACGCTTTTTCGCGGCTGGCCTTCATGGGATTCAACCGGCTATTCGCCGTAGCCGGCGAGATCTGCCAGCCTTTTGACAAGAACCGTAAAGGCATGATGGTAGGTGAAGGGGCCGCTGTCTTAGTGCTGGAATCGTTGGATGAGGCCTTGTCCCGCGAAGCCCCGATATACGCGGAAGTCGCAGGTTACGGCCTCAGCTGTGATGCGCATCACATGACTGCGCCTTTTGCAGAGGGTATTGCCCAGGCGATCAAAAGCTCTATTGATGCCTGCGCAGTAAAGCCGGAAGAAGTAGATTATATAAGCGCTCACGGGACCGGAACTGCTTCCAACGATAAAGAGGAGTGTCTGGCGATAAAGAAGGTTTTCGGCGAGAGGAGAGTTGCAGCCAGCTCCATAAAATCCATGCTCGGCCACACTATGGGGGCTGCCTCGGCAATAGAGGCGCTTGCCTGCTGCCTGGTTATAACCGGTGGCGTGATCCCGCCGACCATAAATTACAAGACGCCGGATCCCGAATGCGACATTGACTGTGTGCCTAACACAGCCCGGAAAGCCGACGTGCGCGTTGCCATAAATAACGCTTCTGCCTTCGGCGGCAACAACTCCTGCCTGGTGCTTAAAAAGTATCCCCCTAATTAAAATTCCCATTTCTATAATTTGTGATATAATACTTTCTTCATGGAAACTCCCATCAGCAAGAAATACAATTTCTATCTTAACGGCACCAACGGCAAGGCTGTCCTGCTCATCCACGGCATAACCGGCACTCCCAGCGAAATGCACTACTTTGGGAAAGGGCTCAATAAGGCAGGCTTCTCCGTCCTTTGCAATACCCTGCCCAGGCACTGCGAAAGCCTGGGGGAGCTTAAAAAAGTGACCTGGCAGGAGATATACGCTTCCTGCGTAAGGGACTTCCAAGAGCTCTTAAAAATGAACAAAAAAGTGTTTGTTGCGGGGCTATCTATGGGGGCGCTTATGTGCCTGCATATTGCCAGCGAGTTCCAAAGCGAGGTAACCGGGATCATCGCCCTGGCCCCTACTTTCTTCTATGACGGCTGGGCGCTGCACAAAGGTAAGTTTCTCATGGAGCTGTTCTGGCATATACCTTTTGTGCGTAATACCGTGAATATACGGGAAGGCTGGCCCTACGGTTTAAAAAACGAAAATCTGCGTTCCGGTATCGAGAGGTTCTATAAGAATGCCAGGGCCAGCGAGTTCGACGACAAGGTCCTGCTTTTCGGCAGCCCCTTTTTCCCCCTTGCCTGCCTTTATCAGCATAAGCTCTTCGTTAAAGTGGTGAACAAGAACCTGTCCGCCGTCAAGAACCCCATACTCGTAATTCACGCCAAAGAAGATGATATGACCAGCCCCAGGAATGCCGAGTATCTGTACCGCGCAGTCTCATCCGCCAGAAAATCCCTGGTATTACTGGAAGACTCTTACCACATGGTCACTATTGATAAAGAAAAAAAGAAGGTAGTCGAAGATTCGGTTAATTTCTTAAGCTCCCTATAATACGAAAATGAAATACGATGCCGCGGTAATCGGTGCCGGAATGGCGGGTGTCATTTCTGCGCTTAAGCTTTCCGCCTCCGGGGCCAAGGTCGTCCTTTTTGAAAAACTCCCCGTTCCCGGGGGTTTTGCGACCAGCTTTAAGAGGAGGGGGTTTTTGTTTGAGTCGGCTATCCATTGCGTTGACTCGCTAGGCGAGAACGGCGAGATGCGCCTTTTCTTCGAGGCCCATGGCATAGACCAGAAAGTCGATTTTATCAAGCTAAAGGATTTCAGCAGGATCATCTATCCTGAACACGATTTTGTCGCTGATTTCAGCAAAGATAATTTCTTGCAGTACCTCAAGAGCAGCTTCTCGGCAGAGGAGCCAGGCATCCGAAGGCTTTTTGAAAAGTTCGACTCCTTCTACCGCCAGTTCGACAGCTATTGCGTATCCCGCATGCCGCAGTGGCTGAAGTTGGCCGGGGGCCTGTTTTTTTACCCCATGATCGCAAAAGTTTCTTTAGCCACCGCAGACCAGCTCATATCGGCTTATATTAAAGATGCAAAATTAAAGGCGCTGATAGGTGAGATCTGGAGGTATATGGGGCTGGCGCCTTCCAGGCTGTCGGCCTTTTATTTTCTGCTGGTTTTGCGGGGGTTTTTTTATGAGCCTACCTGTTACGTAAAAGGCGGGTTCGGCAGGTTGTTCTCTGCCATAACGGATAAGATAAAGGAAAACGGCGGTACTGTCCTGTTCAACACCGAGGTAAGATCGATTAAAACTGCTGCCGGCAGGCGCGTAAGAGGGTTGGTCGCTTCAGGAGGGAAGGAATACGAGGCACCTTGCGTTATATCCAACGCCAGCGCCCCCGACACCCTTTTAAGGCTTTTGGATAATCCCAAGGCCTCAGGCGCCGACAGGATAAAGCTCTCGGGACTTGAGAAGTCGGTCTCTGCTTTCCAGGTGTATCTGGGCCTTAGGCTTCCGGCCAAGGGCATGGGTATGGACCACGCCATGATCTCCGTAAATACCTGCTATGATCATGACCTGAACTACAAGTATTCTGTTTTCGGAGATTATGAGAATTGCCCGTTTACCATGGTCGATCATGCCCAGATCGACCCGTCATTGGTAGAGCCGGGAAAGGGGAGCCTGATGGTCATGGCCCTGGATAATTACTCGAACTGGGCCGGCCTTGCAGTCCAGGAGTATAAGAAGAAGAAGGCTGCGGTCGCGGCAAAGCTTATCAGCCGGGCAGAGCGATATCTGCCGGGCCTAAGCGGCTGCATTGAGGTCATGGAGGCAGCTACGCCGCTTACTATGGCCAGATACGGCTCTTCTCCTGAAGGGGCTATATATGGGTTTGCTCAGACCCCGGACCAGGCCGGGATAAGCAGGTTGGCTCAAAAGACCGCCGTAAAGGGCTTGTTTTTGACCGGTGCCTGGACCAGGCCCGGAGGAGGGGTGCACGGCTGCTTTGTGTCCGGGATAGATGCCGCTGAAATGGCCATGAAACATTTGGGCAGGAGATAGTTAGCTTGAAAAGACAGCATAAGCTTGCCAGGGATACGGCCAGGATCACTTCAGGCAGCCTTAAGGGCAGGATTTTAAGGTTGCCTTCCGGCATAAGGCCGACGCAGGAAAAGGTCAGGAAGGCCTTTTTTGACATAATCGGCGATATCGCGGGGCTTTCTTTCCTGGAGCTGTTTGCCGGTTCCGGAGCAGTCGGCTTTGAGGCTGTCTCCAGAGGGGTAAAGGAGCTGGTTTTGGTGGAGAATAACAGGGATTGCCAGTTGGCGATCTCCAAGAATATAGAGAATCTGAAGATTGTCGCTTGCGAATCCTATCCTCACCGCGTTGAACAGGCTCTGGAAGCGATAAAGAAAAGGGGCAGGAGCTTTGATGTAATCTTCCTGGATCCCCCCTATAACAAGGCGGAGTTTTACTCGGGCCGCGATGTTCCGGATAGCGGGAAAAACCAGGGTTGCGAGGCCGGAAAAGAGGGGTCCCTGGCAAAAAAAACCTTGCAAATGCTGGGGGCTTATGATATATTAGCGCCCAATGGTTTGATAGCCGTGCAGCATTTTAAGAAGGATGAACTCCCAAGCTCATGCGGGGAGTTCATTTTGGTTAAAGAGGCCGGTTACGGGGATACGGTGCTTTCGTTCTACAGGAAGCCCTCCCCGAAAGCTTAACGCTTTAAGGATGCAAAAGACCGCTATATATCCAGGCACGTTTGATCCTGTCACCTATGGGCATATTGATCTCATAGAGAGGGCGCAGGAGATATTTGGTCAGATAATAGTGGCGGTCGCGCATAACCCTCACAAGAAGCCTCTCTTCGGCCTGAAAGAGCGCGTAAAGCTGCTGGAGCTTGCCACCGCGCGCCTTAAAGGCGTGGAAGTCGTCTCCTTTAACGGATTGGTCGTGGATTTTGCCCGCAGACGCAAAGCTCAGGTGCTGATCAGAGGGTTACGCATGATCTCTGATTTTGAATACGAGTTCCAGATGGCCCTGACCAACAGGAAGATCGCCCCCGATATCGAAACGATCTTTTTAATGCCTCACGAATCTTACAGCTATATCTCTTCAAAGCTGCTTAAGGAGGCAGCGTCTCTGGGCGCCGATATATCCAGCTTTGTGCCGGATTTTGTATCCAGGGCGATTGTCAGCAAACTCGGCAAGGCCTGACAGGCACGATGAAAATCGAACTCCACAGGATCCCGTCGGAGGGGTTGAGTCTTTATGAGGAGATAGACCCCGCCAAGCTCGACCTTGAGATAGAGAACGTGAATTTCCGCCAGCCGATAAAGCTGACTGCGGAGGTTTTCCGGATATATAACGTGGTGAAGGCGGATCTGGTCATCGAAGCCTCTATCTACGGCAACTGCAGCCGGTGTCTGGATGAGTATAGTTTTGAATTCCGTAAGAAGCTGACTTTAAATTATCCCGTTAGCAAATCTGACCTGGTCATTGACCTGGATTCTGAAGTAAGGGAAGAATTGATCGTCAATTATCCGCTTAAACCTTTATGCAGGCAGGACTGCAAGGGGATGTGTTTGAAGTGCGGCAAGAATTTGAATATAGAAAAGTGTGATTGCGAAAAGCATAAAGCCTAAAGAGGGAGGAAGTTGTGGCACTACCAAAGAAAAGACATTCTAAGACGCGCGGCAGGAAGCGTCGTACGCACTGGAAGCTGGCGACCGCAAATCTTGCCCCCTGCCCCCAATGTAAGCAGCCCAAGATCAGCCATCAGGTCTGCAGGGTGTGCGGTTATTACAACGGCAAGCCGGTTATAGAGATAAAAGTCAAAGAGAAAAAGAAGAAGAAGGGTTGATCGGCACTATGACAAAGATTGTAGTGGATGCCATGGGAGGGGATTACGCGCCCGGTGTGGTCATAGACGGGGCAGTAGCCGCGGTCAGGGAGTACGATGTTGAAGTGATCCTTGTCGGCAAGGAAGACGCCATCAAAAACCTCCTTCATAAGGTAAAATATACCGGCAACAGGATACACATCCATCATGCCCCCGATGTTATAGGTATGTCCGAGTCTGCGGCTACCAGCGTTAGGCGCAAAAGACAGTCCTCCATAGTAGTCGGCGTCAACCTGGTAAAAGAAGGAAAAGGCCAGGCGTTCTTTAGCGCCGGCAATACCGGTGCCGTGGTCTGCGCGGCTACCCTGGGACTGGGGCTTCTGCCGGGAGTGGAGAGGCCCGGTATAGCCATTGTCACTCCTACCGTAAAAGGCATATCCCTGGTCATAGATGTCGGCGCCAACATTGACCCTAAGCCCAACCAGCTTCTGCAATACGGGATCATGGCGGATGCATACTTTCGTCACATACTTAACCGGCCGAATCCCACCGTCGGAATTCTTAATATCGGAGAAGAGGAGGGTAAAGGAACCGATTTCATAAAAGAGGCGCGCGACCTGCTGCAGAAATCAGCCCTTAATTTTATAGGCAATGTCGAAGGTAAAGAGTTTTTCTCCGGTAAATGCGATATCATTATCTGTGACGGGTTTGTGGGCAATATCGCCCTGAAGGTTTCCGAAAGCGCGGCAGAAGCGATGCAGGTATTCTTAAGGCGTCATCTGCTCAGCAATATCCTTGGCAAGATCGGGGTATTGTTTTTGGCGCCCAACTTCAGCCGTTTTAAGAAAGAGCTTGATTACGCCGAGTACGGCGGCGCTCCTCTTCTTGGCGTCAACGGAGTGGCCATTATCGGGCACGGCAGGTCGAATGTCAAGGCGATCAAGAACGCAATAAGGGTGGCCAAGGAAGAGGTTGAGCGCAAGTTCAACGAGAAGATACTGGAGGCGATAAAGGCGCGTTAAGATGAAGAAAGTCGGCGTGATCGGGGTAGGCGAATACCTGCCGAAAAAAAAGCTGACCAACGCAGACCTGGAGAAGATGGTCGATACCTCCGATGAATGGATAACTACGCGTACCGGCATAAGAGAGAGGCGCATCGCGGCAAAGAATGAGGCTACTTCGGACCTGGCGGCTAAGGCCGCAAAAGAAGCCCTGGAGAACGCCGGCATTAAACCCAGCGAGACCGAGCTTATTATCGTGGCCACCATCACCCCGGACATGCAATTCCCCTCTACGGCCTGCGTACTTCAAAACTTGATTGGTGCCAGCTCCGCGGCATGTTTGGATATATCCGCGGCCTGCGCGGGCTTTGTCTATGCCATAGATATCGCTGGGCAGTTCATTGCCAGAGGCGTATATAAGAACGCTTTGATCGTCGGTGCCGAGACGATGTCCAGCGTTGTAGATTGGAAAGACCGTAATACCTGCGTGCTCTTCGGTGATGGTGCGGGGGCAGTGGTGCTTTCGGAGGTCAAATCAGGCGGGATACTTTCCTCTTACCTGGGCAGTGACGGCTCAAAGGCCGAGTTGTTAAAAGTATCGGCGGGAGGCTCCCGTCATCCGGCCAGCACCGAGACTATCTCACACCGCCAGCACTATATCAGCATGGAAGGCAACGAAGTATTCAAGCTCGCGGTTACTTCCATGACGGAAGCTGCGCAGGTTGCCGTAAAGCGCGCCCATCTGGAGTGCAAAGACATCGATTTGGTAATACCTCATCAGGCCAATATCCGTATTATTATGGCTATGGCTAAAAAGCTGGGTTTGGCGCCCGAGAAAATATATCTGAATATAGAGAAGTACGGGAATATGTCTTCGGCTTCTACTGCCACCGCTTTATGTGAAGCGATTAAAGAGGGCAGGGTCAGGAAGGGCGACGTTGTGCTGTTGGTGGCTTTCGGTGCCGGGCTTGTCTGGGGGGCAACGGTCATCAAATGGTAGGCTATCTCTTTGCCGGCCAGGGCTCGCAATATATAGGTATGGGCAAAGACCTCTTCGAGGCGTTCCCGCAGGCCCGGGATGTCTTTGAGAGGGCTGACAGGGTCCTGGGTTTTTCGCTTTCGTCTTTATGCTTTGACGGCCAGCCCGAGCTGCTTAAGCAGACCGTTAACTCTCAGCCCGCTATTTTTACCGCTACTATCGCCGCCTATGAAGCTTTTAAATCCCGCGTTGATCTAAGGCCTTCCTTTGTTGCGGGGTTGAGCCTTGGCGAATACACGGGGCTTGTGGCTGCAGGCGTTCTTAGCTTTGAGGATGGATTAAGGCTGGTCAGGCAAAGGGCCCGGATTATGGAAGAGGCCACTGTCAGCCACCCCGGAAAAATGGCGGCGGTGCTTGAGCTTGCCGTTGATAAATTAGAGAAGATTTGTGCCGCTTCAGGGTCCGAGATAGCCAACCTTAATGCGCCCGGCCAGGTAGTCATCTCCGGCAGCACAATATCTATCGGGAAGGCAAAGTCGCTGTGCGAAGAGGCCGGTGCCAAGAGGGTAGTGGAGCTGGAAGTCAACGGAGGTTTCCACTCATCCCTTATGCGCCAAGCTGCGGCAGAGCTTAGCGTTTTTATGGAAGGGATTAGTTTTTCCGAACCCGGCATTCCGCTGGTTAGCAATTTTGATGCCAAACCGCAGCGTGATTGCCTGCGGATAAAGGAAAACCTGGTTTTGCAGATGTATAATAGCGTGCGCTGGGAGGAGTCGATGCGCTTTATGCTCTCCCAGGGCGTTGACAGGTTCTTCGAGTTCGGTCCGGGCAAGGTGCTGAAAGGGCTTATGCGTAAGATCGACAGGGAGATAACGGTGATTAGCGTAGAAAACAAGGAAGATCTGCTTAGGCTTAACAAAGAGGGGAACGTATGCGTTTAAAGGATAAGGTTGCTCTGATCACGGGCGCGGCAAGAGGCATAGGCAGGTCGATAGCGCTTGCCTTTGCCAAAGAAGGCGCAGATATAGCGGTTATCGATGTGGATCTGGCGCAGGCCCAGAATACCGCCGCCGATATCGAAGCCCTGGGGAGAAAGTCTCTGGCCTTAGCCGTTGATGTCACTAGCTTTGAGAAAACCGAGGAAGCGATAAACAAAATTCTTGACAAATTTACAAAGGTTGATATATTAGTTAACAATGCCGGGATTACCAAGGATAATTTGATGCTCAGGATGAGCCCGGCCGATTGGGATGCGGTAATAAACGTCAACCTCAAAGGCACATTTAATTGCCTTAAGGCCGTATCCCGGCCGATGATCAAGCAGCGCCAGGGCAGGATAATCAATATCGCATCGATCATCGGCATAATGGGAAATGCCGGACAGGCAAACTACTCCGCCTCCAAAGGGGGCGTGATTGCTCTTACAAAAACAGCGGCCAAAGAGCTGGCCAGCCGTAATATCAATGTAAATGCCATAGCTCCCGGTTTCATCCAGACCGCGATGACCGACAAGCTTCCCGAGGATGTCAAGCAGAAGATGCAGGAAGCGATACCCCTGGCAAGGCTGGGTCGGCCCGAGGATGTGGCGAATGCCTGCGTCTTTTTGGCATGCGCCGATTCGGATTATATCACCGGTCAGACTATCGTAGTGGATGGCGGGATGGTTATGCAGTAAGCTTCAACAAGGAGGAAAAAGAATGGCAGTCCAGGATAAAGTAAAGTCAATAATTGCTGAACAGTTGGGCGTAAAACCCGAAGAGGTCACTCCCGAGGCGTCATTCGTCGATGACCTGGGCGCCGATTCTTTGGATACCGTGGAGCTGGTCATGGCCCTGGAAGAGGAGTTTGGCATCGAGATACCGGATGAGGACGCCGAGAAGATAACTACCGTAGGCGACGCTGTAAAATATATCGAGGAGAAAGCTGCAAGTAAGTAAGAAATCCATTCCTAAAACAGTGTTCTTCTGCCCCGCCGTAGGACTGGCGGGGTAGTTTTTATAACGGTTTTAAGTCAAAACAACGCGGATCAGAGCATGAATATAAAAGAGCATAGGGTAGTAGTTACCGGCGCCGGGATCATCTCTCCTGTCGGTAATGACGTGGCCACCTTCTGGAAATCATTGAGAGAGGGTAAGAGCGGCGTGGGCCCGCTTACTTCCTTTGACGCGGCTAAATTCGATTCGCGCATAGCCGGAGAGGTCAAGGGGTTTGAGCCGGCTAAATACGGCATCACCTTTAAAGAAACCAAGCGTATGGACAAGTTTGTCCAGTATGCCGTAGCAAGCGCCAAGCAGGCCATAGATTCTTCGGGGCTGGACCTTAAACAACTGGATACTACCCGTATCGGGGTGGTCATAGGTTCGGGCATAGGCAGCCTCTACACCATCGAAGAGCAGCATAAGATAATGCTGGAAAAGGGCCCTTCGCGCATGTCGCCTTTTCTTATTCCCATGCTTATCGTAAATGAGGCCAGCGGAAACGTCGCCATTGTTTTCGGGCTCAAGGGGCCTAACTCCTGCGTGGCCACCGCTTGCGCTTCCGGTTCGCATTCGATAGGGGACGCCTTCCGGATGCTTCAGCGCGGAGACGCAGACTGCATGATCACCGGCGGTACCGAGAGCTGTATTGTGCCTACGGGTGTGGGCGGATTTTGCGCGCTTAAGGCGCTTTCAACCAGGAACGGCCAGCCTCAAAAAGCCAGCAGGCCGTTTGACCTGGACAGGGACGGCTTCATTATGGCCGAAGGTTGCGGCCTGGTGGTCTTGGAGACCTTGGAGCATGCTACCAAAAGGAAGGCCGAGATTATTGCAGAGATCGTAGGTTTTGGCATGACCTGCGACGCCTACCATCTTACCGCCCCCGACCCAGAGGGCGAAGGAGCGGCAAGGGCGATGAGCCTGGCGATAAAAGACGCCCGGATTGCCGCCGAGGATATCGATTATATAAACGCCCACGGCACTTCTACAAAGCTTAACGACAAGCTGGAGACGCTCTCCATTAAGAGATCGTTGGGGGCCTGCGCCAGGAAAGTCATGGTTTCATCCACCAAGTCGATGACCGGTCACCTCCTGGGAGCAGCCGGCGGAGTGGAGTTTGTTGCCTGCTGCCTGGCGATAAGGGACGGGGTCATCCCGCCCACCATAAATTACGAAACTCCTGACCCCGATTGCGACCTGGATTATGTCCCTAACCAGGCGCGCACCTGCGATGTTGACATTTGCGTTTCTAACTCACTTGGTTTTGGCGGGCATAACGCTTCCCTCGTGGTCCGGAAATTCAAATAACATAAGTCAGCCAGTCATGAAACACACAATCGCCGAAAAGATATTGATGGATCATTGCGGCAAGAAGGATGTCGGGCCGGGTGAGTTCATCGAAGCCAAAGTTGACGTTGCCTTAGGCAATGATATCACTGCGCCTTTGGCCATCTCCGAATTCAGAAAGAGCGGCACCAGGAAGGTCTTTAGCCGCGATAAGATCGTCCTTGTCCCGGACCACTTTGCCCCCGCTAAAGACGCCCGCAGCGCCAACCAGTGCAGGATATTGGCTGATTTTGCCGCGGAGCAGAGGATCGGGAATTATTTTGAAGTAGGCCGCATGGGCATTGAGCACGCGCTGTTGCCGGAGAAGAAGCTGGTGCTGCCCGGGGACCTGGTGATCGGCGCGGATTCGCACACCTGCACCTACGGGGCACTCGGCGCCTACGCCACAGGCGTCGGCTCCACTGATCTTGCCAGGGCTTTTATCGACGGAAAATGCTGGTTTAAGGTCCCCGCCACCGTTAAGTTTGTCTACAGCGGCAAACTGAACAAATGGGTTGGCGGCAAAGATATCATCCTTTATACTATAGGCGCCATAGGGGTTGACGGCGCCCTCTACAAAGTCATGGAGTTTAGCGGCCCGGTAATCAGAAAACTCGGGATGGACGATAGGTTTTCTATCTCCAACATGGCGATAGAGGCCGGGGCACGGGCCGGGATCATCGAGCCGGATAAGACCACCCTGGATTATTGCCGCGGGGCAAAACGCAAGCCCAGGGTTTACAAAAGCGATAAAGGGGCGCATTACCAGAAGGTCTATGAGTATGACCTGACGCAACTGGAGCCCCAGGTAGCTTGTCCGCACCTGCCCAGCCACGTAAAAGGGGCGAGCCAGCTTAAAGATGTAAGCCTGACGCAGGTAGTCATAGGCTCCTGCACTAACGGCAGGATAAGCGATATGCATGCCGCGGCCAGGATTTTGAAGGGCAAGAGAGTTGCGCGGGGGTTAAGGCTCATAGTCATCCCGGCGACCCAAAAGGTCTATATGGAATCCGTCAAGAAAGGGCTGGCAAAGATATTTGTGGAGGCAGGAGGGGTTTTTTCTACTCCTACCTGCGGCCCGTGCCTGGGCGGTCATATCGGGATCCTGACAGATGGGGAGGTCTGCCTCGCCACTACCAACAGGAATTTTATCGGAAGGATGGGCAGCCCCAAGTCGTTTGTCTATCTGTCTAATCCGGCAGTGGCAGCGGCCTCGGCCATAACCGGCAGGATCACGCATCCTGATGAGGTAGTTTAAGGTTCACCAAGTCACCAGGTCACCAGGTCACCGGTTTAACGGGTGAGCCGGCGACCATTGAAAAGGCATATAAATGATCATTAAGGGAAGAGTCCATAAGTTCGGAGACGATATCAATACCGACGACATTATCGCCGCCAAGTACCTGGTTTCCACCGATGCCAAAGAGCTTGGCAGCCACTGCATGGAGACCATAGCAGCTGATTTTTCCAGGAAGGTAAAACCCGGGGATATAATCGTGGCAGGAAAGAACTTCGGCTGCGGTTCATCCCGGGAGCACGCGCCTTTGGCCATAAAAGGCTCAGGCGTGGCCGCGGTCCTGGCGGAAAGCTTTGCGGGTATCTTTTTCCGAAACGCCATCAATATCGGCCTGCCGTTTCTGGAGCTGGGCAATACCGACGATATCCGCGATCAGGATGAGCTGGAGATCGACCTGTCCAGCGGGCTGGTTAAAAACATCAGCCGCAATGCCTCTTACAGGACCCAGGCGTTTCCCGGTTTCCTTCAAGAGATTGTCGAATGCGAAGGCCTGCTTAACTGGGTTAAATCCAAGAAAAGGAGCACAAGATGAAAGTCGAAAAAGAGAAGCTGTTGGTCAAGATCTACTGCCAAGACGGCTCCATGATCAAGGGTTGCGTCCATATCAACCCGGGTGAGCGGCTCATCGATTTTCTTAACGATACCAAAGAGAACTTTGTCGCGGTAACGGACGCGGAGTTCCACAATCTCTGCGAGATACAGTCTTTTAAGCTGGCGGTCGAAGTCAAGAGCAACAAGGATATACTCATAGTCAACAAGGCAGCCATAAAATCAGTCGAGGCCCTTTAAGAAAGAGGTCGTCATGTACAGAATAGCGGTAATTCCCGGTGATGGCACCGGTCCGGAAGTGGTAAACGAGGGATTGAAGGTCCTGTCGGCAGCCGCCAGGAAGTTCGGCTTCAAATACGAAAGCCGCGTCTTTGACTTCGGGGGCGAGCGCTATCTTAAGACCTCCAAGACCCTCGAAGACCGGGACATCGATGAGCTCAAGGCTTATTCCGCTATATTCCTGGGGGCGATCGGCCATCCCGATGTCAAGCCCGGCATACTTGAGACGGGCATACTCCTGAAGCTGCGGTTTGCCCTCGACCAGTATATCAACCTGCGTCCGGTAAAGCTCTACAACAGCGCGTTCTGCCCGCTGAAGGACAAAGGTCCGCAAGACATCGATTTCGTAGTGGTGCGGGAGAACTCCGAAGGCTTATATAAGGGGATGGGAGAGTTCAGGAATAAAGGCAGCGGCGATGAGGTCGCCCTGCAGATCTCTTATAATACCCGTAAAGGGGTGGAGCGCTGCATACGTTTTGCTTTCGACTACTGCCGCAGGCGCAACAAAGGCAAGAAATTGACACTTTGCGGCAAGACCAATGTCCTGACCTATGCCTGGGATCTGTGGGAGAGGACGTTTCATGAGGTAGCCAAGGATTATCCCGACATAACCACGGATTACGCCCATGTGGACGCCACGACGATGTGGTTCGTGAAGAACCCGGAGTGGTTTGATGTGATCGTCACCGACAACATGTTCGGGGACATCATTACGGACCTCGGGGCGATGATCCAGGGCGGTATGGGTATTGCTGCCGGAGGCAATATCAATCCGCAAGGCGTCTCCATGTTTGAGCCTATCGGCGGCAGCGCCCCGAAGTATACCGGCAAGAACGTCATTAATCCATTAGCCGCTATATGTGCTGCGGCCATGATGCTGGAGGCATTGGGTGAGTCTAAGGCCGCAGTTGCGATAGAAGATGCGGTCATCAAAATAGTCCAGAAGGACCTGAAATCCCTGGCTGCGGGAAAAATGGGTTATTCGACTTGCGAAGTCGGAGATCTTGTTGTTAAGAATCTGCAGACGGAGAGTTAAATGAAGAGATATAACGTAGCGGTTGTAGGTGTGGGAGTGGTAGGCCTGGAGATGCTCAGGGTCCTAAGGCAGCGCAATTTCCCTGCCGGCCAAATACGCGTTTTGGCGCGTTCTGCCAGGGATATAGAGGTTGACGGCCAAAAGTATTCGGTCCAGGCGATCTCACCCGAAGGCTTTGACGGCATAGATATAGCGTTATTTGCGGGCACCGAAGGAGAAAAAGGCGCGGCAGTTACTTTTGCGGCAGAGGCGGTCAAGCGCGGCGCCGTGGTCATCGATAACGGGGCGGATTTCAGGATGGATGCGAAGGTGCCGTTGGTGGTGCCGGAGGTCAACGCAAAAGACGTCAAGAGCCATAAAGGTATTATAGCCAATCCAAACTGTTCGACCATTCAGCTGGTAGTGGCTTTATGGCCGATTTACCGTAAGGCGGGATTAAAGAGGGTCGTGGTTACCACCTTGCAGGCTTCTTCCGGCGCCGGAAGGGGCGCCGTAGAACAGCTAAAAGACGAGACCTCACGCATCGTCAATGCGGGATTCGGGAATTTGCACGTCGATAGCGAAAACAGGTCGATGTCTCAGCAGTTGGCCTTCAATGTTTTTCCTCATATCGGAGGTTTTGGCGATGACGATTACACCAGCGAAGAGTGGAAGTTGGTCAGGGAGTCCCATAAGATAATGCATGATAACAAAATAAAGATATCAGCTACGACTGTAAGGGTCCCCGTAAGGACGGGGCACTCCGAGTCCGTATACATAGAGACAAAAGAGCCGTTAAGCCCCGGAAAAGCCAGGGCTATCCTGTCTAGGGCCCCTGGGGTAATACTCATGGACGATATCAAAAACAACCTTTATCCCATGCCCAAGGATGTCGAGGGCAGGGATGAAACCTTTGTCGGCAGGATCAGAAGGGATCCGTTCGTCAAGAACGGCCTTTGGTTGTGGGTGGTAGCGGACAACCTTAGAAAAGGGGCGGCTACCAATGCCGTGCAGATCGCCGAAGCGTTGATAAAATGAGGCTCGAACGCTGCCTTAGGATCAGCGTTGAGTATGAGGGCACGCCTTTTCACGGCTGGCAATCGCAGCCCAACAAAAGAAATACTATCCAGTCCATCCTGGAAAAGACGCTAAAGAAGATATTGTCGCATAAGACCAGCGTTACCGGCTGCGGCCGCACCGATTCGGGGGTGCATGCCCTGGAGTTCACAGCCAGCTTTAGGACTACTTCAGCTATTGCCGTAGATAAGTTAAGGCTGGCCTTGAACGCGCTTCTGCCTGCGCAGATAGCGGTGACCGGCGTGCGGGAGGCCGGAAGGGATTTTAACGCCTTGTCGGCTTCCAGATCAAAGGTTTATCGCTATCTGATCTTGAACCGGCCTTATCCCTCGGCCCTTCTCGAAAAAAAAGCCTATTTTTGTCATTTTCCCCTCGATATAGGCAAGATGCGCAGGGCCGCCAGCCACCTTATCGGCACCCACGACTTTAAAGCCTTCTGCGCCAGCGGCAGCACTGCCAGGACTACTACCCGCACGGTTAAGCGGCTGGCGATCTCCAGGGTCGCCTATGACCCGTTGTTTTTGGGGCGCTGTCCGGCAGAGAAGCAGTTATTGGCCATAGACATCGAAGCCGACGGTTTCCTTTATAATATGGTAAGAAATATCGTAGGCACGCTCCTGGAGGTAGGCCGGGGCAGGATCCCCTGTTCAAGGGTAAAGGGTATTTTAAGCTCAAAAAACCGCATTTATGCCGGACCAACCGCGCCGGCTTGCGGTCTTTATTTAAGAGAGGCAAGGTACTAAAAAAGTATTTGACTAAAGATTATAATGTGTTATACTTTTTCTCTATGAAAAAAACCTTCGTTTCGAAAAAATCCGATGTCAAGCGTATCTGCTATATAGCGGATGCCAAGGATAAGGTCCTGGGAAGGCTGGCCAGCCGGGTGGCGGTGATCTTGAGAGGCAAGCATAAGCCGATATTCACCCCGGGGCTGGATACCGGGGATAATGTAATTGTCATCAACGCCGCCAAGATAAGAGTGACAGGCAGGAAGATGAGCCAGAAGGTCTACCTAAGGTACTCCGGTTATCCCGGAGGACTCAAGCAGGTCGTGCTTAAAGATATGCTTGCCCAAAGGCCGGCGACGGTAATAAAGCTGGCGGTTCAGAGGATGCTGCCCGGCGGGCCCCTGGGAAGGGACCTGATAAAGAAGCTTAAGGTATTTGCTGATGACAAGCATCCTTACGCGGGCTTGAAACCCAAGGTTTTGGAGGTTTAGAACTCGATGGAAGCCAATACAAAATATAAAGCTGTAGGCAGACGCAAGGAGTCGGTGGCCCGGATCCAATTGTTCTCGGGCAAAGGCGATATTACCATAAACGGCCGGCCCTGCGAGAAGTATTTCTTACGCGAGACCGACAGGATCATCCTGAGGCAGCCTTTGGCCCTGACTAACACCCAGTCGCGCTATGATATCCGCGCCACTCTTTGCGGCGGGGGCCTTACCGGTCAGGCAGGGGCACTGCGTTTGGGTATTGCCCGAGCGTTGATCGTTGCCGAGCCGCAGTTAAAGGACGTCCTGCGCAAACAAGGCTATCTTACGCGCGACCCCCGCGCCAAGGAGCGCAAGAAATACGGACAGAAAGGGGCGCGCAAACGCTTCCAGTGGACTAAGAGGTAGAGATGTAATTATACGGAATCGACAGATAGATTTTGCAGTTTTAAAAGTCCCGCAGGAAGCCGCGGGACTTTTTTTTACAGTAACTTTTTTAGTTGGCCTCGGCCTGCAAGTTTTCGAGCGAATGTCGATTTTAGCCAATGGAGCTTGAGCAGCGAGCAAACACTTTGAATCTTTTATATAGTGAAGTCCTTGCGAGCGCAGCGAGCAAGGAGGCACCCCTGTGGAGCGAAGCGACAACACAGGTGCAGCGAAGCTGTTTGAGCGCCTTTTGCTAGAGCAAAAGGCGCGAGTTCTGCAGCCGCCGAGATGCGAAAGACCATTGGCGTCCGCCACCTCCTGTGGCGAAAATCGACCTGAGCGAGAAAGCTTGCAGGCAGGGGCCAACTATAGGTCTTTCCGTCGAGAAAAATCCTTGACGGGGAGTGTATTTTATTCTAATATAAAATATCCGTCGATGTTGCGACGGAAACGGGGGGTTGCATGACCAGAGTCGGTATTGTGGGCGTCAGCGGGTATACGGGCCAAGAGCTTATCGCCCTTATGCTCAAACATCCCGATGCCAGGATCGGCGGATTATATTCGAGCAGCGCGTTCGGCAAATCTATCGCCGAGGTCTTCCCGCGCCTTGCAGGGGTCTGCGATATTGTCTGCCAGAAGCCCAACCCGGCGCAGATCGTCAGGAGTTGCGATACGGTCTTTTTGGCTTTACCCCACACGGTTTCCATGAGCCTTGCCCCGTGGCTTCTTCAGTCGGGAAAGCGGGTTATTGACCTGAGCGCCGATTACAGGCTGAAGAACATTCGGACATACCAGGAGTATTACGGGCTTAAGCATAAAGATAAGATAAACCTGGCCAGGGCCGTCTACGGCCTGCCGGAGCTTGTGCGCAATAAAATAAGGAACGCGCGCCTGGTCGCAAACCCCGGTTGTTACCCCACGGCGGTGATACTGGCCCTTGCGCCTTTGGTAGCGTTCGATGTGATCGATATCCGCACGATAATCATAGACGCCAAGTCCGGGGTCAGCGGCGCCGGAAAGAAGGTAGCCGAAGGGTTCCTTTATTGCGAGGCTAATGAGGATTTCAAGGCCTATAAGGTCGGCAGCCACCAGCATGCCCCGGAGATCGACCAGGAGCTCTCGGGCCTGGCCGGCAAGAAGCTTTCGGTAACATTCGTGCCGCATCTTCTGCCGCTTAACCGCGGGATCCTGGCGACGGCCTACGCCGAAAAGAATAAGGGCTCCCTTAAGACAAGAAGCGTGCATGAGCTATACAGGAAATTCTATAAAAATGAGCCTTTTGTGAGGATCAGGGGCGAAGGCTTGTTCCCGAGGCTAAAAGACGTAGCCTACACCAACTTCTGCGACATCGGTATAAAGGACGACGGAAAGAGGCTTATCGTGATAGCCGCCATTGACAATCTTTTGAAAGGCGCCAGCGGCCAGGCCGTGCAGAACTTGAACATCATGAACGGTTTTCCGGAAGAGGCCGCTTTAAAATAAATGAGATCCTACAATAAGGCTATTCTCCCCGAAGGCTTCAAAGCCTCAGGCCTGCACTGCGGTATAAAACATTCCCATAAGCCGGATCTAGCGCTCTTCTACAGCGAATTTGCGGCAAAGGCAGCGTGTTTGTTCACCTCCAACAAGATAAAGGCGGCCCCGATTAAACTCTGCCAGGAAAAATTAAAAAACAACCGGGAGTTCCGGGCTATCATTGCCAATAGCGGAAACGCCAATTGCTATACCGGCAAAGCGGGTTTGGATGACGCCCGGCACAGCTGCAGGTATGTATCAGGCGCGCTGGGGATCGCAGAGGCTTCGGTCCTGGTTGCTTCTACCGGGATCATTGGCAGGAGGATGGATGTATCCAGGATAAAGAAGGCTATGCCCAAGCTTGTGGAGGGGCTTTCGGTTTCGGGGATACATAAGGCAAAAAAAGCCATAATGACCACTGATCTCATAACTAAGGAGTTTACGGTGCAGGTGGCTTCGGCAGGCAGCGCCTATAGTATTTGCGGGGTGGCTAAGGGCGCGGGGATGATCTCGCCCGATATGGCAACGATGCTCTGTTTTATTTTTACCGATGCGGATATTGCGCAGCGGGCGCTTGAGTCTTCGTTAAGGGCTGCAGTCGAAGGATCATTCAACTGTATTAGCGTGGACGGTTGCATGAGCACTAACGATACGGTGATGATCCTGGCCAACGCAGCCGCGGGCAACAGGCAGATCTCAAGAGGAAGCCGGCTTCAGGAGTTTAGTGCGGCCCTTACCAAGGTTTGCGGGGAGCTGTCAGTGATGATCGTCAGGGACGGCGAAGGGGCAAGCAAGTTTATACGTATTGAAGTCTGCGGGGCAAGCTCCAGGGCTCAGGCGAAGAAGGGCGCATTAGCCGTGGCCAACTCCAACCTGTTTAAGACCGCCGTCTACGGCCAGAATCCGAATTTTGGCAGGGTGCTGGCGGCCCTGGGTTCAAGCGGCATAGATATCGACGAAGATAAGGTAAAGGTGCGGTTGGGCCCGCTCAACAAGAAAGAGGTCGAGCTTAAGGTAGCCCTCGGTATGGGTAAGGGCAGGGCTGTGGTTTATACTTCGGACCTTACCCCGAAGTACATCAAGATCAATGCGGAGTATAATTAGCTGACAGCTGACAGCCGGCAATAAGATCTTTAGGAAAAGATATGGAAGAAGCGATCAAAAAGGCGGACGTGCTCATCGAGGCGTTGCCATATATAAAGAAGTTCCATAAGAAGATCATTGTCATCAAATACGGCGGCAGCATCCTCAGTGACGAGAAGATACGCCGGGGGGTGCTGGAGGATATAGTTTTCCTGAGTTTCATGGGATTGGAGCCGGTGATCGTCCACGGGGGCGGCCCCAATATCAGCGAGCGCCTGCGTCAGAACGGCAAGAAGTCAAAGTTCATTGACGGCATACGCGTGACCGATGAAGAGACGCTTGAGGTGGTTGAAGAAGAGCTCCGGGAGCTCAATAACCTAATCGTCGGTGAACTTAAAGGCCTGGGAGCCGAGGCGATGGGGCTGCACGGAAAAGACGCCGGGCTTATCGAGGTGGAAAAAAAGAACTCCAAAGACGATCTTGGATATGTGGGAGAGGTGCGTGCCGTAAACAAAAAGTCCCTGGCGGCCTACCTGGATAAGGGCAGGGTGGCAGTGGTCCTACCGATGGGCAGGGGCAGCGACGGGCATCTTTATAACATCAATGCCGACGAGTCGGCGGCGGCTGTCGCCTCGGCGTTAGGCGCCGAGAAGATGGTGCTCCTGACCAATGTGCGGGGCATCATGCGTAACCCCGAAGACAGCGACTCTTTGATATCCACGCTTACCTGCGAGGAGACACAGGAGCTGATAAAAAACAAAGTGATACAAGAGGGGATGATCCCCAAGGTCAGCGCATGTATCGAGGCCCTTAAAAAAGGGGTAAAGAAGACCCACATCATAGATGCCCGCATGCAGCACGCGCTGCTTCTGGAGATATTCACGGACCAGGGCGTCGGCACCGAGATAATCGGCCAGCTTGTTTGCGATCCGCGCTAGAAAAATGAAACTGCAAAAAGTATTCGAAACTTATAAAGAGTGTATAATGCCTACTTATACCAAACTCCCCTTGGTATTCGTAAAAGGCAAGGGCTCCAGGCTTTGGGATATCCACAGCCGCTGCTACCTGGATTTTTTCCCCGGCTGGGGGGTCAACAATCTCGGGCATTGTCATCCCAAGGTCATGCAGGCTGTGCGGGACCAGATCTCCAAGCTCATCTTTATCCCCAATAACTATTACCATCTGTCCCAGGCAAAGCTTGCCGAGGAGCTGGTGAGGGTCTCGTTTCCTGCGAAGGTCTTTTTTTGCAACTCCGGAGCGGAAGCAAATGAGGCGGCGATCAAGTTTGCCAGGAAGTTCGGCAACGGCAGGTTTGAGATAATCACTTTTGAGAACTCTTTTCACGGCAGGACGCTTGCGGCTGTTACCGCTACGGGGCAGAAGAAATATCAGCAGGGTTTTGAGCCGCTGGTAGCGGGCTTTAAGACGGTAAGGTTCAATGATATCGAAGCGGTCAAGGGCGCCATTACGGAAAAGACGGCAGCGGTGATGATCGAGTTCGTCCAGGGCGAAGGCGGCATCAATGTCGCCGCGCCTGATTTCGTCAGGGGCTTAAGGCGGCTCTGCGATGAAAAGAACATACTGCTGGTTGCCGACGAGGTGCAGACCGGCATCGGCAGGACGTCCAAGTTTTTCTGCTATCAGAATTACGGCATTACTCCGGATATAATGACTTTGGCCAAGGCCCTGGGCGGAGGGCTGCCTATAGGGGCGATGGTGGTAAGAAAAGATATCTCCGATACATTGGGTCCTGGCATGCACGCTTCCACATTCGGAGGCGGGCCGGTGGTCTGCCGGGCGGCACTGGCGGTATTAAAGGCCCTGCAGGAAGAAAAGCTGTTGGGAAACTGTAAAAAGGCAAGCGGCTGCCTTTTTTCCATCTTGAATAAGCTAAAGGACAAGTATCCCGTGATCAGGGATGTGCGGGGCCTGGGGCTTATGATCGGGGTAGAGTTGGGTATCCCGGGCAAGGCGGTTGTAGAGAAATGTATCGAGAAGGGGTTGCTTATTAATTGCACGCATGATTCGGTATTGAGGATCATGCCGGCATTGAACGTCACCGGAAAAGATATCGCCAAGGCGATGGCGATTTTGGAAGAAGCGCTCAGAGGTGCAGAATGAAGAAGGATTTTCTTTCCATCGACGATCTAAACAGTGCCCAGATTAAAGAGCTGTTCGCGCTTACCGACAGGGTAAAGAAAGGCAAAAAGAAGTTCAGCAAGGTTTTGAACGGCAAGACCATTGCGCTTATCTTTCAGAAGCCCTCCAACCGCACCCGGGTTTCTTTTGAGGTCGGCATGTTCCAGCTGGGAGGTAACTCCATATATCTGGGCCCCGGAGAGATAAACCTTGGGGTAAGGGAGTCGATCGGGGACGTCGCCAGGACGCTCTCCCGTTATGTTGACGGGATCGTGCTGCGTACTTTCGAGCATAATAATATTATGGAAATGGCCAAGGCAGCGTCCGTGCCCGTGATAAACGGGCTTTCCGACTCTTCGCATCCATGCCAGGCGCTGGCGGATGTTTATACTATCAGAGAAAAGCTAAAGAGATTAAAGGGGGTCACCGTCGCTTATATCGGGGACGGCAACAATGTATGCAACTCGCTTATCTTTGCCTGCGTGAAGACCGGAGTGAATATAAGAGTGGCTACTCCCGTAGGCTACGAACCTTTTGAGTCCGTGGTCAGGCAAGCAAGGTGCCTGGTCGGAAAATCCAAACCATGCCTTTCTTTATGTAACGACCCTTTTGAAGCCGCTAAGGACGCGGATGTGCTTTATACCGACGTTTGGGCAAGCATGGGGCAGGAGCAAGAAGCAGAGGCGCGAGAGAGGGCATTTAAGGATTATCAGCTCAACAAGAGGATCACTCAGGCGGCCAAGAAGAGCGCATTGATCATGCATTGTCTGCCAGCGCACCGCGGCAAGGAGATAACCGACGAGGTCATCGACTCTAAGGGCTCCGTGGTCTTTGACCAGGCTGAGAACAGGATGCATGTGCAGAAGGCGATACTCATAAGATTGCTGGGTTAGCTTGAAAGGAATTTGAAATGAAAAAAGTAGTGCTGGCATATTCGGGCGGCCTTGATACCTCCTGCATCGTCAGGTGGCTCAAGGGCCGAGGTTACGATGTCATTTGTTTTGTCGCGGATCTCGGGCAGGGATTGGACAAGGGGGAAAGCTTCGAGGCGATAGAGGGCCGGGCCCTGGCAGCCGGAGCCGCAAAAGTCTACATCAAAGACCTTAAGGATGAGTTCGTGGAGGATTTTGTGCTGCCGGCCCTGAAGGCGGGGGCCTTATACGAAGGAAAGTACCTGTTGGCAACCGCGTTGGGCAGGCCCTTGATCGCTAAAAACCTTGTGGAGATTGCGCATAAGGAGAAAGCGGATGCTATCGCTCATGGCTGCACCGGCAAAGGCAATGACCAGGTCAGGCTCGAAGTCACTGCCGGCATCCTTGACCCCCGGCTTAAATGCCTGGCTCCGGTAAGGGACTGGGAGTTTAAATCCAGGGAAGAAGAGATAGAGTATGCCAAAAGGCACAATATACCGATAGACGTGACCAAGAAAAAGCCTTACAGCATAGACAGGAATATCTGGGGCGTAAGCATAGAGGCGGGGGTCCTTGAGGACCTGAGCAAGGAGCCTCCTGAAGACGCCTATGTGTTGACGAAGGGCGCGGTAAAGAAGCAGGAGGAGCTGGTAGACATATACTTTTATAAAGGAGCGCCCAAGAAGCTAAACGGCAAAGCCCTCTCTCCCAAGGAGATCATCAGCAGGCTCAATGTCATCGGCGGCTCTCATAAGATAGGAAGGACCGACCTCGTAGAAAACAGGCTTGTGGGGATCAAGTCGAGGGAGATCTATGAAGCCCCTGCAGCCACAATACTCCATGCTGCGCACAGGGAGCTTGAAAGCCTGGTGCTGGACAGGGAGACCGCTCATTTTAAACAAGTGCTCTCGCTTAAATACTCGGAGCTGGTATATTACGGCCTATGGTATTCTGCTCTTAAAGAGGCGTTGGATGCCTTTGTGGACTCTACGCAGCGCTACGTTACCGGAAGCATAAAGATGAGATTAGGCCCGGGCAACTGCAGGCCTGCGGCCAGGAGCTCGCAATACTCACTCTATAAAAAAGAGTTAAGTACTTACGGCAAGGGAGACGTTTTTGACCAGAGGCTGGCCGAAGGTTTCATAAAGCTCTGGGGCCTGCCTTATAAAAGATAATTACGGAGAAGAAGATGGCAAAAAAGATGTGGGGCGGAAGGTTTACTAAGGCAAATCATCCCCTGGTAGAGGAGTTTACGCGCTCTATCCAGTATGACTATAAATTGGCGCAGTACGATATCCTGGGCTCCATCGCCCACGTGGATATCCTTAAGAGATGCGGTTACCTCAAGGCAGAGGAGGCTTCTCGGCTTGATAAAGGCCTCAATGATATTTACACCAGCATCGAGAAGGGGAGGTTTGAGCCGGACTTGAACTGCGAAGACATCCATACTTGTATCCAGAACCTGCTGCATAGAGGGGTCGGAGACCTGGCATTAAAGCTGCATACCGCAAGGTCCAGGAACGACCAGGTGGCTTTTGCCACCAAGCTCTACTGCAAGATCTCCCTTACCGAGGCGCAGCTGGCCATTACCGGTCTTAATAAGGCGATACTGGATTTGGCGGTAAAGAATTCAAAGATCATTATCCCCGGCTTTACTCATATGCAGCACGCGCAGCCCGTGATGCTGCGGGACTACCTTTGGGCCTATATCGAGATGCTCTCCAGGGACCAGCAAAGGCTGGCCCACATATCCGCAGACATGCAGATAACCCTCGGTGCAGGCGCGCTGGCAGGCACCCCGATAGAGGCTGCGCAGTATCACATAAAGGTATCGGAGTTCATCAGGAACAAACAGGTGGGAGAGAGCTTTGACATAAGGGCAAGCAGGAATTCGCTGGATGCGGTCAGCGACCGGGATTTCGTCATCGAGATAATATCGGCGCTGGCCATATGCGCCATGCATCTTTCAAGGTTTGCCGAAGACCTGATCATCTGGTCGACGAAAGAGTTTGACTTCCTTGAGCTAGACGATGCCTTCTGCACCGGCAGCTCGCTTATGCCGCAGAAAAAGAATGCCGATGTCCTGGAGCTTATCAGGGGATATGCCGGCAGGCTCAACGGCAATCTGGTAAGCGTTCTTACCATGATGAAGGGGCTGCCGCTTACCTATAACCGGGACATGCAGCTGGACAAGGAGCCGCTTTTTAACTCTTTTGAAGTGGTTTCGGCGGAGCTGGCCATACTTAAAGGGCTGGTCAAGACCCTGAAGTTCCATCCGGACAAGATCAGGCTTGCCCTGGAAGATGAATCGCTATATGCTACGGACCTGGTTTATTACCTCGTTGATAAAGGCGTTTCTTTTAAGAATGCCCATGATATAGTCGGCAGGCTGGTAAGGTATTCGCTGGACAAGCGAATCAAGATAAAGTCGATGTCCGACCAGGCGTTGAAGAAGTTTTCGCCAAAGCTCATACACAGCCAGATAGCGTTACTTTTTGACCCGCTGGTATCCGTGCGGTCAAAGAAATCGGTCAGGAGATGACGGGATGCGAAAGGAGAGGCTTATGCCCAGACTTAACCCAGTAATACATTTGGTCGCCTGTTTCTTGTTGTTGGCAGGCTACGTATACGCCCAGGAGTCGCTGACCATAACTACCTATTATCCTTCTCCCTACGGCGTCTATAACGAGCTGCGTTTATACCCGCACGTCATTGCCGGCGGCAGCTGTACTGATAGCACAAAAGGGACGATGGCCTATAGCAGCGCAGACGAACAACTTTATCTTTGTCAGGGGGCGGCGCTGGGATGGCTGCCTTTAAGCAACCTTTGGGGTGCGGTTGCTTCCGGCTCCCCCAATATCCATAATCTTAATACGGGATTCGTGGGGATAAATACGCTTACTCCGCTTTACAGGCTGCACGTCGAAGGAACGGTCTATGCCAGCGGAGCGGACCTTGCGGAGTGGGTAAGGGCTGCCGGAGATGTCGGTGCCGGAGACCTGGTAAAGATCGTCGCAGCTAAGGACAAATCAGGGCTGCTTGCCAGGACATCGGCGGCATACGACGATAGCGCGATAGGAGCGGTCTCTTCGGATCCGGGGCTGCTTATAGGAAAGGCGCCCGGCAAAGATTACAAGACCCTGGCTATGGCCGGCCAGGTCCCGGTAAAAGCCACTGCCGCCAACGGCGCGATAAGGCCGGGTGATTTACTGGTTTCTTCCAATATCCGCGGCTATGCCATGAAGGCCGTATTTCTTGATTATGATAAAGCAGCAAACTTCCAGGAGCTTAAAGCAATGATCAAAGAGAACGAAAAAAGGAAAGCTGCAGTCATAGGCGTGGCAATAACCAGCCTTGAAAAAGGGCAGGGTAAAGTAGTAGCCATCGTTAAATAGATAGGAGAGCCCATGAAAGGCGAAATTTTTCGCATCCCCGTATTCCTATTTTGCCTGCTCTTGACGGGCATATTGATCCCGGCCAATGCGCAATGCCCGCCGGCAACGATAACCGAGGACGTAGCTCCCTGCAGGAATTCGGATTCGGTTGCCGCGCCTTCATGCGGCAATTGCACTAATGCCGCCTGCCCCAACTTCGGCAACCCCTGCACCGCAGGCTGTTCGCAGTCGAGACAGAAGTGCAGGAGGGATACGGCCATCGAGACCAAGAACATCTCAACGCTCCCTTTTGCTTATTCGCACGCTGCGGTCAATGCCCCGTGCACGGCAGACGTTTGTTGCTGCGATGAGTGTTACCAGTGGGATACGTGTTGGGATGATGTCAACATGGAATGGGTCACTTATTGCGTCAGGAGCGGCTATATCAGCAAAGGGGTCGGCTACGTATTGAGTCTGGCCACCAGCTACACGGAAAGGGCGCTTCCTTTTGAGTTCGACGGAAACTGGCTGACTTGCACCGGCAACACCATCAGGGCTGATACGGACTGCAATTATTATAATCCAAGCTTCGAGGATTATGACTGCATGTCATGGGAGTGCACCTGCCCGGTCTGCGGCGACCCATGTTCATAGGCAGTATAACGCGGTATTGATTTATGCACGAATTTAAATACGTCGGAAGATATCTTTATTGCGAAAAACTAAGGGTTCTGGATCTCGCCCGCAAGTACGGCTCTCCACTTTATATTTACAGCTACCATACTCTGATCGACCACTTTATGAAGCTGCAGGCGGCATTCCGGGTGGTAGAGCCGCTTATATGCTATTCGGTGAAAGCCAACTCAAGCCTGGCGATTTTAAAGGCGCTGGTAGATAAAGGGGCGGGCCTGGATATTGTATCCGGGGGAGAGCTCTTTCGGGCCCTTAAGGCAGGTTGCCCGGCCTCAAAGATCGTCTATGCTTCGGTAGGTAAGACCGACAGCGAAATAGAAGAGGCCCTGAAGAAGGGGATACTGTTTTTTAACGTTGAGTCGCTTCCGGAGCTGGAGAATATAAACCGCATAGCCGCAAGGCTGGGCAGGCGCGCAAGCGTTGCCATACGCATCAATCCCGACGTTGAACCCAAGACCCATAAGTTCATCACTACGGGAAAGATCACTAATAAATTCGGCATTGATTTTGATACCGCCCGTTCGATATTGCGCCGCTGCGGGAAACTGGCGAACGTCGCCATCAAGGGGTTGCATATACATATCGGTTCGCAGATAACCGAAAGCTCGCCCTTTATTGCCGCCATCAAGAAACTGATCGATTTTGTAGGGCTGATCAGGGGCATCGGCGTCAATATAGAGTACCTGAATATCGGCGGCGGCCTTGGTATAATTTACGACCAGGAGAACCCCCAGACAGCGGTAAAGTACGCCGGCAAGGTCGTCCCCCTCCTTAAAGAAACCGGGCTTAAGATAGTAATGGAGCCGGGAAGGTTCGTCGTCGGGCAGGCCGGGGTGCTGGTGACCGGGGTTTTGTATGTAAAACAGACGCCTTTTAAGAAGTTCGTCATTGTTGACGCAGGCATGAATGACCTTATCCGCCCTGCCCTTTACGGGGCATATCACAAGATCCTGCCGGTTGAAAAAGGCGCGGCCCGCAAGCGCCCCATTAAGGCGGATGTGGTAGGCCCTATATGCGAAAGCGGCGATTTTCTTGCCAAAGACAGGTTAATCGCCCCGGTAAGCGCGGGAGAGCATCTTGCCGTGATGAGCGCCGGTGCCTACGGATTTAGCATGTCCTCTAATTATAATTCGCGCAGGCGCCCGGCGGAGGTGCTTGTTGTAGCGGATAAAAGCTTTCTGATCAGGAAAAGAGAGGGTTTTGATGACCTTACCAGGAATGAAACGATACCCGCGTTCCTGATGGGGCTATAGGATGAAAACCATGGATTTTACCAAGATCGCCGGATCGGGCAACGATTTTGTGATCGTAAAGAACCCCGGTTTGGCAACAGGGGCTTTAAAAAGGTTGGCTGTATCCGCCTGTGACAGGAAGAACGGGATAGGCGCAGACGGTCTGCTTGTCATGGAGGAAAGCAGGCGCCAGGATGCGCGCATGCGCATCTTCAACGCCGACGGCTCGGAAGCCGAGATGTGCGGAAACGGCGCGCGCTGCGCGGCCTTGTATCTGGCGCGCGAGGGCGGGATCAGCGGCAAGGCAAGCTTCAGGCTTCAGACGCTGGCCGGTATAGTCGAATCCGAGACGCACGGCAATAATGTCAGGATAAAGCTTACAAAGCCGCATGGTTTAAAGCTGGGGATAGGACTGGAGATCTGCGGCAGGCGCCTGTCCGTAAACTTCATCGATACCGGCGTGCCCCATGCGGTCATTTTTGTCGAGGGGCTCGATCACATCGACGTTTGCCGGCTCGGCCGTCTTATCCGTTACCATAAAGCTTTTGCGCCTCGGGGAACGAACGTCAACTTCGTTCAGGTAAAAGACCGCGATACCCTGCTGGTCAGGACCTATGAGAGAGGCGTTGAGGCAGAGACCCTGGCCTGCGGCACGGGCAGCGTGGCATCGGCGCTGATCGCCTCATCCTGTTTTAACATCGGCAGAAAAAAGGCGGTCAAGATCATAACAAAGGGCAAAGAGCTGCTTAGGGTATATTTTCGCAAGCAAAAGGGCGAGTTTGGCGATGTGTGGCTGGAAGGCCGGGTAAAACCTATATGTAAAGGAGTATGGTATGTTTAAGGGCTCGATCGTGGCTATAGTGACGCCTTTCGATAACAAGAAAGTTGATGAGAAGAAGTTAAGGGAGCTTATTGAGTTCCAGATAAAGAACGGCACCTCCGGGATCGTCCCGTGCGGAACGACAGGCGAATCTGCCACTTTGTCTTTTGAAGAGCATGACAAGGTCATCGAAATAACCATAGACCAGACAAAGAAGAGGGTCCCGGTAATAGCCGGGACAGGCTCAAATTCGACCGAAGAAGCGATCATACTTACCAGGCATGCAGAAAAAGCCGGGGCTGACGCTTCCCTGCAGGTCTCTCCCTATTATAACCGTCCGACACAGAAAGGGCTTTATGAGCATTTTAAGGCCGTGGCTGATTCGGTAAAGATCCCGATCATCTTATACAATATCGCCTCGCGTACCGGAGTCAATATCGAACCCGAGACGATCGCAAGGCTCGCCAATGACTGCAAGAACATAGTCGGGGTCAAAGAGGCCTCCGGCAGTCTTGATCAGATGTCGCGCATAAAACAGCTTTGTCCCGAAAGATTCGAGCTCATTTCGGGCGATGACAGCCTTACCCTGCCGCTTTTGGCTATCGGAGGGATCGGGATCATATCGGTAGCCGCCAACATCATCCCCGCGGACGTAGCGGCGATGGTGGAGGAGTTCGAGAAAGGCAATACAGAAGAGGCGCGCAGGCTTCACTACAAGATGCTGCCGCTTATCAAGGCGCTTTTTGTCGAGACTAATCCTATCCCGGTAAAGACCGCGTTAGGGCTTATGGGGCTATGCAAGAGCGACCTTAGGCTTCCCATGACCGAGATGCTTGCGGAAAACAAGGAGAAGCTTAAAAAGGCGATGAAGGATTACGGGCTTTTATAGCATTATAAGGGAAAGAGAGCGAAGTCATGATCAAGTTAGGCATATCCGGGGCCTGCGGTAAGATGGGCAGGCGTATATTTGAGCTGGCCAGCCACGACCGCGATTTTGAGGTTATCCTGGCGCTTGAGAAAAAGGGGACCCCGCTCATCGGCAAGGATATGGGCAAGCTCAAGGTATCTTCGAGCTCGGACGGTATATTTCTTATCGATGTTTTCATCGATTTTACCGTTGCCGAGGCTGCGGAGGCAAACCTCGATTATATCGCCAAGTATAAAAAGGCCCTGGTCCTGGGCACCACCGGTTTGAGCGACTCCCAGATAAAGAAGGTGGAGGAGGTTTCCGGCGTAGTTCCGGTAGTTTTTTCTCCCAACATGTCCGTAGGGGTCAATGTGCTGTTCTGGGCGCTGCCGGATATCGCCAGGAGGCTGGGGTCAGATTATTCCGTCGAGATCGTTGAAGCGCATCACAGCGCCAAAAAAGACGCCCCCTCCGGCACAGCCAAGAAGATGGCGCAGGCCTTAAAGGATGTAGTAAAGAAGGACATCCCTACCCACGCCATACGCCTGGGGGATATTGTCGGCGACCACACGGTCATATTTTGCGGTAACTCCGAGCGAATCGAGATAAAACATCAGGCCCATTCACGCGATCTTTTCGCCCTGGGCGCCCTTAAGGCGGCAAAATGGGTATTCGGAAAACCTCCCGGGATATATTCGATGCAAGACGTATTGAAAGGATAGCGCATGTTCAGGCTTTCGAAGAAAATTCAGGCTTTGCCTGCGTATTTGTTCCTCGAGATCGATAAGGCTAAAAGAAAAGCCCGCTCCCAGGGGCGGGATATTATTGACTTTGGGGTCGGGGACCCGGATACGCCTACCCCAGGGCATATCATCGACGCGCTAAACCAGGCATCCCGCGATCCGGCCACGCACCGTTATGCCCTGGATCAGGGCGCGCCTGTTTTGCGCAATACCATAGCTAACTGGTACAAAAGTCGTTTTAATGTCCAGCTGAACCCTGAGTCCGAGATACTGCCGCTCATCGGCTCCAAAGAGGGCATCGCTCATCTGCCGCTTGCCTTCCTCGACCAGGGCGATTATTCGCTGGTGCCTGACCCGTGCTATCCTCCTTATAAGGGCGGCACCATTTTAGCAGGAGGCAAGTCCTATCTCATGCCGCTGTTGGAAAAGAACGGGTTCCTTCCCGATCTTGGCAGGATCCCAATATCTGCCCGCAAAAAAGCAAAGCTTATGTTCATCAATTACCCCAACAATCCCACCAATGCCGTTGCCGATGCAGGTTTCTATAAAAAGGTGATAGGGTTCGCCGCCAAGAACAGGATCATCGTTGTATCTGACCTGGCCTACTCTGAAATGTCCTATGACGGCTATAAGCCTTCCAGTTTCCTGGAGGTCGAGGGGGCAAGGGAGGTGGCAATCGAATTCCATTCTTTATCCAAGACCTATAACATGACCGGATGGCGCGTTGGCTGGGCCTGCGGTAATCCGCAGCTCATATCGGCCCTGGCCAAAGTCAAATCCAATATCGATTCCGGAATATTTACGGCGTTACAATTAGCGGGTGTCGCTGCCCTATCCGGCCCTCAGGGACATGTTGAATCCATGAATGCCCTCTATCAACGCAGGAGGGATATTCTTTGCGGCGGTTTAAATTCTCTGGGTTGGCAGTTGCATGCTCCCAAGGCCACTTTCTATGTTTGGATAAGAACGCCCAAAAAGACCGGCTCTATTGATTTTGCCCGGCTCCTCCTTGAGAAGGCGGATATCATAGCTACTCCCGGAGTGGGTTTCGGAAAGCACGGTGAAGGTTATATCCGTATGGCCCTTACCGTCGCAGAGGAAAGGATTAAAGAGGCGCTGGAAAGGCTGGCGAGGCTGGGATAATGGCCATCTGTTATATCGGCATCGGCTCCAACCTCGGAAACAGGCGGCTTAATATAAAGCAAGCAGTAACCAGGCTTAAGAAGCTTGAGGGCACCAGGCTCCTTAAGGTTTCCAGGATCATCGAGACTGAGCCGGTAGGAGGCCCTTGCGGCCAGCCTAAGTTCCTGAATGCCGCCGCAAAGATCGATACAAGAGTTGACCCTCACGGGCTCTTGCGGCAACTGAAGCGCATCGAGGCTGATATGGGCAGAAAGAAAGGCGCGCGCAACGGGCCGCGTATCATGGACCTGGATATCCTGTTCTATGGCGGCAGGACCGTCAGGACCAAGGACCTGACCATCCCTCACCCGAGGGTATTTGAACGGCAGTTTGTTTTAAGGCCGCTATCAGAGGTGATATGATAATAATCCGGTCTCCTGAGAAGATGCGCAGCATCACTGACAGCCTTCATCGTAAAGGCAAGAGCGTCGGCTTTGTCCCGACGATGGGAGCTTTGCACCAGGGGCATTTGAGCCTGATCAGGCAGGCGCGCCTGGAGAATGATCGGGTGGTAGTGAGCATATTCGTTAATCCTGTTCAGTTCGGCTACAATGAAGATTTCGCCCGCTACCCGCGCGACCTGCAAAAGGATTCTTCCCTGTGCCGTAAGGCAGGCGTAGATTACCTGTTTTATCCCGGCGCCAAAGACATCTACCCCGCAGGATTTAAGAGCTACGTATGCGTTGAGGGATTAAGCGATATACTATGCGGATTTTACCGTCCCGGACACTTCCGGGGAGTAGCTACGGTAGTGGCCAAGCTTTTTAACATCGTAGCCGCGGATAAGGCCTACTTCGGACAGAAGGACGCCCAGCAGGCGGTGATCATCGCGCGCCTGGCCGAGGACCTTAATTTTCCCGTGAAGATCAGGGTGCTGCCTACGGTAAGGGAAAGTGGCGGCCTGGCAATGAGCTCCAGGAACGCCTACCTAAGCCCAGCCGAAAGGCAAAAAGCTTTAGTGATCCCGCGCTCCCTTAAGAAAGCACAAGAGCTCGTCAAAAAAGGCGTGCGCGGCTGCTCAAGGATTGCGGAGTCGGTAAAAGAGGTGTTGGTAAGCGCCGATCCGCAAAGTATCGATTATGTGGCCATCGTAGATCCCCGGAGCCTGCAGCCGCTTAATAGAATTAACAAGCAAGCGCTGCTGCTTGTGGCGGTAAAGATCGGCAAAGCGCGGCTTATCGATAACATCATCCTGAAGGCTTGATGAAGAACAAAAGGCTGAAAATAGGCATCGCGGGTTGCGGGGCAATAGGCTCGTCCCTGGCGCTTTTTATAAGAAATGATTTCAAAGATAAAGCGGTTCTGGCGGGGATATACGATAAGGACCCTAAGGCCGGCCAGCGCCTGCGGCTAAGGCTTGGCAGGCAGGCAAAGGTTTGCCGCTCGCTTGGCGGGCTTATCCGCGCCTCAGACCTGGTGATCGAGGCCACCTCTATGCTTGCGGCCTTTGATATCGCCTATAAGAGCGTTTGTGCCGGCAGGGATGTTATGGTCATGAGTTCGGGCGGAATAATGAGCGGGCTAGGGCGGCTAAGGGATAAGGCCGGGGCTACGGCAGCGCGGATATATGTGCCCAGCGGAGCTGTCGCAGGCATCGATGCGCTTAAGGCGGCTTTATGCGCAAGGGTAGCAAAAGTGACCCTTACTACCAAAAAGCATCCTCGTTCATTTCTCGGAGTCCGGTATCTAAGAAAGAAAGGCCTGGATGCGCAAAAGATCAGGCAAGATACGCTCCTCTTTGAAGGCCCGGCGCAGGAAGCGATAAAGCTATTTCCTCAGAACATTAACGTGGCCGCGACATTAAGCATGGCAGGTTTGGGTCCGGCAAAGACGAGGGTGAAGATCGTTGCTTCGCCGCGCCTGAAACGCAACACTCATGAGGTCCGGATCGAGGGGGTATGCGGGAAAGTCAGCGCCGTTACGGAAAACGAACTCCATCCGGATAATCCCAAGACCAGCTTCCTGGCGGTGCTTTCGGCAATGGCGGTACTTAAGCAGATCGTTGAGCCGCTTAAGATCGGTACCTGACGGCGGCTTAAAAATTTAATTACGAGAGGAGGTGAACACGATAATGGCAGAAAAGCTAGTTAAACTCGGGATAAAGCGAGTAAAGGGCTTTCTCTATTACATCGATAAGCAGGGTGATGTCTCCTGCGCTAAGATGGCTAGAGGAGCAAAAAAAGGCGGCAGCCCAAAGAAGGTAGCCAAATGCGGCATCAAGAGAAAACAGGGTTACCTTTATTTCTTGGATAAGAAAGGCGATGTCTCCTGCGCCAAGATGAAAAGAGGCGGCAAGAGAAAGAAGAGATAAGCATTGTCATATCAAGCGCCCCGCCCTCTAAAAGCCCGCAGGGTTGGTTTGTAGCGGTTTGAAGGGGCGGGGTCTTGTTTGTCATAATCTTGGATAATCCATGGAAGATAACATCATCATAAGGGGGGCCCGGGAACACAACCTGAAAAGCATCGACCTGACGCTGCCCCGCAATAAGCTTATAGTCGTAACAGGCCTGTCCGGTTCCGGAAAATCCAGTTTGGCGTTTGATACGATCTACGCCGAAGGCCAGCGCCGTTTCGTGGAAAGCCTTTCCAGCTACGCCCGCCAGTTCCTGGAGCAGATGTCCAAGCCTGACCTCGATTACATATCGGGGCTTTCCCCTACCATAGCCATTGAACAGAGGACTGCCGCAGGCAATCCCCGTTCGACTGTGGCAACCCAGACCGAGATCTATGATTACCTCAGGCTCTTGTTCGCCCGCATAGGACGGGTCCACTGTTTTGAGTGCGGCCAATTGATTAAAAGGCAGAGCGCTCAGGAGATCGTCGATCAGCTTTTGTCCGGGGCAGCGGGCAAGGATATCCAGATCCTGGCGCCGCTGGTGCGCGGCAGAAAAGGCCAGTATTCCCAGGTATTCGAATCCATCCAGAAATCGGGTTTTATCAGATGCCGCGTCGACGGGGTGGTGCACGAGCTGCCCGGCAATATCAAGCTGGAAAAGTACAAGACCCACGATATCGAAGTGGTTGTAGACCGCCTGACGGTGAAGCCTGAGTCCAAGAAAAGGCTCACCGATTCAGTAGAGACGGCGCTCAAAGTGGGCAAAGGCATTGTTATAGTCAACCATCCGGCCGGCAGGAAGACCGATATGGTCTTCAGCGAGCAGTACTCCTGCGCTAAATGCGGCATAAATTACAGCGAAGTAGAGCCGCGCACTTTCTCGTTTAACTCTCCATACGGGGCATGTCCGGAATGTAACGGTCTGGGGACGAAGCTTGAATTTGATCCTGACCTGGTCATCCCGGATACGGGCAAGTCCATAAACGAAGGCGCCATCGCCCCCTGGAAGAGGGGCGGCCGGGGTTATATCCTATATTACCGCTGGCTGCTCAGGGGGTTAGCCGAGCGCCTTGACTTTGACCTGGATACTCCTTTCAGGAGCCTTAAGAAGGACGTGCAGAAGGCCGTGCTGTTTGGGTGCGAAGAAGTGATAGGCAGTAAGCCTTTCGAAGGAGTTATCCCGCACCTGGAAAGGCTGTTCCGCCAGACCGACAGCGACTATTTGAAGGAAGAGATATCCAGGTTCATGTCCAGCCAGTCCTGTCCGGCATGCGGGGGCGCGCGGCTTAAAAAAGAGAGTTTGGCGGTCACGGTCGGCAAAAAGAACATCCGTGAGGTGACGCTTCTTTCCATAAAAGAGGCGCACGCGTTCTTCAGGGGGCTCGGTCTTGATGAGCGCGAAAAGCAGATCGCCAGGCAGATACTTAAGGAGATATTGCAGAAGCTCGAGTTTTGCGTGAATGTCGGCCTTGATTATCTGACGCTGGATAGAAAAAGCTCCACTCTTTCCGGGGGCGAGGCCCAGAGGATCCGCCTGGCAACCCAAGTCGGCTCAGGCCTTGTGGGCGTGCTCTATGTCTTGGATGAGCCCAGCATCGGACTCCATCAGAGAGATAACTGCAAGCTGCTTTCCACGCTTAAAAGCCTTCGCGACCTGGGCAATACGCTGTTGGTCGTGGAGCATGATGAGAGCACCATACTTGAGGCCGACTTTGTAGTGGACCTGGGGCCGGGTGCCGGCAGGCACGGGGGACGGATCATGTTTGCCGGGCCCAGGCAGGAGCTGATTAAGGACCGAAGCTCACTGACCGCCAAATACTTAAGACGGGAGCTGGCGATAAGGCCGCCGGAGTCAAGGAGGAGATGGAAAGAAAATAGGCTGCTCCAGATAAAGGGTTGTCGTCAGCACAACCTAAAGAACATCGACGTCAAATTCCCTCTGGGTTGTTTTATCTGTGTCACCGGCGTATCCGGTTCGGGAAAATCCACCCTTATTGACGATATCCTGTATAAGTCCCTGGCGCAAAAGCTTTATAATGCCAAAGACAAGCCGGGTCAGCATTCCAAGATCTGCGGTTTTGAGCAGATTGATAAGGTTATAGAGGTGGACCAGTCACCGATTGGCAGGAGCCCGCGCTCCAACCCCGCTACCTACACCGGGACATATTCTCACATAAGGGATATTTTTAGCAGGTTGCCGGAGTCAAAGATGCGCGGGTACCGGCCGGGCAGGTTTTCTTTTAACGTCAAGGGCGGCAGGTGCGAGGCTTGTGCCGGAGACGGGATAAAGAAGATAGAGATGCATTTTCTGCCCGATGTCTATGTTAAGTGCGACCTCTGTAAGGGCCTCAGGTTTAACGATGCGACGCTTGAGGTCAGATATAAAGGCAGGTCTATCGCCGAGGTACTGGAGATGACGGTAGAAGAGGCGCTGGAGCTCTTCAGCAATATCCCGGCAATCAAGAATAACCTTGCTTACCTCTACGATGTGGGGCTGGGCTATATCCAGCTGGGGCAGCCAGCCACCACTCTTTCCGGCGGCGAGGCGCAGCGTATTAAGCTGGCCTCTGAACTTAGCCGGCGCTCCAGCGGCAATACCCTTTACATACTGGATGAACCCACTACCGGCCTGCACTTTGCGGACGTTGAAAAGCTCATCGGCGTCCTGCAGAGATTGGTGGATAAAGGCAATACCGTCATCGTGATAGAGCACAATCTGGAAGTGGTAAAATGCTCTGACTTCATAATAGACCTGGGTCCGGAAGGGGGCGATGCTGGAGGCAGGGTAGTCGCCTGCGGCTCTCCCGAGGAGATAATCAACTGCGCAAGCTCTTATACCGCGGGGTTCCTCAAAAAGGTGTTGAAGAGATCTTGAGCCAGGAGTATATTGAATATGATGAATAAGGCGGTTATTGCGATGTTGGCAGCCTGGGCCTGTTATGCCCAGGCCTATGCCCTGGAGATCGACCCCGTAAAGATCCGTCTCCTTGAGGGCGATTATAAGTCGGCTATAGCGCAGGGGGAAAAGCTGCTGGCGCACTCCTCCCGCGACTCCCGCCATATCGATGAACTTTATTACGTGCTGGGTATCAGTTACATGAAAGACGGCAACCTCCTGCGCGCCTCCGACATATTCGAGATAATCATCAAGGAGCATAAAAACAGCCCTTTTAAGGAAGAAGCGATGATGGGGCTGGGAGATACGCATTTATTGCGGGGCGATATTTGCGGGGCAAAAGAGGTATATGAGCGGCTCCTTAAGCAGAATCCCCAGACCAAGCTGAAGAGCCAGCTTTTTTACCGACTAAGCCAGGCGGGTTTTAAAAAGGGCGAGCTTGAGGATGGCAAGGTTTATCTTGCCAAGATCAGGGAACAGGCGCCGCTGACGCCCGAGCTTAAGGATGATGAAGGTGTTTCCGCGCTCCCTGCGGACCTGTCCGGGCTCTGCTATTCCGTCCAGGTAGGTGCGTTTTCCAAGCCCGATAACGCCCAAAACCTGGTTAAGCGGCTCAATGCAAAGGATTACCCCGCCTATATAGAGGAGAGCGGCCCTCCCCAGGGGGCAAAGTACCGGGTCAAGGTCGGAAGGTTTACTAACAGGGATGAAGCAGAGAAATTGCAGAAGAGGCTCTCCGCGGAAGGCTATCCCACGAAACTCTCTCCCTAAAGACTCTTGATGAATAAGCCTCTTATTGTATTCCTGGTCGGACCCACCGCCGCCGGCAAGACCGAAACCGCCATACATCTGGCCAAGAAATTATCTGCCGAGATCATCTCCTGCGATTCCATGCAGATATATAAGGGCATGGATATAATCTCCTGCCTTGCGCAGCCGGCCTTACGAAAGAAAACAAAGCACCATCTTATCGACTTTGTCGATCCCCGTAAGGATTACGATGTTTGCCGTTGGCGCCGCAGGGCGCAGCAGGTTGTCAGGGGTATCATTAGAAGGAAGAAGCTCGCGCTTTTTACCGGAGGTACGGGCCTTTACATGTCCGTTTTTATTGACGGGTTGTTTGCCGATCCGGCCAAGGACCGCAAGCTTCGCTTGCGCCTGGAAGGGTTAGCCGAAAAAAAGGGAAGCGTTTATCTGCATGGGCGTCTTAGGTCAGTTGATCCCGAAGCGGCGGCCAGGATCCATCCCAATGACGCCAGGCGCATAATCCGGGCGCTGGAGGTGCATCAGGCTACTGGCAAGAAGATATCCGAGCTGCAGAAGAACAGGCGCGGTTTAAGCGCCGAATACCGGATCAGGATATTTTGCCTGGACATGGATAGGCGCTCGCTTTACAGGCGCATTGACGAGAGGGTGGAGCGGATGTTTGAAGAAGGATTGCTGGGCGAGGTCAAAAAGCTCCTGAAGTTGCGGCTTGGCAGGACCGCAGGTTTTGCCATAGGCATCCGCGAGTTGAAAGACTATCTGAGCGGCAAGTATGACCTGGAGGCGGCAAAAGAGCTTATTAAACGCAATACCCGCCGTTTTGCCAAGAGGCAGCTTACCTGGTTCAGGAAGGACAAGCGTATCGAGCGGGTAAAGGTCGCGGCCAATGAAGCCCCGGTTCATGTCGCCGGGCGTATATTTAAGAAATTGAATCACTTGAAATAATCTTATGATATTAATGGGTCTGATAGTTTGTGAGCGAATGGAGCTTTTAGGCAAAGCAGCTTGAGCAGCCGAGGGAATGTCGGTGGAGTCCCGCCAAAGACGGGACGACAAAACCGACACGGCAATGCTGTTTGAGCACCTTTTGCTAGAGCAAAAGGTGCGAGTTCAGCAGCCGCCGA
>CAZYCL010000010.1:0-14376 GCA_964645795.1 uncultured Planctomycetales bacterium
CCATAGCTCACCCTCCTGAACTAAAGTTCAGAAGGATTTCGCTATGGACTGCGAAAAGATTAAGCGCCCATAGCTCAATTGGATAGAGCGTCAGTCTTCGGAACTGAATGTTGCAGGTCCGATTCCTGCTGGGCGCATGTATACCCATGAGTGTCTTATCAAAAACGCGTTTTTGGCGCTTCAAGAGATGGACGGCTAACCTTTCGCTTTTCCTTATAAGCTGCGTCCTGTCTTTCCTTCTTCTGGAGTTTATCCTCGACATTCTGGGTTATAATCCCCATCCGATCACGAAGTATCATTCCAAAGACCTGGAGGCAGGTTACGATATCATGCCGGATAGTCCTGCGTCAGTGCACCGGCTTAAGGAGTACAGCTATAAGTATTGGTCTAACGAGTTGGGGTGCTTTGATCTTGCCTATAAGGGTGAGCGAGATTATATACTGCTTTTGGGCGATAGCTTTACCTGGGGATTTGCCCCCTTTGAATATAAGTACGGCAGCCTGCTTGAGTCTTATTTATCGCGCAGGGTGCTCAAGTGCGGCGTATTAGGCTATTCTACCCGTCAGGAGCTGTTGAAGGCCGGGAAGCTTTTAAAGAGGCTGGACTCTCGACCTTCTCTGATAATAGTGGGGTATTGCCTTGGCAATGACTGGGAGGATTACTGTTTTCCTTATTACAGGATCATGGACGATGGCCTTGTCCAGGCCTGTAAGTTTAGTCTGGATACGGGCAGGTGCGACTGTTACTCGGATGCAGAGATAAGGGTCATGTCAGGAGCCCGGTATATTTTCTGGTCAGAAGGCAAAAACCTGCCGCTTCTGGAGAAGATCAAAATGGTGTTACGCAGAAAGTCCACCGTTTATCGAATGATCTCTGCTAATAAGCTGGTCAGGTCGATAGCGAATAGGCTGGGGCTTGCCGAAAAAACCGTTAAGTCATATATCCCCCCGGTCCACTACGACCAGAACCGCTATCCGGCGCTGCGGAAAGTATTTAAGAACAACTTTGCCAATTTAAGCGAGTTTAAGAAGCTGGCCAGCGATCATGGCGCCAGGCTCCTGGTCGTGTTAATCCCTTCTGATATACATGTCTATGATTTTTTAAAAGAAGAAAATGACCCGGGAGTATCGGGGCTGCGAAGAAAGCTCACCTCTTTTTTATCGCAGCAAAACATAAGCTACCTGGATTTGTTGCCCTATTATAGGCAATGCGCAGCAGGCGATAGCCAGGGGGATTATTACGGTAATAAAGGGCTATATTTGCCTTCTGATGGGCATTGGAACATCAGGGGAGACAGGCTGGCTGCGCTTTTGATATCGCTTCATATCGTTGAGAACGGACTGCTTGAAGTTACCGATAAGCAAACCGTGGTTAATAAAATCAAGCAAGAACTTAAAGCCTTCAAAGCCGGGGACGGTTCTTAAGATGATTTAGAACTGTCCCCGATTTCTTTCTTAACTAAATCAATTGACTACTTTTCCTATTTGATATAAAATACATCCCAACCTAAAAGATTAGGGCCATTAGTCATCCTCCTGGAGTAAAGCTCAGTAGGATTTCGCTAATGGCTTGAACTAAAAGACTAGGGCCATTAGCTCAATTGGCAGAGCAGGACACTCTTAATGTCAAGGTCGTAGGTTCGACTCCTACATGGCCCACCAAAATTTTCCGACAAGGAAAATTTTGGTGCCACTAAAGAGAGCGGCCCAAGGCGCAAACCGCGACAAGCGGTTTAGCGAACTTAGTGCTTTCAAAGCATAGATTCGCTGCTTCCAACCTCATAACCCCCATAAACTTTCATCTCAGTTCTAAGAAAAAAATATTGCTTTTGCCCTTGATTTTTCTGATAAATATGTTAATATTTATATAATAATTTGAATGCTCTTAATCCGGTAGTCCTGGTTAGGGGTAATCAGGATTGCCACGGAATACCACCGGATTAGACCATTATTTAGGAGAGGTCTATCCGGTTTTTTGTTTGTCAAAGAAAAAGACTTTTATAATGCTTATGCGATGTTTTTAAAAAGGAGAAAGAGATGATCCAGAGATTAAAGAGAACGATTGCCCTGACACTGTCAATCTGCTTTATTTTTACCCAATCTGGATTTGCCCAGGTGGCTTCCCAGCTGAATTTAGCCGGAAGATTTAGCCAAGCCAGGCCTGCTGCAGCTTTTGAAGCTTTCCGTCCACTGCACCTGCGCTACTTTTCTTACGATATCAAGACTGACCAATTCAAAGTGCTTTTGGACAAGGGGGACCAGCAGAAACTGGCTGAACCCCAGATAAAGGGCATCTCCAAAGAGCTTTTGGCCTACTTTTTAGTCGGCGTAAGCCTTCCGGATGATTGTTTTTGGGTTAATTTAAGGCCTGATTCGGAAAACCAGATAATCGATGAGCGCCTGGCCTTGACCGACGTAGGCAAGGTCCTGCTTGAGGCAGACCTGCAGTTAAAGAAAGACACGGCTTTATATACTTCACCCAAGACGCCTACAGGCAAGAAGTATTGGGAGCTCCTTTATAAGAAGGCTGCCGAGCTTTACGGCACCGATAACGTTTCCATCCCCACCCTTACCCGCCCCTGGATTGTCCCAAACGAGATCATCATCCGCCAGACCGCCAACTCCGCTTACATCTATAAGTCCACCCTTAAGGTAATGCTTGAGCAGGACCATCTTAAGGGTTCACAGGCATACAGCTTCAAGGATGAGCGGGCCAAGAAACTCAATGATTACTCCTCCGAGCTTATCCGTAAACTCATCATACCGGAGCTTAACAAAGAGGTGAACTCTTCGAAAAAATACGCTTCCCTGCGCCAGGTTTATTACTCGCTGGTCCTTTCTCGCTGGTTCAAGGCCAACTTTACCGGCAAGGCCGGCACCTACTCTTCCTTAATTAATAGCGGCAGGCTCGAAGGCCTTACCTCTAAAGAGTCCTGGTCAAAATCTACCTACTTTAACGCTTATAAGCAGTCATTTGAAAAGGGCGAATACAACATCCAGGCTCCGGTCATGGGCATCTCCGGCCAGAGCATCAGGACCTACTTTAGCGGCGGCGCGGACTTCAAGGGCGCGGCAATGTCCAGCCCCCTGGGCACTTTTCAGGCGCCCTATGATGATATCCCCGGCGGAGCAAACGGAGATTTTATGCTGATTCTCGGCAACGGCAAGATGCTGGCCGTGCCGGACCTGACGATCATGCCAACCCATGATGATACAGAATATGTAGTAGCAAAGCCTGCTACTCCTGCCAAGCTTTCCTCTCCCATAAGAGTAAAGAAGGTTTCTTCTCCGATGGGGGGCAAGGTCCTTAGTCCGGAAGAGGTGAGCAAGATATTTGAACTGCAGAAAGCCGGTAGATGGGAAGAAGTCCAGAAGGCCCAGGCAGATCTACAAGCTACCCTGGTTGCAACCTATGAATCGAATTGGCAGGCATATAAAGAGAAGCATCCTCACGTTGTCCCGTTGTTTGACATAGGGGATCCCAGCGAACAGTCGCATACCATTACATCTTCTGAGGCAGATGAGTATAACCTGTCCGGCCACTTAAAGGAGTTTGATAAAAAGTCTGAGGCTTCCACTGCCGGTATCCGGGCTTTTATCGACCTTTTGCACAGCGAGAATCCTTCCAAGATGTATAATGACATGTTTGTGGCCCTGCTTATTGAAGCAGAAGCGGAGTTCTTAAGGGATGTGCATAAAGAGCTGTCAAAGCGGCTACCCAGGACGGAGTCAGGCGTTAAAGAATTCGCCGCCCAGCTTCGCAAGGATATCGACCAGGAGTCGTTAAAGATCATCGAAGAAATATACGGGATGCCCTTAGAGGCGATTATCCCGTTTTTAAGGGATAATGTGGTAAAGCTTGTCGGGGGCGAAGTAAGGGTCCATACCGCTAAATTCAGCGAGATGGAGGCGCGCATACTTGCAGCCAAGGGCATAAAGGTAATAACACCTGAGAATTATTCCGATAGCGTTCCGATTTACATGTATTCCTTTCTTACCTTTATTCTTGGGGCTTCCGGCGCTACTCACTATACTTCCAGCCACAGCGCTAACTACCTGTTCGGCAGGAAGGTCCTTGCCCCGGACGGAGCTCAGCTTTTACCCGACGTATACGAAAGCTACCGCCGGATCTTAAGGCGTATCATTGACGAAGATATTTACAAGAAGGGCGGCTATACCGTAAGAGTTTCCTCGCGCAATGACCCCGGTATAATATCGAGGTTAAGCTATTCACGTATGTCAAAATTGTACAGGTCGATATTGAATATAACTGCCGCGGAAGTTGATCTGATAAATGAAGCTACCAGAAAAGGCCAGCGTATCGTGCTTAACGGTCTTAACGGATCGACGTGGAAGACGCTAAAGCCCATCCTTGAAACCGTTGGGATAGATATAAAGGCGTTTAAGCCGGTGATGGTTGAGGAAAACAAATTCTTCAATGCCGGATATATTGTCACTCAAGGCAAAGACGGTTCGTACTCTATAGACCACCTGGGTATTGATACAACCTTAAGCAAAGTTGTGCAGACTATCCCCTATTCCGCGCTGCTTAAGAATGAACCGGTTGGGACTATGGTGATGGAGTGCGATCCCGACTCGGACAGGTTTGTAGTCAAGCAAATAGTGGCTAATTCTGCCGATAATCAACGCTTGATAAAAGAGTATGCTTTGGCTTCTTATAAGCTTGATGAATCCAGGGTCCTTGTGGCGCCAAGCCCGAATAAGGCATTCCTTGTTCTGGATATCGTAGACCACGAGATCATGCGCGAGGCCGGGACCTGGGATGAGTTTTGGTCGCTGTATTTTATTACCTATGTTTCTACCCGGGCATGGGTAGAGTTTGCCGAGTCTGTCCCGGGTTTAATCCGGGTCATGGCCCAGGTAGGATTCAAGAACCTGACAGCCCTGCAGCGCCAGGTGGAAGATTGGTATTTTAATCGTCCGAACGAGTTCACCTTTACCTTTAAGGACCAGCTGGGGCGGGATATCACCATCTCAAGAGATAGAAAGATCCGCACCCACTCCAAGGAAGAGGAGTCGGGAGGACGCGTGGCAGGGATGAACAGGCCTTCGGTAAACGTGCTGGGCCAGAAGGTCATCGCCATGCCTGAGAAGAGCGCTGCTGATTCGCTGCTTTCGCAGCTTACCTTTGCCTCCAAGCTTTACCTCGATAATAAAGGCATGAGCGGAGATTATTTCTTCCTTAATTTCATGGACAGCGCCTTTAAGCGATATAACCTGCAGTCCAAGGTCGACGTGAGGGTCGATCTGGAGCATGGAAACCAGGGCGCTATTGCCCAGCTTCCCTATGAGCAGCAGCAATTGGAGCTGGCCAGGGCAGGGGCAATAAAGACCAACTTCAACAACTTTTTCTTTTCTCTGGCCAAAGCAGTCAGGGATAACAAGATCTCTATCCAGAGAGCACAGGAGATACTCATCAGCATGCTGCCTTTTTATAAGGATACTTGGATGGGGCTTGCGGAGATGACGCTTACGGAAGAGCCGCTGGCAGGAGGAAAGACCAGGCCCGAAGGCGTGCCCATGATTTTCAAGGCTAAACCCGGGATGCCTGCGCCGATGGTCACCGAGTTTGACTTCCGTCCGTCAGGCACCGACCCTTTAAAAAGCAAGGTTTACATGGATGCGGTAGAGATTACCAGCGAGCAGGTGAAGCGAGTTGAGAGCGATTTTACTGCTCTTACGCGTTATGATCTTTATGAGGTTTTGGAGCATTACAAGATACCGTCAATAGACGTTAAACCGGATCTGGATGCACTGGGGTTATCTTTAGAGCATCTTGATCTGACCAAGGGCATCTCCAGCCCCGTGCAGACTGTCCCTGTCCAAAAGGCATTTCCCGGTTTCAAGAGCAACCTCTCCGATTATTACATTACGCCGGTGGAATCCCTGAAGGCGCTTGGCGATATCGGCCAGAAGACCTGGCTCGACGGAGTTACTTTCGAAATGATCACCAGCGGTCAGTTTGCCGACGAGTTGGTAGCCAAGCATGGGATCAGCGGAGTTACCACGAATCCCAACTTGGTCAATGCCTATTTTGCCAGTGAAACAGTGCGTAATAAAGCCGCCGAATTGTTCAAGCAGGGTAAAATCAAGCGGGAAGTATACGCTGCGATCCTGGGCGAGCTTGCTCAGCTTATTAATGACGCCTTTGAGCAAGGCGGACAGATGAGCGGAAGGTTAAGCATTGAGATCCCTCCGGTGATTAACAGCGGCCCGGTTGCGGAAGCGGTAGAGGAAGGCATGTTCTGGACCGGGATCAACCCTGATCATATCATGGTTAAAGTAGCCTTGACCAGCGATGCCCAGGGAAATGACACTCCTAACGGTTACAGGATCATTGAAGACCTGATCAGCCGCGGCCGTATGGTCAATGCTACTTTGATATTTACGCCGGACCATTACCAGAAGGTAGTGGACGCATATATCAGGGGTTTGGTCCGGGCCCTGGCGAATGTAAGGGCCGGCAAATTGACCGCGCACGAGTTCAACCGTATTTACTCCGTGGCCAGCTTCTTTGTCTCGCGTTGGGATGTGAATCTCGAGGAGTACAAGAGGATCAGCGACCGGCTGAGGGGTAAAGCGGCCAACGCTATCACTATCGCCGCCTATAACGAGAACTTCAAAACCTCCTTCAGCGATAATAACCGCAGATGGCAGATACTTAAAGCCGATGTTGCGGAATATAACCGGACACACTCCGAAAAGCTGGTGCTCAAGGTCCAGGATTTCCTCCTGGCCTCCACCGGATCCAAGGCAGGTGACCTGGTAGAGAAGAAAAAGATCATTACTGCCGAGCAGGGGCTCAATTATCCCGCGGGCATCTATGTTTATGACGCGCAAGGTGCCAATGTAGTCAATACCTTGCCCATAGGGACCATCAATTCCATGATCAAGAACGGGGTAGCTACGGATTCCAAGGGCCGGGTAGCCCGGACCATCGAGGCCGGATACTCCAGGGCCAAGCAAGCAGAACTGGAATTGGTCAATCATCTCTCGGGCGGGGCGACTATAAGGTCGATAGGCGCGGAATTATTGGCCGCGGCCAACAAGTCCTTTGGCGATGAATACAACAAGACCATGGTCCTGCTGGATGATCTTGAGGCCAAGGCTAAGTCCAGCTCGCCGATCAATCAAAAGGCTTCCAGCGCTATTGCCAACAGGCAAGAGGCCGAGCAGTGGTTGAGGGCGAAGTTTCCCAAGATGAACCAGATATTCATTAAAGAGCTTATAGATGATATCTGGGATTGCCAGATTCCTAAGAGTCTGTATCTGGCTAAGGAGAAGCTGGCTATCGCGGGGGTTCAAGGTAGCGACCAGCAGGATGAGATAGTCAACCAGGTGTTTATAATTCTTCTAAGCAATAAGCGGGAGAATTTGGAGATATGGGTGTCTTCCCATTTGGAGAATAGCAGTAATATGTCTGTCGCAGACGCGATTGCAAAAGAAATCGTCCAGGTTGCCTTCGATTCTCCGGATGATCTTTGGTCGATAAAGCGCGCTATATCAAAGAGCCGTAGCGGGGCGTATTTGGCCCAGCTTGGCGGAGAGCGCATTCAGTCTGCGGTCAAGGGATTATTGGCGGCCAGCTCACCGATCAATTCAGAAAAGCTTGGCGGTATTGATTTCCGCAAGATGAATATAATCGCCAGGCCCATGGGCACGCTGGCGGGGTTAAGCTTCAGCCTGCCCAAGCCCAGCCAGGTAAGTTCGGTCAATATCGACGTAGAGTTTGACCAGATTCGGAGTATGGTCAAGGCCAATATCCTTCCGTCGGATGAGCGGTTAAAAGAGTTTGTAGCTGCCTGTTACCATCAGAACGAGCTTTCCGGGCGCAGAGGCGAGATTACCGCCTGTCTTACGGATATATGCCGCATCCAGGAAGAGAAGGGGCTGGAGGCTTCCAAAGGACTCAAAGAGGTGATCATCCTGGCGGATACGATATAAACCGCGGGATAAGTTTATAGAAATAGAAAAAAGGGGACGGTTCTCTTAAGAGAACCGTCCCCTTTTTTAGGCCCTTAAGAACCGTCCCTATTTTTCCGGGAAGAGCGCCCTAAAGCCGCTTTACTTATGCCCGGAAATTGTCTATAATTCAAATAGCGCAGCAGTGTTTTTCCGAGGGTAATCATGGCAGCTAACAAGCTTTATACTATAATTGAGCATACCGCCGATATCGGCATCCGGGTAAAGGGCAGGGATATGCGGGAGCTTTTTCGTAAATCCGCCCAGGCGGTCTTCAGTATCATGGCCCACCAGGAGAAGGTGAAGGTCAGCGGCAGGCGGAGTTTCGAAATAGGGCTTAAAGCCGCTAACGCAGAAGAACTCCTGGTAAGCTGGTTGAACGAATTGCTGTCTTTGGCTGCGGCAAAACAGGTTATCTTTACTGATTTCAGGCTGCATGAGCTTACCGAACGCAAGCTAAATGCCCAGGCTATCGGCGAAAGCGCAGAAAATTACCGCATGAAAACCGAGGTCAAGGCCGCTACTTATCACGATTTAAAGATCAAGAAGTTGCCCGGCCGCGGCTGGGAGGCAGAAGTTATCCTTGATGTATAAACCATGAGCTTGGGGACGGTTCTGGGACCTGTCCCCAGAACCGTCCCCAAGACCAAGAGGATATGGAAGTTGTTTTAGAGAAGATTGATGATTATCGTTGGCGCATACCCCGGACATATAATGCGGGTATGAATGTCCCGGGCATAATTTATGCCGATGAGAAGCTACTTAGGGATATACGCCAGGATAAGGCCCTGGAACAGGTGGGTAATGTCGCCTTCCTGCCCGGTATTGTCCGCGCCTCGCTTGCCATGCCTGATATCCACTGGGGATACGGTTTTCCTATCGGAGGGGTGGCGGCAACCGATATTGATCGCGGCGGGGTTATCTCTCCGGGAGGGGTGGGTTTTGATATCAACTGCGGCGTACGATGCCTGAAAACCGAGCTTGAATACGAAGAGATAAAAGATAAGCTTGGGGATTTAGTCTACGCGTTATTTAACGATATACCGTCGGGAGTCGGCTCAAAAGGTGATATAAAGGTGAGCACCAGAGAAGAGAAGGATATCCTGGTTAAGGGCTCGGCCTGGGCAGTAGCTAAAGGTTACGGCATTGCCGAAGACCTTGAATTCACGGAGGAGAACGGAGCCATTGATGGAGCTGATCCTGATGCGGTCTCGGAGCGCGCCTATGAGCGCGGGAAATCCCAGTCAGGCACACTTGGTTCGGGGAATCATTTTATTGAAGTGCAGTTTATCGACCAGCTATATGACCGGCAGGCCTGCGATACGCTTGGTTTGAGGCTCGGACAGGTCACATTAATGATCCACTCCGGTTCCCGCGGGCTGGGGTACCAGGTTTGCGACGATTATACTCGCGGAATGGTCTCTTGCCTTTCTAAATATAAGATACGCGTCCCTGACCGCCAACTGGCTTGCGCTCCGGTTAATTCTCCCGAAGGAAAAGCTTATCTGGGAGCAATGAGGTGTGCGGCAAACTATGCCTGGGCAAACCGGCAGTGCCTGATGCATCTGGCGCGCCTGGCATTTGAAAGGGTGCTTGGGCAGCCGTGGGAAAAGATGGGGATGCGTCTTATTTATGATGTAGCTCATAATATCGCTAAGATCGAGAAGCACGTCGTTGACGGAGCAGAGTTAAAGCTATGCGTGCATAGGAAGGGCGCTACCCGCTCTTTTGGCCCCGGGCATCCTGCCCTCCCGGATAAGTACAAAACTATCGGCCAGCCGGTGATCATCCCGGGAGATATGGGCAGGAGTTCGTATCTATTGGTAGGCACAGAAAGGGCAATGGAGGAGACATTCGGCTCTAGTTGCCACGGCGCCGGCCGCCTAAAATCCCGGACAGCCGCGGCCAGGACCATCGACGTAAATAGGCTGTTGAAAGAATTGGAATCCAAAGGTATAATAGTGAAAGCTTCGGGGCGCGGCACCATCGTAGAAGAGGCGCCCCAGGCCTATAAAGACGTAAATGACGTAGTAGATGTGGTTCATAACGCAGGGATCGCCAAGCGCGTCTGCAAAATGCGACCAATTGGAGTTATCAAAGGCTAGGGAGTCCCGCACGTATTATGCGGGGCGACCAATTGGAGTTATCAAAGGCTAGGGAGTCGTAATGCTAGATATAAAATTCATCCGCGATAATCTGGAGTTGGTTAAAGATGCGTTGAAGAACCGCAACCTCCAGTTTGATCTGGGAGAGTTGATGAGGCTGGATGACCAGCGCCGCAAGCTTTTATCTGAAGTTGAAGATCTGCGCGGCCGCCAGAATAAGGCTAACGACGAGATCGGCGCCTTGCTTAAAGATAAGAAAGACGCCAAAGACAAGATCGCCTCGATGAAGGAGATATCCGCGCGCGTCGGCAAGCTTGAAGAAGAGTTAAGGGGCATTGAGCCGCAGATGAATCAGATACTGCTGACTATTCCCAATGTCCCGCACGCCTCAATACCCGTGGGGCATCCTTCCAATAACAAGATCGTACGCACCTGGGGTGAAGCGAGAAAATTCGATTTTAAACCTTTGAGCCATTTTGAGATATGCCAGAATTTGGATATTATTGACTTCCCCCGCGCGACCAAAATTACCGGCTCCAACTTCGTGCTTTACAAAGGCCTTGGCGCCAGGCTAGAGAGGGCCCTGATCAACTTCATGCTCGATCTCCATACCAAAAAACACGGATACACCGAGGTTTTTCCGCCGTTCTTGGTAAACCGCGCTTCGATGACCGGGACAGGGCAGTTGCCCAAGCTGGAAGAGGATATGTATAAGCTCAAGGATGACGACCTTTTCCTTATACCTACAGCGGAGGTGCCGGTCACCAATATTTTCCGCGATGATGTCCTGGAGGAGGAGAAGTTGCCGGTTTATTACTGTGCTTATAGTGCATGTTTTAGGAGGGAGGCAGGTTCTTACGGAAAAGATACCAAGGGGCTTACTCGAGTGCATCAGTTTGACAAGGTGGAGCTGGTTAAATTTGTAAAGCCCGAGGCATCCTACGATGAGCTGGAAAAGCTGCTTGGCAATGCCGAGACCGTATTGCAGCTTTTAGGCCTGCCTTATCGCATACTTATGCTTTCTACCGGTGACATCAGCTTTGCCGCTGCCAAGTGTTATGATATCGAGGCCTACGCCCCCGGGGCGGATAAGTGGCTGGAGGTTTCCAGCTGCTCCAACTTCGAGGCCTTCCAGGCCCGCCGCGCGAATATCAAATACAGGCGTAAGGATAACAAGAAGCTTGAATTCGTGCACACGCTGAATGGCTCAGGCGTAGCTATGGCCAGGACAGTTATCGCCATACTGGAGAATTACCAGCAGAAAGACGGCTCTGTTATTATCCCCGAAGTGCTAAGACCTTACTTTGATGCCAAAGAAAGAATCCCCTAAGAAGGACTCTGCGAAAACCGAATCTAAGCCCCAATGTGAGCATAAAGGAGTATTCTCCAGGGCCAGGTCTGCGCTTACCGGAAGCAGCTTCGCGCTAATCAAGCTGATCCTGGGCGTGTGCCTCCTGCCTTATGTTTATTCTGCCAGCGTCGCATTCCTGGGCCAGTTTAATCTCGCAGGCAGCGTTTTAACAAACTGGTTTTGGTGGGGGGCGATCGTATTTTTAGGGCTGTATCTGATTGTTTGGGAGCCGGCATCGGTATATGCGAAAGGGCAGAAGATAGTAGAGATGGTCTTCTGTTTCTTCCAGCCTCTGGTAAAAACAGCGCCTTTTGTGCTCCCGATATTCATGATCCTGGTCCTTATCGCATACGGGATAGCTTCCAATTGGATAGAAGACGCGCGCCTTCTTAACTGGGCGCTGTTTTTTACAGGTTTTAGCGCCATGCTGCACCTGGTTTTTACCGCCAAGACCATGCGGGTCAAGAAGGACGCCATGAAGGCGAATTACATCTTTGGCTACTCGTTTATCTACATAATTAATTTAGGGATGCTGGCTTTTGCCTTTAGTCTCATATTCAAGGAGTTTTCTTTCGTAACTTTCTCTAAGCAAACCCTCGAGTCCGGTAACAGCATCTTTTATGGCGTCTTCAAGCAACTTTTCTTAATCCATTAATTTGGGGACGGTTCCGGGGACAGGTCCCGGAACCGGTCCCAGAACCGTCCCCGGATTTGGTGGGGTGGCAGAGTGGTCGCCCCGCTCGCCTGCGAATTGAAAAGAAATTAGCTCGCGGTATTTCGCGCTAGATAAAAGCTTTTTGTGCTCAAAATGCGGCGGTCTCGCAGAGTTTTATTGGTACCGCGGCTTTATAAAAATGTTGGTGGGGTGGCAGAGTGGTCGAATGCGGCGGTCTTGAAAACCGTTGTGGGCATACGCTCACCGTGAGTTCGAATCTCACCCCCACCGCCAGGTTAGATACGGGGCGTCGAGAAGGAAGCACCTATAGGGGCTTCCCGTCGAAAAAACGAGTCGGCGCTCTTTTAAAATAAAGTTCGAACCAATCTTTTGCAGAAATTCTTTCTGGGATTCTAAATTTCCTTCCGAAATCGCGCAATACGCTCGGTTTAAAGAGGTTACAAATTCCTTCGCTTGTTCGAACCAATTATTGCCCCCAGCAGCAAAATCCTGCAAGGTCTCTTGTAGTTTTTTCTTTTCGTTAATAAAATTTTCCTTCTTTCGCTGGTATTCTTCAAGCAAAAGTCCACCTTCAAGGTAAACGTCTATCAGCTTATTGATCTTATTCTCTAACTCTGTAATTTTTGCCTGTAGATTTAGCTGCTGGGGGCGTGATGATTGGACAATCGAGTTCTTGTCTTTTTCTAACTGCTCTAAAATTCTTTTTGTCCAATCATCACACAAAGAAACTTTTTGAATGACCTTTCTTATCTGCGCGGCAAGCACCTCTTCACGCACATATTTTTGTTTACAGTTCGTTAATCGCTTTGTGCAGCGGTAATAAACAAACCCTTTCTGCGTTTCAGCGGTAATCATCCTGCCGCACTCACCGCACCGCATCATTAAATCCCTTAAGACAAAGTACCTTACTGACTTCTTGGGCTTGCCGCGCCTGCACATGACTTCTTGACACTTATCAAAAAGTTTCTTTGTAATAATTGGTTCATGCTTCCCTTCGTAGATTTCGCCCTTGTAGCGGATGATGCCGTAATAAATGGGATTCTTTAGAATATGCTGGTAGTTGCAGACAGCTAAAGTCCTGTTCTTTGTGCCCGTAAGTCCACAAGCGTTGATAGTCTCGCGGAGGCGGTAGAGGGTATAGGCGCCGGTAGAATATAGTTCAAAGGTTTTCCTGATAAGAGGCGCCTTATCTTTGTCTATGACAATAGTCCTTGTCTGTCGGTCGTTAAGATAACCAACCGGCGCCCATTGAGGCCAGATACCTTTACTTAACTTCAACCTTATACCGCGGCGGATATTCTCGGAGAGGGCGTCTATGTAATACTTACTCTGTCCGAAAGCTATAGAGAGCATAAATTTACCTTGAGCATTATTATCAAGGCGATAGGTAGGAAATTTTAAGTCCTTAATGATGCCTCGATCTAAAAGAAATATAATTCTCCCGCCATCCACTGAATTGCGCGCCAAGCGGTCTGGATGCCAGGCAAGAAGGGCGTCTGCTTCGCCTTTCTCAATAGCTTTAAGCATATCATTGAAGAGAGGACGCCCCGGCTCTTTAGCGGTATACTTTTCAACCACTTCTTTATAAACATAAAGATTCTCTCTCTTGGCAAAGGCGCGCAATTCCACCAATTGGGCCTCAATGGACAATATCTGTTTGTCTTCATCATCGGTGGACTTACGGGCATATAGAAAATATCTCATACAAACCTCCTTCGGAAGGAAATTTAGAATCCAGTCATTTTATTTTGAGCCCGAAAACTCAAAATTAAATGACAAAAAGATTGGTGAGAAACTTTATTTTAAAAGAGCGCCGACTCGTTTTTTCGACGGGAAGCCCCTATAGGTGCTTCCTTCTCGACGCCCCGTATCTAACCTGGCGGTGCGCCTATCGTCGCGTTCGAATGATTTTTGGCGCACCATCATAGTAATTTATGTTGTCAATAGGCACCGCCGCTTGGGCGGCTCCCGTATCTCCCGTGCACCGTTCGCCTCGCTGTCGCTCGGCTCACTCGGCGCTCGCTTGGCCGCTCGCTTCGTGGTAATTTTAAGGCGTGTACGGCTCGGCCGGCTGGCGGCTGGGTGGGGGCAGCCGCCAGCCGCCGCGTCCTCACTTCAAGTATTTAATACAAGAAAAGAACAGTATTTAATAAGCGGGTTCGTCCGCTTCCCGCTCCCTGAATAAAAAGCATTTTGTTGTCGCGGGATGCCGAGCCTTTCCCGATTAACGCTTGAGAAGCGCAGGCAAAAAGGCAAATTTTG
>CAZYCL010000011.1:0-10111 GCA_964645795.1 uncultured Planctomycetales bacterium
CGCCCCGCATAATACGTGCGGGACTCCCTAGCCTTTGATAACTCCAATTGGTCGCCCCGCATAATACGTGCGGGACTCCCTAGCCTTTGATAACTCCAATTGGTCGCATTTTGCAGACGCGCTTGGCGATCCCTGCGTTATGAACCACATCTACTACGTCATTTACGTCTTTATAGGCCTGGGGCGCCTCTTCTACGATGGTGCCGCGCCCCGAAGCTTTCACTATTATACCTTTGGATTCCAATTCTTTCAACAGCCTATTTACGTCGATGGTCCTGGCCGCGGCTGTCCGGGATTTTAGGCGGCCGGCGCCGTGGCAACTAGAGCCGAATGTCTCCTCCATTGCCCTTTCTGTGCCTACCAATAGATACGAACTCCTGCCCATATCTCCCGGGATGATCACCGGCTGGCCGATAGTTTTGTACTTATCCGGGAGGGCAGGATGCCCGGGGCCAAAAGAGCGGGTAGCGCCCTTCCTATGCACGCATAGCTTTAACTCTGCTCCGTCAACGACGTGCTTCTCGATCTTAGCGATATTATGAGCTACATCATAAATAAGACGCATCCCCATCTTTTCCCACGGCTGCCCAAGCACCCTTTCAAATGCCAGGCGCGCCAGATGCATCAGGCACTGCCGGTTTGCCCAGGCATAGTTTGCCGCACACCTCATTGCTCCCAGATAAGCTTTTCCTTCGGGAGAATTAACCGGAGCGCAAGCCAGTTGGCGGTCAGGGACGCGTATCTTATATTTAGAAAGGCAAGAGACCATTCCGCGAGTATAATCGTCGCAAACCTGGTACCCCAGCCCGCGGGAACCGGAGTGGATCATTAATGTGACCTGTCCGAGCCTCAAACCAAGCGTATCGCAGGCCTGCCGGTCATATAGCTGGTCGATAAACTGCACTTCAATAAAATGATTCCCCGAACCAAGTGTGCCTGACTGGGATTTCCCGCGCTCATAGGCGCGCTCCGAGACCGCATCAGGATCAGCTCCATCAATGGCTCCGTTCTCCTCCGTGAATTCAAGGTCTTCGGCAATGCCGTAACCTTTAGCTACTGCCCAGGCCGAGCCCTTAACCAGGATATCCTTCTCTTCTCTGGTGCTCACCTTTATATCACCTTTTGAGCCGACTCCCGACGGTATATCGTTAAATAACGCGTAGACTAAATCCCCAAGCTTATCTTTTATCTCTTCGTATTCAAGCTCGGTTTTCAGGCATCGTACGCCGCAGTTGATATCAAAACCCACCCCTCCCGGAGAGATAACCCCGCCGCGATCAATATCGGTTGCCGCCACCCCTCCGATAGGAAAACCGTATCCCCAGTGGATATCAGGCATGGCAAGCGAGGCGCGGACAATACCGGGCAGGAAGGCGACATTACCCACCTGTTCCAGGGCCTTATCCTGGCGTATATCCCTAAGTAGCTTCTCATCGGCATAAATTATGCCCGGGACATTCATACCCGCATTATATGTCCGGGGTATGCGCCAACGATAATCATCAATCTTCTCTAAAACAACTTCCATATCCTCTTGGTCTTGGGGACGGTTCTGGGGACAGGTCCCAGAACCGTCCCCAAGCTCATGGTTTATACATCAAGGATAACTTCTGCCTCCCAGCCGCGGCCGGGCAACTTCTTGATCTTTAAATCGTGATAAGTAGCGGCCTTGACCTCGGTTTTCATGCGGTAATTTTCTGCGCTTTCGCCGATAGCCTGGGCATTTAGCTTGCGTTCGGTAAGCTCATGCAGCCTGAAATCAGTAAAGATAACCTGTTTTGCCGCAGCCAAAGACAGCAATTCGTTCAACCAGCTTACCAGGAGTTCTTCTGCGTTAGCGGCTTTAAGCCCTATTTCGAAACTCCGCCTGCCGCTGACCTTCACCTTCTCCTGGTGGGCCATGATACTGAAGACCGCCTGGGCGGATTTACGAAAAAGCTCCCGCATATCCCTGCCCTTTACCCGGATGCCGATATCGGCGGTATGCTCAATTATAGTATAAAGCTTGTTAGCTGCCATGATTACCCTCGGAAAAACACTGCTGCGCTATTTGAATTATAGACAATTTCCGGGCATAAGTAAAGCGGCTTTAGGGCGCTCTTCCCGGAAAAATAGGGACGGTTCTTAAGGGCCTAAAAAAGGGGACGGTTCTCTTAAGAGAACCGTCCCCTTTTTTCTATTTCTATAAACTTATCCCGCGGTTTATATCGTATCCGCCAGGATGATCACCTCTTTGAGTCCTTTGGAAGCCTCCAGCCCCTTCTCTTCCTGGATGCGGCATATATCCGTAAGACAGGCGGTAATCTCGCCTCTGCGCCCGGAAAGCTCGTTCTGATGGTAACAGGCAGCTACAAACTCTTTTAACCGCTCATCCGACGGAAGGATATTGGCCTTGACCATACTCCGAATCTGGTCAAACTCTACGTCGATATTGACCGAACTTACCTGGCTGGGCTTGGGCAGGCTGAAGCTTAACCCCGCCAGCGTGCCCATGGGCCTGGCGATTATATTCATCTTGCGGAAATCAATACCGCCAAGCTTTTCTGAATTGATCGGTGAGCTGGCCGCCAATAATCCCTTGACCGCAGACTGAATGCGCTCTCCGCCAAGCTGGGCCAAATACGCCCCGCTACGGCTCTTTGATATAGCGCGCTTTATCGACCAAAGATCATCCGGAGAATCGAAGGCAACCTGGACGATTTCTTTTGCAATCGCGTCTGCGACAGACATATTACTGCTATTCTCCAAATGGGAAGACACCCATATCTCCAAATTCTCCCGCTTATTGCTTAGAAGAATTATAAACACCTGGTTGACTATCTCATCCTGCTGGTCGCTACCTTGAACCCCCGCGATAGCCAGCTTCTCCTTAGCCAGATACAGACTCTTAGGAATCTGGCAATCCCAGATATCATCTATAAGCTCTTTAATGAATATCTGGTTCATCTTGGGAAACTTCGCCCTCAACCACTGCTCGGCCTCTTGCCTGTTGGCAATAGCGCTGGAAGCCTTTTGATTGATCGGCGAGCTGGACTTAGCCTTGGCCTCAAGATCATCCAGCAGGACCATGGTCTTGTTGTATTCATCGCCAAAGGACTTGTTGGCCGCGGCCAATAATTCCGCGCCTATCGACCTTATAGTCGCCCCGCCCGAGAGATGATTGACCAATTCCAGTTCTGCTTGCTTGGCCCTGGAGTATCCGGCCTCGATGGTCCGGGCTACCCGGCCCTTGGAATCCGTAGCTACCCCGTTCTTGATCATGGAATTGATGGTCCCTATGGGCAAGGTATTGACTACATTGGCACCTTGCGCGTCATAAACATAGATGCCCGCGGGATAATTGAGCCCCTGCTCGGCAGTAATGATCTTTTTCTTCTCTACCAGGTCACCTGCCTTGGATCCGGTGGAGGCCAGGAGGAAATCCTGGACCTTGAGCACCAGCTTTTCGGAGTGTGTCCGGTTATATTCCGCAACATCGGCTTTAAGTATCTGCCATCTGCGGTTATTATCGCTGAAGGAGGTTTTGAAGTTCTCGTTATAGGCGGCGATAGTGATAGCGTTGGCCGCTTTACCCCTCAGCCGGTCGCTGATCCTCTTGTACTCCTCGAGATTCACATCCCAACGCGAGACAAAGAAGCTGGCCACGGAGTAAATACGGTTGAACTCGTGCGCGGTCAATTTGCCGGCCCTTACATTCGCCAGGGCCCGGACCAAACCCCTGATATATGCGTCCACTACCTTCTGGTAATGGTCCGGCGTAAATATCAAAGTAGCATTGACCATACGGCCGCGGCTGATCAGGTCTTCAATGATCCTGTAACCGTTAGGAGTGTCATTTCCCTGGGCATCGCTGGTCAAGGCTACTTTAACCATGATATGATCAGGGTTGATCCCGGTCCAGAACATGCCTTCCTCTACCGCTTCCGCAACCGGGCCGCTGTTAATCACCGGAGGGATCTCAATGCTTAACCTTCCGCTCATCTGTCCGCCTTGCTCAAAGGCGTCATTAATAAGCTGAGCAAGCTCGCCCAGGATCGCAGCGTATACTTCCCGCTTGATTTTACCCTGCTTGAACAATTCGGCGGCTTTATTACGCACTGTTTCACTGGCAAAATAGGCATTGACCAAGTTGGGATTCGTGGTAACTCCGCTGATCCCATGCTTGGCTACCAACTCGTCGGCAAACTGACCGCTGGTGATCATTTCGAAAGTAACTCCGTCGAGCCAGGTCTTCTGGCCGATATCGCCAAGCGCCTTCAGGGATTCCACCGGCGTAATGTAATAATCGGAGAGGTTGCTCTTGAAACCGGGAAATGCCTTTTGGACAGGGACAGTCTGCACGGGGCTGGAGATGCCCTTGGTCAGATCAAGATGCTCTAAAGATAACCCCAGTGCATCCAGATCCGGTTTAACGTCTATTGACGGTATCTTGTAATGCTCCAAAACCTCATAAAGATCATAACGCGTAAGAGCAGTAAAATCGCTCTCAACTCGCTTCACCTGCTCGCTGGTAATCTCTACCGCATCCATGTAAACCTTGCTTTTTAAAGGGTCGGTGCCTGACGGACGGAAGTCAAACTCGGTGACCATCGGCGCAGGCATCCCGGGTTTAGCCTTGAAAATCATGGGCACGCCTTCGGGCCTGGTCTTTCCTCCTGCCAGCGGCTCTTCCGTAAGCGTCATCTCCGCAAGCCCCATCCAAGTATCCTTATAAAAAGGCAGCATGCTGATGAGTATCTCCTGTGCTCTCTGGATAGAGATCTTGTTATCCCTGACTGCTTTGGCCAGAGAAAAGAAAAAGTTGTTGAAGTTGGTCTTTATTGCCCCTGCCCTGGCCAGCTCCAATTGCTGCTGCTCATAGGGAAGCTGGGCAATAGCGCCCTGGTTTCCATGCTCCAGATCGACCCTCACGTCGACCTTGGACTGCAGGTTATATCGCTTAAAGGCGCTGTCCATGAAATTAAGGAAGAAATAATCTCCGCTCATGCCTTTATTATCGAGGTAAAGCTTGGAGGCAAAGGTAAGCTGCGAAAGCAGCGAATCAGCAGCGCTCTTCTCAGGCATGGCGATGACCTTCTGGCCCAGCACGTTTACCGAAGGCCTGTTCATCCCTGCCACGCGTCCTCCCGACTCCTCTTCCTTGGAGTGGGTGCGGATCTTTCTATCTCTTGAGATGGTGATATCCCGCCCCAGCTGGTCCTTAAAGGTAAAGGTGAACTCGTTCGGACGATTAAAATACCAATCTTCCACCTGGCGCTGCAGGGCTGTCAGGTTCTTGAATCCTACCTGGGCCATGACCCGGATTAAACCCGGGACAGACTCGGCAAACTCTACCCATGCCCGGGTAGAAACATAGGTAATAAAATACAGCGACCAAAACTCATCCCAGGTCCCGGCCTCGCGCATGATCTCGTGGTCTACGATATCCAGAACAAGGAATGCCTTATTCGGGCTTGGCGCCACAAGGACCCTGGATTCATCAAGCTTATAAGAAGCCAAAGCATACTCTTTTATCAAGCGTTGATTATCGGCAGAATTAGCCACTATTTGCTTGACTACAAACCTGTCCGAGTCGGGATCGCACTCCATCACCATAGTCCCAACCGGTTCATTCTTAAGCAGCGCGGAATAGGGGATAGTCTGCACAACTTTGCTTAAGGTTGTATCAATACCCAGGTGGTCTATAGAGTACGAACCGTCTTTGCCTTGAGTGACAATATATCCGGCATTGAAGAATTTGTTTTCCTCAACCATCACCGGCTTAAACGCCTTTATATCTATCCCAACGGTTTCAAGGATGGGCTTTAGCGTCTTCCACGTCGATCCGTTAAGACCGTTAAGCACGATACGCTGGCCTTTTCTGGTAGCTTCATTTATCAGATCAACTTCCGCGGCAGTTATATTCAATATCGACCTGTACAATTTTGACATACGTGAATAGCTTAACCTCGATATTATACCGGGGTCATTGCGCGAGGAAACTCTTACGGTATAGCCGCCCTTCTTGTAAATATCTTCGTCAATGATACGCCTTAAGATCCGGCGGTAGCTTTCGTATACGTCGGGTAAAAGCTGAGCTCCGTCCGGGGCAAGGACCTTCCTGCCGAACAGGTAGTTAGCGCTGTGGCTGGAAGTATAGTGAGTAGCGCCGGAAGCCCCAAGAATAAAGGTAAGAAAGGAATACATGTAAATCGGAACGCTATCGGAATAATTCTCAGGTGTTATTACCTTTATGCCCTTGGCTGCAAGTATGCGCGCCTCCATCTCGCTGAATTTAGCGGTATGGACCCTTACTTCGCCCCCGACAAGCTTTACCACATTATCCCTTAAAAACGGGATAATCGCCTCTAAGGGCATCCCGTATATTTCTTCGATGATCTTTAACGACTCCTGGTCGATATCCTTGCGAAGCTGGGCGGCGAATTCTTTAACGCCTGACTCCGTCCTGGGTAGCCGCTTTGACAGCTCTTTATGCACATCCCTTAAGAACTCCGCTTCTGCTTCAATAAGCAGGGCCACAAACATGTCATTATACATCTTGGAAGGATTCTCGCTGTGCAAAAGGTCGATAAAAGCCCGGATACCGGCAGTGGAAGCCTCAGACTTTTTATCAAACTCCTTTAAGTGGCCGGACAGGTTATACTCATCTGCCTCAGAAGATGTAATGGTATGCGACTGTTCGCTGGGATCCCCTATGTCAAACAACGGGACAACGTGAGGATGCTTCTCTTTATATGCCTGCCAATTCGATTCATAGGTTGCAACCAGGGTAGCTTGTAGATCTGCCTGGGCCTTCTGGACTTCTTCCCATCTACCGGCTTTCTGCAGTTCAAATATCTTGCTCACCTCTTCCGGACTAAGGACCTTGCCCCCCATCGGAGAAGAAACCTTCTTTACTCTTATGGGAGAGGAAAGCTTGGCAGGAGTAGCAGGCTTTGCTACTACATATTCTGTATCATCATGGGTTGGCATGATCGTCAGGTCCGGCACGGCCAGCATCTTGCCGTTGCCGAGAATCAGCATAAAATCTCCGTTTGCTCCGCCGGGGATATCATCATAGGGCGCCTGAAAAGTGCCCAGGGGGCTGGACATTGCCGCGCCCTTGAAGTCCGCGCCGCCGCTAAAGTAGGTCCTGATGCTCTGGCCGGAGATGCCCATGACCGGAGCCTGGATGTTGTATTCGCCCTTTTCAAATGACTGCTTATAAGCGTTAAAGTAGGTAGATTTTGACCAGGACTCTTTAGAGGTAAGGCCTTCGAGCCTGCCGCTATTAATTAAGGAAGAGTAGGTGCCGGCCTTGCCGGTAAAGTTGGCCTTGAACCAGCGAGAAAGGACCAGCGAGTAATAAACCTGGCGCAGGGAAGCGTATTTTTTCGAAGAGTTCACCTCTTTGTTAAGCTCCGGTATGATGAGTTTACGGATAAGCTCGGAGGAGTAATCATTGAGTTTCTTGGCCCGCTCATCCTTGAAGCTGTATGCCTGTGAACCCTTAAGATGGTCCTGCTCAAGCATTACCTTAAGGGTGGACTTATAGATGTAAGCGGAGTTGGCGGTCTGGCGGATGATGATCTCGTTTGGGACAATCCAGGGGCGGGTAAGGGTGGGGATGGAAACGTTATCGGTGCCGTAAAGCTCGGCAGCCTTCTTATAAAGGAGCTCCCAATACTTCTTGCCTGTAGGCGTCTTGGGTGAAGTATATAAAGCCGTGTCTTTCTTTAACTGCAGGTCTGCCTCAAGCAGGACCTTGCCTACGTCGGTCAAGGCCAGGCGCTCATCGATTATCTGGTTTTCCGAATCAGGCCTTAAATTAACCCAAAAACAATCATCCGGAAGGCTTACGCCGACTAAAAAGTAGGCCAAAAGCTCTTTGGAGATGCCCTTTATCTGGGGTTCAGCCAGTTTCTGCTGGTCCCCCTTGTCCAAAAGCACTTTGAATTGGTCAGTCTTGATATCGTAAGAAAAGTAGCGCAGGTGCAGTGGACGGAAAGCTTCAAAAGCTGCAGCAGGCCTGGCTTGGCTAAATCTTCCGGCTAAATTCAGCTGGGAAGCCACCTGGGCAAATCCAGATTGGGTAAAAATAAAGCAGATTGACAGTGTCAGGGCAATCGTTCTCTTTAATCTCTGGATCATCTCTTTCTCCTTTTTAAAAACATCGCATAAGCATTATAAAAGTCTTTTTCTTTGACAAACAAAAAACCGGATAGACCTCTCCTAAATAATGGTCTAATCCGGTGGTATTCCGTGGCAATCCTGATTACCCCTAACCAGGACTACCGGATTAAGAGCATTCAAATTATTATATAAATATTAACATATTTATCAGAAAAATCAAGGGCAAAAGCAATATTTTTTTCTTAGAACTGAGATGAAAGTTTATGGGGGTTATGAGGTTGGAAGCAGCGAATCTATGCTTTGAAAGCACTAAGTTCGCTAAACCGCTTGTCGCGGTTTGCGCCTTGGGCCGCTCTCTTTAGTGGCACCAAAATTTTCCTTGTCGGAAAATTTTGGTGGGCCATGTAGGAGTCGAACCTACGACCTTGACATTAAGAGTGTCCTGCTCTGCCAATTGAGCTAATGGCCCTAGTCTTTTAGTTCAAGCCATTAGCGAAATCCTACTGAGCTTTACTCCAGGAGGATGACTAATGGCCCTAATCTTTTAGGTTGGGATGTATTTTATATCAAATAGGAAAAGTAGTCAATTGATTTAGTTAAGAAAGAAATCGGGGACAGTTCTAAATCATCTTAAGAACCGTCCCCGGCTTTGAAGGCTTTAAGTTCTTGCTTGATTTTATTAACCACGGTTTGCTTATCGGTAACTTCAAGCAGTCCGTTCTCAACGATATGAAGCGATATCAAAAGCGCAGCCAGCCTGTCTCCCCTGATGTTCCAATGCCCATCAGAAGGCAAATATAGCCCTTTATTACCGTAATAATCCCCCTGGCTATCGCCTGCTGCGCATTGCCTATAATAGGGCAACAAATCCAGGTAGCTTATGTTTTGCTGCGATAAAAAAGAGGTGAGCTTTCTTCGCAGCCCCGATACTCCCGGGTCATTTTCTTCTTTTAAAAAATCATAGACATGTATATCAGAAGGGATTAACACGACCAGGAGCCTGGCGCCATGATCGCTGGCCAGCTTCTTAAACTCGCTTAAATTGGCAAAGTTGTTCTTAAATACTTTCCGCAGCGCCGGATAGCGGTTCTGGTCGTAGTGGACCGGGGGGATATATGACTTAACGGTTTTTTCGGCAAGCCCCAGCCTATTCGCTATCGACCTGACCAGCTTATTAGCAGAGATCATTCGATAAACGGTGGACTTTCTGCGTAACACCATTTTGATCTTCTCCAGAAGCGGCAGGTTTTTGCCTTCTGACCAGAAAATATACCGGGCTCCTGACATGACCCTTATCTCTGCATCCGAGTAACAGTCGCACCTGCCCGTATCCAGACTAAACTTACAGGCCTGGACAAGGCCATCGTCCATGATCCTGTAATAAGGAAAACAGTAATCCTCCCAGTCATTGCCAAGGCAATACCCCACTATTATCAGAGAAGGTCGAGAGTCCAGCCTCTTTAAAAGCTTCCCGGCCTTCAACAGCTCCTGACGGGTAGAATAGCCTAATACGCCGCACTTGAGCACCCTGCGCGATAAATAAGACTCAAGCAGGCTGCCGTACTTATATTCAAAGGGGGCAAATCCCCAGGTAAAGCTATCGCCCAAAAGCAGTATATAATCTCGCTCACCCTTATAGGCAAGATCAAAGCACCCCAACTCGTTAGACCAATACTTATAGCTGTACTCCTTAAGCCGGTGCACTGACGCAGGACTATCCGGCATGATATCGTAACCTGCCTCCAGGTCTTTGGAATGATACTTCGTGATCGGATGGGGATTATAACCCAGAATGTCGAGGATAAACTCCAGAAGAAGGAAAGACAGGACGCAGCTTATAAGGAAAAGCGAAAGGTTAGCCGTCCATCTCTTGAAGCGCCAAAAACGCGTTTTTGATAAGACACTCATGGGTATACATGCGCCCAGCAGGAATCGGACCTGCAACATTCAGTTCCGAAGACTGACGCTCTATCCAATTGAGCTATGGGCGCTTAATCTT
>CAZYCL010000011.1:10211-10415 GCA_964645795.1 uncultured Planctomycetales bacterium
TTCGCAGTCCATAGCGAAATCCTTCTGAACTTTAGTTCAGGAGGGTGAGCTATGGGCGCTTAATCTTTTCGCAGTCCATAGCTCAACTACCTCTTAACCAACGAGCCCCGCCGCTTTTGCGGGGCGAAGTCCCGCACGCTTTTTGCGGGATTGAGCTATGGGCGCTTAATCTTTTCGCAGTCCATAGCGAAATCCTTCTGAACT
>CAZYCL010000012.1:0-9876 GCA_964645795.1 uncultured Planctomycetales bacterium
GGTGTCGTTGGTAAATGCCGTCAGGGTCTCGGTGTTCTGCATGCGTAGGGTGCCGCTACTACCGAAAGTAGCTCCGGTCATGTCCAGGTTGTGGCCTCCCAGATCGAGGGCGCCTGCATTAATAGTGAGGGCGTTATTTACGTCAATGTCGACGTCGGTATTCCAATCGGAAGCTGCGTTATTGAATATGACATTGTAATAATTGCCGCCTGCAGCCAAAACCCAATAAGAACCATTGCCGTCATACTCTACCGTTCCTGAATTCGTGTCGTTGGTGAAATTGGTCAGTGTTTCACCGCCCTGCAGGCGTAAGGTGTCGTTGTTGGTAAAGGTGGCGCCTGTCAGATCTAAATTAAATCCGTTCAAATCGAGGGTGGCTTCGAGTATAAGCGAATTATTCACATCGAGGTCGGCGTCAAGGTCCCAGGTGCCTACGCCATTGCTGAAAGTCAAATTATAATACGCATCTCCGGCGGCCAGGCCAGAGAAGCCGCCTGCGCCGTTATACGCCACTGTTCCGGAGTCGGTGTCGTTGGTAAAACCGGTCAAGGTTTCTTCACCCCGCAGCCATAGCGTTCCTGTATTGCTGAAGCTGCCGCCAGTTATGTCCAGATCGAAATGGTTTAAGTCAAGCCCGCCGGCAACAATATTCAAGGCGCCGTTTATATCCACATTGGCAACGAGATTCCAGCTGCCGGCCGCGTTGTCAAAAGTTAGGTTATAGTAGTTATCCCCTGCGGCAAGGCCGGGATGAACGCCTGCCCCATCGTACTCCACCGTTCCGGAATCCGTATCATTAGTAAAATTGGTCAACGTCTCTGAACCCTGCAGGCGCAAGACACCTTGGTTATTAAGCGGTGCCCCTCCAACCATATTCAGATTGTGGCCGTTGAGATCAAACGTAGCAGTGTAAATAGACAAACCGTTGTTTACAACCACATCCGCAGCAAGGTCTCTGGCATCGCCGGCTCCACCGCCGATCAACAAATTCCAGTAAGTGTTACCGCCATTTAAACCAACACCGGTACCGCTATAACCAACAGTACCTGAATCCGTATCATTAGTGAAGTTGGTCAATGTCTCGGTGCCAATAAGACCTAATGTTCCGGTATTAGAGAAAGTTGCTCCTGTCAGATCCAGATCCTGGCCGTCTAAGGCAAACTCTCCAGCAGTAATAGTAAGCATGTTATTTACATCTACGGCTGCGTCAGCACACCACAATGAAGCAGCATTATTAAAGGTAAGATTATAATAGGAATCTCCCGCGACCAGTTCATAATAAGCTCCTGTCCCGTCATACTCCACTGTCCCTGAATCCGTATCGTTGGTAAAAGCGGTTAAGGTTTCTCCTCCCTCAAGGCGCAGGGTGCCGGTGTTATCAAAGCTGGCGCCGGTCATATCTAAGTTGTGGCCGTTTAAATCAAAAGTAGCTGCGCCGCCGCCATTCTGAATCCAAAGGAAACCATTTACGTCAACGTCAGCTCCCAAATTAAAGGTCCCGCCGTTAGTAAACGCCAGCCCGTAATATGTATTCCCCGCTATGAGCCCGTTAACAGTACCGGCATTATAATAACATATGGCGCCTGAGTCGGTATCGTTAGTGAAATTAGTTAATGTTTCTGTGCCTGCGAATACTAAAGTACCGTGGTTATCAAAAGTGGCGCCGCCTCCCATTATCAGGTCATTACCCCCCGAAGAGACGGTACCGTCAAGTATCGATAGTAAATTATTTATTGTGGTGTCTGTGCTCAATGACCAACTGCCAACTGCATTATCAAAAACAACGTCCCAATAAGTGCCGCCGGTAGGGATAGTGCCGTTAACCGCTCCGTAAAAATAGATCGTTCCGGTATCAGTATCATTGGTAAAGTTAGTCAGGGTCTCGTTGCCCTGGAGGCGCAAAGTGCCGTTCTCGTTCCAAAAAGGATCGGCTCCGGTCATATCCAGGTTATGGCCGTTGAGATCCAGTGTGGTGAAATCGTATAGGGCAATACCGTCATTGACATCGAGGTCCGCATTGAGGGAATAGGTTCCTCCGTTACTAAGCGTCAGGCTGTAATATGCGTTGCCTGCGACAAGGTTGTAAGTGCCAAGGTCCGGATTCCAATAAAATACGTCGCCCGAATCGGTATCATTGACAAAATTAGTCAAAGTCTCGCTGCCGTATAGCTTAAGCGTGCCGTTATTGACGAATGTCGCGCCGGTCATATCCAGGTCATAGCCGGCAAGCTCAAGCTGGCCTGCGTTGATAGTAAGGTTGTTATTAACATCGAGGTTGGCCTCCAGGCTCCAATACCCGGCAGCATTATTAAAAGTAAGATTATAATAATCATCGCCGGCAGGCAAAGGATTAATATAAGTATCCCCGCCGTCATACTCCACCGTCCCCGAATCCGTATCGTTGGTAAAGTTTGTAAGAGTCTCATCGCCGTGCAGGCGCAGGACGCCCTGATTGTTAAACTCCCCTCCATTTAAATCCAAATTGTGTCCGTTAAGGTCGAGGGTGGCGGTATAAATCGAGAGACGGTGGTTAACAACCACGTCCGCAGAGAGCTCTCTGATATCGCCTGCGTCTCCACCGATCAAGAGGTCATAATAGGTATTGCCGGCAACTAAGCCAGTGCCTGCATAAGCATAACTAACACAACCTGAATCCGTATCGTTGGTGAAGTTGGTCAGGGTAGTGGTCCCGCTTATATATAAGGTATCGTTATTAGTAAATGTGGCCCCGGTCATATCAAGGTCGTAGTTGGATACACAAAATGCCCCACCGTTAATAGTAAGGGCGTTATTAACATCTACGTCTGCATCAGGACTCCAGCTGGCGGCTGCGTTATTAAAAACTAAATTGTAATAATCGTTGCCTGCGACCAGATCATAATAATTATCCGCTCCGTCATACTCCACCGTCCCCGAATCCGTATCGTTGGTAAAGGCGGTCAAGGTCTCATCACCTTGCAGACGCAGGGTGCCGGTGTTGGAGAAGGTAGCGCCGGTCAGATCCAGATTCTGACCGTTTAGGTCCAGGGTACCGGCAATGATATTAAGACTTCCGGTAATAGCCAGGGACCTGCCTAAGGTAAGATTGCCGGCATAGCCGTTGATTACAAGGCTGGTGATGGTGCCGGCAAATAGAGCGTCTACCTCTGAATCATCCGAAGAGGTGCCATCAAAGGTGCAGGTATCAAAAGCAGTAGGCTCGGTATCGGTATCCCAGTTGGCATCCTCTGACCAGGCGCTGGTAGAACCTCCTCCGTCCCAGGTAGGGTCAGTATCAAAGCCTGAGATATTGCCCCAATTGGTAGAGGGTTTGGTTTTAACTACTACACCTGTATTATAGAGATCCCTTATGGCTACATAGGAGATGTGGGTATCTCCTTCAAAGACAGTATAGGCAGGAGAGCCTTCCTGGCTGGACAATAGCTTGATTAGGCCGGCATGACCGGGTATGCCGATTATAGAGGTATTGCCAAAGAATTTATATAACTTATTATTTTCAAAATAGAGTGTTTTGCCCGGGATCAGGCATTCGAAGTTATGGAAGGAGATATTGCCAAATAAATTAAGCGGCTGGCTGCCAACCGTACTTACTTTGCAGGCTTCCAGAATTAGGTTCGTGTCGTGATTATAAATAATGCTGAAATTATCCTCCGGAGGGCCCCTGAGCATAATAGATGTGCCGATGCCCAAAGACTCTAGAATATTTATAGAGTTAGATAATCTTTGAATGTGGAGATTAGCCGCGGATAAAGCCAGGGGGGAGACGCTTGAGCCGAACTCTTTAGCGATTAATTTCAGGTTATTGGCCGAGATGATTATTGCCGGATTAGCATGCATGCGGTTATCCGTAACCAGGGTCAGATCGCCGTTATTGACATAAGTAAGCTTAAGATCCTCGCCTTCCAATATAGCGGTGTTATCAATGTGGCTATATTGGGCGTCCTGGATGAAGATGTCGCCAGCGTTCTTATAGACCTCTGTGCTGGGTGCCGCGGAGTTAACGAAAACGGCGTTTGCGGTAATCTTTAAGGTATCTGCCTGTATAGAAGTTAGGGTCAGGTCTTCTACTTTGCCGGAGGAAGCTTCAAGTCCGAGTTCTCCGGCGGGATTATAGAGAAGCTGGTCAGCCCTGGTGGTACTTAAGGCAGCGGTTTGCCCTGATAAGCTTTCTTTCTGATTGATCACCAGATCGCCCTCGGCGTGAATGTAGTTAGGCGCACCGGCAATTACATCCGGTGTTCTTCGCGTACCTATCTTGATCGCGCCTTCTTCAGTCTTTACATTGTATAAGGTCATGGTTTCGGAAGAATCAATATAAACATCGCCCGCCCCCTTGGCCTCGATAGTAGTATCAGGAGCCTGGGTAAAGCTGCCTTGCTTATCGTTGTCGTAATCGGCAAGGATATCGATGTTGCCATTTTGGGTAGTGATGCCGGACCTAACTTCGATATCGTTTTTAGCCAGTACCGTCACAGACTGCTCGGCCTCTATAGTAGAGTTTTCCTTGATCAGCACGTTCTCGGGAACGGATTCGCCTTCCAAGCCGACCTGGATCTGTGCGGCAAAGATCGCGGCATCCATGACGATATCGCGCTCGGTGACCAGGACGACTTTGCCGCCGATATTATCAATGCGCACCGCGCGCACGACACCTTCGACATTAATCGCTTTTTCAAAGATACCGGGCAAGGCCTGCGCCTTAATCAATACCTCGCCGCCATTGGCCTCTATTGTACCGGTGTTCTTTATCTGTTCGGTAATGGGGTTACCGTCTTCATCAAGGATGGTTTCTGCTACCGGCTCATCAATTACTACCGAGATCAGGCTGTTTCCTGCGAAATCCACGCTTACCGCATCCCCCGAAGCCAGCGCGATCTTTCCAACGCTTGCTATGATCGAACCTTCATTTTCTATTGCGCCGGCAATAAAGACCCCGAAACCGGCGTCAGTGACGCGGATCTGGCCCTGATTAAGCAATAAGCCGTCTTTTCCGGCTAATTTCTCAAATATGTAATTAGAGTTAAGGAAGTTGTCGTTGGTTATGGCGCGGGTAGAGGCGATGAAGCCGGCGGCTTCCACGCTTGAGTTCGGGCCAAAGGTTATGCCGTTGGGGTTGACCAAAAACAGTATGCCGTTACAAAAAAGCCTGCCCAGGATAGAGCTGGAGGAGCTGCCGATTACGTTATTAAGGATGGTGCTTTCTTTTGAGGGCAGGATGAAGTTAACTGTTTCATTTTCCAGGATATTAAAAGATTTGTAATTTATGATCGCTTTGTCAGTAGCCGTTACCTGTAAAGTATTAGCATCGATATTGGTAAATTCTGCGCTTCCCGCAGCAACATTATCTACTTCAACCAGGGCTTCTGCACCTGGGGCGCTGATGAAGAAAAATAAGGCGCTTGCGCAGGCTAATAGACTAGTTTTCTTGAATAGCTTGATCTTAACGCTCATATTCGCTAAATTAATGATTTTGAGCCACTTTAATCCCAACAAAAAACCCCACTCCTGCTGCCAGAAGTGGGGTTTATCTTCTAAACCCACAAATTAAAGCGTTATTTTCATACCCAGTGGGCTGCATAAGTTACCTGCCTTTCGGCAATTATTTTAACTTTATGCTAATAAAGATAAGAAATTATTTTAAGAACAATATAAGCATATTAAGTATATATAAAATTATTAAAATGTCAAGTGTTTTTTAACTTTTCTCGACGAGAAAGCGAAAAACCGTTATTTTTTTGATTTTTTTAGAGGATAGCAGCTGCTGTAATTACTGAAAGGAGAATTAGGTTAGAATGGACATTAATAAAGCATTAAAATCACTTTGGACAAATGTGGGGACGGTTCTGGGGACAGGTCCCAGAACCGTCCCGGAGGGATTAAGTGGCTTCTAAGGTGCAAACGCGGTTTCTGCCGAACTCTTTGGCCTTATAGAGCCCGGAGTCTGCCCTTTTTATGATCGTTTCGACATCATCCGCCTTAGAGTATAGGGATACCCCAAGGCTAACAGTCACTCTATAAGTATTATTTTCATCCTTCAGAATGTGTTCTTCTATGGCCTTACGGATCTTCTCTGCTATCATCATTCCATTGGCTAAAGTAGTGCTTCTTAAAAGGACGATATTCTCTTCTCCGCCATATCTGGCAGCGATATCGGAGGAGCGGATGCATCCTTTGATAACCTGGGCAGTTTCTTTAAGCACAAGATCCCCTACTTGATGGCCGTAAGTATCGTTGAACTTTTTAAAGTGGTCGACATCGCTCATGATGATGCAAAAGCTGGCATCGGGGTTGGGCTTGGCCAGCATGATCTCTGTCTCCAGAAGCATCTTGAAATACCTGATATTATACAAGCCGGTAAGGCCGTCGGTAATGGAGAGCTTGAACAGCTTCTGCTTCTCCTGTGAAACGCGAATAAAGTGATAGGTCTCAATAGCAATGGTGCTGAAGGCAATAGAGAGGAGGCCGCAGGTAAAGTTAAGGATATAACCTTTGGTAAAGAGGATATAGCTTATGATGACGAAGCCTGCACCCAGAGAAAAGATGAATATCGCGCTTTTTAAAAGCGACCGTGTCTTGGCGACAAAAAATGCCGGAAGGAGCCCCAAGAGATAAATTATGAAGAAGTTAAGGCCGCTGGGCAGGGGGGTTAGAAAATCGCGCCTTAATACAGAGCTTATGACGTTGGCGATGGCGCCGATGCTGGGATACTCCGGCTCAAAAGGAATCGGCTTAATATCATATAAGCCTATGGCGGTTACCCCTACCAGGCAGATACTGTTTCTAAAAACGCTTGTGTCTATCCCGGGCTTGACCCCGTCTTTGAGGTCTTTATAGGCGGAAAGCACGTCCAGGAAGCCGTAATGCCTGAAGGTCTTCTTCCAGGTCCCCGACCAATTGATGACCATGTTGGCGTCTTCTCCTATAGGGACCGCGATATCCCTTCCGCTTCCTGAAAGCAGTATCTTGCTCTTTTGAATGCCGGATATTTTCAGTCCAGCTTCATCCAGCGCGATCTTAAAGGCGATATGCTCATTTATATCATGGCCATGTTTAAATACGGGCCTGAGCCTGCGTATCGCTCCGTCCGGGTCAGGGTATATATTTATCGCCCCTGTCCCTTTAATGTAAGGCCTAAATCTATCCAGCGCAAGAAGCGCGGTTGATATATCGAGGTCTTTCCTGCGAAAGACAAAAGGAAGGTATACGTTTCCGGCTTCCCTTATCGCTGCTTCAAGCAATACATCGTCCTGGCCGCCCGTCTCCGAAAATAATATATCCAGGTATATTGATCCGGCACCCAGCTCTTTCAGGGCCATGACAATAGAGGCCATCCACTTCCTCTCCCAGGGCCACCTGCCTACTTTTTCGATCTCGGAATCCGATATTTCAACTATTATAATCCTGGGGTCGAACGGGATAGCTCCGCGGGTATTAAAGACGAAATCGAAACCGGCCAGCTCAAGGCGGCGAAAAAAACCCTGGTAGCAACAGATAAACACCGCGCTGCTTACTACCAGGGCTAAAACTATGTTGGCTAAAAACTGCCTGTTAATCTTCAAAATTTATTTATCTAACGCCTCTACCGCTACGGAAAACTCAGTGCCTCTTACCCCGACTATCGAAGTAGGAGTCTTTACTTCAAAGCGCGAACCTGCTTCCTGAAGCTTCTTGGTCTTGACCAGGACCTCTCCCAGCGCCAGGTCAAGAAGTGTATTCTGGGTGTTCTTTTTCTTGTCTTTGTAGAGTTCGGCTAGCGTCAGCTGACTGTTCTGTTTGAGTTGCACCACCCCTGATTGAATATCTCCGTCAAGGGTAAGCATGACCGAGGAACCCTTCATCGTCCTGACGGCATTGCCCTCTTTAAGCACCATGCCTTTTGATGCCGGCCTCCATTTTCCGCTAGCATCGCGCACTTCCACCTTACCGGACAGATCCGATATTACGGCGGTACGCTTGACCTGCTGCGCGAAAACAAAAGAAACCAAACATACCAAAACCACCAAAACCAGCGCTGTTAGTTTTACGACCTTCATGCGCCCTCCTTTTTATATTTTAATTATATGCTATGCCCCACTAATAAATCAACATATTTTATTGTTTTCCGATTCCAGAATACCTTTATAGTCTCTTTTCGATCTTGGCCCAGGTATCCCTGAGCGTTACGGTGCGGTTAAAAACCGGCCTGAGCGCCGATGAATCCTTATCCGCGCAAAAATAACCCAAGCGCTCAAACTGATATCTGCTGCCGCAAGGAACGCTGGCAAGAACCGCTTCGACTTTAGCCGACCGGATGATTTCCAGTGACCTGGGGTTAAGATTAGCGGTAAAATCGGCTCCTTCTTGAACCTGGCCGGGGTCACGCTGCGTAAAAAGCGTATCGTATAACCTGACCTCTGCCTCTACGGCGTGCCTTGCGCTTACCCAATGAATGGTGCTTTTTACCTTGCGGCCGTCAGGCGCATCTCCGCCGCGGGTCTCGGGGTCATAGGTACAATGTATTTCGAGGATCTTGCCTGACGGGTCTTTTACACAGTTGGTACAAGTAACTAGATAAGCATAACGCAGCCTTACCTCCCTGCCGGGAGAAAGACGGTAGAATTGTTTAGGGGGGTCCTCGCGGAAATCCTCTGCTTCTATGTAAAGCTCCCGGCAAAAAGCCAGCTTTCTTGTGCCCATGGATGCGTCTTCCGGATTATTGACTGCGTCAAACTCCTCAGTTTTATCCTTTGGATAATTATCGATGACCAGCTTCACCGGGTGGAGCACTGCCATGGCGCGCCGGGCTGTTTTATTAAGCTCTTCGCGTATGCTGTTTTCAAGCAATACCAGCTCTACTATACTATCGGCTTTAGACACTCCGATCTGTTCGCAGAAGGCGCGGATGGAAGAAGCGGTGTAGCCGCGCCTGCGCAACCCCGAAATGGTCGGCATGCGCGGGTCATCCCAGCCGCTGACATACTTTTTTGCCACCAGCTCAAGGAGCTTGCGCTTGCTTAAAATGGTATGGCTTAGATTGAGCCGGGCAAACTCTATTTGCTGAGGCCGGTGGATACCCAGCTCGATCAGTATCCAGTCATATAAGGGCCGGTGCACCTCGAACTCCAAGGTACAGATGGAGTGGGTAATGCCCTCCAGCGAATCGCAGATGCCGTGCGTATAATCGTAGGTAGGATAGATACACCATTTGTCTTTGGTGCGATGGTGGGAGAGTTTTTTAATACGGTAGAAGACGGGGTCGCGCATGAGCATATTCGGATGGCCCATATCGATTTTCCCGCGCAAAACTTTAGCGCCTTCCTCAAACTCGCCCTTACGCATCCGATCAAACAATTCAAGGTTCTCTTTGACGCTACGGTCGCGATAAGGGCTGTTTTTGCCGGGCTCGGTTATCGTGCCCCTGTACTGCCGTACCTCCTCAAGCGGCTGGTCACATACATAAGCTTTGCCTTTCTTTATCAATTGCAGGGCAAATTCATAGAGCTTTTCAAAATAATCCGAGGCATAATACAGGCGCTCCTGCCAGTCAAAACCCAGCCAGCGCACATCCTCTTTGATGGAATCGACATACTCGACGTCTTCGGTCTCGGGGTTGGTATCGTCAAAACGCAGGTTACATAAGCCCTTATAATCGCGGGCTATACCAAAGTTCAGGCATATGCTCTTGGCGTGGCCTATGTGCAGGTAGCCGTTGGGCTCGGGAGGAAAACGAGTATGTACCCGCCCGCTGTTCTTGCCCCGCGCCAGGTCCTGGTCGATAATCTCGCGTATAAAATTAGTATTCGCTGCCATAATCTCGTTTGATATTTGGTGCCAATAAAAATTGCCCAGAGTTGTCGCCAGCCGCACCGCACAACCTCAAGTGGTTCAATTAGTTGT
>CAZYCL010000013.1:0-7849 GCA_964645795.1 uncultured Planctomycetales bacterium
CAAGTAGGCTTATTTCAATGGGTTGCGGGGTTCGCCTACCGTCTACAATTACCCGCCAGTTTTTGAAGTGAACCGTCCGTCGAGGACGTAGGGGAAAAGCGCCCACACTAATTGTGGACGCGAACCCTAGAAGGCCGAGAAAGGAGCTATTATGCATTTAGGCGTCTTAATACTTCTATATTTAATTTTTATTCTGTCGTTTGCGATCATAAAAAATGTCCTTTCTCGGAGACATACGGTACGGGATGACACCTTAGATGAGAATCTCAAGACGGCAGATCAGTATGAAATCGCGTTCTTAAAGGGTGGGAAGAATTTAAGTGTTGATCTGGCATTTTTTCATTTGCTCAACAGCGGATATTTAGAAAAGTCGAAAAGCGATGAGCCTGCAAGCCCTACATATCGTTTTCAGTTTATTGAGGGAAAAGATACCTCATCACTACATAGTTTCGAGAAGGAAATAATTGCAAGGCTCAATACTCCTACTGCTTTGCATTCGTTATATTCACAAGAGTATGCATCTTTAAAAAAATACCAACAAAAATTATCAAATTTGCATCTTTTGCAGGTTACTCGAAAAACGATAGGGTTTTTATGGAAAGCATATACCTATATCGCTTGGGCGCTCTCAATCGCTTACCTGGTGTTTGGCAAACCGGCCGGGTTCTTTTTAAAAGCGGTTTTTGTTATTATAATTAACCTGATCTCCGTCAGCATTATTTGGTCGAAAATTTTATGCAAAGAAAGTTATTTTGATGGAATGTTGTTAACGAGTGCAGGGGAAAAATATATAAAGATTTTTGAGAAGAAGTGTTTCCCATTACCTGATTTTAAATCTGATCAATCTTTTAAGGAAGCACAAGAACTCAATCCTTGTTCATAGATATGGGACAAATTCAAAATTTACCGTTTCCAGAACGAGTCTATCTGGATGTAACGAAATCTTGTCCATTAAACTGCAAACATTGTTATGCAAGCGCTGTCAATCCTGATGATGTTGAGCTAACCATCGCTGAGCTTAAACGTTTGGTTGGGGAAATAGCGGATGCTGGGATAAAGAACGTTGTCGTTTCTGGCGGAGAACCATTAACGCGGAGTGACATCTTTGAATTTTTACAATTTTGTACCGATGCGGGATTAAATACGATCCTTTTAACAAATGGCGTATTAGTAGATTCGTCCATTGCAAAAATGCTTAGCAGGCTAAATATAGAAGTCCGCGTTAGCCTTGATGGCATAACTGCAAAAACTCATGATTATATACGAGGAGAAGGTAATTTTGAGATTGTTCTTCGGGCGATTAAGTTCTTAAAGTCATATGGAGTGAAGAAGTTATCAATCCATTTCACAGTTAATCGATTTAATATTAATGATGTTTTGCAGATCCCGTATTTTCTTGGTGAAGTTGGTATTCTTGATATTGTTGTGAGTTTGATTAAGCCCATAGGTCGAGCACTTGAGAATTCAGAATTAATCATTGATTCTTCCCTAGCGTTATTGGTCAAGGAAAGGCTAAGTACCATTTATAAAAATAAGTCGATAAATTTCCATTTTTTTAAAAATAGAAATTGGACTGGCTTGGCGTGTCCAGCAGCCCATGTAAAATGTGGTATTACTTCTGCTGGCCGAATAACTCCATGCGTCTTTTTGGGGTCCGATTTTTCTGGAGATAGCATTCGTGATCATTCATTTGAATATCTTTGGAATCATGATGAAACGCTTGTTAGATTGAGAAATTTATCGATGACTAATGCTTGTTTACAGTGCTCAGCAATAGATAGCTGGCATGGCGGATGCAGAGCCAGAGCGCTTTATTTTAACAATAATTTGGAATCACCCGATCCCTACTGTTGTCAGGGGGAGAAGCAAAGAGTATTCTTGGAAGAATTATCGAGAGTTTAACAGGGACTAAATCGCGTAATCGTTGGCAGGTTCTGGAGTTTTCAGTTCTTTAGGCTTCAGAGGCTTAGTGAAGTCGGGTTCGTCTAGGGCGATTAGCCAACCCATACCGCGTTTTCGATGAATTTTTATAAGTAGCTCTATTTCAATAGGTTGTAGGGTTCGCCTACCGTCCACGACTACCCGCCAATTGGGAAATGGAGTTTTGCTGATGAGGAGACGGAAGACAGCTTCCGTCCCCTTTTTGATGCAGAGGCCTTTCTAATCCCATGGCCGGCAACCACAACACAAAAAAATCCGATTATGCTTGCAAAAGATTTTCTAATGCTTTAATATGATATAAGCGTGGTGTCAAAGCAGTTTGACGCAGACCCGCGTCCGGCTCCAATTTTGAAATAAGGATATTCAAGAGGATGAAGCGGCGGGCTGGATAAAAGGGAAATAAAAGACAGAAGGCCAGGAAGCATACCCTATCCAATAGTAAGCGGGCGCAAAGGCGCCCTGACTGGAAAACGGAACGGCCATGAGCATAGAATACAATATTGATACCGCAGAAGGGGTCATATACGAAGTATACAAGGGCGCTGTCAGCGTGGAAGAGGCGATAGAGGTAAGTAACCGGGAGCTGGCTGACCCCCGGTACCAGAAAGGCATGCCCACCATTGCCGACCTCACCGAGCTTGTCGTCGATTGGGATTATCTCAGGATCAGCCAATTCCGCAATTACATAAAGTCCATATACGCCGATTCAAATAAAAAGATAAAATGGGCGCTCGTCGCCCCCCGGAGCGCAGAGAGGGGCATCATCAATCTCCTGGATATTTTGCATGAGGCATCCGACGTTAACGTTGATATTCGCATATTTGAGGTAAAAGACGAGGCGCTCAGGTGGGTAAAGGAGGGCTAAAGACTGCATTTTAGCATATTCAGTCCGGATGTTCGTCTAAGATATTATGGCCATCGAATATAATATTGACACATCTGATGGGATCATCTACGAGAAGTTCAAAGGCGTAATTACCGTAGAGGAAGTAATAGCTCATATAAAGAGGCAGAAGCTTGATCCGCTTTACCGGGCGGGGATGCCTACTTTGGCCGATCTCTCCGAGGTAGTCGGAGATTGGAGCTATATGCAGATCAATCAATTGCGCAACTTCGCCAAAGATGAATGTGCCGTAGATGGCAGGGTAGTCAGATGGGCGGTTGTGGCTCCGACAGAGGCGGCCAAATCAGTTGTCCGGGTGTTTTCGCTTATGAACGAGGCCCTGGGGATAAAGATCGAAGTAATGTCTTTCAACGACAAAACACAGGCCTTGGCCTGGGTCAGGCAGAAGTAGGAAATCGAAAGGAGCAGGGCATGGAGAGTAAGGGCACTAACGTAGTTACAGCCATAACTTGCGGCATCGGATTATTACTGCTTTTAGCGGCAGCCTTCGATATCCTTCCTGTCGCCGATAATACGCTGATATTCCTGGCTCTTGCCTGCTTCATAATCTCTGCGGTGATCAAAAGGATCGGTAAGGGTTGTTGCTGCAAATAAGACTGCGCCTGCCTATGACCGGGTAAGGGCGCTGACTTTCCTCGAAGTGGATATAAGGACCCCCGCTTCAATAAGTATGGTAGCCAGGGCCGCTCCGTTATAAGAAAAAAAATAGATAAAGAGAAATATAAGGGGCAGGGCTACCATGGCCATTCCCACATGGATCCTGGAATAAAGGTCGGACCTTCCGCATACCAGAAGATACTGCACCTTAAAGGCGTTTGCGTCAAGAAAAAAGAGCGAAAGTATCAGCAGGCGCAGTGTCACGATGACCTGCCAGTAGGGATAGCCGCAGACGACCCTGACTATTAGAGGCGCAAGCATGAATATCACCGGCAGGCAGATCAGGGCGGTGGTAGTGGTCACATCCTGGATTTTATACATGATGTTCGCTGCCCGCAGTCTGTTCTTTTTATAGATCTTACTAAGCCTCGGGTATACCGCCTGGGAAAAAGAAGAGAGAGGGAATGACTGGATGATATAGGATATTCTTTCGGCTACGGAGTAGTAGCCGGTGAGGATATTGTTGGTCAAGAGCCCCACGGCAAATATCCTTGTCGTGGTATAGGCATTGATGGCCAGGCACGATATGAATATGTTCCAGCCGTCCCGCAGGTGCCTTTTGATGGTCTTGTGCGGCTGAACGGAAAAGCGCACCCCGAATTTACAGAAAACCACAAAAAGCGCCACCACGCCGTTTAGCATGTATACAAGCGAGAATATCAGGGGGATATTCAGGTAGTCGCCGGGGCCTTTTACGAAAATAAGTATACCGGCGATGATTATGAGGCCGCAGGAGATGTTGAGCGCTGCGGTATACTTCATCTTCTCTACGCCCTGGAAGAACCACACCGGGAATAACGCGTTACCCACCACTACGCCGAAGCCGAACACATAGACCAGCCATTCATTCCTGAACTTCGGGACAAAGTTTATGATGGCTAAAAGCGCCAGCATGCTGATCAAGGCCAGTCCCAGCTTTACGGTTATGACGGATGAGAAGACGGAGCAGACCTTTTCTTTGTGCTCCCGGCATATGGATATCTCTTTTGTAGCCGAGAAGTTAAAGCCGTAATCGGTGAAGATCATGAAGTACTGCACAAAGGCCTGGGCGAATGATATCAGGCCGAACCGTTCCGGCCCGATAACGCGGATGAGGTAGGGCAGGAGGATCACCGGGAGAAGGTAGCTTAAGCCCTGCAGCGTTGACAGCGACAAGAAATTCTCCATGACCACCGACCTTTCTTTATGGGTCACGGAGTTAAAAAGATTTTTGATCACTTTGGTAAGCATGGGGCATCCCGCGTCAGTAATTTGAATTTACACGTTGGCCTGCGATAAGTCAATATAAAACTAAAGAGCCATCGGCGCAAGCAATAATTAGTTGTAATGGTCGGTTGGTTTGATATAATGTTTTCGGCGATAAGGAAAATCTGAGGACGATATGCTAGATGAGGGGTTAAAAAAAGGCCTGTCCGGCAACAACGCTCTTACGGACTTCTTTTCTTTAGTGGAGGTTGACCGTTTCCAGCAGATATACTCCCGGGACATAAACGAGGACGGTTACTTTGGTATGCCGCTGGACGCCATCGTAAATACCGAAAAACGGCTGCGCTCCAAAGACTGCCGCTGTGTGGCGTATTTTTCCATGGAGTACGGCCTGGCCTCCAGTTTCTATAACAAATTCAAGACTTCCCGCCAGACCGACAGCAAGAATATGGTCCAGGAGCATGAAGTCTTCTCAAATTTCAGGCTCGCGGACTACTTCTTTACATTAAAGAGCGACTCTATCATCGACCTGCCTATTTACAGCGGGGGCCTGGGCGTGTTGGCAGGGGATACCATAAAGACCATGGCTGATTATAAGCTTCCGGCGGTCGCCATAGGGATGCTCTGGAACTCCGGATACTTCAAGCAGAAGTTCTGGTTCAAGTACGGCCAGGCGCCCGAGGCGATGCAGTGGGACCTTTTTTCCTACCCCGGACTTATACCGCTTAAGAACAAGATAAAGATAAGCCTTAAGTCCGGCGAGTTGTATCTGCGGCTCTGGAAGTATTACGTCTACAGTTGGCGCCATGATTATGCCATACCGCTGGTGCTCTTGGATTCAAACGTCGAAGAAAACAGCGAGGAGAACCGCCATCTTACCGACCAGTTATACAAGAGCGATAACCCCTGGATCAAGATAATGCAGAGGGTAATACTGGGTATGGGAGGGGTGGCCGCCATCAGGGAGCTCGCCTACAACATCGACCTTTTTCACCTGAACGAGGGACATGCAGTCTTTGCTTTCGTGGAGAAGGCCAGGGATCTGCCGGCGGATGCCCGCGAAGACATCAGCCGCCTAAAAGAGCATTTTGTCTATACGTGTCATACGCCGGTAGAGGCCGGCCACGACAGGTTTGTGCCCGAAGACCTCTTTAAGGTGATAAATAAGGAAGATTTCTCGCTGCTGGAGAAATACGGCAAAGACTCCTCCGGCATGATAAACCTGACGCTGATGTCGATGAACGTATCTTCCATCACCAACGCCGTTTCCCTGAACCACGAGAAGGTCATGCACATACAGTTTCCCCGCTACGCGGATATGATCACGCACGTTACCAACGGCGTCCATCCCAATACCTGGATGTCCGGCAGGATCTTAAAGATGTGCGAGCGTTTTTCTTCGTACCTGGGCGATATCAGGGATAACCCCATGGCCCTGGATAAGGTTCGCGGGCTCAAAGGCAGCTCTGATTTTCGGCAGGAGCTTTGGAACGCGCACCAGTCCAACAAAAAGGAGCTCTGCGATTACCTGGGGAAGTGGGATCTGTCCGTGGATAACCTTACCGTCTGCTGGGCACGCAGGATAGCCGCTTACAAGAGGCCCAGCATGTTGCTGCAGGACATTTCGCGCCTCATCGATATGGCCAAGAAGTACGGCCCCATTCAGATAATATACGCCGGTAAAGCCCATCCCAAGGACAACATCGGCTTTACCTATATCAACGAGATGATGGATAAGGTTGATAAGCTCACGGATGTCTACGATTATGTGAAGGTATTGTTCCTTGAGAATTACGATATAAACCTGGCCAGGATGCTTACCTGCGGAGTGGATGTATGGCTGAACAACCCTCTTCCTCCTTTTGAAGCCTCGGGCACCAGCGGCATGAAGGCCATCCTTAACGGAGTCATCCAGATAAGCACTCTCGACGGTTGGGTAGTGGAGGCCGCGGACCTGGGCATCGGCAGGATCTTCGGTTATGCCAACCCCGAAGGCCAGGTCGGCAGCGAGAGGGACCTCAGGATCACCGAGGATTCGCTGGAGCTTTACTCGGCTATCGAAGAGATCGCCGGGCTTTACTATAAGACCAACAAAAAAGGCAACGTCGATATTTACTCCCGGTGGGTCGACATGATGATAGACTGCATCGCTACGGGTTCGCGTTTTAATACCTATAGGATGCTGGATGAATATAAAGACCTGATCTGGAAGGTCCAGGAAAGCCATGCCTAAGGCATTCGTTTTGCTTCTACAGTGCCCGGACCAGAAAGGGATTGTCGCCAAGGTCTCGAATTTTATCCTCAGGCATAACGGCAATATCCTCTGCGCCGACCAATACAGCAGCGATCCCCGCAAGGGGCATTTTTTCATGCGGGTTGAGTTCAGGTCTGAGGCGTCAAAAGAGGCGCTGTCAAAGGGGTTTTTATCCATTGCCGCCCGCCTTAAGGCAGAGGTTGCCCTTTTTGATAAGGCCATAAGCGCGCGCATGGGTATCCTTGTTTCCGGCTCTGACCACTGCCTGGTGGACCTTTTGTACCGCTGGAAGATCGGAGAGCTTCCAGCGAAAATCCCGCTTGTCATAAGCAATCACCTTTGTCATAGAAAAATCGCCTCCCAGTACGGCATACCGTTTCATTACCTGCCGGCAAATAAGGGCGACCGTAAGGAATCGGAAATACATAAGCTGGTAAAAGATTCTACCGATTTTCTGGTGCTGGCGCGTTATATGCTGGTCCTGTCCCGGGGGTTCCTGGAGGGCTACGGCAAGGACGTCATCAATATTCACCATGGGTTCCTGCCTTCGTTTAAGGGCGCCGATCCTTACCGGCAGGCGTTTGAAAAAGGCGTAAAGGTAATAGGCGCTACCGCGCATTTTGTCGACGAGCGCCTTGATGACGGCCCGATCATAGCGCAGGCGGTGACACAGGTCTCCCATAAAGACGATCTCGCGGCCCTGAAGCGCAAGGGCCGCAGCCTTGAGAGCGCTGCTTTGGCTGAGGCCGTACACAGTTATTTGGACCATAGAGTAATCAGGTACCGTAATAAAACCATCGTATTCTAATACGAAAAACAGTTTGTCAATATCGCGCCTGTAGCTTTAGCGAGCAGATGACTTGCGCGACCGAAGGGAGCGTAAGTCA